>NZ_JBHUOT010000002.1:0-596866 GCF_042686225.1 Flavobacterium notoginsengisoli
TATTGCGGCGGGGCTCACCTCTTCCCATCCCGAACAGAGAAGTTAAGCCCGCCTGCGCAGATGGTACTGCAGTTTTGTGGGAGAGTATGTCGTCGCCTTTCTTTTGAAAACCCTGTTTCTTACGAAATGGGGTTTTTTGTTTTATAAAATATTCAGGCCTGCAGTTTTGCGGAGCCCCTGATAGCTATCGGGGCTTGTCGCCTTTTTTTAAAGAATCCTTCCCGATTTATCGGGAGGGATTTTTTGTTTTAGAATTCTTTTGGGCTATTATTTTCTTTAAGCCCGAAAAACTGCTTTTAATCCCAATGCGTTAGCGATGGAAGCGGTATCCTTTTGTTTTTTTTCTTTAAAAAACAAAAGATACAGCACACAGCCCCGCCCCGAGGGAAATGATATTAATATTCTAAGGTTTATTTGTTTATAAATGGTGAGTTTTTGTGGGATTTTATGTCTTGTGTAACTGACTTGGTAATTATGTCTTAAAATTGCTTAAAATGTTGTTTAGGCATGATTTCTTTTTTATTGTTTGTGATGTTTTTTAGTTTGCTTTACTATTAAAATTTTAAATTTGATCTTCTTTATAAAAATGCAAGAAGAATGGATGAACTAATTCAGATCATAAAGACTTTTCAGGAGTTGGATTTAGAGACGGAAGTTGCAATACGTAAATATTTTATTCCGGAAAATTTTAAGAAAGGAGATTTTGTGATTCGTGAAGGTAAAATATGTGATAAAATATATTTTATTAAATCTGGTGCTGTTCGCAGATTTTGTACTGAAGAAGGAATGGAAGTTACCAAATGGATATATACTGATAATCAGTTTGTGACATCTATGAGTAGTTTTTTTGAACAAAAGCCTTCATTTGAAAGTTTTCAGACTTGTGAAAATACTTCTTTATACTCATTGTCGTATTCTGATGAACAACTTTTGTTGGAATATCCACTTTTTGTAAAATTTCATATTAATCAATTACGACTTTATCTTTCAAAAATTAATGAATTCCATCATTTGTTTAGGATAATGACCGCCCAGCAGAAGTATGAATTTCTTCTGGAATCTTTTCCTCAGATTATTATAAAGTCTAAATTGAAGGATATTGCTTCACTAATTGGCGTCAGTCAGGAAACTTTAAGCAGAATTCGGGCATCAATTTCTTGATATTACCTCAAAAAATTGTCTGTATCTTTTTTTGATTTTTGTAAACTATTTTAAAAGTTTAAAAATTGAAAAATACTTTTGTTCATAAGAACGCTGCTTTGGGCTACAATATTAATCTTGGAAACTTTACTACAATTGAAGATGATGTTATAATAGGCGACAATACTTATATTGGAAATAATGTTACTATTTTGAGCGGTACAAGAATTGGAGAGAATTGTCAGATTCATTCAAATGCGATATTGGGTGGAATTCCTCAGGATTTAAAATTTCAAAACGAGTACACATTGTTGGAAATTGGAAATAGTAACACTATTCGTGAGTTTGTCACAATTAATAGAGGAACGGCTTCAAAGATGAAAACCATTATAGGAAATTCTAATTTGATTATGTCTAATGCTCATATCGGGCATGATTGTATAGTAGGAGATAATTGTGTTATTGGATTTAGTGTCGGAATGGCTGGTGAGGTCTGGGTTGGAGATTGGTCCAATATCAGCGGGTTGACTGCAGTACATCAATTTTCTATTATTGGAGAACATACCATGATTAGTGGTTTAAGCCGTGTTGTAAAAGATATTCCGCCTTATATTATGGCTGCACATGACCCTTTACAATATCTGGGATTAAATCTGGTGGGATTAAAAAGAAGAGGATTTGATTCTGATAAACTGGAGGAACTAAAAGCAATTTATAGAATTTTGTTTCAGCAAAAAAGAAATACAAAATTTGCTTTACAGTTAATAGAAAAAGAATTTGAACAAACTGAAGAGCGAGATAAAATTTTAGATTTCGTTAATCATTCAAAGCGGGGGATTATCAAAGGTTACAGGGAATGACTTTTAGTTGTAACAGAATTGTGAAATAGGTTTCAATTTTATTAATTTTAGTTAATTATTTAATTGGCTATTTATGACAAAATATAGTGCGAATCCTAAAGTTGATTTTTATTTTGAAAAAGCTGAAAAATGGCAAGAAGAGCTTGAGTTGTTGCGCAATGTTGCTTTAGATTGTCATCTAACAGAAGAATTAAAGTGGGGAAGTCCATGTTATACTTTTGAGAAAGCTAACATAGTTTTGATTCATGCCTTTAAAGAATATTGTGCTTTTTTATTTTTTAAAGGAGCATTAATGAAAGATTCGGATAATATATTGATTCAACAATCAGAAAATGTCCAGGCTGCGCGTCAGGTTCGTTTTACCAGTGTGAAAGATATTTTAAATACAAAAGAGTTTTTAAAAAACTATATTTACGAAGCAGCTGAAATTGAAAAAGCTGGTTTAAAAGTAGAATTGAAAAAAGTTTCTGAATTTAAAATTGCAGAGGAGTTTCAGGAGAAACTAAATGATAATTCTGATTTGAAAAAAGCTTTTTATGCTTTAACTCCAGGAAGACAAAGAGCCTATTTGCTTCATTTTTCTCAGCCAAAACAATCTAAAACGAGAGAGACGAGAGTAGAAAAGAATATTCCGCAAATTTTGGCTGGTAAAGGTTTAAACGATTAGCTTAAAGCATAAAAAACTCCTTTGATAAAAAGGAGTTTTTCTGTTTTAGCTGTCTAGGAAATTGGCTCTTCGATAATGTTTTTTTTCTTGATTGAAATTAGGGATTGTAATAGAATTGAGGTCATAATCAAACTTATCCCAATATAGAATGAAAAGTTGATTGATTTTCCCTCATCAAAAAATAGAAAAGCTAATATGATGGCATAAATAGGTTCTAAGTTGAAAGTTAAGTTTACAGTAAATGCCGGAATTTTTTTAAGTGATTCTGCGAACATTACATATAAAGCGACCGTACAGCATGAGGCTAGAACAAATAAATATAAAGTGTCTTTTAAATTTGGAATAAAGGATTCTTTCGGGAAATAATAAAAATAAACCGGTAAAGCCAATCCTAAAACAATGGTTCCGCCTAACATTTGATAAAAGTTAATCAGCTTACTATCATAAAACTGAACTAATTTCTCATTATAAATGGTGTACAAAGCGGCAAAGGCTGAAGAAATTATGCCAAGCATGATTCCAAGCTGATAGGAAGAATCAAAATGGAAAATCAGACTTATTCCTAAAAGCGTGAATAAACTGAGAAGACCTTGAACTAAATTGAATTTCTTTTTATTAATGATAGGCTCAAAAACTGCTGTAAAAAAACTCGTTAAACAATAACAAACTACGCCAATAGAAATGTTAGAGTATTTGATACTGGCATAGAAAAAGATCCAGTGAATAGTAATGAGTATTCCTGCTTTAGAAATTTTTGCTATTTCTGTGAAAGACTGAAGTCCCTTAAGCTTATATGATTTTAGAATAAAAAATAGGATTATTGAAGCAAATAACACTCGGTACCAAACCAATGTTAGTTCGTTAAGAGCAATAAGTTTTCCGAAAACGCCGGTAAAGCCAGCTAGTAACACTGCGGTGTGCAGTATCAAATATGATTTTTTCATAAGAAGTTGTCTATCCCTTTTAGGGATTTATTTTTGAATATTAATAATTTTATTTGAGGTAAAGACACAGAATAAGAGACTGAGTTATTCAGTCTGGCGTCAATACTAAAGAAGTATTATTAATTTCAAGGAGGAGGAAGACAACCTTTTAAGCTCATATTTGTTTTTGTATTTCAGCAAACTTAGGAAAAACGAACTGAATGAAAAAGTATAAAAAGTTATATAAATGTGAAAATTCTAACTTTTAAATGCTATTCAATATTTAATGTACTCTAAATTATAGGGTAAATCTAATTTTGATTTCAGTATTAATTTGTAGAACTTGCGGTCGCCTCAAATTATTAACTTAAAACCAAACCACATTATATTTAATGGAAACGAATAAATTACCAGTATCAGTTCTGCAGACCAAACAACATTTTGAAATTCTTGACGGGCTTAGAGGCGTTGCTGCTTTTGCTGTTGTTGTTTTTCATTTTATGGAATGGATTTTTACCGATCCGAGTAAGAATTTTATTGGTCATGGTTTTCTGGCTGTTGATTTTTTCTTTTGCCTTTCAGGTTTTGTAATTGGTTATGCTTATGATGATCGTATTGCAAAAATGGGGATCTGGAATTTTTTCATCGCCAGAATAATCAGACTTCATCCTTTGGTTATTGCCGGATCTGTTTTGGGGCTGCTGGCATTCTTATTTGATCCTTTTGGAGGACATTTGGAATTGTATAGTGCTGGCAAAATTGTTTTGACTTTTATCTGTTCCCTATTTTTAATTCCGTTACCAGTAATTGCAGATAGAGGTTTTAATTTATTTAGTTTCAACGCGCCGGCCTGGTCATTGTTTTGGGAATATATTGCCAATATTTTTTACGCTGTTATTTTGTATCGAATTGGCAAAAGCATTTTAGTAGTACTAATAATTCTTGCAGCTTTCGCAATCTGCTTTGTAGCTTACAATTCTGGAAATTTATTAGGAGGCTGGAGCGGACCTACTTTTTGGGATGGCTGTGCAAGAATTTCTTATTCCTTTTTAATGGGGTTGCTTATCTACCGTTTCAATTTGGTCATTAAAAACAAACTTGGATTTACAGGTTTAAGTATATTATTGTTGCTTGCCTTTATAATGCCATTTTCAGAATGGAATTGGTTAACGGAACCTTTAGTAGTACTATTTTATTTTCCATTATTGATTTCGTTAGGAGCCGGAGCAGTCTTAAAGCCTGGATTAAAAAAAATCTGTGTGTTTTCTGGAAATATTTCTTATCCATTGTATATGACACATTATGCAGTTTTATGGATGTTCGGGAATTATTATACCAATTATAAACCAAATACAACACAGTTGGCTTTTATTGTACCGATTGCAGTTGTTTTGTTGGTTGGATTCGCTTATTTAGTAATGAAAGTCTATGATATTCCGTTAAGAAAATATTTGACAGAGAGAAGAAAAAGATGATCGTAAAAACCTCCATAGAAAATCCTTACTATTATAAAATTTAAGATGAAAAAATATTATTTAATTTTAATATTTACATTGTTTTTTAATTATTCAAAAGCGCAAATCAAAAAAAATCAATCTAAAATGAAACCAGAACTAACAATCAGTTTAATTAATGTTTGTAAAAGTAAGCTTGATATTTTTGACCGTTTTATGAATAAAGGAACAACGGATGTTGAAATACAGGAATTGGAAAATTTTACGGGTCAAAAATTACCGGCATCTTATATCCAATTATTGAAAACCTATAACGGAGAAAAAAGAAGATTGGGCTTTTTGGGAGGATTCGGATATTTAGGTATTGAAGAAGTTAAAAAAGAATGGTCATTTTTTAGAAATGCTCCTGATACAAAACCTGAAGCAGTTAATCAGGTAAAAAAAATCACCAATATTTTGTATTCCACTAAAAGAATTCCATTCGCCCATGATAGTTCTGGAAATTTTCTTTGTATAGATTTTATTCCAGGTACTGATGGTGTTTTAGGGCAGATTATCTATCTTCCTTGTGGAGATCCCGAGCCGATTTCGGTAATCGCTGACAGTTTTGATGATTTTTTAAATTTAATGATTGAAAAAATTCAGTCTGAGAAGTTAATACTGGTTGATGAAAGAGAAGATTGGGATGCAAAAGACTGGGAAAAGGCAGATATTTATTTTGAACGTACATGGAATGATGATTGGAGTGATATTGCAGAGGAATATAACACAAAAAAATAGCTCCGTTGAATAGTAAATGAAAGGGAAAAACTTTCTAGACAAAAAAACTCCACTGTCATAGTGGAGTTTTTTTGTATTCTTTAAAAGATTTATTGTAAACTACACCATTTAATTAATTCCTGATATAGGTCATCAATCTTCTTTTTCTTGTTTTTACTTCTAAGATTTTTCAGCTCTTCGTTGAATTCTTTCATTTTAATAAATCCTCTGTCAATCATCACAGCGTTTACTTCGTTATTAATTTCAAGAAGAAGTTGAGTATCGCCCTTGTATGTCTCTTCAGCGTATAAGATAAAAACAGCGTAGGTCATATATTCATTAAAAACTTTGAAGCCATCAGGATAATATTCCGTTCCGTAAGCTTTAGTGTTGACCCATTTTTCTCTGTCTTTTAACACTGTGTTTAGTTCTTCTTTGTACTTTACACTTGGTTTTTCAACATAATTGTGATCAATTTCTGTAAACATGCTTCTGGTATTAAAAGCTTCACTGTTTTTTTCTGAGCGACCTTCTACTTTTTCTATAGTTGGCAAAACCATTTCGATGAGATGGAAATTATTGTTTTCATAACCTCCAGTGTAATTAAGACCGTTAATTAATGCCGAAGTATAAACAATATAACTGTTTATTTTGGTGTCGAAATTCTTTTCCAGCCAATTCCATTGTTTGCGTAGATTGGAGTATTTCTCATAATTAGAAATGATCTTATCATAAAAAGGTTTTTCAGATTTGTAAAAGTCACTGAAATGAGATTTTTTGGCAAAATCTTCAATTTCCTTTTTATAAGTTGTAATCGGATTTACTTCAATTTTGACATTCGCTACTTTATTAGCAGGTAAAATATAAGCTTCATTTGGTAATAAAACATTATTTTTTAAAAAGTAAGTTTGAGCATTTCCGGTAAAGAAAATATATTCAAGTGGATTTTTTGATAAAAGAGAATTCATCGTTTTAATGATCGCTTCCTCTTTATAAGGTTTGAAATGTTTAAGAACACGTTGGTAATAATCCCCTTTTTGTTCAAACATATCATCATTTTCTAAACCAAAATCAGTAATTGCCAGCATAATGGTTAGAAGCTCTTTTACTTCGTTAATTTCAATAGTGGATTTTCCCTGATTTTCTTTTTTGAATTTTTCTGTGAAATTTACTTTTTCCTGAGCAGATACTGTCAATGCTAAAATGAAAAGAAAGGTTGATAAAATTTTTGTTTTCATAAAATTAATTTGTTTTGGGTCGATCATTTTATGCTTTTAATATCTTAAAAATAAGGTTGTGTGATTTTTTAAGATTGTAAAAATGAAAGTTTACGATTGTAAATGTCTTATAAAATAATTGCAATTCAGTATATTTTTTTTCGTTTTTTAGGCTTTATTTGTAAGTTATTGATTTCAAATAATTTTCAGATAATTACTGATGAAAATGAATTCAATAATTTAAAAATTGAAAACAATTTATCCTATAAAAATGACAATTCAGTCAATAAAACTTGAGTTTTCTCAGGAATAAAAATATTTTTACATCAAAATCAAACTAACCAATAACTATGAAGAAAATTTTAAAAATCATCAAAATTACATTTATTACCCTCTTGAGTATTATTATAATTCTTATTGCGTATTTGTATATCAGTAGTAAATTATTTTTGGAGTCTACTAAAGATGAGAATATTAATTACCTGTCCAAAAATAATGTCCAGGTTTCAAATTCTATTGATGAAAAGTTATTTGATGCAGATTTTTATAAATCACAAGTTTTCTTGTTGGGAGAAATACATGGTTATGCTGATAATCAGATTATAGATCAGGAGATGCTTTTTTTCTTAAATAAGAAATTAGGAGTTAAATATTATATAGCCGAAATGGATAGTTTAACGGCTAAAAAGTTAAATGTTTTTTTATCCGAAAAGGAGAAGAACAAAACGGTTTTGAAAGAAGTTGTTGAATCAATCAAAAGAAGAATTCCACAGCAAGCGAGTCAGGAATTATTTGAAAAATGGGATGCTATTT
This sequence comes from Flavobacterium notoginsengisoli, assembly GCF_042686225.1. Lineage (NCBI taxonomy): Bacteria > Pseudomonadati > Bacteroidota > Flavobacteriia > Flavobacteriales > Flavobacteriaceae > Flavobacterium > Flavobacterium notoginsengisoli. Next base: position 7,834 of record NZ_JBHUOT010000002.1, read on the forward strand.
ATGATTACAATCAAAAATTAGCCGATTCTTCAAAAATTACTGTTATCGGAATTGATAAAAATTTTGATGATGAATCTAAAGGTTCAAGAGATGAAGCGATGGTAATTAATTTTAAAAATACAATTCACAAAAAGCATCTTGAAAATGAGAAATTCTATGGACTTTTTGGATATTTTCATACACTGCAAAAGAAAACAGAGTCGGGTAGGGTAACTTTTGCAGCAGGATTAAAAGATTCTGGAATTAAAGTCACCAGTTTTGTGAGTTATACAATTGATAGCGAAATGTACCTTCCTAAAAACCCTCAGTTTCCAACTCCGGAAGACGAAAAAGTAGATTGGTTAAATGCTGATGGTCCGTTAATGCTGGTAAAAGGAATCAACGATTTAAAAGAAACGAGTAAACCTAATGCGATTACTCTTTTTAAACTAAACTCAAAAAGCTCGCCTTATCTTAATTCGCAAAATTTAATTACTGTAAAATCCAGAGCGTTTGGAGAAAATATAGTTCCGCTAAAAGATTCTTTTGTAACCGATTATTTTCAGTATGTGTTTTTATTGAGAAATTCTAAAGCTTTGACGAAATTGAAATAGTATTTCTTAGCTTAAAAAAGTTTAGATATTCTGTCAAAATAGAAAATAATAAAAAACTCCTTAAGCAATTAAGGAGTTTTTTATTGAATTTTAAAAAGCTAAATGATGTTTTAGAATAAACATTTCTGTAGCATATTCATTCGGTTTTATTCCTGTCAATAAGATTTGCCATACTGGAATTAAATATTGGAAGATTTCCATCTAGAGCAGAAAAGAAATCAAGATCGGCGTTTTCTACTTCGATGATTGCTTTTTGTAAAACGGTTTCTCCTGCATTTGTTAACCGAATAATCTTTGCTCTTGTATCGGTTTCATGTTCATGTCTCGTTATAAAACCTTTTTCTTCCAGTGTACGCAATACTTTTGAAACCATCATTCTGTCAGCATTACTCTGGTTGGCAATATCAACTTGTGTTACAGAATTGCTTTTTTTCGAAAGCCATCCTAAAGCTGCCAATAATACAAATTGTGTCTGTGTTAAATCCAAAGGATCTAAAACTCTTTTTAATTTACGCTGCCAAAGCATAGTTAACTGCCCGAGCAGATAACCAGGGCTGTCTTTAGGACTTTTAAAATGAAAATTAATTTCTTTGGACATAAATTTCGAAAAGAGGTTTGAAAGTATCAAAGATAACCATCAAAAACTTTAGTTGATTGTTTGATAAAAAATATTTTCTTCCTCAATTATTTTGTCTCTAAGAAAGTAAGTTTATAACCGTCAAGATCTTTTACATGGAAAGCTCGTCCAAAAGGAGTTTCTATAATTGGTCCCGCAGTTGTTACTCCGTTTGCAATAAAACTTTCCTTTAGCTCGTCTACATTTTCTTTGACTGCAAACCAAAGCGCAACGCCAATACCTAATTCTTTGTCTTCAATTGGTTCCAGAGGAGTGCGGATCGCAAAACTTGCTTGGCCTTCATTGTATTTAAAAATGCAAGCTTGTGGATTGGTATTTCCAATTTCAAAACCTAATTTTTTTTCATAGAAGTCTTTCGATGCTTCCAGATTTTTTACTTGTAACGATGCAAATGTTAATTCTCTCATTTTTATATAAATTAAATTGTTGTCACAAATATAGTATTCGCGACAACAATATGCAAATGCATTTTGAATTTTCTTTTTTTGAAATTTTAAAACTATTATTTAATCCTTTTAGAATAGTAGACTTAGAAGGAATAATTATTTGCCGATAATATTTTCTATCGAATTACTAAATTCCTCCAAATTATTCTGTTTGTTATTCGTCATGAGAATAATCGTAAAACTTGGATTGCTTACTAATAAAGCCTGATAGTTAAAAGCAGCGCCATCGTGTATATGACTAGTTACTTTTCCGTTTTCGATGGTTCCGCCACCAAGCCCCGTTTGATTGTCTTTGGAAAAAGGTTCAAAAAGTTCGCGTGTCGATTGCTGATTAATAATCTTAAACGAATTAATGGCTTCAGACCATTTGTAAAAATCCTTTAGATTTAAAGCTGTCCAGCCTGAAATGTTGTATTTCAGAATATCTTGCTTTCCATCGCTTTTATAAGATTTTGCGAAAAGCGGTTCTTTGTCGTCAGGATCTACAACAGCATTTTTGATTCCGATTGGTTTTAAGATTTTCTGTATTACGAATGAATTGAAACTCATATTCGTAATTTTTTCAATAATACGTCTTTGTAAAAACACATTATTATTGTTGTAATCGTATTGTGTTCCAGGTTCAAATTCGAGAGCTGCAGTTTTTAGCAAAAAAGCCATGTTGTCTGAATCCTGATTGACTTCATTCCATTTTATTTGAGGAAGTCCGCTAGTATATTGAAGTAAATGAATAATCTTGATTTTGTTGGCCCAGGATGGAAGTTCAGGGAGAAATTTAGAAACCGAATCGTCCAATTTTAATTTCCCCTGTTCTTTTAGCATCATAATTCCAACAGCATTAAACTCCTTGGCAATTGAACCAATATGAAAGCGATACTCTTTATTTAATGAAATGGTATTGCTTGCATCGGCCTGACCAAAAGCTTTTTCATAAAGTATCTTTCCTTTTTTGGCAACTAAAACATTTCCGTTAAAAGTTTTGGATTGAAGTGCTTTTTGAAATAAAGCATCGAGTTCAGTCTCTGTTTTATTTGTTTGAGCGTAAAAGTAATTGCACATTGTTAATGCAATAGTAAAAACTATAATTTTGATTTTTTTGATGATGATGTTCATTTTGGAAATTTTGATAAAAATAACTAAAACTTCATTAGGAATAGTTTGAGGTTTTATTTTCTTGTGTTTAAAAAACTTCAAAAGCAAAATAATTGTATATTTGAAACATAAAAGTATAGACTTCGCTCTATGCTTTATTGTTTTTGTGTAAAAAAAATAATGCTATGCTTATAAACGAATTATCAAAAAAAACAGGATTATCAATTCATACGATCAGATATTATGAGAATTTAGGAATGATCAAGGGATTGACAGATGAAAAGGTGAAATCTAATAATTACAAGCATTACAATAGTAATACGATTGAGCGTTTAGAAATTATCATAGAAGCCAGAGAGGTTGGTTTTACTTTGGCGGAAATAAAAAAAATATTGACCAGCTGGTTCGAAACTACCGATTCGAAACCTGAAACACTGGAACTTTTTCAGGCAAAAATAAAAGAGATTGATGATAAAATGATGTATTTTAAACAGACTAAGAGGCTTCTTGAAAAAGTATGTGAGAAAATACAAAATAATGATTGATAGTGAATTATAAATCAGTTAAGTCTGAGAATGCGAAATAAAAAAAAACTCCATTAGAAATAATGGAGTTTTTTTTATGCTTAAAAAGGTTATTTGCCTTTTACTATTTTTTCGAGATATTCAACTTTGTCTTTTTCGGCTTGGATTAAGCGTTCGTAAAGTTTTTCCTTTTCTCCATAAAGCTCTACAATTTTATCAAGTGGATTAAAAGTAGGTTGAAAATTAACGGCATTTAATGTTGAGCTGTCGTGGCTATTAAATGTATTGTTAATGATGCTTAGTATGTTTTCGTCGCTGTAATTTTTAATTCCTTCAGCTGTAACGCCAAGTGCTTTTGCAACTGCTGTAAGTTTTTCTTCATCAATAGTTTCGCTGTTTTCCATAGCAGAAATAGCTTGTTGGTTTGTTCCTAAAGCTTGTGCCAGTGCTTCCTGTTTCATATCGCGAAGTTCACGAATACGGCTGATGTTTCTTCCGATATGTTTTGGTCTTGATAATGTGCTCATAATTCAAAGATAATAATTAAGTGAATAAACCAGAACTGTAAAAAACAGATTTTAAATGTGTGTTACAGATTTTCTTGGGGAGCGGTAAACAAAAATACGATTTTTAGGGTAAGGATTTAGAATTCTGTTTTCAGTCTTAATTTTAGACAAAGATTTGTCATTCTGAGGAACGAAGAATCACACTAGAAATTCTGCAAAGTATGCCGCCAATCTGTGTCGATTTCCGAGTGTGATTTCTCCTTGCAGTCGAAATTGACAAGATTCTATTCAATTAGTGACTTTTTCTTCAATTTCTCAAACGCAATTATGTCTGCTTTTAAAACAAAAGGATTTTCTTTAGAATCAATATCAATCCATTCTAGTTTTTCTAATCCGGGAATTTGAACATGTAAATCTTCGAGATTAAGTATTTTGACAGTATAATAAATGTTAAGAATCTGTTTGTTGTCTTTAATGCGAGATTCAATAAAATCTTCCTGAGTATAATGATGATCCAGGATTTCAATTTTTAAGTTTAATTCTTCTTCAAATTCTCGATGAAGACATTCAATTGTTCCTTCTCCAAATTCAAGACCACCTCCTGGCAATTTGCATATTGGCGTTCCTGCATATTTTTCATGCAGTGCTAAAATCTTATTTTCATTTATACAAAAGGCATAAACTCTAACATTAAATCCGATCAGTTCGCTCATAATTTTGAATCTTAAATATTAAAAAAAGGCAAAAAAAAAACTCCTTAATTTCTTAAGGAGTTTCTTGGTGGGCGATGAGGGGTTCGAACCCCCGACCCCCTCGGTGTAAACGAGGTGCTCTGAACCAGCTGAGCTAATCGCCCTATTTTACTAGGTTGCTATCATTTCGTGATTGCGAGTGCAAATATACGCTAGTTTTCGAGTTCTGCAAAGAAAATCGAATAAAAAATAAAACTTTTTTAAAAATAATTTATATCTCCTTGTTTATGAATTTGTTATTAAATCGGTTTTTTTGAAGTTTTTTCTATATCAAAAGTATATTTTAGTTTAATGGAAGTTCGGCAACCACAAAAGTGCTTCCACCAACATAAATAAAATCATTTTCCGAAGCATTTTTCTTGGCTTCCGCAAAAGCGATTGCAACAGAATCGTATTTTTCTCCAGTTAGACCAAAGTTTTGAGACGCCTTTTGTAACGTTTCGGCAGGCAAAGCTCGTGACGAATTGGGATGACAGAAATAATAATGCGCTTCTTTTGGAAACAAAGGCAAAATAGAATCTAAATCTTTATCATTCACAACACCCAAAACAATATGCAGTTTCTCGTATTTTTCATTTTTCAGCTGATTCATCACAACCGATAATCCATGTTTATTATGTGCCGTATCACAAATTATTTTCGGGTTTTCTCCCAATTGTTGCCATCTGCCTTGTAAACCTGTATTTTTTACAACATGCAGCAAACCTTCTTTTAATTGTTCTTCAGAAATTTTAAAATCGGTTTCATTATTCAAAATCGAAATCGTCTGCTGCACCGTTTTTTTATTGTGAAACTGATAATCTCCAATCAAGTCCGATAAATAAATCTGATCAATTAAATCTGAAGCCAAATAAATCGGAGCGTTATTTTCTTCGGCTTTAGTCAAAAATACCGGTTTTGTTTCATCTGTATATTCACCAATTACAACAGGAACATTTGGTTTAATAATTCCGGCTTTTTCGCCTGCAATCGCTTCCAGAGTATTTCCTAAAAACTGCGTATGATCTAAACCAATATTGGTAATTACCGAAACCAAAGGCGTAATAATATTAGTAGCATCCAATCTTCCACCCAGACCAACTTCAATAATCGCAATGTCGGTTTTCTCAGAAGCAAAATAATCAAAAGCTAAACCAACCGACATTTCGAAGAAACTCATATCATTCGCTTCAAAAAAATCTTTGTGTTTGGCTACAAAGTCAATAACAAACTCTTCTGAAATTTCCTGACCGTTTATTTTAATTCGTTCTCTAAAATCTTTCAAGTGCGGAGAAGTATACAATCCGACTTTGTAACCTGCTTCCTGTAAAACAGAAGATAACATATGCGAAGTAGAGCCTTTTCCGTTGGTACCAGCCACATGAATGCATCTCAATTGCTTTTGAGGACTGCCAAGATGCTCTGCTAATAATTTAATGTTGGTTAAATCTTCTTTATAAGCTGAAGCTCCCTGTAATTGGTACATTGGAAGCTGATTAAACATCCAATTGGTAGTCTCTTGATAGTTCATTTATTTTGGATAAAATAGTTGTCGATTGAAATAAATTTCGATTTTTGTAGTTTAATATTACAGCGAAAATTATCTTTATTGCAAATTTCAAATATTTTTTAGAATTAATTATTAAAAACCAGAATTAATATATGTTTAGTTTTATTCAATTACAAACAGATACAATCGCAAATGCTTCTAATGTAGTGATCGAAAAGATTGCGCCGGAACAGGAAATTTCAATGTTTGGATTCATAATGAAAGGGGGAGTTTTCTTAATTCCGATCGCGATTTTATTGTTTTATACCATTTATGTAATCTTTGAGCGTTATATGTACATCAGCCGAGCATCCAAAATTGACAACCGTTTGATGCAGGATGTTGGAGATAAATTAAATTCTGGAAATATTGAATTAGCAAGAACCATTGTAGAAAGAAGTGATACGGCTGCAGCAAATATTTTAAAAGAAGGTGTTCTGGTAATTGGAAGACCAATCGCAGAAATCGAATCCAACATGGACCGTGCTGCAGATATCGAAATTGGCGAAATGGAAAGACGTTTAGGTCACTTGGGACTTATCGCAGGTATCGCGCCAACTCTTGGTTTCATCGGAACAATTTCCGGGGTTATTAAAATTTTCTATAGCATTTCGGTTACAGAAAATATCAGTATCGGAAACATTTCCGGAGGTTTATACGAAAAAATGATCAGTTCAGGTTCCGGATTAATCGTGGGGATTATCGCATACTCTGCATACCACTTATTAAACGGAAAAATCGATGATTTCGCTTTAAAAATTCAGAAACAGATTTTAGAATTTGTCAACATAATTCAAAGAGCATAAAGTATGTCTATTAAAAGAAAAAGAAGATTTCACGCCGAAGTAGCGACATCGTCTTTAAGCGATATTATGTTTTTCCTGTTGTTGTTTTTCTTAATTATTTCAACACTGGCAAATCCGAATGTGATTAAAATGACGCTTCCAAAAGCGAAATCGAACGAAAAAACAAACAAGCAGTTAATCAGTTTGTCAGTTACAGAAGACAAGCAATTTTATATCGACAAACAACAAGTTCCTTTTGAAGAACTGGAAACTACTTTAATGAGCAAGTTAGGAACAGATAAAACACAGACTGTGGTTGTTCGAATTCCATTCAATTTACAAGTTCAGGATTTAGTAGATGTTTTACAGATAGGAGTACGAAATAATTTGAAGTTTGTAATAGCAACTAGTCCGAAGTAGATTTATCATTAGGGCGTGACCACAATAAAAAAATGGGCCAATCAGCATAACGTTGATTCGCCCATTTTTTTATTGCGGTCGGGCTATCCGCGCTACTTCGGTAGCCAGCTACTATCCCTCACGCAAACTAGCGGTAATTTAGACCTGACAGGTTTTTAAAACCTGTCAGGTCTAATTAATGATTACAATATTGTCATTTCGACTGAAAGGAGAAATCGCACTAGAAACTCCACAAAGTTTGTCTCCAATCTTTGTCGAATCCCGCGTGTGATTTCTCCTTTCAGGCGAAATGACAAAAAAATATAAAAAGGCTTTCTGAAAAATCATCAGAAAGCCTTTTTATATATGCACAGATTTAGTGTAAATCTGTGTAATTCGTGTTTTAATTCAAGTTGAAATTATAAATAATCTTTCCAACTTGTTTTGGCGCAGCATTATCATCAGCAGACCATTTTGTATTTAATGCGGCAATTTTGGCTTGTTCTAATAAACAACTTGCTTTGTTTGTTGTTCCTTTTATTCCTGCAGTCGCACTAATAGTTTTTCCAGTTTGATCAACTGTAACTTCAACTACAACTGTTCCTTCTTCATTACATGTATATTTTGGAGCAGGTTTCGATAATGCTTTTCTTCCATTTAAAGAATATCCGGTTCCTCCGCCAGAACCACCACCGCTTCCGGCTCCGTAACCGCTTCCGGTTCCAATGCCATTTCCGGTTCCGTTACCGCCTCCAGTTCCCCCGCCAGAGCCGCCAGATCCATAATAACCGTTAGAGTTTAAACTTCCGTTAGATTTCCCTTTATTTCCTGAAACTTTATCATCTCCGTCGCCGCCTTTGTTTGAACCTTTTAAAATACTAGATAAAGCATCGTTTGTAGAGTTCGAAACTTTTGGTTTTTCAGGCACAGGTTTCGGTTCCGGTTTTGTAACAGGAACAGGTTTCTTTGGTTTTTCTTTTGTCGGAATGACAACATCTGTTTCGTCAGCTGTTGAGTTTTCCTGAGTAATAGTGGCTTCTTCAGGAGCAGCTTTTGCAGCAACTTGTTTTACATTGTTTTTTACATCCAAAACTTCGCTTTTATAATTAGCTCCGGAACCTAAATCGCTGTCTCCAAAATTTACAGTCACACCACCGCCACCACCGCCGCCATCGGCAAGAGCTACATTGTTTTCCGGGTTATAAGGAGGCCAAAAGCGTATAAAAAAAAGCAATGCAATTATTACTGCATATATAGCAGTTGTGAGTAAAAGTGATTTCTTTTTATCTGAAGAAATAGTGAAACTCATTTTGATTCTGAATTTTGAAATGTATTATTTTAAAAACGTTTAAAAGTAGTAAAAATTGTTTACAATGAAAGAGAGAATTTAACCGCAAAGCACGCTAAGAGTTTTTTAAATTTAATTGTAACGCAAAGTTCGCTAAGATTTACGCAAAGAAACGCAAAGTTTTATTTGCCTTAAACTTTGAATAAATCTTTGAGATTAAAAGTTCACAAAGAATTGCCTGCAAAAAGCTTTGCGAACTTAATATTTTAGATATTGCTTACATTCCAAATAAAATGCCTTAGCGTACTTTGCGTTAAAAAAACAGCTTGTTGTTTACCACAAAGTTCGCTAAGATTTACGCAAAGAAACGCAAAGTTTCATTTGCCTTAAACTTTGAATAAATCTTTGAGATTAAAAGTTCACAAAGAATTGCCTGCACAAAGCTTTGCTAACTTAATATTTAGATATTGCTTACACTCCAAATAAAATGCCTTAGCGTACTTTGCGTTAAAAAAAACAGCTTGTTGTTTACCGCAAAGCACGCTAAGATTTATGCAAAGAAACGCAAAGTTTTATTTAGTATAACTTTGAGTAAATCCTAAGATTAAAAGTTCGTAAAGCTTTATCTACATGAAGCTTTGCGAACTTAATATTTAGATATTGCTTACGCTCCAAATAAAATGCCTTAGCGTACTTTGCGTTAAAAAAAAACAGCTTGTTGTTTACCGCAAAGCACACTAAGATTTACGCAAAGAAACGCAAAGTTTTATTTAGTATAACTTTGAGTAAATCCTAAGATTAAAAGTTCGCAAAGCTTCATGTAGAAAAAGCTTTGTGAGCTTAATATTTAGATATTGCTTGCGTCCCAATTAAAATACCTTAGCGCACTTTGCGTTAAAAAAATCTACAACACAAAAAAAACGAGCCAAATATAATTCAGCTCGCTTATAGTAAAGTATAATAAAAATTACACTAACTGTTTCAATGCAATTTCAAAAGCAGTTGCACTGATATTTGTTTTAGACGAATTCAAAGCATGAGCTTTTACAATCGCATTTTTAATAGTTTCAGAAGTATCGTTAAAGATTGCCTCGTCTGTCATCTGCACTTTTTTCTCCATGAAATAAGCAAAAACTCTCGCCATTCCGCAGTTTGAGATAAAGTCAGGAATCAGGCTTACTTTGCTATCCACTTCTTCCATAATTGATCCAAAGAAAATTTCTTTATCAGCAAAAGGAACATTCGCACCACATGAAATTACTTCTAAGCCATTTGCGATTAAGCTGTCGATTTGGTTTTGAGTCACCAATCTAGAAGCAGCGCAAGGCGTGAAAATCTCAGCGCCGATTGTCCAGATTTTAGAATTGATTTCTTCAAACGGAATCATATTGTCGGCAACTAATTTATTTCCGTCTTTGTTTAAGAATAAAGTTCTGATTTCTTCAAACGAAAAACCATCTTCTTTAATTAAACCTCCGTCACGGTCAATAATTCCGATTACTTTTGCTCCCATTTCGGCTAAGTAAAAAGCCGCGGCAGAACCAACGTTTCCAAAACCTTGCACGATTGCTTTTTTACCTTTAATGTCTCCTCCGTAAGTTGCGTAGAAATGACGAACTGCTTCAGCAACACCAAAACCGGTAATCATATCTGCAACCGTATATTTTCTGGTAACGTCTGGTGAGAATTTAGGATTTTCGATTACCTTAATTACACCTTGGCGCAATTGTCCAATTCTATTGATTTTGTCTGCTTCAGTTGGTTTAAAATGTCCGTTGAAAACACCTTCCTGCGGATGCCACACACCACATTCTTCTGTCATTGGGATTACTTCGTGAATTTCATCAACATTTAAATCTCCTCCAGTTCCGTAGTAGCTTTTTAATAAAGGAGAAACCGCTTTGTACCAACGCTGTAAAACACCTTTTTTGCGAGGATCATTCGGGTCAAAATTTATTCCAGATTTAGCCCCGCCAATCGCCGGGCCTGAAACAGAGAATTTAACTTCCATAGTTTTTGCCAGAGACAGAACTTCGTTCATGTCGAGACCTTTTCTCATTCTTGTTCCTCCACCTGCAGCTCCTCCGCGAAGTGAATTAATTACTGTCCACCCTTCGGCTTCTGTTTCTGAATCTTTCCAATTGAAAACAATTTCAGGTGCCTTGTTTTCAAATTGTTGTAATAAATCTTTCATTTTGTTGTGATATGTTTATTTTGCGTAAATGTATAAAATAGAATAATGCGAATAATGTATTTCGCAGTAAATTTAGTAAACAAAAAAGAAAAGCCGAAAACTATTTGGTTTTCGGCTTTTGGTATATTTAAAAAATTAAGAATTATTGTCCTAATAAGTGTTTTTTAAGTGTTTCATCAACTGGTTTGTCAGAAAGCCAGATTCCGAATAGGGCTTTTTTGAAATCAAATCCCGCGATTTTTCCTTTTAGAACTTCATTTTTGCTAACATAGACATTTTGATCTAAAGGGTTATAGGCTAGAATAAACACATCCTTTTCAGTAATTGCATCGCTTAGAAAACTTTTTAACTGCTCAATTCTTGGACGAAGTTCTTCAAGATTTGAACCTGCAGATTTTTCAAAACCAGTATTCATGGCTTTTGTTAATTTGTTAGAAGAAACCATAGAAGAGGTAATTTCAATTCTAATTGCCATTTCAGTATCACTGTCAATAATGAATTGTGGGTCTTGAGTTAGTTGCGATAAATATAAAGCTTGCACGTAAACTTCTAACCACATTTTTGATCTTCCGCCAGCACCATTGAGTTGTAAAGTTTTACCTTGAAATTCTATTTTTCTTGGAACTGTAACACCATTAACATCGATATGAGTTTGTGCTGAAACGGTATAAAAAGGGAGGATTAAAAGGAGTGTAAGTAATAGTAAAATCTTTTTCATGTTCTGTCAATTTTTTATTTTTTGGTCAAAAATAATGCTAATTTATTAATATTTAGTTCAAATTCAGTATGTTTTTTTTCTGTGAAATTTACATTTATTTCTTCTATTATATTAGTAATCAAATTAGTAAGACTTGTTTTACGTAGTTTTGCGCACTTTAAGAATTGTTCAACTTTAAATCTTGAAAAATTGATCAGAATTTTGGTTTTTGAATATTATTTTACCGAAATATTCAACCAGAATTTTAAAAGATTTGTTGCGAGATTAATGTTCATTTGAATAAAAAGATAAATAATCACGAAAACGTTATCGTTATCTTTGCTGATCTATTAATTTTGTATGCATGCATTGTAAAATACACTTTTAAAAAGTATCTTTGAAAGCCTTTGAACTGAAAAGTTTAGGAACTGAAAAAAAACAAAAACATAAAAAACCATCAACTAAAGTTCTGTTTGAAATTTGGTTGAAAAAACTTTAAAGAATACTACTATGGATTTTAATCTTACCGAAGAACATTTAATGATTCAGCAGGCAGCAAGAGATTTTGCTCAGAATGAATTATTACCGGGAGTTATTGAACGTGACGAAAACCAGACTTTTCCAACGGAGCAAGTCAAAAAAATGGGTGAACTTGGATTTATGGGGATGATGGTGGATCCAAAATATGGAGGAAGTGGTCTTGATGCTATTTCGTACGTAATTGCAATGGAAGAAATCTCTAAAGTTGATGCTTCGGCTTCGGTAGTAATGTCTGTAAATAATTCATTAGTTTGCTGGGGATTACAAGAATATGGAACAGAAGAACAAAAACAAAAATATTTGCCAGGTTTAGCCTCAGGAGAAATTCATGGCGCTTTCTGTTTAAGTGAGCCGGAAGCGGGAAGTGATGCAACTTCTCAAAAAACTACTGCCATTGATATGGGAGATCACTATTTGGTAAACGGTACTAAAAACTGGATTACAAACGGGAATACGGCTTCTGTATATTTAGTAATTGCACAAACACATCCGGAATTGAAGCACAAAGGAATCAATGCTTTGATTATGACGAAAGATATGCCAGGTTTTGCTGTTGGACCAAAAGAACAAAAAATGGGAATTCGTGGTTCTGATACGCATTCTTTAATGTTTACTGATGTAAAAGTTCCAAAAGAAAACAGAATTGGAGAAGATGGTTTCGGATTTAAATTTGCCATGAAAACTTTAGCTGGAGGAAGAATCGGAATTGCTTCTCAAGCATTGGGAATTGCATCTGGAGCTTACGAATTAGCTTTGAAATATTCTAAAGAGCGTAAAGCCTTTGGAACCGAAATTTGCAATCATCAGGCAATTGCTTTTAAATTGGCTGATATGGCAGTTAATATTGAAGCAGCACGTCATTTATGTATGAAAGCGGCTTGGGATAAAGACCAGCACAAGAATTATGATGTGAGTGGTGCAATGGCAAAATTATTTGCTTCTCAGGTTGCAATGGATACTGCGGTTGAAGCAGTGCAGATTCATGGTGGAAATGGTTATGTAAAAGAATACCATGTTGAACGTTTAATGCGTGATGCAAAAATTACTCAGATTTACGAAGGAACTTCTGAAATTCAGAAAATCGTAATTTCTAGAGCAGTTATCGCTGGATAAAATTAGGTTGCAATAGATTTGAAAACCCTTTCGGCTTTTAGTTTGGAAGGGTTTTTTTATGAATATTCTTTTACTTTTCATAAGTTTATACTTTTAAGACAATTTTCGTTCGAATTCAAAACCAACAATTATGAAAAAGCTATACTTTTTACTTCCTTTTATCTTCTTAGCCTGTAAATCGGGTACTTCAATTATTCCTGAAAAAGAGGGAAATTCAAAACCCATTGAAGTAACTTATAAAGTCAATGAAACGGAGATTTCTGATTTCTTAAAATATCTTTCTTCAGATGAAATGGAAGGACGTGAGACAGGAACTAAAGGAATTGAAAAAGCAGCGGTGTTTCTGGAAGATTTTCTAAAAAAGAATAATATCAAACCTTACTTTAAAACGTATCGTGATACTTTAACTAATTTTAAAAGTCCGGCTTTTAATATCGTTGGTGTTATTGAAGGAACAGATCCGGAATTGAAAAAAGAGTTTGTTGTGCTAAGTGCGCATTATGACCATATTGGTGTAGAGAAAAAAGAACAGGCTGATAAAATTAATAACGGAGCTAATGATGATGCTTCGGGAGTAACTTCTGTTGCTGCAATGGGGAAATATTTCAGCGAAACCAAATCAAACAAACGAAGCATTTTAATTGTATTTTTTGCCGGAGAAGAAAAAGGGTTATTAGGATCAAAAAGTCTAGTGCAGAAATTGAAAGTACAGAATTTCAATCTTTATACTCAGTTAAACATCGAAATGATTGGTGTGCCAATGAAAAGAGATTATCTGGCTTATATTACAGGTTTTGATAAATCGAATATGGCAACCAAAATAAACGAATATACAGGGAAGAATACGATAGGCTTTTTGCCAAAAGAAGCCGAATACCAATTGTTTTACAGATCGGATAATTATTCCTTTTATGATGTTTTCAAAAAACCATGTCAGTCCATAAGTACTTTTGATTTTGAAAATTTTGATTTTTACCATCATGTTTCAGATGAGTTTAAGCTAATGGATATTCCACATATTACTGCTTTTACTCAGGAATTATTGCCTGCAGTTACTAGAATAGCAACTTCTCCGGCGCAGGAAATAACCATGAATAAATAAGAGGCTGTTTTACAGCATTTGATTATTTTTGCTCCATGAAAAATATTATTGTTACCGGAACGAGTAGAGGAATTGGTTACGAATTAGCATTGCAGTTTGCTAATTCTGGTAATCAGGTTTTAGCCATTTCAAGAAAAATACCCAAAACGCTTTTAGAACATCAAAATGTGACTTGCTTATCTATCGATTTGGCAGATGAGACAGCTTTAAAAGAAGTAGAAAGTTTTCTTTCTTCAACATGGAAAAATGTTGACGCAGTGGTTCATAACGCAGGAGCATTACTTTTAAAACCTTTTGCAGAAACCACTCAGGCAGATTTTGAAAGTATTTATAAAGTAAATGTTTTTGCAGTTGCGAATCTTACAAGAATATGTCTTCCATATTTACAAAAAGGAAGCCACGTTGTAACCATCAGCTCTATTGGAGGGGTTAGAGGAAGTCTTAAATTTGCAGGATTAGCGGCTTACAGTTCAAGTAAAGGTGCTGTAATTACTTTGACCGAATTACTAGCAGAAGAATACAAAGAAAGAGGAATTTCATTTAATGTTTTAGCTTTAGGCTCTGTTCAGACCGAAATGCTAAATGAAGCTTTTCCAGGTTATCAGGCACCAATTTCTGCTGAAGGAATGGCAACTTATATTTATGATTTTACATTAAATGGAAATAAATATTTTAATGGAAAAGTATTAGAAGTTTCATCAACGAATCCGTAGTTTAAATTCCAATTTAAAACGTCTAACATTTAACAAATAACATTTAACCTTAAATTGAGCGAAACTTTAGCTAAATATATTCCTGAACATGCGGTAAAACCCGTTTTCGATTTGATAGTGGCCAATCAGGTACATTTGAAAATTGTAAACGAACGTCAGACCCGTCATGGAGATTATAGACGCGGACCAAGTGGAAAACATGAAATTACGGTTAATGCCAGTTTGAATAAATATCGATTTTTAATCACATTGATTCACGAAATTGCACATTTGGTTGCTTTTGAGAAATTTGGACGAAATATAAAGCCACATGGAAACGAGTGGAAATACACTTTTCAGCGTCTAATGGTTCCGTTTATCAGGCCGGAAATATTCCCGGGTCATATTTTGCCTTTGCTGGCGAGACATTTTAAAAACCCTTCGGCTAGTAGTGATACAGATACGACTTTGTCTTTGGCTTTAAAGCAATATGATAAAGAGAATGATAAAAATTATGTTTTTGAAATTCCATATGGAAGTATTTTCAGAATCAAAAACGGTAAAGTTTTTAAGAAAATAGCAGTAAGGACAAAACGTTTTGAATGTTTAGAAATTAGCTCAGGTAAAACATATCTATTTAATCCAAATGCTGAAGTTGAATTAATTACTTTGAAATCACAATAAAAAAATCCCAAATTCCAATTTAGAAATAGTTTGGAGTTTGGGATTTTAAATATTTGAATTTAAAAGATTTTAACCTTTTAAATAAGCTTCTCTTACTTTTTTAAACAGATTAGAAGAGTACACGAATTTGACAATATCTTTGTTATCGGTTACAAAAATTTCTTCTTTTGTTCCTTGCCAGGCTTTTACTCCTTTTTTTAAGAAAACAATATTTTCTCCGATTTCCATAACAGAGTTCATATCGTGTGTATTAATTACGGTTGTGATATTATATTCTCGGGTAATTTCCTGAATCAAATTATCAATCAAAGTAGAAGTATTTGGATCGAGACCAGAGTTTGGTTCATCACAAAACAAATATTTCGGATTGTTTACAATCGCGCGTGCAATTGCCACACGTTTCTGCATACCTCCCGAAATTTCCGATGGTAACTTTTTATGTGCGTCTATTAAATTTACTCTTTCTAATACAAAATCAACACGCTCTTTAATTTGCGCTTTATTGTTATTAGTGAACATTTTTAGCGGAAAGGCAACGTTTTCCTCAACAGTCATCGAATCAAATAAAGCGGATCCTTGAAATACCATTCCGATTTCAGTTCTTAGTTCCCTTTTTTCGTCTTTATCTAAATCAGAATAAATTCTTCCATCAAATTCAATTGTTCCTGAGTCTGGTGTATGAATTCCTAGCAATGTTTTTAATAAAACCGTTTTACCGGATCCACTTTGTCCAATAATCAGATTGGTTTTTCCAGTTTCAAAAACGGTCGAAACGCCTTTTAAAACTTTACTGTCGCCAAATGATTTTTCTATGTTTTTTACTTCTATCATTATCCTAATAATAATTGAGTTAATATATAATTAAAAAGAATGATACAAACTGATGTCCATACAAACGAAACGGTACTTGCTTTACCAACTTCCAATGCACCACCTTTCATGTAATACCCATGAAAAGAAGGAATGGTAGCCAATAACATTGCAAAAATTAAAGTTTTAATGAAAGCGTATGTAATGTGAAAAGGAATAAATTCCATTTGTGCTCCGGCAATAAAGTCCTCACTTGTTGAAAATCCACCATAAGCAGAAGCCATCCATCCTCCAAAAATTCCCAAAAACATACTAATACAGATTACAAAAGGATACATTAATAAAGCGATTATCTTTGGGAAAACCAGATAATTTAAAGAGTTAACCCCCATAACTTCTAAAGCATCAATTTGCTCTGTAACACGCATTGTTCCGATACTTGAAGTAATATAAGATCCCATTTTTCCAGCCATAATTACCGAAATAAAAGTAGGAGCAAACTCCAGGATCACAGATTGACGAGTAGCAAAACCAATTAAATATTTTGGAATTAATGGATTAGTTAAGTTTAATGCTGTCTGAATGGCTACAACTCCTCCGATGAAAAAAGAGATAAAGCAAACAATTCCAAGAGAGTCAATAATTAGATCATCGATTTCTTTAAGAATAAGATTTTTCATAACAGGCCATTTGGTCTGTTTATTGAAAATTTCTTTCAGCATTAAAAAATATCTCCCAATTTGGGATAAATAACGAATTAGCATCATAATTTTTAAATATTGGCTAAGGTAAAAAGAAGTTATGAGTTTTGAGTTATGAGTTCTGGTTTTTCGATTGTTTTGGCAATCAAATTAACTTTTGTTTCATTTTCTGTAAACGATAATTTCTAATAAATTTAGCTTGTTCGGGAGTGACTAATAAAGGAGTTTTGGCACTTTTGGCTTTCATAAATCCTTTAATATAATCTAAAAACAGAAATGGTTTTTTCTTCATCATGGCGAGCTTTGCCGAAGCAATGGCTGTAATCCAAAAACCGTATCCTAAAGTATAAAAAGCTTCGCCTTGTTTGTATCGGGCTGTTTTGTTGTAATTGGCTCCTGTTGGTTTTAGATGTTTTACATGTAAAGATTCGTCGGTAACTATTTTCCAATCGTAATATTTGCAAAGTAATTCATCAACCGTGTCCCAGCCCATTGCCGGTCGTAAGCCTCCAATTTGTTGGAATGTCTCTTTTCGATAGGCTTTTAAAGCACCGCGAATATGATCTTTATCTGTTAGATTTTCCAGAACCCATTCGCCGTTTTTATCAATATAACAAAATCCGCCAGCCATTCCGATCTTAGGGTCAGATTCAAAATGTTTGATTATGGTTTCAAAATAATTAGGAGGAAAGATTAAATCGCCGTCTATTTTTACAATAATTTCATAATCAGAATCCAATGTTTCAAAACCTTTCTGAAAAGCCTGAATTACTTTGCTTCCCGGCATATGAATGGCATCTGAAGTTTTGTTTACAACAGAAATGTATGGATTTTCCTTTGCGAAACCCAATACAACTTCTTCCGTTTTATCTGTTGAATTGTCATTTACAACAACCACTTTTGAAGGCAAAACAGTTTGGGAAACCAAAGATTGTAAGGTCAGGCCAATTAAATCTTGCTCGTTATGCGCGGGAATGACGATGTAATATTTCATTTTAAGAATTTTAGACTTTAGACTTTAGATTTTAGATGCTGTGAAAGTCATCTAAAATCAAAAATCAAAAATCGTTAATCAGTAATCTTAGTTCTTAACTTTTTCCGCGACAACAAGATAATATCTCGGTGTAAAATATCTTAATAATGGTCTAAGTCCAAACTTTTTTACCGGATGTGTAAATTGTAGACGATCGGTTATTTTCCATCCTGTTTTTTCTAAAAGCCAGTCCAATTGCCAGTCTTCAAATTCATGGTAATGTCTGTCCCACATATCGGTTTTAGAACGATAGGCTGGCGAAAACCATAAACGCAACGGAATCGAAATTAACAATTTGTCACATTTTACATTTTGTAAAATGGTGTACGGATTTAATAAATGTTCGAAAATTTCAAATGCAGTAAAAACAGTATAATCTTCCGTCTGCAAAGCGGTTTGATCGTTGTCTAAATCTTCGCCTTTTGTGTTTTTTACCGTATAGCCATTTTCTTCCATTATTTTAGAAAACGGATTTGGGACACCAAAATCAAAAATGGTTTCAGATGTGCTAACGTGTTTTTGCAAAAATTCTAAAGTAAGTTTGAATCTTTTATTCGGAAACGTTTTTTCGTACATAGTATTGCGAGGAACGAAAGTATCTGTCGTTCTTGATTTAATTATTTAGGTCGCAAATATACTAAAAAAGTCCGCACTATAAGATGCGGACTTTTTTAGTTTTCAGTCTCAGTCACAGTTTACAGTCAACTAAACTGAATACTGTGACTGTAACCTGCGACTAGTATCGGTAAACAAAAGCATTAATATTCATTCCTGCTCCAACTGAAGCAAAAATCACCACATCGCCTTTGTTGATTTCATGATTTTCAATTTTTCCTTGTAAAATCAAATCATATAAAGTAGGGACAGTTGCAACACTGCTGTTTCCTAAATCGTGAATACTCATTGGCATAATGTCTTTAGGCGCTGTTTTATCGTATAATTTGTAGAAACGTTCAATAATCGCTTCGTCCATTTTTTCGTTTGCCTGATGAATCAGGATTTTTTTAACTTCATCAATTGAAATACCGCTTTTATCTAAACAGCTTTTCATAGCGCACGGAACATTGCTAAGAGCAAATTCGTAAATTTTACGCCCGTACATTTTAATATATTTAATATCCGGATCTAAATCTGGATTGTATGATTTTCCAAAGAAAAGATAGTTCGCTTCATCATTAGCGTAAGTAGCACTTTCGTAAGCCAATAATCCAGCTTCGTCTGTTGAAGCTTCTAAGATAGAAACTCCAGCTCCATCAGAATAGATCATCGAATCGCGATCGTGATCGTCAACCACTCTTGAAAGCGTTTCTGCGCCAATTACCATAACTCTCTTTGCCATTCCGGATTTAATGAAAGCATTGGCTTGTAAAACGCCTTCAATCCAGCCTGGACACCCGAAAAGAATATCGTAAGCCACACATTTAGGATTTTTAATTCCTAATTTGTTTTTAACACGTGTAGCTAAACTTGGTAAAATGTCGGTTTGATGTGTTCCTGTTTTTACGTCGCCAAAATTATGGGCAAAAATAATGTAGTCTAAAGTTTCGGCATCGATTCCTGCATTTGCAATTGCTTTTTCAGCAGCAAAGAAGGCTAAATCTGAGGCAGTATATTGAGGTTCGGCATAACGTCGGTTTTCGATTCCGGTAATACCTTTAAATTTTTTAATTACGACTTCGTTCGGGTAACCAAATGGAGTTCCATCTTCATTTAAAAAAATATGTTTGTCAAAATCCGTATTCTTAACTTCTAGGTTAGGAATGTAACTTCCAATACCAATTATTTTTATTTTCATTATTTCCCTTTAATTATCCGATAAATTTAGCGCTAATGTATAAATAATATTATGATAACTATCATAAAAAATAGTATGCATGCATATAATTATCAAATAACAATTTTTTAGAAGATATATTGTGTTTCTTTTAATGATTTTTTAATATTTCCCTGATTTCAAACGATTGAAGCTAAGTTAATGATCGAAATTTTTTTATACTTAGTTTTTATTTATTGAAATAATTTCACAAAAGATAGATGTAAAGTTATGTTTCTTTTAAAACCGATTGATCTTTATAGTTTTGATTGCGTGAGGGATAGGAGCTGACTGCCGAAGCAGTGCGGATAGCCCGACAGCATGCCGATAAAAGGGCGAATAAGCGCAAAGTAAATTGGCCCTTTTATCGGGATGGTGGCACGCCCTGCTTAATTTTAGATTTGTTTCTTTTGTTTCATGTTTCAAGTTATGCTGAAACTTGAAACTTGAAACCTGAAACATGAAACCTGAAACCTGAAACCTGAAACAAAAATAAACCCGACAGGTTTTTAAAATCTGTCGGGTTTAAATATTTGTAAGAAAACTAAACTTTAGCTTTCCATGTAAGCTTCGATTGGAGCACAGCTGCAAACTAAGTTTCTGTCTCCGTATGCGTCATCTACACGACGAACAGATGGCCAGAATTTATTTTCAGCGATGTAGTCTAATGGATAAGCAGCTTTTTCTCTAGTATAAGGGAAGTCCCAGTTATCAGTAGTTAACATTGCTAATGTGTGAGGTGCATTTTTCAATACGTTGTTTTTGTCATCAGCAGTTGCAGCTTCAATTTCTTTTCTGATGGAGATAAGAGCATCACAAAAACGGTCTAACTCAGCCAAATCCTCAGATTCAGTTGGTTCAATCATTAAAGTTCCAGCAACTGGGAAAGAAACCGTAGGAGCGTGGAAACCGTAATCCATTAAACGTTTTGCGATATCACCAACTTCGATTCCGTTTTCTTTGAATGAACGGCAATCTAAAATCATTTCGTGAGCCGCTCTTCCGCATTCTCCAGTATAAAGAATTGGGTAGTGTCCTTCGAAACGAGATTTCATATAGTTTGCATTCAAGATTGCATGCTCTGTTGCGCTTTTTAATCCTTCAGCTCCCATCATGGTGATGTAACCGTAAGAGATTAAACATACTAAAGCAGATCCGTAAGGTGCAGATGAAATAGCTGTAATTGCCTGCTCACCACCAACTTTTAAGATTGGGTTTGTTGGCAAGAACGGAACTAATTTTTCGTTCACACAAATTGGTCCAACTCCTGGTCCACCGCCACCGTGAGGAATAGCGAATGTTTTGTGTAAGTTTAAGTGACAAACGTCAGCACCAATTGTAGCAGGATTTGTTAATCCAACTTGTGCGTTCATGTTTGCACCGTCCATATATACTAATCCGCCATTATCGTGGATTAATTTTGTGATTTCTATAATCGAAGATTCAAAAACTCCGTGAGTAGATGGATACGTTACCATTAAACAAGATAAATCATCTTTGTGTTCAATCGCTTTTTCTCTTAAATCTTCTACGTCAATATTTCCTTCCGGAGTTGTTTTTGTAACAATGATTTTCATTCCGGCCATCGCTGCAGAAGCAGGATTTGTTCCGTGAGCTGATGAAGGAATCAAACATACATTACGGTGACCTTCGTTTCTTGACATGTGGTAAGCACGAATTGCCATTAATCCAGCATATTCTCCCTGAGCTCCAGAGTTTGGCTGTAAAGTTGTTCCGGCAAATCCAGTAATTACATTTAATTGCTGTTCTAATTTTTTAAGCATTGTTAGGTAGCCTTCAACTTGGTCAACTGGTGCAAATGGGTGAATGCTATTCCAGTTTGGCATTGAAAGAGGCAACATTTCTGAAGCTGCGTTTAATTTCATTGTACAAGAACCTAATGAAATCATCGAATGATTCAATGATAAATCTTTACGCTCTAATTTTTTGATGTAACGCATCAACTGACTTTCTGAATGATGATTGTTGAAAACATCATGCGTTAAGAAAGAAGATGTTCTTTCTAATGAAGCAGGTAATTGACTAGCTTCAGTTAATTCAGAAACTGTTACTGTTTCTTTTCCTAAAGCTTCAGCAAAAATTGCAACGATTTGGTTGATGTCTGCAACAGAAGTTGTTTCGTTTAATGAAATAGAAACGGAGTCAGCATCAGGGTAGAAGAAGTTTACTTTGTTTTTCTCAGCAACTGTTTTAACTTTTTGAGCATCAGCTTTTACTAAAATCGTATCAAAGTAAGCTGTGTTGGTTTGGTAAACTCCTAATTTATTTAAAGCTTCAGCAGTAGTAACTGCAGATGCGTGAACTTTATTTGCAATATATTTTAATCCTTTTGGACCGTGGTAAACTGCGTACATTCCGGCCATAACCGCTAATAAAACCTGAGCAGTACAAATGTTAGAAGTCGCTTTTTCACGTTTAATGTGTTGTTCACGAGTTCCTAAAGCCATACGTAAAGCACGGTTTCCGTTTGCATCAACAGAAACTCCAATGATACGACCTGGCATAGAACGTTTGTACTCATCTTTAGTTGCAAAATAAGCAGCGTGAGGACCACCGTAACCCATTGGTACACCAAAACGTTGTGTTGTTCCAACTACTACAGCAGCGCCCATTTCTCCCGGAGAAGTTAAAGTTGCAAGTGATAAAATATCAGCAGCAAAGGCAACTTTGATTTCGTTTTCTTTTGCTTTAGCAACAAAAGCACTGTAATCGTTTACCTGACCATATTTTCCTGGGTATTGTAAAATCGCTCCGAAGAATTCATTTGAAAAATCAAATGTTTCGTGGTTTCCAACTACTAATTCAATTCCAATTGGAGTTGAACGTGTTTGAAGTACAGATAAAGTCTGAGGTAAAATTTCTTCAGAAACGAAGAATTTATGTGTATTGTTTTTCTTTTGATCTCTCGTACGAACATCAAATAATAAAGCCATAGCTTCTGCAGCAGCAGTTCCTTCATCCAATAAAGAGGCATTGGCAATTTCCATTCCTGTTAATTCGATAACAGTAGTCTGGAAATTTAAAATTGCTTCCAAACGACCTTGAGCAATTTCTGCCTGGTAAGGCGTGTAAGCTGTATACCATCCTGGGTTTTCGAAGATATTTCTCTGAATTGGCGCAGGAACGATAGTTGGGTGATAACCCAAACCAATGTATGATTTAAATGTTTTGTTTTTCTTTCCTAAGTCGCGAATGTGATTTGCAAATTCAAATTCTGTCATAGCAGGATCCAAATTCAAAGGCGCTTTTAAACGAATATCGTCCGGAAGGGTTTCGTAAACAAGTTGTTCAATCGAGTCAACACCAATGGTTTGTAACATGTGTTGAAGATCTGTTTCTCTTGGACCAATGTGTCTTAAAGCAAAAGCATCTGTTTTCATTTGTAGCAGTCTATTTTTTTAAAGATCAAAAGTAATTTGCCGGGTGTTTTATTTGACGTAATCTCATGCTACACAAGGTTTATTACATTTTAAAGTAAATGTGTTGTTTTTTTGTGGCGCAAAATTAAGTATTATTAATAATTTAATGGGTATTTTTAACTTCAATTTTTGTCAATTTTCTAACTAAAGAGTTGATTTGTTACCAATTGATTAGATTTCGCAATATGAAACTTCTAAAACAAATATTCAATTTTTATTTAAACAGCAGTATTCACGTGGCTTTATCGTGTTATGCTTTAGTCCGAATAACGTTTCATGTGTTTCATATTCAGTACGATGAGCCAATGGCACTATTTGTTTTCTTTGGAACAATTGTAGGATATAATTTCGTAAAATATGATGCACTTGTCCGCGTAAAGAAAAATCCAATCGGTACGCAATTAAAAATCATCGCTGTTTTGAGTTTCATTTCGCTCATTTTGGTTGGCTATTATTTTTTCCATTTAAAGAGGATCACCCAAATTGTCTCTGTCGTAATTTTTCTGATTACTGCACTTTATACTTTGCCGTTTTTTCCTAATAGAAGAAATGCCCGAAATTGGGCGGGCGTAAAAATTTATATTGTCGCACTTTGCTGGGTTGGCGCTACTTTGGTTTTACCTTTAATAAATGCCGAAATTCCGTTTACGACAGATTTCTTTATCAAATGCATTCAGCGGTTTGTATTGGTTTTCGTTTTGATATTAGTTTTTGAAATCATCGATTTAGCCAATGACGATCCGCATCTGCAAACCGTTCCGCAGACAATTGGCGTTAAGAAAACCAAACTTTTAGGATTTCTACTGTTGATTCCGTTTTGGTTTTTAGAAGTTTTTATTTCAACATTCAACTATCACGATGCGATTATAAATCTTATTATGGTCATCATGCTGATGTTATTTATCTTTTTTGCCAATCCAAATCGCTCTAAATATTACACCTCCTTTTGGGTCGAAAGTGTACCAATATTTTGGTGGCTGATGATCGTTTTTCTTTAAAAATATTCTGGGCGTGCCCCCGAT
Organism: Flavobacterium notoginsengisoli; assembly: GCF_042686225.1. NCBI lineage: Bacteria > Pseudomonadati > Bacteroidota > Flavobacteriia > Flavobacteriales > Flavobacteriaceae > Flavobacterium > Flavobacterium notoginsengisoli. The sequence continues at coordinate 32,225 of NZ_JBHUOT010000002.1, forward strand.
TTGATAAGTGGGCAAAATGCTTTACGGTTATTCGCCCACTTATCAAATCGGGGCCGGGCTATCCGCGCTACTTCGGTAGCCAGCTCCTATCCCTCACGCAAAACGTAAAACGAGGAAAATTCATTTTCAAAAGAGAATTTTATTAATTATTAAATTTTGAATTGCCTCCAGCTTTAGCTGGAGTTAAAAGAAGTCTTCAATAAGGGCTTTAGCCAAATGACAAAGTTTGGCTAAAGCCAAGAAACAATCTATCATAATTTATCCTACAGCTAAAGCTGTAGGCAATTGAATTTGTTTTTTTATCTGCTCAATCTGTTAAATCTGCGTGAGAAAAAATTATTTCGCTTTCTGTTCAGCCAAAGCTTTATTCAAATCAGCTTTCGCTTCATTTAGTTTTTTCCTTTTCTTGTCGATTTTTTCTTTGCTTTCCTTCTCTTTAATCGCTTCGTTCAAATCGGCAGTTCTTTCGTTGACTTTTTGTTGTTTCTCTTTTACTTTTTTGTCAAGATCTTTGTTTACTGTTTTAGTGGTGCAGTTTTTCTTGGTCTGTGCAATAGCTTCTTCAACACCCTTTATCTGATTTTGATTTCCAGCTTTTTTTGCAGTTGCTAATTTTACATTCAATTCACAAAGCTTTCTTTCACATCCTTTTAGAGTGGCACAATTGCTTTGAGAAAATCCGATAAAAGAAAGGGGAAATAGAACTACAGTTAATATCGTTTTTAATTTCATAAGTCTGATTTTTTTTGATTTGTAATCAATTCTTTTTAAGAATGATACTTATAAAATTAAGCAATTTATCTTAAATGAGTTTTTCCGAAACGGTTTTCAAAACTTTATTTCTCTCCAAAAGAAAATTAGTAAGATGCTTTTCTAAAAATAAAATATCAAAAAGTTCACCGAATACGCCAAAAGGAGTTTCATATTGCAATTTGTCTTTCATAATGGTAAATCCATTTTCTTCCTCAAAAAAATGTTCATGTTTGAACGACTTGAATTTGCCTTTTTCCATTTCATCTACAAAATATTCATATAGATCCATTACTGTAATTCGGCTTTTATGCGTGATATAAAACCCGAAATGTTTACCGCGCCAGGTTACCGTTTCATTTAAATTTATTAAACCAGAGGTTACGCCCGCAATTGCCTTTTCTTTTGAAGGACTTGCCGATTGCTGATGAATGTCAATATTTCGAGATGCATCAAAAACGATTTGTTTTGGTGCGTTTATTTTTGTTGTGAGGTTTATTATTGTCATTTTCGATAGGTTTAATTTTGTGGAAGTTTTTGCGAAATATCCTTTAGCTACAATCTTGTCATCCTGACGGAGGAAGGATCATACTAGAAACTCCGCTATGTATATCGACAATTCTTTGTCGAGCTTCGTGTGTGATCCTTCCTCCGTCAGGATGACAAAAATGCGGGAAGTTTTATCGCAACAAATCTCGAAAAGTCTCATCAATATCCCCATACTTAAACTCAAACCCATTTTCCAAAAGTCGTTTCGGAACTACGTTTCGACTTTTCAAAACCAATTCTGTTTCTGTTCGAATAAAAAAAGAACCAATTTCCAGAAAGAATTTATTCATCGGAATTCCAAAAGGAAAACCAACAGCTTTTCGAAGTTTTTCCATAAAATCAATATTTCGAATTGGTTCCGGAGAAACAATATTGATAAAACCAGTCATTTCTTTTTGAATAATAAAATCAACCGCACTTGCAAAATCGTCCTCATGAATCCAGCTCACAAACTGATTGCCGCTTCCTTGTTTTCCTCCAAAACCAATTTTTGCCAAAGTCTTTAACGGAATAAAAGCGCCTCCATTTTTTCCTAAAACAATAGAAGTCCGCAAAGCAGTTTTCATTGTCATTGGCGTTTCAGTTTTAAAAAAAGCTTTTTCCCAGGAAAGAGCTACATTTATAGAAAAATCATTTCCAATTTCGCCATCAACTTCATCCATTTGTTTGTCTAATGAAAAACGATAAATAGTTGCTGTAGATGAATTCAGCCAATGTTTCGGCGGGTTTTTGCAATTCAAAATCGCTTTGTTTAGAATTTTGGTACTTTCAATTCGGGATAAAAGAATTTCTTTTTTGTTCTCTTTCGTATAACGGCAATCAACAGATTTTCCGGCGAGATTAATTAGAATTGTTGCGTTTTCCAATTCTTTTTCCCAGCCAGTAAAAGTTCTGGCATTCCAGTTTAGATATTTAATTCCGTCAATTGTCTGAGATTTTCCTCTCGTTAGAATTACAATTTCTTCAAATTTATTTTTGAAATGATGGACTAAAACTTGTCCTAAAAAACCAGTTCCAGCTGCGATTATGAGTTTTTTCATGGTTGAGTTTTTTTTCTGCCACAAATTCCACAAATTTTTTTGAAGTGTTTTACTTAATATCAATTCGTGGCAAACTGTATTTTACTATTTAACCTGAGTTCGGTTTAAGCGAAGTTTAAAAATAATTGACCGTCATTTACTTTTTTCAAGTTGAGTGACGGTTTTTTTGGAAAGAAGCAATAAGCGGTTAGCCCTCCCAAAATGTTCATCATAAAATTGTTCACGCTTCTATGTCTGGTGTGTTCTACCTGACAATGGTTCTTCAATTCATCATTTATTGTCTCAATGATGGCTCTTTTTCTCAGCAAAATCTTGTCTTCCATTTTCATAATATGATTTTTCATATTCTTTCTAAGTTTTGTGAAAAGTTGTATTCCATCTGCAAAAAGCATCTCCCAAAGTGCTTTGGAAAGGTATCCTTTGTCGGCAAAGAGTTTTCCAAAGAGTTGATCTGTCATATTTTTAATATGTTTCGGATTTCGGTCATCCACATTCCCTTTCGTTATATAAAAGGATAATAGCTCTCCTTTTTCATTGCAAATCAGATGAAGCTTGAACCCATAAAACCAACCCATTGAAGACTTTCCGCGCTCTGCTAAACCTTTGAAAACTTTGTGATTATGGATTCTTTGATTTCTGCAAACTTTCAAAGTTGTACTGTCCATAAAACTTATTCCTGTGCATTTTCCCAAACATTTTTCTTTCAGAAACAAGGCAAAAACCACAAAGCTTCTTTGCTGAAGTTCAATAAATCTATTGTAAGACAGGCTTTTAGGAAATAAGTCTTTCCAGTAGCCACAAACAATTTCTTTATAATAATGCTTAAACGTTTTGTGAGCGCCCAGATGAAAGCCAATCATAATGGTGATCATTTCAGAATCTGACATTAGTGAGGCTCTGTTTCTTCTTTTCTTGCTATCGCCGAGTGCTTCAAGTTTCATTTTCTTGATTTGAGCATTAAACTCTTTACAAAAATCATCAATTTGTACAAAAATATTCGTAATTTGGTCTTTCAAATCCATAGCAGTAATTCGTTTAAATATTTGAATGTTAGATACTTAAATATACGAATTATTGCTATTTTACACAAATCTTATTTCTATTCTTATCCCGAACTCAGGTTATTTAAAAAGTCTGCTTTTTTTCAATATCAGGAAGTGCTTCATCAATTCTTTTTGCTAATTCCGGAAGTTTAATCGTTGGAACTGCCGGGAATAAATGATGTTCCAAATGGTAAAACATGCTAAAAGTGATTTTGTTTTTCCATTTTCCACGCTGCGTTCTGGCAAATTCTGGAGATTCTTCGGTATCATGATGAACAGTCCAGACTGCAAAAAATGCCATTAGAAATTCGGCGAAGACCATAATTATTACATGATAAATCAGGAAATGAATTTGAAAATAAAAAATAAAGAATGTTACGATAGTTATGGAAATTAATTCTAAAATGACATTCTTAACATAATTTCTATTTCCTTTCTGCAAAGTTACTTTATGAATCAAAAACATGTGAATTGGTCCGTAAAGTATAGCGCCGTACCAAGTCATTCGAGCTGATTTTCCTTCGTAATCTTCTTCAGATAAACAATATTTATGATGTCTGATGTGATTAAACTTGACAGCATGAATTGAAACCATCAATAAAATACTATTTACATACAGAGTAAGCCACGTTAAAATATTATTTGTTCCTAATGAATTATGAAAACCATTGTGAACTTGTCTCAAACCCGCTAAAAAGAAAAATGCTGAAAAAGGCAGGGCAAGTAAATAATACCCAAAATAAGCCAACGCCATAGAAATTATAAACCACGGAATTGTCAAGTTGTTTTCAATGAGCATTTCTTTAAAAGTGAGATTTTTTAAATCTTTCCATTCTACTTTTTTGAGTATTTCCTGATGTGTCATTTTGTTTAGTTTAAAATTAAAAACAAAGCGAGAGTTCTATACAGAATCCAAGTGTAAGATAAGTAAAAAGGAAGTTTTAAAAGTTTTACCCTTCTAAAATGTTCCAGAAACATAATGAAAACCGTTACTCCAAACCAGCCTAAAACGATCATTTGCGGAAGCTGGAAAAAGTGACTTAAAATTAAAATCGGCATCAAAATCAAACTTCCCATCAAAGAAACGGTCATGATATTTCCTGCGTAATTGAGAATCGTTTGTTTGTCTAATTTTAAAAGAAATAAACTTTGAAAAACAATTTGTCCAAAAGCTAAAATGATTTCTCTGGTAATACTACTTTTTGGCAAAACCGGAATCAAATTAGAATAGCCAAAAAGAATAAAAGTCGTTATGGTCAAAGCAAATCCAATAAAAAGAAATCGGTATTTGTAATTGAAATCAGGTGTGCATTGCAGTTTGTTTTCTTCTTTTACATTTCCCGGAATAATTACTTTTCGGTTATAAGAAACAAAAGAGTACATTTTCTTCAGAATAAAATGAATTGGTTTTATAGTCGCAATTTTTTCAATTAAAGGAAAAGAAAAACCAATAACTTTTATTAAACTATCAATTCCGTATGTAACGGTTTTAGTTTTATTATTGACTAAAGCAATTTCGTTTGGAGCACGTTTTAAATCTACAAAACTTTGTTCTTCTTTAGATAATTGGCAATACGATTTTCTCCCGTTTTCATCAAGCATTCCACTTTTTACAAATCCAGTGGTGTATAAACTGCAAAGCGGACAATCTTCATCATAAAGTAAGGTTTGGTTTTCTAACGTTTTCATGATTTTTGGTTTTAAAGATGAATAGTTTTATGCGTATAATTCCTCTTCAACAGGAATCAGCTGAAGTTTTCTTTTATTCTTAACAGTAATTTTTGATCCTTCAGCCAGGAAAACAGAAATTGGTTTTTGAGTTTGAAGAAATCCAAAATCGCTTCCATAATTTTTTTCGAAATCAATAGCAATACGATGATTTAAGACTTCAAATTGTTTCCATCTTGGATGAGTAACTTCATATTCAAAAGTCGTTTCTTCATCGATTTTGGTATATCCGAAATAATGTTCTGTAATGAATTCAGCTTCAGAATCAATTTCGATTTTGCTTAAATCTTTTTTGGTTTCAATTTCAATTGTATTCCATTCTGCACCATTTTTCCATTGATAAATAAAAGTATTGCTGTCTTCATTTTCATGAATTTCATGTCTCATTTTCTGAGTTTCATAATGTTCCTGATACAAAGTATTCGCAATAAAAGTGATCGCTTTTTTTGGAACGATTTCTTTAATGAAAACTACACCGCGTTTCCATTCGTCATTTTCAAAACGTTTTACATAAAATCTCAAATTCACTTCTTCAAAATCGACATGAAACGGAACTTTTAATCCTAAAACCTTCGTGTTTTTAAACATAAACCCAACCAGACTGACATAACATTTGTTGTTCCAAATATCAATTTCGGTTCCTGCCGGAAGATATTTTTCTAATAGTTTAGCCTCAACTTCATAATTGAAAAGGGCTAAGTTTTTCCATTCTGCTTTTAAGAAGTTCATTGGTGTGCTTTTTTATAGATTAATATTGAAAGGTAAAATGCCAATATTGCTGGTGTTGCAGCTAAAAAGTAAAATTTGAAATCATAAGAAGAAAAAGGATTAATGAAAACAATAAGAAAGTATAAAACAACTCCACCGATATAGGATTGAAGAAATTTGTTTCGGGGTTCATCAATCAGCATACAGCCACCAATTGTGACTTGAAATAAACCAGTTAGTATACTGAACAATAAGGCAAATACAGTAAAATCTAATATTTCAAAGAAGGCTAATAGAAAAATTATTGAAGGAACTCCAACAAAAAAATAATTTAGGTAATTAATATTTTTCATAATTATTGATTGTTTTAAACTTTCAGAAAAAAATGAAAGTTTGAATTAAATTTTTTTAGGTTGAGGATTTATTTCATCATTTTCATAAACAATTTTCCAAGCCAGTTATCATTAAATTCAGTCATTTTGTCCAGCATATTATCTGCTTTTAAAACAAAATCATACAATTTGGAAGTTTGATCTACAAAGTGTTTTTCTTCTGCTGAATCTTTAGCTTCAATAGTCGAAACTTCTTTTAAGATTTTCAGCGTTGGTTTGATTTCTCTTTTGCTTCTTTCTCTGGAAATTTTAACTGCTAATTCGTCTAAGTCTTTTTCAGCCGTGAAAAATTCTTTTCTTTCTCCCGCTTTGTATTCTTTATAAACAATCCCCCAATCCATTAAACCTCTTAAGTTCATGCTCGCATTTCCGCGGGAAATCTGCAATTCTTCCATAATGTCTTCCATAGAAACCGGTTCGTTCGAAACCATTAATAAAGCGTGGATTTGTGCCATCGTTTTATTAATTCCCCACTGTGAGCCTAATGCTCCCCAGGTTTGTACAAACTTATTTTTTGCTTCTTTGAATTCCATGGATCAAATGTAAGTAAAAGTTTTTAAACTTTCAAAAATAATTGAAACTTATTTGAAAGCAGGTATTTTTACGTATTCATTTTTCTTATGTAGTCTCTTTTGCCAGCTGGTGTCATAAAAAGACTACTTTGTGTCATTTTTTTCCTTCTGCCTTCTTATCTGTTATAGTTTTGAATTGAAAATAAACAAAAAGCCGTTTCCTTAATATTTAGAAAAATGTCTAAAAAAAAGGAAAGAAATAAAAATTGGTGGAGCAGAAACCACTTGAAAAAACGAGGCGGTACCGAAAAGCCTTAAGAGTAGGAAAACCTAAATCGAAAAAATTATGTCAGATTTATTAGCCGGTGCTTATTTAGCAAAAGGCACAATTGGAAATGTTGGAACACCAGGTGCTCCAATTGCAACATTTAGTTTAGTTGTTGTACCATCGCAAAATTCTGTTACTGGTACAGTAGTAATTACTCAGGCTGTTAACGGTCCTGATAGTCACATTGTGGTACAAGTAAAAGGTAAAATTTATGCAACAGGATTAGGTGAGTACACTAAAGTAGTTAGTTTACAAGGACAATATGTTCAATCTTTCCCGCCGCCGGCAATTGGTTCTTTCTTAGCTGACTTCAATGCGCATTTAGCAATTGACAATGCTTGGAATGGTAAAGGAGGTTTCTCGTACTGGAGACACAATGTAGAAGATGTTCCTGTAAAAGCAGCAGCGAATTTACAACCAGAGTTAGCATAAATTAGGACCCCAGGTTTATCAACTTTAGAGTATTAAATTAGGATTTAATTCAGTTCTAATATTCAGTTACAATTTAATTTAAAGGGTCGTCTTCTAAAGGCGGCCCTTTTTTATTGCCCTATTCACAAAAAAAAACACATGGAAATGAAAAGAAAAACAATTATAACTACCACCGCTGTTCTTTCAGTAGCGGTTGTCTCACTATTTTTTCTAAATAAAGAAAAAATATTAGGAAAAGCACAAGATTCTTATGCTGATAATGCGGCTGCGGTTTGTGAATGCGAAGCAAGCTGGTTTCCACATGAGCAGACGCCGCCTCCAAAAGAAGGTGATGGAAGTCCTTTTGATACTAAAAGTACAACGAATTGTATTTTTCATCAATGGTCATGGCAGAAATTTTTATGGCTGACAAAACCATTAGCAAACGGAAATCCTTTGTTCTTAGATTCGTTAGATGTCGTTACTCCCGAAATGGAACATGTTAGTCCGCAATTAGGACTAAAACTAGTTTTAAGTTCAATTAATCAGGCTGGACCAGCAGGGGTTTTGGTTTCTAATCCAAAAGTAGTTCCTGGAAAAACGGCGGGCGATACAGTATTTTATTCTATTCACGTAAATAAAATATTGATGGATAAAGCGCTTATTGCAGCATCGGAAATTAACAGTGGAAAAATACCGTATTCTAATTTAGAAACATTTCCGGTTGGGTCGCTTGAATTAAAAGTATCCTGGATTAGCACAGCTGCAATTCCAAAAGAAAAACAAGGAGATTATTTTATTACTAAAGCAGCAGTCCAAAATAAAAGTGGACAATATGTAGCAAAGTCTGTAGCATTGCTGGGCATGCATGTTGTTGGAGTTGTAAAGAATCATCCTGAATTTATTTGGGCAACTTTTGAGCACAAAGATATGGCTCCGGTTTATGACTGGAAAAATAATTCAGTAACAGTAAAAGAAGAAAAGCTGTTTTACGAAAGCGGAGAAACATCCGGTTTATCTGGTATTACCTGGGACAGAACTAATAAAAAGCCACTTACACCCAATAAGGCCTTTGTTCTTTATGAATATGGAGTGCCAAAAGTTTTAGGTACAAATGCATACATGTCTACAAGTCAATCAGAGCCTGTCAATTTTAATAATATTGATTTTATTAATAAATGTGTAGCTTCAAAATTAAAAGATGTTTTCAAAAACTATTTTTATAATGGATCAATTTGGTTAGACACTGATGGATTATCTCCTGAAGATCAGGCTAAAACTATTGTAAAAAAGCAGATCTCAAGTGTACTTCTGGATTCATTGGCAAGAGGTTCTTCGAATTTAGCTAACATTACAATGGAAACCTACACGCAGACTTTTAAGGATAGTATTCATAAAATTAATGCAGGTAATCTGGTAAACTGTTTTACTTGTCATCAATCTCAAAACTTTGATAAGTCACGTGGGATTGGAAAATCTCCTTTGTATTTAAGTCACATATTTGAGTCTTATTTATATACTACAAAACCTAAAATTCTAACAACAGGTAAAAATGCAAAAAATGCAAATCTTAAAACAAAACTGATCGAAGAAACAGAAGCTCTTAAACTGAGACAGTTTGATGAATTTGTTCGTAATAACAAATAAATTAGATTTTGAGTATTAAAGGCGGATTATAATGTTCTAAAGTAGAAAGCCGAAGTATTTACTTCGGCTTTTTCAATTAGTTGAATGGCTATTTAACAAATAATAAAGTTATGTTAATTCAAACCTTGAAATTTTCGATTAAATAATGATACAGCTATTTTTGTAAAAATCACATTTTATGGAATTATACTACACCTTTTCAATACTTATTGTATTGGCTTCTTTCTTCGCCTATTTAAATTTAAGATTTTTAAAACTTCCGGGAACGATCGGAATTATGATTATTGCTATGCTGGTTTCAGTAGGTATTCGTCTTTTAGGAGATTCTTATTTTCCTGCAACGACCAAACATTTTTTTGATTTAATCAAACAATTTGATTTCAACGAAATATTGATGGGAGCGATGTTGAACTTTTTATTATTTGCCGGAGCTCTACACGTAAACATGTCCGATCTGAAAGAACAAAAAGTTCCGATTATGATTTATTCTACCGTAAGTGTAGTGTTGTCAGCTTTAATCATTTCAATGTTGCTTTATTATATTGCTCCTCTTTTAGGAATAAATATCCCTTATATATTTTGCTTGGTTTTTGGAACTTTAATTTCTCCAACCGATCCAATTGTGGTTTTGGGAGTTTTAAAAGAAGCTAAAGTTCCTAAAAGAATCGAAACCAAAATTGTTGGAGAATCATTGTTTAATGATGGAGTAGCAGTTGTAATGTTTGCCGTTGTTCTAAAAATGGCAACCGATCCAACATTTGATGTAAGTTTTGGTTCCATCGCCTGGCTTTTTGCAAAAGAAGGAATAGGCGGACTTCTGTTAGGAGCCGTTTTCGGATTTACAGCTTCAAAAGTCATGAAGAAAATTGACGATTATAAAGTTTCAGTTTTAATTACACTTTCTATTGTTACGGGAGGATTTTTAGTGGCTCAAAGTTTACACGTTTCCAGTCCGCTGGCGATGGTTGTGGCGGGATTGATTATTGGAAATTACGGTAAAAAAGTCGCGATGAGTGAAGTAACTAAAGATTATCTTGGAAAGTTTTGGGAACTGATCGATGAAATCTTAAATGCTGTTCTATTCTTATTTATTGGTTTTGAACTTTTATTACTTCCAGATTTGAATAAACAATTATTGACAGGTTTTGTAGCTATTTTTATTGTGCTTTTTTCAAGATTGACTTCAATAGTTTTACCGTGGAAATTCTTCGATATCTTTAAGTTCTTCGGAATCAAATCGGCTTACAACAAAGGTTCTTTGATGGTTTTAGTTTGGGGAGGAATTCGTGGCGGAGTTTCTATTGCTCTGGTTCTTTCAATGCCAGAAAGTGAATATAAAAACTTGCTTTTGGAAGTCACTTATATTGTGGTATTATTTTCAATTGTTGTTCAAGGACTGACGGTTGGGAAATTGGCTAAGAGAGTTTTGGAGAAAGAGTAAAGAGAATATAGAAAATAGAGTCAAGAGTAAAGATTTTATTTTTAAACTATTTGATAAAGACTTGCAAGAATATTTGCAGGTCTTTTTTTAAATCAAAAAATATTTTTTGAATGATTTTTCTTATTTTTATCTTTCAATTTAGTTTGTGACTAAAATTTAGTTGCAAATTGAAGATTTAATGATAAATTTGTATGAGTAAGATTGATAAACTTATTGAAAGGTTAAAATCAAAACCAAAAGATTTTTCTTGGGATGAAATGCTGAAAGTTCTGAATCATTTTGGTTATAATCAGATTTCACAAGGAAAAACAGGTGGTTCAAGAAGAAAATTTGCGAATGAAAATAAACAGATTATAAGTCTACATGAACCACATCCACAAAAAGTTTTGAAAGGATATCAACTTGATATTATTATTGAATATTTAGAATTGTAAGATGAAAAACTATTTAGAATATAACGGATATATTGGTACATTAGAATTTTCTGCAGATGATAAAATATTCTTTGGTAAAATTCAAGGTATAACCGATTTGGTAACTTTTGAAGGTTCTTCGGTTACAGAATTAGAAGCCTCTTTTAAAGAAGCGGTTGACGATTATTTAGAGACATGTAAATTATTGAATAAAGTCCCGGATAAAACCTATAAAGGCTCTTTTAACGTGAGAGTGTCTCAGGAATTGCATCAAAAAATAGCACTCTTAGCCACTAGAAAAGGATTGAATTTAAACGAAGTTGTAAAAGAAGCCTTGGCATATGTTGTCAAACATGAAGAGATTTTAAATTAAAAAAGCCCGAAACATTTCTGTTTTGGGCTTTTCCTTATCGTTTATCTTCTTTAGAATAATTAGATTCCCCATTTATATCTATTGTAGTTCCTAAAAAACGAGGTTTGCGATTTCTCAAAACGTCAAAAAAAGATTTGAAAATAGAGCCGTATTCTCTAAACGTTACATATTTATATCCAAGATATTCTCCTTGATTTGCAGAATAACCAGCAGATTTAATTCCGAGTTGTTGTCCGATGTAAATAGCGCGATTTAGATGATATTCCTGAGAAATTAAAGTTGCTTTTTTAATCTTGAAAATATGTTTAGCGCGATACATTGTTGAGTAAGTATCGAAACCGGCATAATCAATAAAAATCTTTGTTGTATCAACCCCATGATTATAACAGTAGTTTTTCATAACGGTTAACTCATCATATTCGTCACGACCGTTATCTCCAGAAAGTAAAATTTTATTGATTCGTTTTGCTTTCCAAAGCATAATTCCGGCATCCAAACGATCCTTTAAATATTTGCTTGGCTGATTTCCGTTAATTCCCGCACCAAAAATAATCCCAACATCATTTTTGGGAAACTTTTTAATTGAATAATGAATGTATTTCTTAGTCGAATTTTTTACGTAGTAGTTTACAGAGACAATTGCAATCAGTCCAATTATGGCAAGATAAAGTGCTATTTTAAAATATTTTTTCACGGCTTGTATTTGTAAGATTAAGATTTAAAAATACGAAGATAGTTAAAGTAAAACCAAATAAAAAACCGAAGCATTTCTACTTCGGTTATAATCTGAAATCTATCCCGATAGCTATCGGGACTAAAATCTAAAATTAAAGCAATCCCGCTCTCTTCAACAAAGCTTCAGGTTTTGGTTCCTGACCTCTAAAGCGTTTATATAAAGTCATTGGATGTTCTGTTCCTCCTTTAGAAAGTACATTATCTTTGAATTTTTTTGCAATCTCTTCATTAAAGATTCCATTTTCATGGAAATATTCAAAAGCATCAGCATCCAGAACTTCAGCCCATTTGTAACTGTAATATCCGGAAGAATATCCACCTTGAAAAATATGCGAAAAAGCAGTACTCATCGCATTTTCTTTTACATCTGGATACAATTGTGTATTGGCAAATTGTTCCGTTTCGAAAGCTTTTAAATTGGTGATAGTAGTTGGATCTTGTCCGTGCCAAGCCATGTCTAATAATCCAAAACTCAATTGACGCAATGTTGCCAAACCTTCCTGAAAACTTGCACTTTCTTTAATTTTCTGAACATATTCAATCGGAATAATTTCTCCCGTTTCGTAATGATTCGCAAACAAAGCCAAAGCTTCCGGCTCGTAACACCAATTTTCCATAATCTGACTTGGCAATTCTACGAAATCCCAATAAACCGAAGTTCCGGATAAACTTGGATAAACTGTGTCAGCCAACATTCCGTGTAAACCGTGTCCGAATTCGTGGAATAGAGTTGTGACTTCATTAAAAGTCAATAACGAAGGTTTTGTTTCAGTTGGTTTTGTAAAATTACAAACATTCGAAATATGCGGTCTCTCGTTTACGCCGTCTTTTACATATTGTGATTTGAATGAAGTCATCCAGGCACCGTTTCTTTTTCCTTTTCTTGGGAAGAAATCAGCGTAGAAAATCGAAACTAAATTTCCGTTTGCATCTTTTACTTCGTAAGTAGTAACTTCTTCGTGGTATTTATCGATATCAAAAACTTCCGTAAAAGTTAAACCGTATAGTTTTTTGGCAACGGTAAAAGCGCCGTCTAAAACTTTTTCTAACTGAAAATACGGTTTCAGCTTTTCATCGTCTAAATTAAAAAGTTGTTGTTTTAATTTTTCCGAATAATAAGCGCCGTCCCATTTCTCTAATTGCTCGATTCCGTCTAGCTCTTTTGCGAAAGCAGTTAATTCGGCAAACTCTTTTTGCGCCGCAGGTTTTGCTTTTGCCAATAAATCATTTAAGAAAGAAAATACTTTCTCCGGACTTTCGGCCATTCTTTCTTCCAGAACAAAATGTGCGTGTGTTTTGTAACCTAATAAATTGGCTCTTTCATGACGAAGTTTGGCAATTTTCAGAACATTTTCTTCATTGTTGAATTCATTACTTTGAAAACCTTTTGCTCCAAAAGCAATTGCCATTTTTTTACGCAATTCACGATTATCAGCATAAGTCAAAAACGGAACATAACTTGGATAATCTAAAGTAAAAATCCAGCCTTCTTTTTCCTGATTTTTGGCTAATAATCTTGCAGCTTCGATTGTGCCTTCTGGTAAACCTGATAAATCTTTCTCATCGGTTAAATGCAATTCGAAATTGTTGGTTTCTGCCAACACATTTTCGCCAAACTGTAAGCTCAATTTCGATAATTCTTTGTCGATTTCTCTTAATTGGTTTTTCTTATCTTCTGGAAGATTGGCTCCGTTTCTTGAAAAGCTTTTGTATTTTTTATCCAATAAAGTCGTTTGTTCCGGGTTGAGGTTCAAACTTTCTTTTTGATCGTAAACGGTTTTTACTTTCGCAAACAAATCGGCATTCAAACGAATGTCATTTCCGAATTCTGAAAGCCAAGGAGAAACTTCCTGTGCAATTTTCTGCATTTCGTCATTCGTTTCAGCCGAATTCAAATTGAAGAAAACACTTGAAAGACGGTCCAAAATATCGCCCGAATAATCCATTGCTACAATGGTGTTTTCAAAAGTCGGTGCTTCCGGATTATTTACAATCGCATCAATTTCTGCTTTCGCCAAAGCAATTCCTTCCTGAAAGGCCGGAACGTAGTCTTCGATTTTTATCTGCGAAAAAGGCGCTGTATTATGTTTGGTGTTGAAATATTGTGTTAATACGCTCATAAGTAGAGTTTTTTTTAAGTAGTCAGTGGTCAGATTTTTAGTGTTCAGTTTCCATAAAGACAACGACTGACCACTAAAAATCTGACCACTGACCACTAAATTTATTTATTAAGACCTTCAGCCGCTTTATTAACCGCCGCTTTCAATTCTTCTTTATAAGAAATAATAGTATCTAAAACTTTTTTATCGTGGCTTCCAATGATTTGCGCCGCTAAAATCCCAGCATTTTTTGCACCGTTTAAAGCGACAGTTGCAACTGGAACGCCACCTGGCATTTGCAGAATCGATAATACAGAATCCCAGCCATCAATTGAATTGCTTGATTTTACCGGAACTCCAATTACTGGAAGCGGAGACATTGAAGCCACCATTCCTGGTAAATGTGCCGCACCACCCGCACCGGCAATAATTACCGAAATTCCACGATTATGTGCATTTTTGCTGAAGTCGAATAATTTCTCCGGCGTTCTGTGTGCCGAAACAATATCTACTTCAACTTCTACATTAAATTGTTTTAATATGTCGATTGCATCCTGCATAACTGGCATGTCTGAGATGCTTCCCATTATAATAGCTACTTTGCTCATGAGTTTTTTGTTTGTTTTGTTTTGTTTTGTTTCAAGTTTCAAGTTTGTGAATCTGAAATCTTAAAGTTTTTTGTTTAAGACTGTTTTGTTGTTTTGTAAATTATAAATATAAGTACAAAACCTATTGCAATTAAGAATAATGTTAGAATTAAGAAAACAATAAAACTTTTAATTCTCTCACCGACGTATTCATTTTTATCAGTAAATTTTTCAAAGTGAGTCTTGATTAAATTTGGGCTTTCAGCCACCTTCGAGGCATTTTCTAGTAAATCAAAAAAATCCAGAAATCCCATTTTTATATTTTGATTTAAGTTAGTTAAAACTGAAGACTGCACCTGAACACTAAAAATTACTGACCACTGATCACTTTAATAGTATTCTTAACTTCCTGCGCAATTCTTCTCGCCTCCGCCATATCTTCATTTACGATTGTCACGTGACCCATTTTTCTGAAAGGACGCGTTTGTTTTTTACCGTAAATATGTGGTGTAACACCGTCCCATCCTAAAATGGTTTCGATGTTTTCATAGACTACATTTCCAGAATGACCTTCGGCACCGACTAAATTTACCATAATTCCGGCAACTTTACTGTCTGTGTTTCCTAACGGAAGATCTAAAATAGCACGTAAATGATTTTCGAATTGTGAAGTATAACTTGCTTCGATAGAATAATGACCAGAATTGTGTGGGCGAGGAGCAACTTCGTTAACCAAAATTTCGTCGTCCTGAGTCTGGAACATTTCAACTGCCAAAAGTCCAACGTGATTGAAGTTCTCTGAAACTTGTAAAGCAATCGCTCTGGCTTTTTCAGCAACTTTATCATCGATTCTTGCTGGACAAATTACATATTCAACTTGGTTGGCTTCTGGATGAAATTCCATTTCGACAACCGGATATGTTTTCATTTCTCCGGATGGATTTCTAACTACAATTACCGCTAATTCGTTTTTGAACGGAACCATAGTTTCTGCAATGCATTCTACATTTGGCAAGGTATCTAAATCGGATGCCTGACGAACTATTTTTACACCATTTCCGTCATAACCAAATTCGGTGCATTTCCACACAAATGGTAATTTTAGATCGTTGATTTTAGATTTCAGACTTTCTAAATTTTCAAATCTTTCGAAAGGTGCAGTTGGGATATTATTTTTAGCGTAAAATTCTTTTTGAACGCCTTTATTCTGAATTCCTTTTAAGGTTTTTGGAGAAGGATATATTTTTAAACCTTCGTTTTCCAATTGCGTTAAAGCTTCAAGATTTACCAATTCGATTTCGAAAGTCAAAACATCGACTTGTTTTCCGAAATTGTAAACGGTTTCATAATCCATTAAATCACCTTGAAAAAACTTGTTGCAGGCAATTTTACTTGGCGCTTCGTCGCTTGGATCTAGTACGTAAGTTTGTATGTCAAATTTTCTGGTGTCAAACAAAAGCATTTTACCTAATTGTCCGCCACCTAATATTCCTAATTTAAAATCAGAAGAAAAATAATTCATTTTGAGTTGTGTTTTTGCAAAGATACTTTTTAATCTTTTTTTAGCCAAAATTTAGTTTTTATAGCCACGAATTCACGAATTTTTAATTAATAGAAATCCAATCTTTGGCTGAAATATCCTGCTATAGATTTCACAGATTTCCACAGATTATTTTTTGAAGTAATTAAAAAATCATTTTAATCCTTTTAATCTGTGGAAAAAAAATAATTCGTGAATTCGTGGCTATCAAAAAAAAGCTATTTTATTTTCTTCAAAACTTCTTTGGCAACGGCTTTGTAGGCAGGGGAATGGTCTCCGAAATCTTTATCAATTATGACTTTGAGTTCGGGATGAATCCAGTCGTAATAATTTCCTAAAATATATAAAGTACGAATAGAATAAGCTTTTGTGGCAACTTTGGTATCGTTAATCAGCCAGTCGAAAGAGGCTTCGATACAGTCTTGTAGATTTTCTTCAGAAAGTTGAATTCCGTTTTCATTTTTCTTGTAATGCGATTTTACCAAAAGCTGAACCACCTTGGCAATCGGACGCATGGAACTTTCATCTTTTAAAACTTTCAGATTCGAACAGAAAAAGTCAAGATGAGGTTGAAGCCAATGCAATTCTTCGTACGAAACAAATTCTAAAATCCAGCAGGCTTTATGATTGTTTTTATTTTCGGGCGAAAAGCAAATCGAAACCAATTCACTAAAAAGTGAAGGGTTTTCTAAAACATCTTTTGCCGTTTTGAGACGATTTTCTCTATAAGCATTGACATAATCCAGTTTCTTCTGCAGTTCGGAAAGCATTGTTTTGTGGAGTTAAATACTGTGCTAAAATACATAATTTAATGAGATAATTCCGTAATAATTTACAGGTAATCCAGGATAGTAAAATCTCGGTTTTACGTTTCCTACAGCGGTTGCATTGGTTAGAATCATTGAGGCATATTTTTCATTTGTGACATTATTTATGCCTGCGTCGAAATGAGCTTTTAAACCAGATAGAATTTCAAATTGGTAACCGGTTTTTAAATTCAGAAGTGAATAAGAATCGGAATAATCGGCATTAGAATCATTCATTGGGATTTTATCTGTAAACTGAAAATCGGCAGTAAAATAAAAGCCAGTATTTGTATTTAAAGTAAAACCAGCGCTTGCGGTATTGGCTGGAACTCCGGTGAGTTTATTTCCAGAGAAATCATTTTCGTTATCAACAAATTCTTTAAATTCATAATTCCCGATTGATGTTCCGATGTAAGAGTTTAAATTAAAAATTCGATTCATTGGCCAATTATGGTTTAGGGAAATCTCAATTCCTTCATGAAAAGTTTTCCCGGCATTTACACCTTCATATTGATCGTCGCCGATTCTTTTGGCAACCAATAAATCTTTAATTTCCATTCGGTAAATAGCAATTTCGGTGTAGAGTTTTCTATTGAAAAAGTGCAGTTTTCCGCCCAATTCAAAATTATAACCTGTTTCGGGTTTAATGTCAGAATTGATGTTTCCTGTTGAAGTTAAAGTTTCTTCAGTTGCAGGAAGAGAAAATCCTCGACTTACAGAAAAGTAAAAGGTTCGAACTTCATTTGGTTTATAAAGAAAAGAAAGCTGTGGCGAAAAAATCCCATCATAACTATATCTTTCCTTTGGATTATTCGCGGAAGCGGGAAAATCATTCTGCAATTCAAATTTAGTTTTGTTATAATTTAAACCCGCCTGAATCTCAAAATGTTCCGAAAGCAAAGTTCTGATTTGTGAAAAAATATTGTAAAAATCTCTTTTTTGATCGGTTGCGGTAAGTTGATTGCCTTGCAAACTTCCGTTTCCGTTATTTTGCTGATATAAATTTTGGAAAGTATTTCCGCTGTAATTATCTCTGAAATATTCCAGTCCCGCAATAAATTGATTTTTAATTTTCCCAAGTTTAAAATCTCCTGAAAACTGAGTTCTCACGCCCGAAGCAAAAGTATATTGACGCAAAATATCAAAAGGACGCGGTTCGTTACTGTCTTTATAATTGATAAAAACGGAAGTCGAATTTTGGAGATGATCGTTTAATTTAAAATCATAAGCTAATCCTGCCAAAGTCGATTTGTATTCTTTAAAGCCTTTTGAAGCAACCCAAGTCGGCGCGCCTGCCTGCGGATTATTTTCGAAAGTGTTTTTGTTGATTGAACTCGGAATGTATGCTTTTAAATAAGTGTAATTGGAAAAGTACGTCAACTTGCTGTTTTTCTTTCGGAACAATTCACCGCCGAGCGTAATTCCTTCCCGATTGTAAGCGCTGTTTTCGCGCCAACCGTCCGTTTTTAAATTGTGGTAACTCAGATTTAGTGAAGCACTTTTTTCATTCAAGTTAAAACCGACTCTGTTTTTCAATAATCCAAAAGATCCAAAAACAGAACTTATTTCAGTTTGATAGTTTCCTTTATTAAATGTTTCAGGCGAAATCAAAATTGCACCGCCCAAACCCGCGCCGTAAATACTCGAAAGTGGCCCTTTTATGACTTCGACTTGATTAATGTTTTGAAGATCAATATCATCAATTACGGTTTCACTGTTTCCAGAAGTCAACGGAATATTTCCATAAAAAGCCCTGATTTTATTCGTTCCGTATGGCGTTCTGGCGCCGATTCCGCGAATTGAAATTCGGGTTGTCGTAATATTCGACGATTGCATAAAAACTCCAGGAATCGTGTTAATGACATTACTTATGTCTGTGGTATTATTTCGAAGTAATTCTTTTTCAGATAAAACACCAATCGAAGCAGGACTATTTTGTAAATCCCGATTAATGTGAATCGGACTTATTAAAACTTCGTTTAGTTTTTGGGTTTTGGTAGAATCAATATTTTCTTGTGCTGAAATGTTTTTAGAAACAAAAAAAATCAAAAGAAAAAGAAAACATTTTAGGAAAGACATAAATGAGCAGAGTTAAAAGTGCGGTTTTATTTTAACACATAGAAACATAGTATTGATTGAGGCAAAAAAGGCGTTTCACTTATTTAAATTCACATAGTAGCTATGTGTGAAAACGAGTTTTCTTAAAATCAACTTTTTAATGCAAAAAAATCTATGTCTCTATGTGTTTAAAAATTTTTGAGTTTCAAATTTATTTGTTTGCTGTCACTTTCCAAATCGTATTGCCGCTGTCATCATTTACCAAAAGCGATCCATCATTCATAACCGTTACAGCAACGGGACGTCCGTAAACTTCCGCTTTATCATTGTCAGAAATAAAACCAGTTAAAAAATCTTCTGGTTTTCCTGAAGGTTTTCCATCTTTAAAAGGAACAAATAAAACTTTATAACCTGAAATTACAGAGCGGTTCCAAGAACCATGCTGTCCTACAAAAGCTCCGTTTTTATATTTAGCAGGAAAAGAATCTTTAGTATAAAAAGCCAATCCTAAAGAAGCAGTGTGAGCACCAACCGGAACATCGGGAACAATGGCTTTTTCTATCAAATCTTTTCGTTCGCCTTTCCCTTTCCATCTTGGGTCAGGAATACTTCCAAAATACGAATAAGGCCATCCATAAAAACCGCCTCTTTTTACACTCGTGATATAATCCGGAACCAAATCATCGCCAAGTTCATCTCTTTCATTTACTGCCGTCCAAAGTTCTTTTTTGTTGGCCGGATTCCAGTCCATTCCCATTGGATTTCTAAGACCTTCAGCATAAATTTTTTCGCCGGTTCCATCAGGATTAATTTCTAAAATTGCGGCACGGCGAATTTCTTTATCCATCCCGTTTTCTCCGACATTGCTTCCGGAACCAACACCAATATAAATTTTTGTTCCCTCAGGATTAGCGAGCAAACTTCTTGTCCAGTGATTGTTGTATCCACCCGCGGGAAGTTCAACGATTTTAGTTCCTTTAGTTTCTAATTTTAAAGGAGCATTTTTATAAGGATATCGATAAAGTCCATCGGTATTGGCAATGTAAAAAAAGTCTTTAAGAATCAGCATTCCCAAAGGTCTGTTTAAACCAGAAATAAAAACTTCGCGAGTTTCATATTTTCCGTCTTTATCCTTGTCACGCAAAACTATAATTTGGTTTTTGCTTGTTCTGGTTCCGCTCTCCACAACAAAAATATCGTTGTTTGGCCCGGTATAACTCCAACGTGGATTTTCGAAACCGTCGGCAAATTTGGTTACCGTAAAACCTTCCGGTGCTTTTGGTGTTTTTCCTTCGGGCCAGCCTATAACTTTGCTGTTCTTTGTTTTTGATTCGGTTGCGTAGGGCGGAGGAAGTGTAATATCTCCGATAGCCGTTTTTACAACGTTTCCGGGCTGTTTGGCAAGTGCTTCTTTTTCTTCTTTTTTTACTTGTCCGTTGCACGAAGTCATTAAAGCTAATAACGGAATTGAAAACAGGATTAACGATTTTTTCATTGGTTTTTTGGAGTTAAATAATTATATCATAACAATTTACTGAAATTTAAAATAGCCTAAAAGACTGGTTTGTAAATATTAACTGATATTTAACATTCCCAAAAAAATAATCCGCATACAGTCCATTTTGATATAAGCTGTTAAGTTCTAATTCTGTATCTTTGTGCATTATTTTAAAAAGAAAAATAATGATACAACTTCACGATAAACAATTTGTTCCGTTTATTTCGGCTAAAGAAATTGATTTTGCTTTAACCAAAATAGTGGCTCAGGTAGAAGACGATTTTGGAGATGATACGCCAATTTTTATTGGAGTTTTGAATGGTGCCTTTATGGTCGTATCAGATTTTCTAAAAAAATATAAAAAACCATGCGAAGTCTCCTTTATCAAAATGGCATCGTATGAAGGAACTGAAACAACAAATTCGGTTAAAGAATTAATCGGAATCAATCAGGATTTGTCTGGAAGAACGGTAATTATTATCGAAGATATTATCGATACCGGAAATACAATCGAAGAATTGAAGCATTTGTTTAAAGAAAGAAATGTAAAGCATTTTAAAATTGCAACTTTGTTTTTTAAACCGGAGGCATATAAAAAAGACATAAAAATAGATTACATCGGAATTAGAATTCCGAACAAATTTATTGTGGGTTATGGTTTGGACTATGATGGATTAGGAAGAAACTTAACCGAAGTTTACAAATTAGCAGAATAACAAAACACAACTATATATTCATTTTAAAACTTCTGAAAGACAGAAGTAACAACACTCATTTCAATTATGATTAACATCGTTTTATTTGGAAAGCCTGGTGCAGGAAAAGGAACTCAGGCAGAATTTTTAAAAGAAAAATACAATTTAACACACCTTTCAACAGGAGATATTTTTCGTTTCAATTTAAAAAATGATACTGAACTAGGAAAAAAAGCAAGAGTTTTTATGGACAACGGAGAATTAGTTCCTTGCGAAGTAACAACTGCAATGTTAATTGATGAGGTAAAAAAACACCCTGATACAGCAGGATTTTTGTTTGACGGTTACCCAAGAACAATCAATCAGGCAGAAGCTTTAGACAAATTTTTGCCAACAATCGGTTCAAGCGTAACAGCAACAATCGCTTTAGAAGCTGATGACGAAATTTTAGTAGCACGTCTATTAGAAAGAGGAAAAACAAGCGGAAGAGCAGATGACCAGGACGAAGAAAAAATTCGTGTGAGATATCAGGAATACAATGAAAAAACAGCTCCGTTAATCGATTACTATAAAGCGCAGAATAAATTTCACGCTGTAAACGGTATCGGAGAAATAAAAGATATTACAGAGCGCTTAACGTCAGTTATAGATAATTTGTAGAAGCTTTTTCCAGCTGTACGTTACTAGTCCTCGCTAAAAAAACTATTTTTCCAAACCATAAAACGAGCTTCCTCCGGTCGCTGTTTTCTGGCAGGAAAAATTAGTTTTTTTAGCTCCGGGCTATTCACTTCCATCTGGGCTATAATAAATTGAGTACAAATTGCATTTAACTAGACCATTTTATAACGAATCCCCTATCAATTGGAAATACTAATTATATTTTTTCTAATTCTACTAAACGGAGTTTTCTCCATGTCTGAAATCGCTTTGATTTCAGCCCGTAAAAACAGGTTGGAAACAGCAGCGAAAAAAGGCAATAAAAGTGCTAAAACAGCACTCGATTTAGCCAATTCGCCAAACAAATTTTTATCAACAGTACAAATCGGAATTACCTTAATCGGTATTTTAACAGGTATTTATTCTGGCGATAAAATCACTGCCGATGTTGAATTATTTGTGGCAGGTTTTGCAGCTTTAAAACCTTATGCACATTCAATCGCAGTTGGAATTGTGGTTGTAGTTTTAACTTTCTTCTCATTGGTTTTAGGAGAATTACTTCCAAAACGAATCGGATTAAATTATCCAGAAGCAATTGCAAAAATGGTGGCAATGCCAATGAAAGTCATTTCAATCATTACGGCGCCGTTTATTTGGTTGTTAACTTCTTCAACAGATTTCTTGTTGAATGTTTTACAAATCAAACCAACTGCAGACGGAAAAGTGACTGAAGAAGAAATTAAGGCCATAATCAAAGAAGGGACAGAAGTTGGAGAAGTTCAAGAAATTGAACAAGATATTGTGGAGCGCGTTTTTCATATCGGAGATAGAAAAGTAAGTTCGTTAATGACACATCGTAAGTCGGTTGACATGTTGCCGTTAAAAGCAGATAAAGACAAGATTAAGGAATTGGTGGTTCAGGATCTGCATGCTGTTTATCCAGTTTATAATGATAATTACGATGATATTGTTGGAGTGGTTACACTAAAGAATATTTTCGCCAGTATAGAAAAAGATAATTTCGATTTGTCGGTAATAGTTTCTGATGCGCCTTATTTAATGGAACAGACTACGGCTTATAAAGCTTTAGAAAATTTCAAGAAAACAGGAGTTCATTACGCTTTAGTTTCAGATGAATATGGTGTTTTTCAAGGTTTGATTACTTTGAATGACATCCTGGAAGCTTTAGTTGGAGATGCCTCTGAGTTTTATAAAGATGAATTCCAGCTTATAGAAAGAGAAGATGGTTCATGGCTGGTTGACGGACATTATTCGTTACATGATTTCTTAACCTATTTCGAGTTAGACGAATTAACCAACGATTACGAAGTAAACACTGTAAGTGGCATGATCATGACCGAGCTTTCTCATATTCCAAAAGAAGGAGAAAAATTGGTTTGGCAAAAATTCGTTCTAGAGGTAATAGATATGGACGGAGTTAAGATTGATAAAGTGCTTGTTAAAGCATTGAAAGAATAAAAAAGTTTACAGTCACAGTTTACAGTCGCGGTTTGCGGTGGGACTTAGACTGAGATTAGATCAAAAATAAATTATAGTTTTCAGTTACAGTTTTCAGTCGCATTGGGTACTGAAAACTGCGACTGCGACTGAATACTTAGAAAAATGACAGAAGGAAATTTTGTAGATTACGTTAAGATATATGTTTCTTCCGGAAAAGGAGGGAAAGGATCTACGCATTTACATAGAGAGAAATTTATTGAAAAAGGTGGTCCAGACGGAGGAGATGGAGGTCGAGGCGGACATGTATATTTAGTTGGAAATAAAGGACTCTGGACATTATTTCACTTAAAGTTTGCACGTCACATTAAAGCAGGTCACGGTGGAGATGGTGGTGGCGATCGTAGTACGGGTGCAGATGGAGATGATAAAATCATTGAAGTGCCACTAGGAACTGTTGTAAAAGACAAAGAAACTGGAGAAACACTTTTTGAAATTACAGAAGATGGAGAAAAACAAATTCTGGCAAGAGGAGGAAAGGGAGGTTTAGGAAACTGGCATTTTAGAAGTTCGACAAACCAAACGCCTCGTTACGCACAGCCAGGTTTGCTTGGGGTAGAAATGGATGTAATTTTAGAATTAAAAGTTTTGGCTGATGTAGGTTTAGTTGGTTTCCCAAATGCAGGAAAATCTACTTTATTGTCTGTTTTAACTTCGGCAAAACCAAAAATTGCCGATTATCCTTTTACCACTTTAAAACCAAATTTAGGAATTGTAGCATACAGAGATTTTCAATCTTTTGTAATTGCTGACATTCCGGGAATTATTGAAGGCGCCGCAGAAGGAAAAGGTTTAGGTCATTATTTCTTACGTCATATTGAGCGTAATTCGACATTGTTATTTTTAGTTCCTGTTGATACGCCAGATATTAGAGCAGAATACGATATTTTGGTTAACGAATTAACCAAATATAATCCTGAAATGCTAGACAAAGAACGTCTATTGGTAATTTCAAAATGCGATATGCTGGATGATGAATTAAAAGCAGAATTGAAAGCAGAATTAGATGTTACTTTCAAAGATGTTCCATACTTGTTTATTTCGTCTGTTGCACAACAAGGTTTAACCGATTTGAAAGACAAACTCTGGAAAATGCTTAATGAATAATTAGATTATTTATACAATTTTAAAAAAGGTATTCTGTTTTTCAGAATACCTTTTTTTGTTTCGAATAATGTAGTGCCAATTGTGTAAAGGTTACTTAGTTCTGTATGATCTGATAGAATGACATTGAGTACGCGGATGAAACGGATTTACTTCGTAAAGTCGCGGATAAACACTGATTTAAAAAATCAGTCCAAATCCGCGTCTTCGCAATAGCGAATCTGTTTAATCCGCGTTCTGCTTTTGTGTTAAATTCTTAATAAAAGACTAAAAAAGCGAAAACATGTGCAATTTTGGATTTGTTTTGAGTGGAATAATTATAAATATGAGCTATATTCGCATCACTTAAACAAAATAACATGAAAAAAGTAATTTTATTCTTGACCATGTGCCTTATGACTTTCCCTATGAGAGCCGATGAAGGAATGTGGTTTTTGATGTTTATCGAAAGATTGAACCATAGAGATATGGAAAAAATGGGCTTGCAATTGACAGCCGAAGAAATTTACAGTATCAACAATCACAGTTTGAAAGATGCGATTGTACAATTCAATGGAGGATGTACTGCCGAAATCGTTTCAAATACTGGTTTGGTACTTACCAATCACCACTGTGGATATAGTGCCATTGCTGAACTTTCATCAGCAGAAAGAAACTATTTAAAAGATGGTTTCTGGGCTAAAGACCGTAGTCAGGAAATGAAACCAAAATCTTTGTTTGTTCGTTTCTTCGTTCGTATGGATGATGTCTCTAAAAGAATTTTATCTAAAGTAAACGATCAAATGACGGAAACGGAAAGAAACAAAGTGATTCAGCAGGAAATCAATTTGATTGAAAAAGAAAACAGCGAAAACGGAAAATACACTGTTTCTGTTCGTCCATTCTTTCAAGGAAATGAATATTACTATTTTGTTTACCAAGATTACACAGACGTTCGTTTAGTGGGAACACCACCAGAAAGCGTTGGTAAATTTGGTGGAGATACAGACAACTGGGAGTGGCCTCGTCAAACTGGAGATTTCTCTATGTTTAGAGTTTATGCAGATAAAGACGGAAATCCTGCAGCTTACTCAAAAGACAATGTGCCTTTGAAACCAAAACACCATTTGCCTGTAAGTATTAAAGGTGTTAAAGAAAATGATTTTGCCATGATCTTAGGATATCCAGGAAGAACAAACCGTTGGATGCCAGCCGGAGGAATTGAGCAAAACATAAAATATGCTTACCCTGCATGGGTTGAAGGCGCAAAGACTGGAATGGACGTAATGAAAAAGTATATGGATAAAGACGCAACGGTTCGTTTACAGTATGCTTCTAAATATGCTTCGACTGCAAACTACTGGAAAAACCGTCAGGGTATGATCGATGCTTTAACAAAAGCCGGAACGGTTGATACTAAAGCAGAACAAGAAGATAAGTTTTATGAGTGGGCAAGCAAACCTGCAAATAAAGAAAAGTACGAGAATGTAATTCCAACAATCAATGATTATTACAGAGAAACAAACTTAAAAGCACGTCACGATAATTATTTGACACAGCTTTTACGTACTTCTGCTTATGCAACTGCGCCAGCTAATTTAGGAAATGCATTAATTGCTTATTATAAAGAAAATGATGCAAAGAAAGCAGAAATGCTTCCTAAAATCAATGCATTAATTGAAAGCGTTTATGGAGAATTTTATGCTCCGTTAGAAAAGGATATTTTAACTGCACAGTTGAATTTATACGCTGCTAAAGCTGCTGAATATGGACTTGCTCCAGAAATTGCAAAAATGAAAACAGCTAACAATGGCGATTTTACTGCTGATGTAGCAAAAGCAACGGAACAAAGTTACTTTACCTCTAAAGAAAAAATATTAGGGTTTTTAGCAGATCCAAAACCGGTAGCCCTTACACACGATCCGTTGTATATTATTTCTAATGATTTGTTGACAAAATACCGTTCTAAAACAGACGATCAGGCGAAAGCTGATGATGGTTTTGCAACGGCTTTCCGTAAATTGGTTGAAGGTTTAAGAGAATCTAAATTAAACGCGATTAAATATCCAGATGCAAACTCTACTTTGAGATTGACTTACGGAAAAGTTCGCGCTTTACCTGCAGATCCTCGTAATGATGCTAAAATCAATAACTATACTACAATGGAAAGTATGGTTAAAAAATACAAAGCTGGAGATCAGGAATTTGACTTGCCAGCTCGTTTGTTAGAGTTGAACAAGAAAAAAGATTTCGGACAATATGCTGATAAAGCAGGTTACATGCCAGTAAACTTCTTAACTGATAACGATATTACCGGAGGAAATTCAGGTTCACCAGTTCTTAACGGAAAAGGAGAATTAATCGGTATTGCTTTTGATGGAAATATCGAAGCTATGGCTGGAGATGTTATTTTCGATTCTAACTTACAAAGAACAATCAACGTTGATATTCGTTATGTACTTTGGATTATTGACAAATACGCAGGAGCGAAAAACATCATCGACGAATTGACGATTGCTAAATAATCTTTAATTCTGATTATAAATATCAAACCCGACAGGTTTTTAAACCTGTCGGGTTTACTTTTTTTGCAAACTTTGTGCGTACAAACCTAACAGGTTTTTAAAACCTGTTAGGTTTTTTTTATGTATAATTCCTACTGAACTTTCACTCGAATTCCTTTTGTATGGCTTGCAAATTCTGGCGCATACATACTTTGGATTGTGGTAATTCCGTTGGAGAATTCTCCGCTGTTGTTTACTCGAATATCGTATTCTAAAACATAAGTTCCTGTGTTGATTTGGTCAAAAAAGAAATGCGTTGCCGCATCTTTTGTACTCATATAATAGCCTAAACGATCTTTGTATTGATATTCAGAAAGTACATTTACAGGCTCAAAACAGGAAGCTCGCATATCTTTTAAATGAATGTATTCTGAATTTTCTTTGGCTGTAATAATTAATCTAACAGTAACTAAATCACCTGTTTTTAAAGGATTTTTATTTGTTATTCTTTGAAGTTCATCACCTTTTAGCGTGTTTTTCTTCAAATACAATTCTTTTGAAACAGATAAAACTGCTCCGGAGTTATTTTTAATTTTATCCAAATCTTCAAAATACTGCCAATAAACACCTCCAAAACCTGGAACTTTTGATTTGTTTTGAATTTTGATGGAAGCCATGTCTTTCTTTACTTCTTCGGCTTTCCAAGTCATTTTGATGTAACCCGTTTCGGCTTCTTTTTCATTTTCTGATAGTTTTTTAGTTAGGATTTTTTCATCTCCCAATTTTATAACTGTATTGTCTTTTACCGAAAGCCAGTCGGTTCCCTGCATTAATAAAGCATAAATAGCTTCGGTAGTTGATTTTGTTGTGGGCCAGTTTTTGGTTTGTTTGTTTTTCAATAACCAGACTTTCATCGCATCTACCGATTTAGTGTCGTTATTTACTTCGGCGAAAGCCTCGATCAATAAAGCCTGAGTTTCTATCGGCGCCTGATACCAATACCATCCTGCCTTATTGGCAATCCAGTACATTCCCCAGTCTTCATTATTTGATGCAGTTTCTTTTAGACTTTCGATTATTTTTTTGGCACTTTCTTTTTCTCCAAAACGATTTAGTGTTAAAGCCGCCAATCCTTTTTCATAAAGAGAATAATTAAGCCATTCTTTTTTGGCTGTTTCTAAATATAGTTTTGTGGCTTTTTTTAAGGTATCTGATAACGGATATTTCTCTAAGTAAAAACTTCTCGTATACAAATAATGCAGATCAGAATACGGATTAAACCAAGTTAATTTCTCGTTCTTTTTCAGGTTTTTGGTTGTGGTTTTATAATATTCTAAAAATTTAGAATCTATAAACGGAATTCCAGTTTTAGTAATTTCATCACTTTTGACTGTATTGTTTTTGCCCAGTTTTTCTAAATGACCTAAACCAGCCAGAATATGTCTTGTAATATATTCGCTTTCATAACCGCCGTCAAACCAAGAAAATCCACCAGATGATTTTTGTTTTTGTTTTAATTTGTCGAAAGTAGTTTCCTGTGAACTTTTCATTTTCTCTAAATCAAACAAAAGTGCTAAATTCTTTTTCTTTTCGTCTTCAGATTGAGCGTCATTGAGCCAAGGAGTTTCGGCAAGAATCAGTGATTTTAATTCTTCATTTTCTTCTAACTTAGAAGTTGGTTTACCGCTTTTTTTCCAAGTTTCAAAAACAGTTGCAATTTTTGGATTACTCGAAATAATTTCTGAAGCTAAGGCATTGGCATAATATCGTGCAAAAGTCTGTTCGGCACATTCGTGTTCGTATTCCATTAAATACGGAAGCGACTGAATGGCAATCCAAGTTGGGTTTGAAGTATATTCTAGTGTAAATTGATGATTTTTTAATGTTGTAGAATTATTGTTTTTTAAATTCTCAAACATATATTCTTTAGTTGAATTCTCACGAACCCAAATTGGAACACTTTCAGTTACCAGCATATTATTGGTCAAAACAGGAATAATATTTTCTTCTCCATCCGAAAAATTTCCTGCTTTTGCTACGATTCGATATTGAACGCCTTGTAATCCTTCAGGAATTGTAATGATCCAGTTTGCTGTTGTATTTCCGTATGCTGAAATAGTAAAATTTTTAATGTTTTTTGTATTGAGCATTTTAGCATCAATTGACTGCATGGTTGTGGCATCAAAAAACTGCAAGCTTGCGATTCCCGTTTTCGCTTCAGCAGTAACATTCGAAATTTTAGCACTGATTACAATGGTGTCTTTTTCTCTAAAGAATCTTGGAAAATTAGGTACAACCATTAATTCTTTTTGTGTAACAACATTCTTTTCCAGATATCCTAAAACGGCATCTTTGTTATGAGCCAATAAACGAAGTTTCCAAGCTGTAAGCGCTTCCGGAGAGGTAAAGTTGAAACTTACTCTTCCTTTAGAATCTGTTTTTAGATTTGGGAAAAAGAAAGCAGTTTCAGAAAGATTTTTTCTGGCTTTGACTTGGGTTAACTCTTCTAATGCTTTTTTTGTTGTAATGATAATAGCGCCATTTGCAGCTCTGCTTCCATAAAGGGCAGTTGCTTTTTGGTCTTTCAAAACATCGATTGCTAAAATATCTTTTGGGTCTATATTGTCTATATTGGCTACTATTATTCCGTCTATGACGTAAATTGGAGAATTTGCCCCTGAAATAGAACCATTTCCTCTAATCATAACTTTATAGTCGCTTACACTCACACCAGCAATTTTTCCAGATAATGTATCTGAAATTCCGGCTGTATTATAAACGGTATTGTCTTCTTGAACGACCATTTGGGTAACTGCTCCTGTTAAAGACTGTTTTTTCTGAACACCATAACCTACTACAACAACTTCTTCTAAATTAGAAGATTCATCTTTTAAAATAATATTTTGGATTTTGTTTCGGGAAATAACAGCCGTTTCACTTTTAAAGCCAATATAAGAAAATACAAGTTCTTCATTTTCATTAGCTTCTATTTCATAATATCCATCGTAGTCGGTTGTTGTACTTCTTTGCGTGCCTTTTACGGTTACAGATACACCAGGTATTTCCAATTTGTTGTTATCGGTTACAATTCCCGATATCATTTTGGCATTTGCTGGCTTTTTTACTTTTTTGCTTAATTGTCTTTGATATTCTCTTTGAAGGTAAAGTGCATTGTAATTCGAGCTGTTAAAGTCAAATCCAAACCAGATTAATTTTGTGCTTTCATTTTTAAGTTCTATGGATTTAGAGTTGCTATTTGGATAAGAGATTATAGTATTCGTTTTTTCATTTCCTAAAACTGATTTCGATGTACCGCGAACAATACTGCCGCTGTTGTAATAACTATTCCACCTTTCCCAGTTTTTTGTAGCAAATTGATCCAAAGAAGCGTCGTACATAGAAGCCAAAACTTCAGCTTCTTTTTTTGTTGCTGTTCCTGTAAGTTTAAAAGACCAATTTTCGGAACTTCCAGGTTGTAATTTGCTTCTAAAAGTATCTACATCAAATTTTAATTCTGGTTTTTCTGATTTCAGAGCGACAGAGATACTATTATCAAATTTTTCATTTTCAAAAACACTTTCAAAATTAATTGTGACAATATCTTTGAATTCTTTTTTAAGTGGAATCCGAATTACAGTTTCATGATTTTCAAGATGGTAGGTTTCTTCTGAAAAAATATTGCCTTCAAAATTAGCCGTTCCTATGATATATAAATCGGGTATAACAGAAGTTAGTTTTAGTAAAGCAAAACCATCTTTTTTTGCATCAGAATTTATTTGTTCGACAGTAAATAATCTGCTTGTATCAAATTTATCTTTGCTTTGTTTAATTTTAAAAATGGAGCTGTTTTCAATTAAATTTCCAAAACTATCTTGAGCCGAAAAGATAACTTTATAATTTCCAGATTTATAATTTGAAATAAAATCTAAAAGAAGGATTTTGTCGGTTTCCGTATCAATCTTTTTAGAAAATACTAAAGTTTCTGGTGTTTTGTCTTTTAATTTTATGTTGGATTCATAAGGAAATAATTTTTCAAATTCTGCATCTGAAATCGCTTCGATATCAGGATTAGGAAAAACTCTGGTTTTGAATTTTGTAGAGATCGGATTAAGAAAATAAATTTTCACATCTGCTTTAACCGCTTTTGACTCGCCATTTAAATTGGTGCTCGTAAGTTTAATAGCATTTTTATTTTTGGTCGAAATTAAGGTCTTGACAGTAGTGTTAAGCTCTAAATCATGATAGCCCACTTTTATAGTAGTTTGGGCATCGTGCGTTTCGCCATTAATATCGGTTACAGAAGCTTTTATCAAATAAGAAAAAACAGGAAGTTTTTCTTTTATCGCATTTTCCGAAGGAAGTGCTGTAAAATCAATCGTAAATTTTCCTGATGCATCCGTTTTAGTTTCTCCTGTTTTTAATACTTCATTCGGTTCTTGCGAATAGTAATCTCTAAAATAATTTGTACTTCTGGTAACAGTATAAGTTACTTTCGCATCAGAAATGTTGCTTCCTGCAAAAGCTTTTGCAGTTCCGTTTACTTTTGCTAGTTTATTAAGTTCGAAACTTTCTTTTTTAGGTTCAAAATTAACTTCAAATTTCGGACGTTTGTATTCTTCAACTCTAAAGCCTAACTCTGAATAAGATAAGTTGACATTGTCCCAAAATGGATGTTCGTTTTTTGTTTTATCGTAAGCTTTGTCTTTTTCATAATCATCTGGTTCTTCTGCTTTAATATTAAAAGTTCCTGTAAGTCCGGTTTTTGGCAGAATAAATTCTCCGGAAAAAGATCCAAATTCATTTGTAGTTACGTCAAATTCTTTAAAATCACTTTGATTGGCATCTTCAACAGTAATTTTAAACGAAGTGTAAGGAACTACAGAAACTTTGCCTTTTAATCTCTGTACGGCAATTCCTTTGTAATAAACCGTTTGCCCAGGACGATAAATTGCGCGGTCTAGATAGAATTCTACTGTTGCGCTAAATTTGTGATCTTTATTATTCAGATCATCATATTCAGTATTGTAATAAAGGTAGTTTTTGTTTACAGAAAGCGTGTCATTTGCAGTGTAGAAAGAGATAAGTTCATCGTAGCCATCTTTTACTTTATCCAAAACAGCATTTCCGTTTTTATTTGTTATAACAGAGAAAGAACGAGTTTTTACGGTTATATTTTCTAAAGGTTTTCCTGTTTTTCGATCTAAAATCTGATAATTTTCCTGTTTTTCATTTTGTGATGCCAAAACTATAAATGGAGAAACCGTTATGGTTTCAAAAGCAGTTGCTTTCTTGCCTTTAGTATCAGATTCACTTTCAAAATAGACCAAGTAAGAACCTGTTTCTAATTTAGGAAGCAAAACTTCAGTAGAATATTCATAATAATCTTTTTTATCGACAAGCGGATAGATTTGTGAGGCTGTGGGTTTTGTTTTTGTGACAAGATTCTCAATTATGCTGTCTCTCTTATATGTTTTAGTCTGCTTAATTTGTGCCTGACTGATTTTAAAGAATGAAATTTTAAGATTTTCAATATTTTGATATCGAATATAACCTCTCATGTTTTCATTATTATAAACGTACTTTTGAAGCTTTACATTTAAAAATTTATGCAAAATAGCTTCTTTTTTTTGAAGCGCCAGTTTATAAGCATTCGATTTGTTTTCTGTTTTTAGAATACTATCGAGAGTCGCAACTGCTTTTATATTGTAATCTGGAAAAGTATGTTTGGATGCATGTTGAGCTAAATAATATGCTTTTTCGAGTTGAATGTTGTGAATAAGATTTACATCATTGGTTTGTTTTTGAAACGCTGTCAAGGCTTTAATGTAATCTTCATCAGCATCAACAATATAATTTTTGCTGAATTGAATTCTTTGCCAAATGTTTTCTGCTGAAGGATTATTGATTTCTTGTTTTTGATAAAATTTTAAAATCATCTTGAGATTTTCATTAGAAACCGCATCAAAATTTACTTTTATAAAATCATTTGAATTCCCTAAAAGCTCTTTTTTAAAATCAAAAAACTCACTTTTCTTAATTTCCCAAGTACGTAATTTCTGTGTTAGAATAGAAATATTTTCCGATAGTATGTAATTGAATACATTTAACGTTTTGAATTTTTCTAGTGTAGGATAATCAAAGACTGCTTCGTATTTTATCAGAGGGGTGTTTTTTAAAATAGCCTCATTTTCTAATGAGTTTTTTAAGACGAGATTAATTTGAGAAATGAAATTACTATCAGTCCATGTTAAAAAATCGGAGTCTAAAACCGTAGTATTTGTTCTTCTGTTAATTTGATATCTGTTATTGCTGTAATAATCGGTCAAACATTTCGCATACACCAAATTCAAAATTGCTTTTGATGGAATAGAAACGCGATTAATATCTGTTTGCAAATTATTTAAAATTTTCGTCTGTGCATTTTCATCAACAACCTGCAAATATTTAGATTGGTAAAAGAAGCATTTTATCATTTGGACTTCGTCTTTTTGATTTACAGCTTTTTTATAAATTTTGGAAACAATCTCGTTGGCAGATTTTACTTTGCCTTCATTTTCAAAGGCAATAACATTATCCCATTTTTTATCATTTTGCTGACCAAAAAGTACTGTCGAAATAAATAAGAATAAAAATAGTATATTTTTCATAAGATAGTTTTAATCTAAAAGATGCTCTAATTTTAAAAAAGGTTGGAAATGACGAATGATTTTTTTTTAAAATAGTTTTCGCACAAATTAACAATTTATCTTTAAAACCAAATGATGCATATTATATTTCCTTATTTTTGAAAAATAATTATCAAGTTTAATTAGTTATTTGCCATTTCGATTAACCGATTAAACAGTTTAACGATTAAACATTTTAAATGAAAACACATTTCATCGCCATTGGCGGAAGCGCAATGCATAATCTGGCATTAGCATTACATAATAAAGGTTATCAGGTTACAGGAAGTGATGATGCTATTTTTGAACCTTCAAAATCAAGATTAGAAAAAAAAGGAATTCTTCCTGCAGAAATGGGATGGTTTCCGGAAAAAATCACTTCAGATATTGATGCGATTATCTTAGGAATGCATGCAAAAGCAGATAATCCTGAATTATTAAAAGCACAGGAATTGGGTCTTAAAATCTATTCTTATCCTGAATTTTTATACGAACAGTCTAAAAATAAAACTCGTGTTGTAATTGGTGGTTCTCATGGAAAAACTACAATTACTTCGATGATTCTGCATGTAATGCACTATCACAATATTGCTGTAGATTATATGGTAGGAGCACAGTTGGAGGGATTCGATACAATGGTTCATTTAACAGAAGAAAATGATTTTATGGTTTTGGAAGGCGATGAGTATTTGTCTTCTCCAATTGACCGTCGTCCGAAATTTCATTTATATCAACCCAATATTGCTTTAATTTCCGGGATTGCCTGGGATCATATTAACGTGTTTCCAACTTATGAAAACTATGTAGAGCAGTTTGAAATTTTTATTCAGAAAATTACAAATGGCGGAATTTTAGTTTACAATGAAAATGACCCGGAAGTAAAACGTGTTTCTGAAGCAGCAACGAATCCAATTCGAAAAATTGCTTATTCAACTCCGGAATATGCTGTGAGCGATGGAGTTACTTTGTTAAAAACTCCGGAAGGCGATATGCCAATTGAAGTTTTTGGAGCGCATAACTTAAATAATTTGGCCGGAGCAAAATGGATCTGCCAAAATATGGGTGTGGATGAAGAAGATTTTTACGAAGCAATTGCAAGCTTTAAAGGTGCCTCTAAGCGTTTAGAAAAAATTGCGGAAGGAAAAGGAAAAGTGGCTTATAAAGATTTTGCGCATTCGCCAAGTAAAGTTGCCGCTACAACGAAAGCAGTTAAAGAACAATATCCAAACAGAACTTTGGTTGCTTGTCTGGAATTGCATACATACAGCAGTTTAAATGCGGCATTTTTGAAAGAATATGAAGGCGCTTTAGATAATGCTGATGTTGCGGTTGTTTTTTACTCGCCGGATGCTGTAAAAATTAAGCAGTTGGAAGAAGTGACTTATGAGCAGATAGCAACTGCATTCAACAGAAAAGATTTAATTATTTATACCAATCCGGCTGAATTTAAAGAATATTTATTCAATTTAAATTTAGATAATTCTGCACTTTTATTGATGAGTTCAGGGAACTACGGAGGTTTGAATTTTGATGATGTAAAAGGGTTGATTAATTAGAGAATTAATCAATTTGAGAATGAGATAATTGCCGATTGTAAAACAATCGGCTTTTTTATGGATTGGAATTTGGGATTTGGATTTAGAATTTCATTCCCAATATTTAAAATGGCCAGTGATTTTATAATCAAACAAACAATCTTCCAGAACTTGTCCTCCGCCAACATTATGGACAATTAGATTTCTTTCTCCATCTTTTGATTTTTTATTGGTTATGATGCCAATATGGGGCAGTTTGTCATTAATCATCCAGGTAACTAATTCTCCTGTTTGGTAATCTTTTGCATTTTGACTTATAGGAAGTTTAATTCCTTTTCTCTCAAAAAAAACTTCTAAATTAGGAACTCTTCTGTGATCGATATTGGTATCTGTTTTGGTCATTCCCCATTTTTTCAGATTCGGATATAAGGAGAAATTTTCAAGCATATCTTCGTGAAGTTCTTTCTGTAAATCTATACCTAATATTCGATAAGAGCGTATGATTACATCTGTGCAGACGCCTTTGTTTTTTGGAACATCTCCGTTTGGATATTCAATTTTAAAATAAGAAGGATCATAATCAATAGATGGATCAATTATAGATATTGCCGCTTTAGATAATTTTTCTCCAAAAGTTTTTGGTTCATCATAATGTAGTGAAATAATTTTTCTTGTTTCTTTCTGTTGGCAGGACAAGAGAAAAATGAATAAAAGAGAAATATGTAATGATTTCATTTTTAGGTTTTTGTTTCTAAAGTTAATCAAATTTAAAATCGATTATATTTATTTGAAAGATTTTTCTTCTTTTTCTGTATATTCGCTTTTTATATGGTGTGATTATGAATGAAGGACATTTCGCTATAAGAGATTGGTCAGATGACGATAAACCTCGCGAAAAATTAATGAAAAAAGGTAAAGATGCTTTGAGTGATGCCGAATTATTGGCGATCTTAATTGGATCTGGAAGCCGAAATGAATCGGCAGTTGCATTAAGTCAAAGAATTTTAGCCAATGCAAAAAATCTAAATGCTTTAGGTAAAATGTCAATTTCTCAATTACTAAAGTTTAAAGGAATAGGTGAAGCAAAAGCAGTTTCAATTGTTGCTGCATTAGAGTTAGGAAGAAGACAGAGAGCTGAGGATGTTTTGACGTTAAAAAGAATAACTTCGAGTAAAGCAGTATTTGAGATAATGCAGCCCATTATCGGCGAACTTCCTCATGAAGAATTTTGGGTGCTTTTTCTTAATAATTCAAACAAGGTGATTTCTAAATCACAATTAAGTAAAGGAGGTATTGCAGGCACAGTTGTAGATATGCGATTGATTTTCAAATTAGCATTAGAAAATGGTGCTACAGGTTTGATTTTGTGTCATAATCATCCCTCGGGAGATTTAAAACCAAGTAATGCAGACAAACAAATCACGAAGAAAATTAAAGAGGCAGGAGAAATTTTAGATGTTAAAGTTTTAGATCATTTGATTATAACTGAATCAAAATATTATAGTTTTGTAGATGAAGGAATTTTTTAACACATGAATACCACAATTACAGACGTCTTTTTTGATTTAGATCACACACTTTGGGATTTTGACAAAAACTCTGCAATGGCTTTTGATCGTATTTTTAAAAGTAAATATCAGGAGATTATTACTGAAGATTTTATTAAGGAATATATTCCAATAAATCAGGAATGCTGGAGGCTTTATCAGAATGATAAAATTACACATCAGGAATTACGTTTTAATCGTTTAAAGTTTTCTTTTGATGCTTTAAATTATGTCATTTCTGAAGAAAATATATTAGCAATTGCGAATGATTATATCGAGTTTCTGACTGATAATAATTATCTTTTTGATGGAGCCATCGAAGTCTTGGAATATCTAAAACCAAAATATAAACTTCATATTATTACAAACGGATTTGCCAGCGTACAGGACAAGAAAATAAATAATGCTTCTTTAGGAAGTTATTTCAATACGATAACAAATTCTGAGTTAGCAGGTGTAAAAAAGCCAAATAGTATTATATTTGATTATGCTTTGAAACTGGCTAATACTTCGAAAGAAAATAGTATTATGATCGGTGACGATTTTGAGGCAGATGTAACCGGCGCTCTAAATGCCGGTTTGGATGCGATTTTTTTTAACGAAAGAAAACTGGATGTTTCCGGTGATTATAAACAAATAAACCATTTATTAGAACTAAAAAAATATTTATAATGATGAAAATTAAATTTTTACTTACTGCAATTTTATGTTCAGTTGTTGGATTTGCGCAGTCTGTTTCTCTTAATGATTACAAAGCAGTAATTATTCCTTTGAAATATGAATTTATGAAAACCGATAATCAATATCGTTTGGCAACTTTAAGTAAACAAAATTTGACCAAAGCTGGCTTTGAAGGTTTTTATTCGAATGAGCAACTTCCTGATGGTTACACAGATCGTTGTCAGGTTTTGTATATGGATGTAGTAAAAGATAATGCTTTTTTGGTAACTAAACTTTTTGTTCAGTTTAAAGATTGCTTTGGGCAGGTGGTTTATACTTCTGAAGTTGGTAGAAGCAAAGAAAAAGATTATGATTTAGCCTATAAAGAATCTCTTGATAATGCTTTTAAATCTGTTTATGCATTGCATTATAAATACAGTGGTAATCCAATAGCAACTACAAGAGTTACATCTTCAGCAAAAGCTCCTGCTGCAGCTGTTGCGGCAACAACAACCGTTGCAGCTACACAAACCGTAGCGGCTGTTCCTTCTCCTGATTTGAAAGATCCAAATTTATTATACGCACAGCCAACAGAATCAGGTTATCAGTTAATTGATAAAACACCAAAAGTAGTAATGAAGCTTCTTAAAACTTCTCAGCCAAATGTTTTTATCGCTATAAAAGATAATGTTCAGGGGTCTTTAATATTAAAAGAAGACGGGCAATGGTATTTTGAATCTTATCAAAATGATAAATTAGTTTCAGAAAAAATTACAGTAAAATTCTAAAACATACAAATACGGGTTAATAACCGTATTTGTCTTTCCAACGGTTCTTTAAAAATTCGCGGTTGCTATTCTCTCTGGAATTGCTTCCCGGATTGTAAAGAACCGTTTCTTTTATGGCATCAGGTAAGAATTCCTGTTCGGCAAAATTATTGGCATAGTCATGAGAATATTTGTATTCATCTCCATAGCCTAATTCTTTCATCAATTTGGTCGGGGCATTGCGCAAATGAATTGGAACGGGCAAATCTCCCGTTTGTTTTACTAATTGCTGTGCATTTCCGATAGCCATATAAGAGGCATTGCTTTTTGGAGATGTGGCAAGATAAATTGCACATTGACTTAGAATTATTCGGCTTTCGGGATATCCTATCGTAGTAACCGCCTGAAAGGTATTATTTGCCATGATAAAAGCGGTCGGATTGGCATTTCCGATATCTTCGCTGGATAAGATTAACATTCTTCGCGCAATAAATTTCACATCTTCGCCTCCTTCAATCATTCTGGCAAGCCAATAAACGGCACCGTTTGGATCACTGCCCCGAATTGATTTTATAAAAGCAGAAACAATATCGTAATGCTGTTCACCGGTTTTGTCATAAAGTACAGTGTTCTGTTGTACTAATTCTAAAACGCGGTCATTGGTAATGGTTATATCATCACCTGACGAAGCATTAATAACAAGCTCAAAAACGTTTAGTAGTTTTCTTCCGTCACCTCCGGAGATACGCAGTAAAGCTTCAGTTTCTTTAAGGTTGATTTTTTTAGTCAGTAAGTAGCTGTCAGTTTTCATTGCTCGTTGCAATAAAGCTTCTAAATCGGCTTTTGTAAAGGCATTTAAAATGTAAACTTGACAACGTGACAATAATGCAGGAATTACTTCAAAACTTGGGTTTTCTGTGGTAGCACCAACCAAAGTTATCCAGCCTTTTTCGACTGCGGCTAAAAGTGAATCTTGTTGAGATTTACTGAATCGGTGAATCTCATCAATAAACAAAATCGGATTTTTGGCAGTAAAGAGCCCACCGCTTTGTTTTGCCTTTTCGATAACATCACGTATATCCTTAACTCCCGAATTGATGGCGCTTAAGATATAAAAAGGACGTTTTGATTCCTGAGCAATAATTTGGGCAAGTGTTGTTTTTCCTGTGCCGGGTGGTCCCCAAAAAATCAATGAAGGGATTATTCCTTTTGAAATTTGCTGAGTTAAAGATCCGGTTGGACCAACCAAATGCTGCTGACTAATATAATCTTCTAAATTTTGCGGACGAATGCGCTCTGCTAACGGTGCTTCCATTTTACAAAATTACTGTTTTTTAATTTTAATTTTTATCTCGGGAAAGTTAAAACCAATGATGCGAAGTACGATTGTTCCAATCCGGGACAAGTTTCGGTCTTTTATTATGACAAATTATCAGTAAAATATTTTTGGATAGTTTTTTGAGTTCTTAAGAATTGTAATTTAGAAAAATATGAGCGATACTAATTTTAAGTTTTCAAATTCGGTTATTGGGCTTCCTTTATTTTTTGTCCTTTTTTTATGGATCATTTATTGGATGCAGATTCGCTTTGATTTTGATTTTTATCAATACGGAATATATCCTCGCGAGATTTTAGGTTTACGAGGGGTTTTGTTCAGTCCTTTTATTCATGAAAATTTAGAGCATTTATATAATAATAGTATTCCGCTTTTAATATTGTTGGCTGCTATTCAGTTTTTTTATCCCAAACAGACATTTGGGGTAATTGTTTACGGAATCTTATTTTCGGGATTAATTACCTGGATGGTCGGACGATCAAATTTTCATATTGGCGCAAGCGGTTTAATTTATGTTTTGGTGAGTTTTATTTTCTTCAAAGGAATTCAAACCCGCTACTATAGGTTAGTTGCTTTATCTTTAACGGTTGTTATACTTTACGGTGGTATGATCTGGTACGTTTTTCCGGATGTAGATCAATCTATTTCCTGGGAAGGGCATTTAGGAGGTTTTATAACGGGTTTTGCTTTTACATTGTTTTATAAAACGCCGGAATATACAAAACCTATTGTATACGATTGGCAACGACCGGATTTTGATCCATCGACTGATTCTTTTATGAAACATTTTGATGAAAATGGAAACTTTGTAAATAGCTCCCCTGATGAAGAAGATATAATGGACTATTTTTCCTCCAGTCATCCGGTCAATTATATTGTGACAAAGAAAACAGATTTGGAAGACGAAATTTAGTTTAATTCGTTTTTGATATTAAATGAGTAAATTTGTTAGTGTAACAATTTAATTCCTAGTGTCATGAATAAAATAAAGTTATGGGCTCTGCTCTTGTGTTTTGTTTTTAGTAATGTGGCTAATGCCCAATGTGAAATTAAAAACAGGATATTGGCAGACGGAAGTATGATGTATTATTTTGAACCGGCAGTGTTTTATACCACTAAATCTAAATCTTTAAAAATTAATATAGTTACAGACAAAGAGCATTATTTTGTGGCATTACAGCCAACACCATTTCCTGATAAGAAAATTGGTAAGAAGATAAAAGATGATTTAATTATTCATCTTGCAGATAAGAATACTTATAAGTTGGCACACTATGATACACAATATAGAAGAAATGATTCAATAATGCAGGTTCTTTATTTAATTGATGATAAAGATTTAAATGCTTTTTCAAATTATGAAGCCGTAAGTGCTCAGATTAATATGGAGGGAACAGAGTTTGTAAGAAGTTATAATTTTAAACTACATAAAAAAGCTATAAGTGAACAGCTTAAATGTTTTTTGAAAGAGGAAGAAAAATAAGTTATTCTTCGTCTTTTATTTCCTGATCATGTCTATTGGCAATTTTTTTCTGAATATTCCTTAGCAGATTGTTGAAGCTAATGGTCAAAGAAGCGGCATTTGTAGTTTGATTACCGTTGGTGCGAGGTAAAAACTCATTGCAATAGGTTAGTTCAACCTGAATGTCATCAGAAAACAAATATCCGGCACCGATGTTAAATCTATTTCGGTCAAAAAAGTTTTCTCCCGTAACCTTTGCCCCGGATTTTAAATATATTTCATCTGAAGTTACTGCATAAATAACACCCTCCCTTAAGATTTTACTGTTTATGGGTTGTATGTATTTTATCTGTTGCCTGTAACGGAAAACATTTTCATAATTGTCATCCTGATTTTTCATGTGGCGAAATTCAGAACGTATTCTTGTGCTTAAAGTATAACCTGTTTTATGAAAATAATAAATTCCCTGAAGCGCGAAGCGCCATTCCGGAGATTCAAATTGCCCAATTTCTGGAACATCTTTATTGCTGTAGTAGGCTACAAAACCGGATAATTTCCATCTGGAGGAATAGTAATAATGTGCCCAGCCTCGCAAAGATCTTTGAATAGTGTTTTCAAATAAGTTTGAAGAAGATTCTGTACTGCTGTAAGCAGTTGCTAAATCTATTTCAGTTGACCATTTTTTACTGAGAGTCTGATTGAACTGAATTTCATTCCAAAATTGGTTATAAGTAGAATTTTGTCCGTAGCTGCTTGTAATGATTAAAATTACAAACAGGCTTCGAACTATTTTTATTTTTTGTATTGGATTAGATTTTGAAAGCATTAATTAAAGTTTTAATTATTCATTCTAATCTTAATTCTCAATGTAATTTAACTTCTTTGTCGGACAGTCTCGTATAAAAATGCACCACAGGCAACGGAAACATTTAAGGATCCTATAGAACCAAACATTGGTAGTTTTGCTTTTTCATCCACGATCTTCAAAACAGACGGATTTATACCACGATCTTCAGATCCCATAATTATGGCGACAGGATCAACTAATGAAACATCGTAAATATTTTGATCTGTTTTTTCAGTAGCTGCCACCGTTTTAATTCCGGAGCCTTGTAAATAGAAAATAGCATCTTTAATATGTTCAACCTTGCAGATTGGCACATTAAATACAGCTCCGGCTGATGTTTTAACAGTATCTCCGTTTACTGGTGCTGAACCTGCTTTTTGAATAATAATTCCATTTACACCTGTACATTCTGCAGTTCTAATAATTGCACCAAAATTTCTGGCATCGGAAATTTGATCTAATATTAGAAATAAAGGTTTTTTACCAGATTCAATAGTTGACTCTACAAGATGTTCCAAATCAATAAAACCAATAGGAGAGATAGTTGCTACAGCACCCTGATGATTATTTGGAGTAAGACGGTTTAATTTTTCTACAGGGACATAAGAGAAGTTAATGTTGGCACGTTTCATTACCTTCATTAAATCTTT
This sequence comes from Flavobacterium notoginsengisoli, assembly GCF_042686225.1. NCBI lineage: Bacteria > Pseudomonadati > Bacteroidota > Flavobacteriia > Flavobacteriales > Flavobacteriaceae > Flavobacterium > Flavobacterium notoginsengisoli. The sequence goes on from NZ_JBHUOT010000002.1 coordinate 74,809, forward strand.
CATCAGTTCACCAGAAATCTCTTTCTGAATAAATACTTTATCTACTTCTTTTCCTGCCTGAATTGCTTCTATAATGGCTCTGATGCCAAATATTTGATGTTCTTTTTCCATTGGACAAATATAGGTAATGTTTATATAAAAAAAAACCATCCCAAATTAATGGGATGGTTTAAGTAAAATGCTTTATATAGCTTTTTAGTGTTCGTCTTCAGGGAAACCAGTTCTCTTATACCCTTTTATTTCGTAAATGGTTCCTGGTGTTGGATCATCTGAAAATTGAGCTTTAAACGAGATACCGTCAACTTTGTGTCCTCCAGTAGATGTAGCACCATTCTTAGTGATTTTTCCTTCTGTGATATTTACATTAACATCATAATCATCAACACTGCTCGCTAAGTTATTTCCTGCAAATGATAATGCACTTAAGGTTAGTGGTGCCTTAACTTTAAAATCCCAAACGTTACCGTGGTCATCAATCCAGAATTCTTTTCCATTATTTGCTGCAGTATTGTAAGTTGAAAGAAGTTTATAATCAACTACTACTACTCCGTTAACTAATGTTTGAACGTACCAGTCTCCTGCCATTGCTTCAGTTGATGTTCCTCCTGGATCAGTATCTCCTACCTCGTCACAAGCAACAAATGACATTAGTACAAGCATTGCTACAAGTACACGTGTTATATTTAATTTTAATTTTTTCATTTTAATAATTTTAAAGTTGTACTTGAGTTAATGTTGAAACAAACTTATAATTAGTCGCTGCATCAGCAGCCCAATCAGTTGTTAGTACAAGTGTTTTTGTAGCAGGATCAACAGTTAAGCCTGATATTTTTGCAGATCCTCCAAAGTATGCACACACTGGAATTCCAGGGAAAGTAAACGTATTAGTAGCGATATTACCAGTAATTGTTCCGCCTACAGCAGCAGAAGTTACTCCAATATTTCTTGAAATATCATACCATCCTCCGAAAGCATCAGATACTTCATAACTACCATCTGCATTTTTCCAGATATAAATGTATTTCACATCTACTGAACTTCCTTGAGATGCAGCCATTAAAGTCCCATTTCTTCTCGTTGTAGCAATATAAACACCTTCAATACTTGTAACAAGATCTCCTGTTTTGTAAACAATTACTTTTCTTGTAGTACTTCCTTTAAAACCATCTACGTTAGTAGCACTGTAAGTTTGAGTGTATTGGTCAATTTTACTTGTGTCAAGAGTTTTAGCTCCTCTGTATTTTCCGGCAAAAGATACTTCTACAGGAATTTCAGCACCGTTTTCAGTAGCTACAACACCAGGATCGTTATATGTTGCACCTTGTGCTACAAATAAAGTGGTCTCGCCATTAACTTCAAATACAGGATAGTTTGTAACCTTAGATACTCCGGCACTTGAATCAGCGTCACAAGAAGTAAGTAGTAAACCACTAACTACTACTGTCATCAGTTTTATGAATATATTTTTCATTTTCTTAATTTTAAATTAGTTAACATCCCACCAAACTGGGTCAGTAATTAGTTTTAAAGCAGGTGCATTAGGATTTCTTGTTTTTACACTGTTAGGTAAAACAACTCTTTTTGGGAATAAACTTCCTGTCTGGCTGTTTACAGAAATTCTAAATTGTCCAGGGATGTAAGACTCACTAGTTTGAGGTACTGCAGATATTCTAGGATATCCTGTTCTGTTTTGTTCGAAGAAAGATTCGTATCCGTTTCCAGGGAAACTTGCAACCCATTTTTGCATGATAATTGCCTCAACTTTTTGTTGAACTGTTCCTGTTGTTGGAAATTCATATTTTCCTCCTGTACCTAAAAATGTTGAAGCAGCTCCACCAAATCTTGCCATTGCAACTGTAACACCTTCATCATATTTAGCTTTTGCTCCAGCTCCTCCAAAATATCTTGTAAGTGCTTCAGCTTGTAAGAAGTAGCTCTCTTCTCTGCTAATGAAATAAAATGGGGTAGTAGCGCTTAATGTAACTAAAGATAAGTTAGTAGTACTATTTAAGAAGTCACCTTGATTGTTAGGAACTCCAGCACCATAGTATCTGCCTAAACGTGGATCCGCATTTGTTTGCAAATAAGTATAAAGTGTTTTACTAGCTCTAAGGTTTCCAGTTGTATTTAATTGTCTTCTGTCTGTTTCGTATAATGGATTACTTCTGTCAGCAGCATCTTCAAATTGTGTCATGGCAGCATCTTTTGTATCTAAAAATGCAGCACCTGAATTAATTAAAGTTGTAATTCCTGACTGAGCTAAAGTAGGGTCTACTTCTGTTAATCTCATATATAATTTTAACAATAAAGTATTACCGAATTTTGTCCATTGTGCCATATCACCTCCAAAAAGGAAGTCATCTTTACCTGGATTATCACCTACAGAAGAGTTTAGGTCTTTTGATAAAGCTAATTTTAAATCAGCGATCATTAAATCATAAGTTTCTTTACCTGTATTGAATTTAGGATATAAGATGTTAGTATTATTTGCTTCTGTATATGGAATAGCATCGTATAAATCTGTTAAAACTTGTGAAGCTTCAACTTCAAGAACAGTTGCCATTAAATAATATTTTGTATTACCTTGAGCAAGAGCCTGAGCTTTTACAGTTCTAATATCATTTAATGCATCATACATAGCTGCATAACCTGTTTGATAATCATTAGTTCCAATACTATATTGATCAACATCTTTATATTGATTAGAAGTATTGTTTTGTGTCCAAAATTGAGACCAAAATCCGCCAATTAAAGCGTAGTAAGATCCCTGAGCACCTGCAAGACCTGCAATTCCTGCAGGAAAAATGGTGCTATTTGCTTGCCCCGGAGGTAATAAATCCGGATCTCTATTAATGTCAAATGTTTCATCACATGACACTAACAAGAAAAGAGCTGTTATTATTGTTGCTATCTTTTTCATTTTACTATATATTTTTTTAGAATGATAATTTTAAAACTCCACCTACTGATCTTTGTGATGGGTTAGCTCCAAATTCTCCTAAATCTGAAAGTACACCAGTTCCGTAAGTTCCTACCTCAGGATCAACATATGGGTTATCTCCAGGAGTCCACATAAACAAGTTTCTTGCGTAGATTCCTAATGTGATTTTGTTTAATCCCATGTTTTTACTAAGTGCAGAAGGGAAATCGTAGTTTAAATTTACCTCTCTTAGACGTACAAATGTTTTGTCGATTACGTGATTTTTTTCGTATCCGGTATTAGTTTGAGTATTGTAATAGTTGTTTATGTTCTCATAAGAAACAGGAGTAGTGTTTTCTACATAAGTTACACTTCCATCATTTGCAACAACTTCGTTAACAGAGTTTGGTACAATAAACGGAGCTCTGTCGTTGTAAGTAGTTTCAATACCATTTCCTACGAAATGAGCTAATCTTTTTGTGTAAGAATACATCTCTCCACCTTGTTTCCAGTCTAAAGATATACCTAAATTAAAGTTTTTGTATTTAAAACTGTTTTGTAAACCCATTACGAAATCACGTTGAGAGTTTCCAACATTTTCAGCTTCAGTACTAGCTACGTTAACACCGTTTGCAGCACTTACAATTGGTTGACCGGCAGCATTAGTTTTTGGTACTAATGAGTAGTACGATCCAATTGGTTGGCCTTTTACAGCTCTAAAGAATACGTTATATCCTGCAGCTAAGTCAACATAAGGAAGTCCACCGTTGATTTCAGTTACCTCATTCCAGTTTTTAGTGAAAGTGTAAGTTAAATTCCAAGTAAAGTCTTGGTTTTTAATCGGACTTGCACTAAGAGAAAGCTCAATACCTTTATTTTGGATTGTTGCAGCATTGATAGTCTTTTGTGTATAACCAGTAGATGGATCTAACGGCAAGTTAACAATTGCGTCTTTAGTTGTTTTGTGGTAAACAGCAACATCATAACTGATTCTGTTTTTGAAGAATGATCCTTCAGCACCAAGTTCATATTCAACTGTAGATTCTGGTTTTAAATCAGGGTTTCCAAGTCTACCATTAGCTTCGTAAAAACTAACTCCTCCAACTGGAGATGCAATGATACCAAAATTAGCAGCAGCAGATCCAGGAATGTAAGAATTTAATGTTTTGTAAGGATCTGTGTCATTTGCAATTTTAGATGCAGCAGCTCTTAATTTTAAGAAAGTGTCTCCATTGTCGATTGCAATTGCACCTAAAGATGCTGATGGGTAGAAATAACTATTGTTTCCAATTGGTAATGTAGATGTAACATCTTGTCTACCTGTAATAGTAGCGAAATATCTGTTTTTGAAAGCAAACTCTGCAGATGCATAAACCGCTCCAGTTTTTCTAACACTATTAGATTGAGTAATTGTAGGTCTAACAGCAGAGTTAGAAAGTTCATAATATCCAGGGATACCTAAGTTGGTAATTGTGTTGAATAGTTCGTCAGACTCTCTTTTGTTAAAGTTAACACCTCCTAAAAGGTTTAATGTCCAGTCTTCACTTAAGTTAGTGTTGTAGTTAAGATTGAAGAATGTATCAAATTCTGAGAATTCAGATCTTCCTTCTGTAACTCCACCTACTGTCAAACTTCCTGCTGCAGCTTGTGGGCTTCCTGGTAAATAATCAACAATAGCTCCGTAACTTTTGAATCTTTCAGTTCTAACGTTACCTCCAATCTGCCATGTAGCAGTTAATTTGTCTGTAATTTTGTAGCTTAAGTTAGCATTTCCAAAAACGTTACTTCCATAAATTCTTGTACTATTCTCATTTATTGAGAAATATGGATTTGTAGCATATGGAGTAAAGTAGTAAGAAGGAGAGTTGAAAGGATTGTTTTTGTAATCTTTCAAGTCTACGATACTTACGTCTGTAGGGATTTGTAATAAATCTTGTTGTAATGTAGAACCTTGTCCTGCATCATCACCCTGACCAGTGTTAACAACACTTTGGTCTTTGTAGATATAGTTTATAGAGGTTCTTAAAGTAAATCTTTTGCCTTTTAGCCCTCCATTGAAACCAATAGATTGTTTTTTGTATGCATCAACATCTGTTGGTACAACACCATCACTGTTTACATTAGAAAAGACTAAAGAGAAATCAGATGTATCTCCACCACCACTTAAGTTAACAGATTGTGTAGACATTACTCCAGTGTTGTAGAAATCTCTAACATTGTTTTTTAAAGCTACATAAGGCTTAATTTGTTGACTGTTGTTGTAAACAGATCCCCAAGGTCTAACCTCTCCATTGAATGCAGGTCCCCAAGAACCATTTTCATTACTGTAAGAATTAGCTCCTGAGTAACTTACTCCATTCCATCCTTGTCCAAATTGAGTTTGGTTGTGCGGAACTCTTGCTACTTCGCTTAACTCAGTAGAAGCTAACATATCAACTTTAATTCCGCTGTTTGCTTTACCTTTTTTAGTTGTAATGATAATTACACCACCACCAGCTCTTGATCCATACAATGCAGAAGCAGCAGCACCTTTAAGAACTGTCATGCTTTCAATATTGTTAGGGTCAAGATCACTTACACCGTTTCCAGCATCATATGATCTTGTAGAAACTGCAACTCCTTTATTTCCAGTACCTGTTGGGGTATTGTTAATTGGTGTTCCGTCAATTACATAAAGTGGTCCGTTGTTTCCTGTAATTGTGTTCAATCCACGGATAACAACTTTTGTAGAAGCTCCTGGCTGAGATGGAGCAGTGATATCAACCCCTGCAATTTTACCAGAAAGTGTTTCGAATGGGTTAGCATTAACTACTTGTGTAAGCGCGTCTGATTTTAAAGTTGTAGTTGCGTATCCAAGAGACTTTTTCTCTCTTTTGATACCAAAAGCAGTTACAACTACGCCTTCAAGTTCCTGAGCTCCTGCATCCGCCATTTTAACGTTTACAGTAGAAGAACTTGCAGCTACTTCCTGAGTTTTCATCCCAATGTAGCTAAATACCAAAATTTGGCTTGGTGATACTTTGATCGAAAATTTACCATCAAAGTCAGTTTGTGTTCCTGTTTTAGTTCCTTTTACTAATACACTAACACCCGGTAAAGGCATTCCTGCATTATCAGAAACTGTCCCAGAAACAGCTCTTTCTTGCGCAAATGATAATTGCGCAACTAGTACTAGTAAAAGTACTAAGAATCCATTGAACTTTAGTTTCATTTTTAAATATTTTGAATTAGTATCGCAAAACTCTTAATAATTTGTTAACTTTCCTAATAAAAAAAATATTTTTTTCGTTAAAGATCAAAATTTAACATTATAACATATGTTTATGATAGTGTTATATAATTGCAAATCTGAAGTTTTTTCTCCTCCGTTAGTAAGGTTTATTTTTAATATACCACTTGTCGTTTGAATTGTGGTTCCAATTCCAATTCCTATTAATTTCTTTATTTGATTTTTATTTGAAACACTTGTTGTGTCTTGGTAAAGTGCATAATCCAGAATTGAATTTATATAAAGATTTTTAGATGCTAAATATCGATATTCTGTAAGAATCATTGAAGTGAAGTTGGCCTGAAGGCTGTTTTCTAAAAAACCTCTGATAGAGTTCATTCCTCCAAAGCGGAATAATTCGTTTGAAATGTAGTTCTGACTCTTTAAGATATAATTTTGTGAATTTATGTTAATGAAATTCTTAGGATTTACTTCAAAGTTGTATTTGAAATTAATGTTTGCAAAGAACTGATCGCTCGTTCCTGCTGTTTCAGGACTGTTATTTGTGGTTCGTTTCCCAAATCCTAACGAAGTGTATAGATAGGCCTTGTTAAGAAATATTGGATTTTGGTAGTCTGTCTTTAGGAAATCGAAAGTTGTAGTAAGGTAAGAGTTGTTGAAGTCGCTAATTGATGAATTGTTTGTGTTTTGAATGTCGCTCGATTCTGTTGACTGGTATCCTATGTAAAGTTTTGAGTTGTAGTTTAGATAATAGCCTAAATTGATATCTGTTTTGGTGTTTTGAAAGGTGCTGTCTTGTTTGAATATGTTTAATTGGGCTTTTATTCCGATAGGGGATTGGAAAATATACGGGATTTCAATTTTGGTGTTAAATGTTTTTTGTTGATTGCCATCGCTTTTCCAGTACAATGAAAATTTTTCTCCGGCTCTAAGTGTGTTGATTAATGAAATATCTAAATATCCGTTTAAGACAAGTTTTTTGTTTTCGTCATTTGAAAATCCAATATAGCCATCAAATGTGTTTGCTTTTCTTTTTTCGATATAAGTATAAATTTTTGTGGAATCTTTTGTGAAAAGTATTTCTGGGTATTTTGTTTGGGAAATAAATTCAAAGCTGTTCAAATCGGTATAAATGTTTTTAATGATTTCCTGATTGAAAGTTCTGTTTGTATATTTTTTGTTTAATTGTTTTAGTGCTCCTTTTGGAAAATATTCTTTTGAATCCGAGTTTACATAATTTAGAATAATGGAATTTAAGATTCTTTTTTTTTCAGAATCCAAATTTAAATCGGCATAAATTATGGAATTCTTTTTGGTGATATTTTTTAATTTTAATTTTGTGAACGCAAAACCTGCTTTTTCTTTGTTAGATATTTCTTGATTAAGGAAGTTTTCTAATTCGGAATAAGGAATAAATATGCTGTCTTGGGTTGGTGTCTTTTCGCTGTAAAGTGAATTTTTTATACCTATATATATATGTACTTCTTTTATTTTGCTTTTCAGGTCGATTATTATAGTAAAAGTACTGTCATTTGTTTTCTTGTTTTCTGTTATTTCGGTATCAAGATACCCTTGTTTTGTTAATGTGTTTGTGACTTTCGTGATTTCTGTAAAAAGAGATTTCATGTTAGGATGTTTTTTGTTATATGAAACAGAGTCAATTGTTTGAGATTGCTTTTTGTTTATTCCGTTTATATTAAGGTAGAAAGACTGGGCAAAACATCCTGAAGTAAATAAGAAAATGAATATGTTTAGCAGATGTTTCAAAAGTAATTGGTTTGTTAGTTAAATGTAAAGCAAATATCTAATGTTTATCTGTGAAATCATAGATATAAATAATGTTGTTGAAAATTAATGATTTAACGTTTGTATAGTGAAAAATATTTTATACATTTGCAACCCCGTAAAAAGCGGGAATTTAATAAACATAATAATTTTTAGTATTAATTATGCCAACAATTCAACAATTAGTAAGAACAGGAAGAACTCAGATCACTAAGAAGAGTAAATCGGTTGCTTTAGATTCTTGTCCTCAAAGAAGAGGGGTTTGTACGCGTGTTTACACTACTACACCAAAAAAACCAAACTCTGCAATGCGTAAAGTTGCGCGTGTACGTTTGACAAATGGTAATGAAGTGAATGCTTACATCCCAGGAGAAGGACATAATCTACAAGAGCACTCGATAGTATTAGTGCGAGGTGGAAGGGTAAAAGATTTACCAGGTGTTAGATATCATATCGTTCGTGGAGCGCTTGATACGTCAGGTGTTGCAGGAAGAACGCAAAGAAGATCTAAGTACGGTGCTAAACGCCCAAAAGAAGCAAAAAAGTAATTTAAAAACTTTTAAGAAAAAGACATGAGAAAAAGAGCGGCAAAGAAAAGACCACTTTTACCGGATCCAAGGTTTAATGACCAATTAGTAACACGTTTCGTGAATAACTTAATGTGGGATGGTAAGAAATCTACAGCTTTTAAAGTATTTTATGATGCAATTGATATCATCGAAACTAAAAAGCAAAATGATGAGAAGACTTCATTAGAGATCTGGAAAGATGCTTTAACAAACGTTATGCCTCACGTAGAAGTACGTAGCCGTAGAGTTGGTGGAGCTACATTCCAAATTCCAATGCAGATTCGTCCAGACAGAAAAATTTCTATGGCAATGAAGTGGTTAATACTTTATTCAAGAAGAAGAAATGAAAAATCTATGGCACAACGTTTAGCTTCAGAGTGTTTAGCTGCTGCTAAAGAAGAAGGTGCTGCAGTTAAGAAAAGAATGGATACTCACAAAATGGCAGAAGCTAATAAAGCATTCTCTCACTTTAGATTTTAATTCGTAAGAAATGGCTAGAGATTTAAAATATACAAGAAATATCGGGATCGCTGCTCACATTGATGCTGGTAAAACAACAACAACTGAGCGTATTCTTTTTTATACTGGAAAGTCACACAAAATTGGTGAGGTGCACGATGGTGCTGCAACAATGGACTGGATGGCGCAAGAGCAGGAAAGAGGTATTACAATTACATCTGCTGCTACAACTTGTACTTGGAATTTTCCAACTGAGCAAGGTAAAGTTCTTCCAGAATCATTACCTTACCACTTTAATATTATTGATACTCCTGGACACGTTGACTTTACTGTAGAGGTAAACCGTTCTTTACGTGTGCTTGATGGTTTAGTTTTCTTGTTTAGTGCTGTTGATGGTGTTGAGCCTCAATCGGAAACTAACTGGAGACTTGCTGATCAATATAGAGTTCCTCGTATGGGATTCGTAAACAAAATGGACCGTCAAGGTGCTAACTTTTTAGCTGTATGCGGACAGGTTAAAGATATGTTGAAATCGAATGCGGTTGCAATTACTTTACCTATTGGTGATGAAGCGGATTTTAAAGGTATTGTTGACTTGGTAAAAAATCAAGCTATTGTATGGCATGATGAAACTCAAGGAGCTACTTTTGATATCGTTGATATCCCTGCTGATATGGTTGATGATGTAAAACACTATCGTTCTATCCTTATCGAAGAGATCGCAACTTATGATGAGAATCTTTTGGATAAATACATGGAAGATGAAAACTCTATTACAGAGGAAGAAATCAACAATGCATTAAGAGCGGCTACTATTGATATGGCAATTATTCCTATGCTTGCTGGTTCTTCTTTCAAAAACAAAGGGGTTCAATTCATGTTAGATGCTGTTTGTAAATATTTACCATCTCCATTGGATAAAGAAGGTATCGAAGGGATTCATCCTGATGATGCTGAATTATTAGAAGAAGATCAAACTAAAATCTTACGTCGCCCAGATGTAAAAGAGCCGTTTGCTGCTTTAGCATTTAAAATTGCTACTGACCCATTCGTAGGTCGTTTAGCTTTCTTCCGTGCTTATTCTGGACGTTTAGATGCTGGTTCTTATGTTTTAAATACTCGTTCTGGTAATAAAGAGAGAATTTCTCGTATTTACCAAATGCACGCTAACAAGCAAAATCCAATCGAATACATTGAGGCTGGAGATATTGGAGCTGCTGTAGGATTTAAAGATATCAAAACTGGAGATACACTTTGTGATGAAAAGAATCCAATTATTTTGGAGTCTATGAAATTCCCAGAGCCGGTAATTGGTATTGCTATTGAGCCTAAGACAAAAGCTGACGTTGATAAAATGGGTATGGCTTTAGCTAAATTGGCTGAGGAAGATCCAACGTTTACTGTTAGAACTGATGAGGCTTCAGGTCAAACTATTATTTCTGGTATGGGTGAGCTTCACTTGGATATCTTAGTTGATCGTATGAAACGTGAGTTTAAAGTAGAGGTTAATCAAGGTGAGCCACAAGTGGAGTACAAAGAGGCGTTTACTAAATCTGCTCAACATAGAGAAACTTACAAAAAACAATCTGGAGGTCGTGGTAAATTCGGTGATATCGTATTTAGAATCGAGCCTGCTGATGAAGTTGATGGTAAAGTTCCAGTTGGATTACAGTTTGTTAATGAGGTAAAAGGTGGTAACGTTCCTAAAGAATATATTCCTGCTGTTGAAAAAGGTTTCCGTGAGGCTATGAAAACAGGTCCATTAGCTGGGTATGCTGTTGATAGTTTAAAAGTAACTTTATTAGACGGATCTTTCCATCCTGTGGATTCTGATGCTCTTTCTTTTGAATTAGCTGCTAGAATGGGTTATAAAGAGTCAGGACGTGCTGCTGGAGCTGTTATTCTTGAGCCAATCATGAAAATCGAAGTTATTACTCCAGAAGAAAATATGGGTGATATCGTAGGTGACTTGAACCGTCGTAGAGGTCAGGTTAATGATATGGGTGATAGAAATGGTGCTAAAACTATCAAAGCTGATGTGCCTTTATCAGAAATGTTTGGTTATGTAACTACATTAAGAACATTGTCTTCTGGTAGAGCTACTTCGACAATGGAGTTCTCTCACTATGCAGAAACACCTTCTAATATTTCAGAAGAGGTAATCAAAAAAGCAAAAGGTAACGCTTAATTTTAAGAAAATGAGTCAAAAAATCAGAATAAAACTAAAATCTTACGATCACATGTTGGTAGATAAATCTGCTGAAAAGATCGTAAAAACAGTAAAAACTACTGGAGCAGTTGTAACAGGTCCAATTCCGTTGCCAACTCACAAAAAACTTTTCACTGTATTACGTTCTCCGCACGTTAACAAAAAAGCGAGAGAGCAATTTGAAGTAATGTCATACAAGAGATTGATTGATATTTATTCATCTTCATCTAAAACTATTGATGCTTTAATGAAGCTTGAATTGCCAAGTGGAGTAGAAGTAGAGATAAAAGTATAATTTTTTTATATTTTTTTATATAAAAAGCGAGACAGAAATGTCTCGCTTTTTTTTGTTTTTGAAAGATGATTTGGATTTGCTGTTTTTTTAATGTTTTTGCATTTTTATGGTCTTTTGAATTTGTGTAAAGCCCTTTGTTTTAAGGAGGTGCGAAAGTTTTTTATTTGAATTTTATTAAGCAATTGTTAAGTCTGAATTGTCTAAAGATTAAAAAAAATGTTTGAAATTTTGAGATGAATAAAGTTGTTTTCGGTGTCGTTTTGGAGCTTGGATTTTGATAATGAGCGATTTAATTTTTGGAACTGTTTGGTTTATTCAATTTTAATATCTACTTTTGCACTCCCTGTTTGGAAATTTCTGTTATTTTCAAATTGAAGGGAATTTTAGTAATTAATAATTAATATTTATGTCTGGGTTAATTGGTAAGAAAATCGGCATGACTAGTATTTTTGACGAAAACGGGAAAAACATTCCTTGTACAGTAATCGAAGCTGGTCCATGCGTTGTTACCCAAGTCAGAACCAAAGGTGTTGACGGGTACGAAGCGTTGCAACTTGGTTTCGATGACAAAAACGAGAAACATTCCACTAAAGCTGCTTTAGGGCACTTTAAAAAAGCTGGAACTGTTGCTAAGAAAAAAGTCGTTGAATTCCAAGATTTTGCAACTGAACAAAAATTAGGAGATCTTATTGATGTTTCTATTTTTGAAGAAGGAGAATTTGTAGATGTACAAGGTGTATCTAAAGGTAAAGGTTTTCAGGGTGTTGTTAAGCGTCACGGTTTTGGTGGTGTTGGACAAGCTACTCATGGTCAGCACAACCGTTTAAGAGCGCCAGGTTCTGTAGGAGCTTCTTCTTATCCATCTAGAGTATTCAAAGGAATGCGTATGGCTGGAAGAATGGGAGGAGAAAATGTAAAAGTTCAAAACCTTAGAGTTTTAAAAGTAGTTGCTGAAAAGAACTTACTTGTTGTTAAAGGATGTGTTCCTGGGCATAAAAACTCTTATGTAATCATTCAGAAGTAATGGAAGTAAAAGTATTAGATTTCAACGGAAAAGATACTGGAAGAAAAGTTCAACTTTCTGATTCAGTATTCGCAATTGAACCAAACAATCACGCTGTATACCTTGATGTTAAGCAATATCTTGCTAATCAAAGACAAGGTACTCACAAGGCTAAAGAAAGAGCTGAAGTAACTGGAAGTACACGTAAGATTAAAAAGCAAAAAGGAACTGGTACTGCTCGTGCAGGAAGTGTTAAGAATCCTTTGTTTAAAGGTGGTGGAACAGTTTTCGGACCAAGACCAAGAAGTTATTCATTCAAATTGAATAAAAGCTTAAAGAGATTAGCTAGAAAATCAGCTTTCTCAATCAAAGCAAAAGAGTCAAATATTGTGGTTGTAGAAGACTTTAATTTTGAAGCGCCAAACACTAAAAATTTCATTAACGTTTTGAAAGCTTTAGGGTTAGAAAATAAAAAATCTCTATTTGTGTTGGGTGAGTCGAATAAAAACGTATATTTGTCGTCACGCAATTTAAAGGCTTCAAGTGTCGTAACTAGCTCAGAATTAAGCACTTACGCAATATTAAACGCTAATAATTTAGTGCTTTTGGAAGGTTCTTTAGAGTTAATTGAAGAAAATTTAAGTAAATAATAGGAATATGAGCATCATTATCAGACCTATAGTAACGGAAAAAGTAACCAAAGAAAGTGAAGTTCTAAACCGTTTTGGATTCGTTGTTGACAAAAAAGCGAACAAAGTTCAGATTAAGAAAGCTGTTGAAGCTGCTTATGGAGTAACTATCGTTTCTGTTAACACTATGAATGTGAGACCAGACAGATCTACTAAATACACTAAAAGTGGTTTAATCAGTGGAAAGACAAATGCAATTAAGAAAGCAATTGTTCAAGTACAAGAAGGAGAAACAATTGATTTTTACAACAATATCTAAGATAGAAAAATGTCAGTAAGAAAATTAAAACCTATTACCCCAGGTCAGCGATTTAGAGTTGTGAATGGTTATGACGCCATTACAACTGATAAGCCGGAACGCTCTTTGATAGCGCCGATAAAAAACTCTGGAGGTAGAAATAGTCAAGGAAAGATGACCATGCGTTATACGGGTGGTGGTCACAAGCAGAGATATCGTATTATTGATTTCAAAAGAACTAAAGACGGAATTCCGGCTACAGTGAAATCAATTGAATACGATCCAAATCGTACTGCATTTATCGCTTTGTTAGCTTATGCTGATGGAGAGAAAACTTATATTATCGCTCAAAATGGATTGAAAGTTGGTCAGAAATTAGTTTCTGGACCAGAATCTCAACCAGAGATTGGTAATACATTACCTTTAAGCAGAATTCCTCTTGGAACTGTTATATCTTGTATTGAGTTACGTCCAGGACAAGGAGCAGTAATTGCTCGTTCAGCTGGAACTTTTGCTCAGTTAATGGCAAGAGACGGGAAATATGCAACAATTAAAATGCCATCTGGTGAGACAAGATTAATCTTGTTAACTTGTTCGGCTACAATTGGAGCTGTTTCTAATTCTGACCACCAATTAGTTGTATCTGGAAAAGCAGGTAGAACAAGATGGTTAGGAAGAAGACCTAGAACTAGACCAGTAGCGATGAACCCAGTTGATCACCCTATGGGAGGTGGTGAAGGACGTTCTTCTGGAGGGCACCCACGTTCAAGAAACGGATTGCCAGCTAAAGGTTACAGAACTCGTTCTAAGAAAAACCCGAGTAACAAGTATATCGTAGAACGTAGAAAGAAATAATAAGATATGGCACGTTCATTAAAAAAAGGACCTTTCGTTCATTATAAATTAGACAAGAAAGTTCAGGAAAACGTAGAAAGTGGTAAAAATGCAGTTGTTAAGACTTGGTCTAGAGCTTCAATGATTACTCCAGATTTCGTTGGACAAACTATCGCAGTTCATAACGGTCGTCAATTTGTACCAGTTTACGTAACAGAAAACATGGTAGGTCACAAATTAGGAGAGTTTTCACCAACTAGATCTTTTAGAGGTCATGCTGGAGCAAAAAATAAAGGTAAAAAATAAGAAGCAATGGGAGTTCGTAAAAGAGAAACAGCAGATGCGAGAAAAGAGGCTAATAAGTCTATTGCTTTCGCAAAATTGAATAACTGCCCTACTTCACCTAGAAAAATGCGCTTAGTAGCGGACTTGGTAAGAGGTCAGAAGGTAGAAAGAGCACTTAACATTTTAAGATTCAGTTCTAAAGAAGCTTCAAGAAAATTAGAAAAACTATTATTATCTGCAATCAACAACTGGGAGCAAAAAAATAGTGAAGGTAATTTAGAAGAAGCTGGATTATTTGTTAAAGAGATCAGAGTAGATGGTGGAATGATGTTAAAAAGACTTCGTCCAGCTCCACAAGGTCGTGCACACAGAATAAGAAAACGTTCTAATCACGTAACAATCGTGCTTGGAGCTATCAATAACACACAAAGCAATTCTTAAGCAGCATGGGACAAAAGACAAATCCAATTGGAAATAGACTTGGTATCATCAGAGGATGGGACTCAAACTGGTATGGTGGAAATGATTACGGTGATAAATTAGCCGAAGATCACAAAATCAGAAAGTATATCCATGCTCGTTTATCAAAAGCTAGTGTATCAAAAGTAATCATCGAGAGAACTTTGAAACTTGTAACCGTTACTATCACTACTGCTAGACCTGGTATCATTATCGGAAAAGGTGGACAAGAGGTAGACAAGTTAAAAGAAGAACTTAAGAAAGTTACTGACAAAGAGGTTCAAATTAACATCTTTGAAATCAAAAGACCTGAGTTAGATGCTTATCTTGTGGCGACAAGCATCGCTCGTCAAATCGAAAGCCGTATTTCTTACAGACGTGCAATCAAAATGGCTATTGCTGCTTCTATGCGTATGAACGCTGAAGGTATCAAAGTTTTGATTTCTGGTCGTTTGAATGGAGCTGAGATGGCACGTTCGGAAGGTTTCAAAGAAGGTAGAATTCCTCTATCAACTTTCAGAGCTGACATTGATTATGCTCTTGCTGAAGCTCATACTACTTACGGTAGAATGGGAATTAAAGTATGGATCATGAAAGGTGAAGTTTACGGTAAGAGAGAACTTTCTCCACTTGCTGGAATGGACAAAAAACAATCTGGTACAGGTGGTGGAAAAGGTGGAGATGCTCCTAGAGGCAAATCTAACTTTAACAAAGGTGGAAAACCAGACGCTCGTAAAAGAAAGTAAATTTTTAAACTAAAGAAAAATGTTACAGCCTAAAAGAACAAAATACCGTAAGGTACAAAAAGGTAGAATGAAAGGTAACTCTCAAAGAGGGCATGAACTTTCAAATGGAATGTTTGGTATTAAATCTGTACATGAAGATGGAATGTTCTTAACTTCTCGTCAAATCGAAGCTGCACGTATCGCTGCAACTCGTTACATGAAAAGAGAGGGACAATTATGGATTAAAATTTTCCCAGACAAACCTATTACTAAGAAACCTCTTGAAGTACGTATGGGTAAAGGTAAAGGAGCAGTTGAGTATTGGGCTGCTGTTGTTAAACCAGGAAGAATTATGTTTGAAGTTGGAGGAGTTCCATTGTCAGTTGCAAAAGAGGCTTTACGTCTTGCAGCTCAAAAACTTCCAGTAAAAACTAAGTTCGTCGTTGCTAGAGATTTCGAAGCATAATTTATATTTATTATGAAACAATCAGAAATAAAAGATCTTTCTGCAGCGGAGTTGCAAGAAAAGCTTAGTCAAACTAAGAAAGTATATGCTGACCTAAAAATGGCTCACGCTATCTCTCCAATTGCTAACCCACTTCAGATTAGAAGCGTTAGAAGAACAGTTGCAAGATTAGCTACAGAGTTAACTAAAAGAGAGTTACAATAATTGTATTCTGCTGAAAGATGGAAGAAAAAAGAAATTTAAGAAAAGAAAGAATAGGTGTTGTTACTTCAAATAAGATGGATAAATCTATCGTTATTTCAGAAGTAAGAAAAGTAAAACACCCATTATACGGTAAGTTCGTGTTGAAAACTAAGAAATATGTTGCACACGACGAAACAAACGACTGTAACATTGGAGATACTGTAAGAATTAGCGAAACGCGTCCTTTAAGTAAAACAAAATGTTGGAGATTAGTTGAAATCTTAGAAAGAGCTAAATAATTATGGTACAACAAGAATCAAGACTAAAAGTAGCAGATAACACGGGAGCTAAAGAAGTTTTAACTATTCGTGTTTTAGGAGGTACTAAAAGAAGATATGCCTCTGTTGGTGACAAAATTGTAGTTTCTATCAAAGATGCAACTCCAAACGGAAACGTTAAAAAAGGAGCTGTTTCAACTGCAGTTGTTGTACGTACTAAAAAAGAAGTGAGAAGAGCTGATGGTTCTTATATCCGTTTCGATGACAATGCATGTGTTCTTTTGAACGCTGCAGGGGAAATGAGAGGAACTCGTGTTTTTGGTCCGGTAGCAAGAGAACTTCGTGAAAAACAATTCATGAAAATTGTATCATTAGCACCAGAAGTGCTTTAATTCGTTTTAAGATGATAAAGCTAAAAATAAAATCAGGAGATATCGTAAGAGTTATTGCTGGAGACCATAAAGGTGCTGAAGGTAAAGTTTTACGTGTTTACCGTGAAAAAAACAAAGCGATCGTTGAAGGTGTAAACATGGTTTCTAAACATACTAAACCAAGTGCTAAAAACCCTCAAGGTGGTATCGTTAAGAAAGAAGCTTCTATTCAAATTTCTAACATTGCTTTAATTGATCCTAAAACTAAGGAAACAACTAGAGTAGGTATTAGAGTAGAAGGAGATAAGAAAGTAAGATTTTCAAAAAAATCTAATCAAGTACTATAGTAATGGCATATACACCTAGACTAAAAGAAGAATATAAGAGTAGAGTAATCTCTGCTCTTAAAGAAGAGTTCGGATATACAAACGTAATGCAAGTTCCTAAACTTGAAAAAATCGTTTTGAGCCGTGGAGTTGGTGCAGCTGTATCTGATAAAAAACTTATTGACTATGCTGTTGATGAGTTAACAAAGATCACTGGACAAAAAGCAGTTTCTACAATCTCTAAGAAAGACGTTGCGTCTTTTAAATTGAGAAAAGGAATGCCTATTGGAGCAAAAGTTACTTTACGTGGAGAAAGAATGTATGAGTTTTTAGATAGACTTATTACTTCTGCTTTGCCACGTGTAAGAGATTTCGGTGGTATTAAAGCTACTGGTTTCGACGGAAGAGGTAACTACAACCTTGGAGTTTTGGAGCAAATCATTTTCCCGGAAATTGATATTGACAAAGTAAACAAAATTTCAGGAATGGATATTACTTTTGTTACTACTGCAAAAACAGACAAGGAAGCAAAGTCATTATTGGCTGAATTAGGATTACCTTTTAAAAAGAATTAAGACATGGCTAAAGAATCAATGAAAGCCCGCGAGGTGAAAAGAGAAAAAACGGTAGCTAAGTATGCTGAAAAGAGAAAAGCTTTATTAGAAGCTGGAGACTATGAAGGTTTACAAAAATTACCAAAAAACGCTTCGCCAGTTCGTTTGCACAATCGTTGTAAATTAACAGGTAGACCAAGAGGTTATATCCGTCAATTCGGTATTTCACGTGTAACTTTCCGTGAAATGGCTAATAATGGATTAATTCCTGGTGTTAAAAAGGCATCTTGGTAATCTCGCAATAAGTTATTACTTTTGCAAACCAAAAAATAATTTTAATTGATTAAAGGTTCGGGAGACGGGTGTCTCCCGAAAACCATAATCGCAATCAAATACATATGTATACAGATCCTATTGCAGATTATTTGACTAGAGTTCGTAACGCTGTGGCTGCAAACCACAAAGTTGTTGAGATTCCAGCTTCTAATCTTAAAAAAGAGATAACTAAGATCTTATTTGATCAAGGTTACATCTTAAGTTACAAATTTGAGCAGAACACAGTTCAAGGTTCTATCAAAATTGCTTTAAAGTATGATAAAGATACTAAAGAGCCTGTAATCAAAGATATCCAAAGAATTAGTAAACCTGGTTTACGTAAGTACGCAGGTGCTGCCAAATTACCTAGAATCCTTAACGGATTAGGGATTGCTATTGTTTCTACATCAAAAGGTTTGATGACTGGAAAACAAGCTAAGCAATTAAATGTAGGTGGTGAAGTAATTTGTTACGTATACTAATTTTAAACACTAGATAAGATGTCAAGAATAGGTAAAAGCCCAATTGTAATCCCTGCTGGTGTAACTGTAGAAGTTAAAGACGGTATTATTACAGTAAAAGGAAAAAGAGGTCAACTAGTTCAGGAGTTTTCGGACGTAAATGTAACTGTTGAAGGCGATCAGGTTTTAGTTGAAAGATCGTCTGATCATAAAGACCACAGAGCAAAACACGGATTATTCAGATCTTTGATCAGTAATATGGTTGTTGGTGTTTCTGAAGGTTTCACAAAAGAACTAGAATTAGTTGGAGTTGGTTATAGAGCTTCAAACCAAGGTCAAAAATTAGATTTAGCTCTTGGATATTCTCACAATATTGTTTTAGAGATTGCTCCTGAAGTATCTTTGGAAACAGTATCTGAAAAAGGTAAGAACCCAATCGTAAAATTAACATCATTTGATAAACAACTTTTAGGACAAGTTGCTGCGAAAATCAGAAGTTTCCGTAAGCCAGAGCCGTATAAAGGAAAAGGTGTTAAATTTGTGGGTGAAGTATTAAGAAGAAAAGCAGGTAAATCAGCTTAAAATATAAGATTATGTCATTAACAAAATCTGAAAGAAGACAGAGAATTAAATTCAGAATTAGAAAATCGGTTAGTGGTTCAGCTGCAAGACCTAGACTTTCTGTTTTTAGAAGTAATAAAGAAATTTACGCTCAAATTATTGATGATGTAAATGGAGTTACTATATTAGCTGCATCTTCGAGAGAAAAAGAAATAGGAAAAGGTACTAACGTTGAAATCGCTGCTGCTGTTGGAAAATTAGTTGCAGAGAAAGCGTTAAAAGCCGGGATTGATACCATCACTTTTGACAGAGGTGGATATTTGTACCACGGTCGTATTAAATCATTAGCAGAAGGCGCAAGAGCCGCTGGACTTAAATTCTAATATATTATGTCTAAATACAAAAATGTAGAATTGGTAAAACCTAGTGGTCTTGAACTTAAAGATCGTCTAGTTAGTGTTAATCGTGTTACTAAAGTTACAAAAGGTGGTAGAGCTTTCGGTTTTTCTGCTATTGTAGTTGTAGGTGATGAAAATGGAGTAGTTGGTCATGGATTAGGAAAATCTAAAGACGTTTCTGAAGCAATTGCGAAAGCAGTAGAAGATGCTAAGAAAAACTTAGTTAGAATTCCTTTGAACGGACAATCTGTTCCTCACGAACAAAAAGGTAAATTTGGTGGTGCACGCGTATTCTTAATTCCAGCATCTCATGGTACTGGAGTTATTGCTGGTGGAGCTGTTCGTTCAGTTCTTGAATCAGTAGGTATTCACGATGTATTGTCTAAATCTCAAGGATCATCAAATCCACATAACGTAGTAAAAGCAACTTTTGATGCTTTATTGCAAATGAGAAGCGCTCATACTGTTGCAAAACAGAGAGGTGTTTCTTTAGAGAAAGTTTTTAAAGGTTAATTCAGGAAATTATGGCTAAATTATTAGTAAAACAAGTAAGAAGCAAAATCAACTGTCCTCTTTCTCAAAAGAGAGGGTTGGAAGCTTTAGGTCTACGTAAAATTGGACAAGTTGTGGAGCATGAGTCAAATCCTGCTATCCTTGGGATGATAAACAAAGTTAAACACTTAGTTTCTGTTGAAGAAGCTAAATAACAAATACTGTTATGAATTTAAGTAACTTACAACCTGCTGAGGGGTCTACACACAATCAAAATAAAAGATTAGGTAGAGGAGAAGGTTCTGGAAAAGGTGGTACCGCTGCACGTGGACACAAAGGAGCAAAATCTCGTTCTGGTTATTCTAAAAAGATTGGTTTTGAAGGAGGGCAAATGCCACTTCAAAGACGTGTACCTAAGTTTGGTTTCAAAAACATCAATCGTAAAGAATACGAAGGTGTTAATTTAGATACTCTTCAATTATTAGTTGATAACGGTGTGATTACTGATTCTGTTTCTATGACAGATTTCGTAGCAAATCGTCTGGCTACTAAAAATGAAATCGTTAAGATTTTAGGTAGAGGAGAATTGAAAGCAAAATTAAAAGTAACTGCCCACAAATTTACTGCTACTGCAAAAGCGGCTATTGAAGCTGCAGGTGGAGAAGCTGTAACTATATAACTTATCTATTAAGATGAAGAAATTTATTGAATCAATAAGTAATGTTTGGAAAATCGAAGAACTAAAGAATAGAATCTTAATTACATTAGGATTACTTTTAGTATATCGTTTTGGAGCACACGTTACGCTTCCTGGAATTGACGCAACGCAATTGACTGGTTTAGCGGGACAAACTAAAAATGGTCTAGGATCTATTCTAGACATGTTCACCGGGGGTGCTTTCTCTAAAGCTTCAGTTTTTGCTTTAGGTATCATGCCTTATATTTCTGCGTCTATTGTTGTTCAGTTGATGGGGATTGCGATTCCATATTTACAAAAACTTCAAAATGATGGGGAAAGTGGTAGAAAAAAGATTAATCAAATCACTCGTTGGTTGACAATCGCTATCACATTGGTTCAAGGTCCAACTTATATCTATAATTTATACAGAACATTGCCTAGTAATGCATTTTTGCTAGGCTTTAATTCTCCTGAATTTTTGTTCTCGTCTGTTATCATTCTTGTTACAGGTACAATTTTTGCTATGTGGCTTGGTGAGAAAATTACAGATAAAGGTATTGGAAATGGTATTTCATTGTTAATTATGGTTGGTATTTTAGCTCGTTTACCACAAGCTTTTATCCAAGAGTTTACAACTCGTGTTACCAATAACAATGGAGGTCCAATGTTATTAGTTATTGAAATTATTGTGTGGTTATTAGTTATCATTTCTTGTGTATTGCTTACAATGGCAGTACGTAGAATCCCAGTACAGTATGCTCGTCGTACAACTACAGGAGATTACGAGCAAGATTTGGCAGGAGGTAATAGACAGTGGATTCCTCTTAAGCTTAATGCTTCAGGAGTTATGCCAATTATTTTTGCTCAGGCAATTATGTTTATTCCTGCGGCTGTAGCCGGATTGTCTAAATCAGATACATCACAATCTATTGTTGGTGCATTTAGTAATATGTTTGGTTTCTGGTATAATTTTGTTTTTGCAACTTTAATTATTGTATTTACATTCTTTTATACTGCAATCACTGTACCTACTAACAAAATGGCTGATGATTTAAAGAGAAGTGGTGGTTTTATTCCAGGAGTTCGTCCAGGAGCGGAAACTTCAGATTTCTTAGATAAAGTGATGTCTTTAATAACTTTCCCAGGATCTTTATTCCTTGCTTTGATTGCTGTGTTCCCAGCTATTGTTGTAAGTATTATGGATGTACAACAATCTTGGGCAATGTTTTTTGGAGGTACCTCATTAATAATTATGGTTGGAGTTGCAATAGATACTATTCAACAAATCAATTCATACTTGTTAAACAAACATTATGATGGTTTAATGAAGACTGGTAAAAATAGAAAAGCGGTAGCTTAATATATTTATGGCAAAACAATCAGCAATAGAACAAGACGGATCAATTATTGAAGCATTATCAAATGCAATGTTCCGTGTAGAGTTAGAAAATGGACATATTGTAATTGCTCATATTTCTGGAAAAATGCGTATGCATTACATCAAGTTATTACCTGGTGATAAAGTGAAACTAGAAATGAGTCCTTACGATTTGTCAAAAGCAAGAATTACTTATCGATATTAAAGGATATTCACTATGAAAGTTAGAGCATCAGTAAAAAAGAGAAGTGCCGAGTGCATTATCGTGCGTAGAAAAGGGAGACTGTACGTAATAAACAAAAAGAATCCTAGATTTAAACAAAGACAAGGATAATTATGGCAAGAATAGCAGGGGTAGATATCCCAAAAAACAAAAGAGGTGTTATCGCACTTACCTACATCTTTGGATTAGGAAAAAGTAGAGCTATTGAGATTTTAGAAAAAGCTCAAGTTAGCCAAGATAAAAAAGTTCAAGATTGGAATGATGACGAGATCGGAGCGATTCGTGAAGCTGTTTCATTTTACAAAATTGAAGGAGAATTGCGTTCTGAAATTTCTTTAAACATTAAACGTTTAATGGATATTGGATGTTACAGAGGTATTCGTCATAGATCTGGTCTTCCATTAAGAGGGCAAAGAACTAAAAACAACTCAAGAACAAGAAAAGGTAAAAGAAAAACTGTTGCTAACAAGAAAAAAGCAACTAAATAATAAGTAATATGGCTAAAGCAACTGCAAAAAAACGTAAAGTTATCGTTGAATCAACGGGTGAGGCTCATATTTCTGCCACTTTTAATAACATTATTATTTCTTTGACTAATAAGAAAGGTGAAGTTATCTCTTGGTCTTCAGCTGGTAAAATGGGTTTCAGAGGTTCTAAAAAGAACACTCCTTATGCAGCTCAAATGGCAGCAGAAGATTGCGCTAAAGTAGCACTTGAGGCAGGACTTAAAAAAGTGAAAGTTTATGTAAAAGGACCAGGTAACGGACGTGAGTCTGCTATCCGTTCTATTCATAACGGTGGAATTGAAGTTACAGAGATTATCGATGTTACTCCAATGCCACACAACGGATGTCGTCCTCCAAAAAGACGTAGAGTTTAATTTTTTATTTTTATAGTATAAACAAGGTAGAACATAGATTATCGAAGGATTAGACCTGAATTCATAATTTCTACCTTAAATTTTTTTTAAAATGGCAAGATATACTGGTCCTAAAACCAAAATCGCTCGTAAATTTGGCGAGGCAATCTTCGGAGATGACAGATCTTTCGAAAAAAGAAATTACCCACCTGGACAACACGGGATGGCTAAAAAAAGAGGAAAAAAATCTGAGTACGCTGTTCAGTTAATGGAAAAGCAAAAAGCTAAATATTCTTATGGAATTTTAGAAAAACAATTCAGAAATTTATTCGAAAAAGCATCAGCAACTAAAGGAGTTACTGGTGAAGTTTTATTACAATTATGCGAAGCAAGATTAGATAATGTTGTTTTTAGAATGGGAATTGCTCCATCTAGAAGAGGTGCGCGTCAAATCGTTTCTCACAGACACATTACTGTAAATGGAGAGGTTGTTAATATTCCTTCTTACCACCTTAAGCCTGGTGATAAAGTTGCAGTTCGTGAAAAATCTAAATCTTTAGAAGCTATCGAACGTTCTTTATCAAATTCAAGTCATGTTTATGAATGGATTACTTGGAACAATGATCTTAAAGAAGGAACTTTCGTTTCTGTACCTGCGAGACTTCAAATTCCAGAAAACATTAAAGAACAATTAATCGTAGAGTTGTACAACAAATAATAATTGACTTAGTCGAAATTTATGGCAATATTTAATTTTCAAAAGCCCGATAAAGTTATCATGATCGATTCAACCGATTTTGAAGGTAAATTCGAATTTAGACCTTTAGAACCTGGTTACGGATTGACAGTTGGTAATGCACTTAGAAGAGTTTTGCTTTCAGCATTAGAAGGTTATGCAATTACATCTGTTCGTATCGAAGGTGTAGATCATGAGTTTTCTACTATTTCAGGTGTTGTTGAAGATGTTACCGAAATTATCCTTAATCTAAAACAAGTACGTTTCAAACGTCAAATTGAAGATATCGATAATGAATCAGTTACTATTTCTGTTTCTGGTAAAGATCAATTAACAGCAGGTGATTTTCAAAAATTTATTTCAGGTTTCCAAGTTCTGAACCCAGACCTTGTTATCTGTAATTTAGATTCAAAAATCAAATTGAACTTCGATTTAACTATCGAAAAAGGTAGAGGATACGTGCCTGCTGAAGAGAACAAAAAACAGAATGCTGCAATTGGAACGATTTTTACAGATTCTATTTTTACTCCGGTAAAAAATGTAAAATATGCAATCGAAAACTTCCGTGTAGAGCAAAAAACAGATTACGAAAAATTAGTTTTTGAAATCAAAACTGATGGATCTATTAATCCAAAAGATGCTCTTACTGAAGCTGCTAAAGTTTTAATTCACCATTTCATGTTGTTTTCTGACGAAAGAATTACACTTGAGGCTGACGAAATTGCACAAACAGAATCGTATGATGAAGAGTCATTGCATATGAGACAATTGCTTAAAACTAAGCTTGTTGATATGGATTTATCTGTGAGAGCATTAAATTGCTTGAAAGCGGCTGAAGTTGATACACTTGGTGATTTAGTATCGTTCAATAAAAATGACCTGATGAAATTCCGTAATTTTGGTAAAAAATCTTTAACTGAACTTGATGAACTTGTTGCAGTGAAGAATTTAACTTTCGGAATGGATTTAGCTAAATACAAATTAGATAAAGAATAATTTACTTCATATTTTGCTCTCCATAGTGGATTGTAGCAAGATGAAGATAAAAAAAACACGTCATGAGACACGGAAAAAAATTCAACCACTTAAGCAGACAGACTGGACATAGAAAAGCTATGTTGGCTAATATGGCTTGTTCTCTTATCGAGCACAAACGTATTAACACTACTGTTGCTAAGGCTAAAGCGCTTAAACAATTTGTTGAGCCTTTAATCACAAAATCAAAAGAAGATACGACTCACAACCGTCGTATTGTTTTTGCTTACTTACGTAGCAAATATGCTGTAACTGACTTGTTCAGAGACGTAGCTGCTAAAGTTGGTGACCGTCCAGGTGGATACACTCGTATCATTAAAGTTGGAAATCGTTTGGGAGATAACGCTGATATGGCGATGATTGAACTTGTTGATTTCAATGAACTTTACAACGGAGGTAAAAAAGAAGTTAAAAAAGCGAAAAGCCGTCGTGGTGGTAAAGCTAAAAAAGCTGAGGCTGCTGCTCCAGAAGCTCCTGCTGCTGAATCAGAAACGACTACTGAAGCTTCTGAATAATTATGAGAGTAATCATTCTATAATATTAAAGGATAAACTAATTTTTAGTTTATCCTTTTTTTTTGATTTTTTTAAAACCTCTAAAAATCTAACTTATTTAAAATGATCGGTTTTATTTTTACGAATGAAAGTTTTAAAAAATCTTGGAAGCGCTTCTATAAAGAAGTAAATTTGCAAAATATCTAATTATATTAAAACCGTGAATTTCGGTTTTAGAACTTGATAAAAAACAATACAAATTAAATAATGAAATACACAACACGACAAAGCGCCATTTTATTACTTAGTGACGGAACAATCTTTCATGGAAAATCTATCGGAATTAGCGGTAAAACTTTTGGAGAAGTTTGTTTTAATACTGGAATGACGGGATATCAGGAAATCTTTACAGATCCTTCTTATTTTGGTCAAATAATGGTGGCTACAAATACACATATCGGAAATTATGGTGTCAATGAGCAAGAAGTTGAATCTGATAGTATTAAAATTGCCGGTTTGGTTTGTAAAAACTTCAGTTTTAATTATTCAAGAGAAAATGCTTCTGAAAGCTTAGAAGATTATTTTACTAAACAAAATTTAATCTGTATTTCTGATGTAGATACTCGTGCGCTAGTAAGTTATATTCGTGACAATGGCGCAATGAATGCTGTTATTTGTACAGATGGTACTTCAATTGAAGATTTGAAAAAAGAATTAGCTAATGTGCCAAATATGGAAGGGTTGGAGTTAGCTTCAAAAGTGTCTACTACAGAACCCTATTTCTTCGGTGATGAAAATGCTACTTATAAAATCTCAGCTTTAGATCTTGGAATTAAAAAGAATATTTTAAGAAATCTTGCAAAAAGAGATTGTTACATAAAAGTGTATCCTTATAATTCGACTTATAAAGATTTATCTGAATTTAATCCTGATGGTTATTTCTTGTCAAACGGTCCTGGAGATCCGGATCCTTTGTTTGGAGCTATTCAGGTTGCAAAAGAAATATTAGCAGATAATAAACCGCTTTTCGGAATTTGTTTGGGACATCAGGTTATTGGTTTAGCTAATGGTGTTGAAACTTATAAAATGTTTAATGGACATAGAGGAATTAATCATCCTGTAAAAAATATCATTACAGGTAAAGGAGAGATTACTTCTCAGAATCACGGTTTTGCTGTTAAAAAAGAACAATTAGATAATCATCCGGAATTAGAAATAACTCATGTACATTTAAATGATGGTACTGTAGCTGGAATGAGAATGAAAAATAAGAATTGCTTCTCAGTTCAATATCACCCGGAAGCAAGTCCTGGACCGCACGATTCGTCCTATTTGTTTGATCAGTTTGTAGAGAACATTAAAACTGCTAAAGCCTAAAACGATGTAGTTAATAAATAAAGGTGTTTAATATTTAAAATGCGTTTATAGTATTAAATATTTTTATAATTTCGAAAAAAAAATATAATTTATTAATAAAAAACAAAAATAATGAGTATTATAATTAAAGTTCACGCAAGACAAATTCTTGATTCTAGGGGTAATCCTACGATTGAAGTAGATGTAGTAACTGAAAATGGAGTTTTAGGTAGAGCTGCTGTTCCATCTGGAGCATCAACTGGAGAGCACGAAGCTGTTGAATTACGTGATGGAGGTAAAGCTTATCTAGGTAAAGGTGTTTTGAATGCAGTGAACAATGTAAATACTGTTATTGCTGAAGAATTAGTTGGAACTTCTGTTTTCGAGCAAAACACAATTGACCAATTAATGATTGATTTAGATGGAACTCCAAACAAATCTAAATTAGGAGCTAATGCTATTTTAGGAGTTTCTTTAGCTGCTGCAAAAGCTGCTGCTAACGAACTTGGATTGCCATTATACAGATACGTAGGTGGTGTTTCTGCTAACACATTACCAGTTCCAATGATGAATATCATCAACGGAGGTTCTCACTCTGATGCACCTATCGCATTTCAGGAGTTTATGATTTTCCCAGTAAAAGCAACTTCTTTTACACATGCAATGCAAATGGGAACTGAAATTTTCCACAGCTTGAAAAAAGTATTACATGACAGAGGTTTAAGTACAGCTGTTGGTGATGAGGGAGGTTTTGCTCCAAATTTAGCTGGTGGTACTGAAGATGCTTTAGATACTATCAAATTAGCAGTTGAAAAAGCTGGTTATACTTTTGGTGACGAGATTATGATCGCTCTTGACTGTGCAGCTTCTGAGTTTTATGTAAACGGTAAATACGATTATACTAAATTTGAAGGTGAAACTGGAAAAGTTAGAACTTCTGAGGAACAAGCTGATTATTTAGCTGAACTTGCTGCCAAATATCCAATTATTTCTATCGAAGATGGTATGTACGAGGATGACTGGGATGGATGGAAAGCTTTAACTGAAAAAATTGGAAATAAAGTACAATTAGTTGGTGATGATTTGTTTGTTACTAATGTTGCCCGTTTATCAACTGGTATCGAAAAAGGAATTGCTAATTCAATCTTAGTAAAAGTTAACCAAATTGGAACTTTAACTGAAACTATTGCAGCTGTAAATATGGCTAAAAATGCTGGATATACATCTGTAATGTCTCACCGTTCAGGAGAAACTGAAGATAATACAATTGCAGATTTAGCTGTAGCTTTAAACTGTGGTCAAATTAAAACAGGTTCTGCTTCTCGTTCAGATCGTATGGCAAAATACAATCAATTGTTGAGAATTGAAGAAGAATTAGGAAGTACTGCTTATTTTCCAGGTTTAAATGCTTTCAAGATTAAATAATCATAAGAGTTATATTAGGATAAACCACTCATTTTTTAATGAGTGGTTTTTTTTTGGAGTTTTAACAAATTCATAGCAGTATTCTTTTTTTAATTAGTCTTAAATTCATTAGATTTGGTAAATTATTATTTAAAGAATTATTTCCAAGATATTATGTCAAAAATAGCTACATTAGAAATAGATGGTAAAAAGATTGAACTTCCGGTAATCACAGGGAGCGAAAACGAATCAGCTATCGATATTAACAAATTACGTGATTTAACAGGTGTTATTACAATTGATCCAGGTTACAAAAACTCAGGATCTTGTACAAGTGAAATCACTTTCCTGGATGGAGAAGAAGGAATTTTACGTTACAGAGGATATTCAATCGAAGATTTAGCAGAAAAAGCGAGTTTCTTAGAGGTTTCCTATCTTTTGATTTTTGGAGAATTACCTACTGCTGCACAATTAGAAGATTTCGAAAATAATATTAGAAAACATTCTTTGGTAAACGAAGAAATGAAAAATATTATTGACGGTTTTCCTAAAACGGCCCACCCAATGGGAGTATTATCTGCTTTAACAAGTGCTTTAACGGCATTTAACCCAAAAGCAGTAAATGTTGATAATGAAAAAGAAATGTATGAAGCTATTTGCAAAACAATGGCTAAATTTCTTGTAATTGCTACATGGACTTATAGAAAATCTATGGGATATCCTTTAAACTACTACGACAATACAAAAGGATATGTAGAAAGCTTTATGCAATTAATGTTTAAATTGCCTACAGGACCTTACGCTGCAAATCCGGTAATTGTAAATGCGTTAGATAAATTATTCATTCTTCATGCTGATCACGAACAAAACTGTTCTACTTCTACAGTTAGAATGGTAGGTTCTTCTCACGCTGGATTATTTGCTTCAGTTTCTGCAGGAGTTTCTGCTTTATGGGGGCCACTTCATGGAGGTGCAAATCAGGCAGTACTTGAAATGCTGGAAGAAATTAACAAAGACGGTGGAGATACAGATAAGTTCTTAGCGAAAGCGAAAGATAAAAATGATCCTTTCCGTTTAATGGGATTCGGACACAGAGTTTACAAAAATTTCGATCCAAGAGCTAAAATTATTAAAAAAGCAGCAACAGAAGTATTAGAAACTTTAGGTGTTGAAGATCCGATTTTAGATATTGCCAGAAAATTAGAAAAAGCAGCTCTTGAAGATGAATACTTCAAATCAAGAAACTTGTATCCAAATGTTGATTTCTACTCTGGGATTATCTACAGAGCTTTAGGAATCCCTACTGATATGTTTACTGTAATGTTTGCTATTGGAAGATTACCGGGATGGATCGCACAATGGAAAGAAATGCGTGAAAACAAGGAGCCAATTGGAAGACCAAGACAAATCTATACAGGACATCCTTTAAGAGAGTTCAAGTCTAATAAATAAAAAACGAAAGCTTCACTAAACTGTGAAGCTTTTTTTATATTTGCTCAAAATATTATAATGTTATGTTGCAATTAAATGTTAAGAACGAAACATCTAGACTTCGTGCTGTTGTTTTGGGTTCTGCTGTTCATAATGGGCCGACTCCAACAATTGAGGAAGCTTATGATCCTAAATCATTGGAACATATTAAAGCAGGAACTTATCCTGTAGAAAAAGATATGGTTGCTGAAATGGATGCTTTTAATGCTGTTTTCCAAAAATATGATGTAACTGTTTATCGCCCTGAAATGATTGAAAACTACAATCAGATTTTCGCTAGAGATATAGGATTTGTGATTGATGATGTTTTTGTGAAATCAAATATTTTGCCAGATCGTGAGCGTGAATTAGATGCAATTCAATATGTAATTGATCAAATTGATCCTTTAAAAGTTGTTCGTCCGCCAGAAGAAGTCCATATTGAAGGTGGGGATGTTATGCTTTGGAATGATCATATTTTTATTGGGACTTATAAAGGAAGTGACTATAAAGATTACATTACAGCCAGAACCAATATGCATGGTGTTAATTATATAAAAGAATTGTTTCCAGACAAAATTGTCAAAGAATTTGATTTAGTTAAATCGAAATTAGAAGCTCGTGACAATGCATTGCATTTAGACTGTTGTTTTCAGCCAGTTGGAAAAGATAAAGGAATAATCTATAAAAGAGGTTTCCGTGAAGAAGCAGATTATTTGTATTTGGTAAATCTTTTTGGGAAAGAAAATTTATTTCATATCGAAAGAAATGAAATGTATAATATGTTTTCGAATGTATTTTCAATTGACAAAAATGTAGTTGTTTCTGAGAAGAACTTTACTCGTTTAAATAACTGGCTTCGTGCAAATGGTTTTACTGTAGAAGAAATTCCATATGCCGAAATAGCAAAACAAGAAGGTTTGTTAAGATGTTCAACATTGCCTTTAATTAGAGACTAAATAATTGTTTCAAGTTTTAGGTTTCAAGTTCTGTAAAACTTGAAACCTGAAACTTTAGCCGAATTGGCGAAGCAAACAAAAAAACATAAAAAATGAGACAAACAACAAACGCAATAGTAATGATTCGGCCAGTTGCTTTCAGAATGAATGAGCAGACTGCTGTAAATAATTATTACCAAAAAGTATTAGACGGTTTATTGCCAAGTACGGTAAATGCAAAAGCTCAGCAAGAGTTTGATACTTTTGTTGAAAAATTAAGAGCGGTTGGAGTTGATGTAACTGTTGTTGATGATACTTTAGAAACTGATACACCAGATAGTATTTTTCCAAACAATTGGGTTTCGTTTCATGAAAATGGAGATGTAGCTTTATATCCAATGTTTGCAGAAAACCGTCGTCAGGAACGTCGTGAAGATATTTTGGATACTTTGGAAGAAAAAGGATTTGAAATTACGAATATAATGGATTACACCTCTGCAGAAGAAGATGGTATTTTCTTAGAAGGAACAGGAAGTTTGTTGTTGGATCGTGCAAACGGCAAAGCATATTGCGCTTTATCTCCAAGAGCTGATGAAGAATTATTTATAGAATTCTGTGAGGATTTTGATTATGCTCCGGTAATTTTTGAAGCTTTCCAAACTGTTGAAGGTGAACGTAAACTAATTTATCATACTAATGTTATGATGTGTCTAGGAGAAACGTTTGCGGTTATTTGTGCAGATTCTATTGATGACAAGAAAGAGCGCAAAATGGTTTTGGATAATTTGAAACAGGATGAAAAAGAAATTATTCTAATTACAGAAGATCAGGTAAATAATTTTGCAGGAAATATGCTTGAAGTTAGAGGTAAAGAGGATAAGAGATATATTGTTATGAGCGCATCGGCTCATCAAAGTTTAACTCCAAAGCAAATTTCTCAGTTAGAAAATCATGCGGAAATTTTGAGTTCAAGTCTTGATACTATCGAAGCATGCGGCGGTGGAAGTGCCAGATGTATGATGGCTGAAGTTTTCCTGCCAAGAAGTTAAGAACAAAAAAAATAAAAAAAGAGAGGGATAAAATCATCAAGATTTTATTCCTCTCTTTTTTGAGAATAATAACTGACTTAAAAATTTCCTTTGATAATATTTATAAGTGCACTAACGATATACTGAATTCCAATTGAAATGACAATAAAACCAACAATTCTGGAAATAGCAACAATTCCCGAAGCTCCTAATATTCTGGCTAGATAATGCGCGCTTTTAAGAATTGCAAAGATGGCGACTGCGATTGCAAGGATAGCTAATGTTGAAATTATGATTTCGTTTAGCTCATGATGTTCTTGGTAAAAAGCAATTAAAAGAGACATTGAGCCTGGACCGGCAAGCATTGGTATTGCTAATGGTGTTAATGCGATATCATTCCTGTGTTGTGCTTCATTTTCAATTTTTTTATTGATTCCTCGTTTTTTATTGAATTTCCCAGAAAGAAGAGAGAATCCTGAGTTTACGATAACAATTCCGCCTGCAATTCTCAATGCATCAATACTGATTCCGAAAAAGGTTAAAACATATTGTCCAATAAAATAAGAGACCAGCAGTATGATAAAAACATTGATAGCAGTCCAAAGAGAGATTCTGGATCTTTCTTTTTGTGAATCATGTTGCGTTAATCCGACAAAAATGGGTACTGTTCCGATTGGATTTAATACCGAAAACAAGGCAGCAAATAAATAGATGAATAATTCCATATAGTTTGGGTTAGTGAGGTAAAAATAGTTATTTTTTGATGTCTTTCGGTATAATTATGTTAGGATAATGTTTTTAATTGCTATAGATTCTGAATCAAAGAGATAAAGGTAAAATCGTTCTTTTTGATTACTTTTGCAGTCTAAACAAAAAAAATGAAAAGTAAAAAAACATTAGTCATAGGGGCTTCAACGAATCCGGAGCGTTATTCATTTAGAGCTGTAAATATGTTGGTTGGAAAAGGACATTCTGTTTTAGCAATAGGTCAAAAAATAGGAGAAGTTGCAGGAGTAAAAATTCAGACAAAGGCGATACCTGTTAAAAATATAGATACTATTACTTTATATCTGAATCCCGTTCGTCAAAGAGATTATTATAATTATATTATTGAAGCGAAACCTAAAAGAGTTGTTTTTAATCCGGGAACAGAAAATCCGGAATTTTATCAATTATTGGAATTAAATGATATTAAGGTTGAAGTAGCTTGTACACTTGTTTTGCTGGCTACTAACCAGTATTAAATTATTTTTTAAGTAGATTTTTGAATGGTTTTAAAAGTCATGAATTAATTAGTTTTTGATTTATTTAAAAGATATTATTTATTAATGTTGAATTTGATATCAAATGCCAGCTAAACCATTAAAAGTATTACTTTTGTCGTCATGGAATTTTCATCAAAATTAATTGAAAAAGCGGTAAATGAAATGTCACAATTGCCAGGTATTGGTAAGCGTACTGCACTTCGTTTGGTTCTTCATCTGCTAAAGCAGCCAAAAGAACAGACTGCTTTTTTATCTCAGGCATTGCTAAATATGCGTGAGGATATTAAATTTTGTGAAAGCTGTAATAATATTTCGGATACCAAAATTTGCGAGATATGTGCCAATACAATGCGAAATCATGAAACCATATGTGTTGTTGAAGATATTCGTGACGTAATGGCAATCGAAAACACTGGACAATTTAAAGGTATTTATCATGTGCTTGGAGGGAAAATATCGCCTATTGAAGGAGTTGGTCCCAATCAGTTAAATATTTCAAGTTTGGTTGAGAAGGCAAAATCCGGGAAAGTAACTGAAATCATTTTCGCTTTGAGTTCTACTATGGAAGGTGATACGACCAATTTTTACATCTATAAACAAATTGCAGGTTTTGAGATTGTGATTTCAACAATTGCGAGAGGAATATCTGTTGGAGATGAATTAGAATATGCTGATGAAATAACATTAGGAAGAAGTATTCTGCATCGCGTTCCTTTCGAAAAAACGTTTAAAAATAATTAATCAAAACCCCAATACAATTTAGTTTTTCCAGACATTCAATGGAAAAACTATATTTGCGATAAAATTAAACTAATGACAAAAAAAAGCTTTTATCTATTGTTGTTAATTACGGGATTATGTACTTCGTGTATTCCAATCAAAGATTTGGTTTATCTTCAGGATAAAAGTACTTCAAGTGAACAAAATACAATTGCTGCTGTAGAGTCTAAACCTTATCGATTACAGGTTAACGATATTATAAGTATTAATATGAAGGCAATTGATCCAAAATTGGTTTCTATTTTTAATGTGAGTAGTAATGAGGGGGGGCAAAATTTGCGGTCAGAAGCTTCTCTCTATTTTGATGGCTATAGAGTTGATGATCATGGGAATATTAGAATTCCAATTTTAGGCGAAGTAAATGTAATAGGTTATACACTTGAAGAGGTACGTGTAAAAATTGAAAAAAAATTGCTTGAAGAATACTTTAAAAGCGAAGCCAATATTTTTGTCACTGTAAAATTAGCAGGTTTTAGGTACACAATTAATGGAGAGGTTGGAAGTGCCGGAACCAAAACTTTATATAAAGATAATTTAACCATTTTGGAGGCTATAGCAAATTCTGGAGACATTACTACTGTCGGAAATAGGAAGGCTGTAACAGTAATTCGCCAAACTCCAACTGGAGTTCAAATGCATGATGTTGATCTTACAGATGTAAATGTTATGAAGTCACCTTATTATTATTTACAGCCCAATGACTACATTTATGTAAAACCTTTGAGGCAGAAAACATGGGGAACTGGCCAGACCGGAATACAATCTATAGGAACTATTATTACGCTACTGTCTTTGGCAACTACCGTATACCTCATTATAAAAAATTAAAACCAGATTTAAAGAATGTTAGATATTAAAGATTTTTCCATTTTTGAAAATCATTCCAATTTTGATTTTAGAGGCTTTTTACTAAAAATTGCCAGTTATTGGAAGTGGTTTCTGGTTAGCTTAATTATTGCATTTACAATTGCTTACCAAGTCAATATTCGTAAGGAAAAAATTTATGGAATGCAGACTATGGTTTCTATAAAAGAACAAAATAATCCTTTTTTTACATCTAATACGAGCTTGGTTTTTAATTGGGGAGGAGTGTCAGATCAGGTAAATGGAATTTCTACAATTCTAAAGTCAAGATCCCATAATGAATTAGTGGTTGATAAACTGCAATTTTATATTGATTATTTAGAACAGGGAAAGTATAACTTGATTGATTCATATGGAGCAGTTCCGTTTTATGTTGATATTGATAATACAAAAGGGCAGCTAGCCAATAC
The DNA here is from genome assembly GCF_042686225.1 of Flavobacterium notoginsengisoli. Classification (NCBI taxonomy): domain Bacteria; kingdom Pseudomonadati; phylum Bacteroidota; class Flavobacteriia; order Flavobacteriales; family Flavobacteriaceae; genus Flavobacterium; species Flavobacterium notoginsengisoli. Next base: position 109,832 of record NZ_JBHUOT010000002.1, read on the forward strand.
ATTGATAAAAATTAAGTTTTTAAGTGAGAATTTATATCAAATTGAAATTCCTTTTGAAAGTAACTCTGTTTCGTTAATTAATTATAATACGAATAGTAACAGTAAAACTTCTGTGCAATTAGGGAGTTTTATAAAAAAGTATAAAGTTGGCGAGCATGTTAATCTTCCTTTTTTAAACTGGGAACTTCAAATAAATGATAATCCGGGTTTTTATAAAGGAAAAGAATACTTTGTGAAATTCAATAATTTTAATGGAACTGTATCCAGATATAGAGGAATAAATGTGGAATCTGATAAAGGAAGCAACTCTATATTAATTTTGTCCCTTCAGGGTACCAATAAAGCAAGAATGGTTGATTATTTGAATGCTACCGTCAAAATGCTTATTAAAATACAACTGGATGGTAAAAATCAATTTGCAACAAATACTATTCGATTTATTGACAGTACTCTGGTTGCGATGGAATCTCAGTTAAAGCAGACGGGAAATGAATTAAAATCTTTTCAGAAGGACAAAAATATTTTCCAGATAGAAGACGGTGGTGCTAAAGTTTCAGATAAAATAATGAATTTTGACGTTGAAAAAGATCAAATAACCCGAAAAATAGCCTATTATAATTCATTAAAATCATATCTAAATAGTAGTGGGGATTATTCAAGGTTGCCAGCTCCCTCAGTAGCAGGCATAGAAGATCCAAATATTGTTGCAAATGTTTCAAAACTAATTGCGCTTTCTACTCAGAGATCTGAAATGGCTTATGCAGTAAAAAGTGAAAAAATTTTTAAAGATTTTGACAATCAAATGGAGGCCGTAAAAAATGTTCTTCAGGAGAACATTACAACCGCAAAATCTTCGCTTCTATATGATTTGTCACTGGTAAATGCTAAAATTGGTCAGGCAGAAAGCACAGTTCGTAATCTTCCTGCTGAGCAACAGGAGTTGTTGAAAATTAAAAGGAAGTACGATTTAAATGATAATATATACACAACTTTTTTACAGAAAAGAAATGAAGCAGAAATAGTAAAGGCATCCAATTTGTCTGATATTCATTTTATTGACCCTGCAAAGGATATTGGAGGAGGTTTAATAGGTCCTAAAACATCAGTTAATTATGTAATGGCTCTGTTTTTAGGAATTTTAATTCCTCTATTGTTTGTTTTTGGGATTTTCTTTATAAATAATTCTATACAGAACACTGATGATATTAGCAAATTGACTCAAATACCATTGCTGGGAGTGATTGGAGTAAATAAAGACTCTCTAAATTTGGCTGTATTTGATAAGCCTAAATCAGCTCTTTCAGAAGCTTTTAGAGGGCTTCGTTCTTCTCTTCAGTTTTTGTATAAAAAGCAACAAGTGAATGGTTCTAAAACATTAATGATAACTTCTTCAATAAGTGGTGAGGGAAAAACATTCTGTTCTATAAATATTGCGACAGTTTTTGCTTTAAGTGAAAAGAAAACTGTAATTGTTGGTTTGGATTTAAGAAAGCCAAGATTAGCTGATGAATTTCAATTGACAACTTCTTTAGGTGTTGTTAATTACCTGATAAAACAAAATAACCTGGAAGAAATTACTAATTCAACACCAGTTCCAAATTTAGATGTGATACTTTCTGGACCCATTCCTCCAAATCCGTCAGAGCTTATTTTAAGTGATGCAATGAAAGAACTGATTGATGAATTAAAACTGAAGTATGATTACATTATTCTGGATACACCACCAGTAGGTTTGGTTGCGGATTCTTTAGAATTAGTTCAATTTTCGGATGTTATACTTTATATAGTGAGACAGAATTATACCAAAAAAGATATGATAACGTTGTTAAATAATAGAGTAAAACGTGGTGAAGTAAGTAATGTTAGTATAGTTTTAAACGGTTATGAAAACAAAGCGAAGTATGGTGGAACTTATGGTTACGGATATGGTTATGGGGCTTATTCAAATGGTTATCATGACGAAGAAGTGAAGCTTGGTTTTTGGAAAGAACTTTTAAATAGATTTAGAAAAAGCTAAAATTTTGTAAATGGAGAACTCAACAGAAAAAACAATTTTAATTACTGGCGGTGCTGGATTTATAGGTTCAAATCTTACGGAGTATTTTTTAGTGTCAGGGTATAAAGTTGTTTGTTTAGATAATTTTTCGACAGGGCATCGTCATAATTTAAAAGATTTTTTGGGTAATCCTGATTTTAAATTGATTGAAGGAGATATCCGAAATCTGGAGGACTGTATTTTGGCGGTTAAAGGAGTAAATTATGTTTTGCATCAAGCTGCTTTAGGTTCAGTCCCAAGATCAATAAAAGATCCAATTACTACAAATGATGTAAATGTTTCCGGTTTTCTCAATATGCTTACAGCGGCTCGTGATGCAAAGGTAAAACGTTTCGTTTATGCTGCCAGTTCGTCAACATATGGAGATTCACAAGGATTACCTAAGGTAGAAGAAGTTATTGGAAAGCCACTGTCTCCTTATGCGATTACTAAATATGTGAATGAATTGTATGCCGAAATTTTTAGCAAAACGTACGGATTGGAAACAATTGGATTACGTTATTTTAATGTTTTTGGAAGAAAGCAAGATCCAAATGGAGCTTATGCAGCAGTTATTCCGAAATTCGTAAAGCAATTTATGAATCATGAAAGTCCTGTAATTAATGGAGATGGGAATTATTCACGAGACTTTACATATATAGACAATGTGATTCATATGAATGAATTAGCAATGACTACACAAAATATTGAAGCTGTTAACTCAATTTACAATACTGCATTTGGAGATAGAAATACGCTAAATGATTTAGTGAAATATTTAAAAGAATATTTGTCTGAATTCGATGTAAAAATAAAAGATGTTCCTGTAATTTATGGAGAAAACAGAGCAGGTGATATTCCTCATTCATTAGCAAGTATTGAAAAAGCGAAATCACTACTGGGATATAATCCAAAATATTCTTTACAAGATGGGTTGAAAGAAGCTGTTGAATGGTACTGGAATAATTTAAAATAAATAAAGATCAAGCATAATAATAGATCAATGAAAATTACAAAAATTTGCTGCATAGGTGCAGGATATGTTGGTGGGCCAACAATGGCAGTTATTGCTCAAAAATGCCCGGATATTCAGGTTACAGTTGTAGATTTAAACGTACAAAGAATTGCAGATTGGAATGATCCTAATCCGGAAAATATCCCAATTTACGAGCCTGGACTTTCTGAAATTGTAGCAGAAGCAAGAGAGAGAAATTTATTCTTTTCGACCAATGTTGATAAAGCTATAGACGAAGCTCAAATGATATTTATTTCAGTCAATACGCCAACTAAAACTTATGGAAAAGGAAAAGGAATGGCGGCCGATTTAAAATATATAGAACTATGCGCAAGACAAATTGCAAGAGTTGCAAAGCAGAATAAAATTGTAGTAGAGAAATCTACTTTGCCAGTTAGAACTGCGGAGGCGATAAAAAGTATTTTAGATAATACAGGTAATGGAGTTCAGTTTCAAATTTTATCAAATCCCGAATTTTTAGCAGAAGGGACCGCAGTTACAGATTTGTTAAATCCTGATAGAATTTTAATTGGTGGAGATACAACTCCTGAAGGGGAAGAAGCGATTGATGCACTAGTTGATGTTTATGCAAATTGGGTTAGTAGAGATAAAATTTTGACAACAAATGTTTGGTCTTCAGAATTATCTAAACTTACAGCAAATGCATTTTTAGCTCAACGTATTTCATCCATTAATGCAATGTCTGAATTATGTGAAAAAACAGGTGCAGATGTAAATGAAGTGGCCAGAGCAATTGGAATGGACAGTAGAATTGGGCCAAAATTTTTAAAAGCATCTGTAGGATTTGGTGGTTCGTGCTTTCAGAAAGATATTTTAAATTTGGTTTATATTGCAAAGTCATATGGATTGAATGAAGTTGCAGATTATTGGGAGCAGGTTATTATAATGAATGATCATCAGAAAAGAAGATTCTCAAATAAGATTGTTCAAACTTTATATAATACTGTAGCTGATAAGAAAATAGCTTTTTTAGGCTGGGCTTTCAAAAAAGATACAAATGACACAAGAGAATCAGCAGCAATTTATGTAGCAGATGATTTGATTAATGAACAAGCTAAAATTTCAATTTATGACCCAAAGGTTCCAAGAACCAAGATGCTCGCAGATTTAAATTATCTCGAAACAAGAAGTGAAGAAGATAATAATAAATCTTTAAATGTGTTCGAAAGTGCTTATGAAGCATGTAATGGAGCGCATGCTGTTGCTGTTTTAACCGAGTGGGATGAATTTACAACTTATGATTGGCAGAAAATTTACGATTCTATGCATAAACCAGCCTTTGTTTTTGATGGAAGGAATATTTTAAACGCAAAACAATTAGAAGCAATTGGTTTTGTTTACAATGGAATAGGTTCTTGATGTTTGTTTTTAGTGAAGTGAAATGAGGTGAAATTGTGAAGTAGTGATTAGTTTTACTTCGTTATAAATAAAAAAAATGAATTGGTACGTAGTTTATACAAAACCGAAGTGGGAAAAAAAAGTTGCTGATAAACTTAAACAAGCTGGAATTGAATGCTATTGTCCATTGATTACACAGGTGAAACAATGGTCTGACAGAAAAAAGAAAATAGAAGTGCCACTTTTTAATTCCTATGTTTTTGTTCAGTTAGCAGATTCTGAAAGAAATTCAGTTTTTCAGGTTGCGGGAGTCGTCAGATATTTATTTTGGTTAGGAAAACCAGCCATTGTAAAAGATCAGGAAATTGAAATTATAAAAACAAGTATTAAAGCACCCAACATTAGTGATGTGTCAGTTTCTGAAATTCAGGTGGGAGACAAAATAAAATTAGAATCAGGAGCTTTTACTAATCAGAATGCAATTGTACAAGAGGTTTCAAATAATTATTACATATTAGTTTTAGAAACTTTAGGCTGTATTTTGAAAATAAAATATAAATAATAGCGTTATCAAGTTAAAATTAACAGGAGAGGAAATCTTTTTTAGGTTTTTTTCTTCTGTTTTTTTTATAACGTAATTATTTACATCCTGATTAATAAGGTGTTGTGTTAGAGTGCTTTTTTATTAACAATTTGTTTTTAAGTATTACGGGAAACCGTATTGAATAACTAGAGTTATTATACTATATTTGCCGAAAATGATTAATTTAGGTAGCTGAGACCAAATATTGGGACTTGGAACGGCGAAGCCGTGAATTGTAATGACCTAAATAAATTAGAAAAATGGAATTAAAAAATAATGTTAAAATTGCAGTTATTGGTTTAGGCTATGTTGGCTTGCCTCTGGCGCGATTATTTGCAACAAAATATTCAGTTGTTGGTTTTGATATAAACGAATCAAGAGTAAATTCTCTAAAATCGGGAACAGATACAACTCTGGAAGTTGAAGACGATGTTTTACAAAAGGTTTTAGTTCAAAATCATGATGAAGTTAGGGGATTATATTGTACAACCTCAATAAATGATATTGAAAGTTGTAATTTTTATATAGTTACCGTTCCTACACCAGTTGATAGAAATAACAGACCAGATTTAACACCTTTGTATAAATCTAGTGAAACGGTTGGCAAGGTGTTGAAAAAAGGAGATATTGTTGTTTACGAATCTACTGTATATCCCGGAGTTACTGAGGAACAGTGTGTTCCCGTTTTAGAGAAGGTTTCAGGTTTGAAATTTAATGAAGATTTTTTCGCGGGTTATTCTCCTGAACGAATAAATCCTGGGGATAAAGAACATACAGTTGAAAAGATATTAAAAGTTACTTCTGGCTCAACTCCTGAAATTGGATTAAAAGTAGATGAATTATATAAATCAGTTATTACCGCTGGAACACATTTAGCTCCAACGATAAAAGTTGCAGAAGCAGCAAAAGTTATTGAGAATTCACAACGTGATATCAATATTGCTTTTGTAAATGAATTAGCTAAAATATTCAATTTAATGAATATTGATACTCAGGAAGTATTGACAGCAGCAGCTACTAAATGGAACTTTTTACCATTTAAACCGGGTCTTGTTGGTGGTCATTGTATAGGAGTAGATCCTTATTATTTAGCGCAGAGAGCACAAGAATTTGGATATCACCCCGAAATAATATTAGCTGGAAGACGTTTGAATGACAGTATGGGAGAATATGTGGCCTCACAAATCGTGAAGTTGATGATTAAAAAAGGTATTTCAGTAAATGGCGCTGAATTGCTAATGCTTGGAATTACTTTTAAAGAAAACTGCCCTGACGTTAGAAATACTAAAATTGTGGATGTAATAAGAGCTTTAAAAGATTATGGAATTTTAGTAACCATATTTGATCCGCTTGCAAATGCACATGATGTAAGAAAAGAATATAATTTAATAACATTAGACTCTATTCCAGATAATAAATTTGATGCCATAGTTCTAGGAGTATCTCATACAGAGTTTTTAGAATTAGATTTTGCTACTTTGCAAAAATCAAATAGTTTATTATATGATGTAAAAGGGGTTTTAGGAGCTATAGCTGATAATAGACTATAGCATATTAAAACTCTTTTTAAATTTTAGAAAAATATGGAAAAGAATAATTCAATTATACATGTAATTTTAACCGGAGGTGTTGGTAGCAGATTATGGCCTCTTTCTCGTAAAAGCCAGCCTAAACAATATCTGGAAATATTTGAAGGGAAATCTTTATTCGAAATGACTGTTGAACGAAATACTCATTTAGCAGATAAAGTAATGGTTGTTGGAAATGTTGATAATCATCATTTGAGTGGAAAAGTTATGGATAAAACCCAAACAGCATACTTAAATATTGTAGAGGCAACTCCTAGAAATACTGCAGCAGCGATTGCATTTGCAGCGTTTGCCTCTAATTCAGATGACATATTAATTGTCACTCCTTCGGATCATATTATTGATAAAGAGGAAGATTATAATATTGCCATTCAGGAAGCTATTTCAAAAGCAAAAGAAGGTTATATAGTAACATTTGGAATAATACCAACTAAACCAGAAACAGGATACGGTTATATTGAATCAAAAGGAGACAAAGTTCTTTCGTTTCGTGAAAAACCTAATGAAACCACTGCAAAAGAGTTTATAGCAAGAGGTAATTTTTTATGGAATAGTGGCATGTTTTGTTTTAAAGCTGGTGTTCTTTTAGAGGAATTAAAACAATTTCAGCCAGATGTTTATGAAAAATCAAAATTAGTTTGGGAATCTTCTCAAAAAGGATTTTTAGATTTGAATGCATCTTTGGAAATCCCTTCTATTAGTATTGATTATGCAGTGATGGAGAGAAGTAAAAAAATAAAAGTAGTTCCAGCTTCTTTCTCATGGTCTGATTTGGGATCTTTTGAATCGGTGTATGAATATTTGGTTTCAAAAGGACATCCTACTGATAATAATGGAAATATGGTTATTGGATGTGAAGATTATACAACTTTTTTAGGGCTAAAAAATACAATATTTGTTCATACTAATGATGCAAATCTCATTTTGCAGAAAGAAAGCTCACAAGATGTGAAAGATATATATAACGAATTGGAAAAACAAAATTCAGATTTATTAAATTAATAGAAATTTAAAATGAAAAAAATACTTATTACTGGTGGTGCAGGGTTTATAGGTTCTCATGTTGTAAGACGTTTTGTAAATAAATATCCAGAATACCAAATTTTTAATTTGGATGCATTAACTTACGCAGGGAATTTGGAGAATATAAAAGATATTGAAAATAAATCAAATTATACTTTTGTAAAAGGGGATATTGTTGATGAGATTTTTATTAATGAGCTTTTTTCAATTCATAGTTTTGACGGAGTTTTACATTTAGCAGCAGAATCTCATGTTGATCGCTCAATAGAAGATCCTTTAGCATTTGTAAAAACAAATGTTATTGGAACAATGAATTTACTAAATGCTGCAAAAAATCACTGGAAAGGAAATTTTGAAGGAAAAAGATTCTATCATATAAGTACAGATGAGGTGTATGGTTCTTTAGGAGCTGAAGGACTTTTTACAGAAACTACATCTTACGATCCCAACTCTCCTTATTCGGCTTCTAAAGCAAGTTCAGATCATTTTGTACGTGCTTATGGAGAAACTTATGGATTGCCATATGTTTTAACAAATTGTTCAAATAATTATGGTTCTTATCATTTTCCTGAAAAATTGATTCCGCTTTTCATTAACAATATTATCAATAATAAGCCTTTGCCTGTTTATGGAGATGGTAATTATACTCGTGACTGGTTGTTTGTTGAAGATCATGCGATAGCTATTGACTTAGTTTTTCATGAAGGAAAAAATCATGAAACTTACAACATTGGAGGTTTTAATGAATGGAAAAATATTGATTTGGTAAAGCTTTTATGTAATATTATGGATGAAAAATTAGGAAGGTCTAAAGGTGATTCTCAAAATTTAATTACATATGTAAAAGATAGACCTGGTCATGATTTGCGTTATGCGATTGATGCTTCAAAGATTAATAAAGAATTAGGATGGAAACCTTCAGTTACTTTTGAGGAGGGATTAGAAAAAACTATCAATTGGTATTTGAATAATCAAGAGTGGCTTCAAAATGTAACTTCAGGAGCCTATAAAGATTATTATAAAAAACAATATTCATAAAAAACAAGAAATATAAAGTAAATTTTCTTAAGATAATTTTGCCTTAATATGAAAAAAATAACATACGTTCTTACTTTATTTTTTGCATTGCTAGTTTCATTTCATGTAAATGCTCAGGATATACTTAAAGGGAAAGACTTAAGTACAGTGAAAGTGGATTATTTGTCAGATGATGATCTGGCAAAAGTTAGTGGTCAGTTAAAGAGTAATAATACAACTATTGATCAGGTTGAGCCAATGGCTATTTCTAAAGGAATGAGTCAAACGGAGTTCAATAAATTAAGAGTAAAACTTAATGAATACGAAAAGAGGAATTTAAAAGATTCTAAAAAAGATATTGGGACTAAAAAAGGAGATACTGATTTAGGTGGTGGAAGAAAGCAGGAAAAAATAGTAAATGAAAAAGTTAAAGACTCTGCTAATTCTTTAATTTTTGGCTCAGAATTATTTGATAATCCCACTTTAAATTTTGAGCCAGATTTAAAATTAGCAACTCCCATGAATTATGTTTTGGGTCCAGGTGATGAATTGCAAATCAGTATTTATGGTGTTCAGGAATATAATGCCAGTCTAACTGTAAGTGTAGAAGGAAAAATTTCAATTGATTACGTTGGGCAAATTGCTGTGTCTGGAATGTCAATAGAAGCTGCATCACAAAAAATAAAGGCAGCTATCTCAAAAGTTTATAGTACGGTTCGTTCCGGACAATCTCAGGTTAGTGTAAGTTTAAGTCAAATAAGAACAATTAAAATTACAATTGTAGGAGGAAAACAACCCGGTAATTATTCAATTTCATCTCTGTCTACTGTTTATAATGCCTTACACTTAGCAGGTGGGCCAGGAAAAAATGGAAGTTACAGAAATATAGAATTAATAAGAAACAATAAAGTTTTTAGAAATATTGATATATATCGTTTTTTAGTAAAAGGAGATCAATCTGATAATGTTAGTTTAAAAGAAAATGATGTTATTCGAATTCCTGCCTATACCCAAAGAGTTACTGTTGAAGGTGAAGTAAAACGACCAGGTATTTTTGAAATGAGAAAAGGAGAAAAATTCTCTGACTTATTGAATTTTGCCTCTGGATTTAATGAGTTTGCATATACTGCTTCCGTAAATGTGGTACAAAAGACTGGAAAGGAATTTAAAGTTCATGATATAAATGAAAGTGAATACAACTCTTATCTTCCACAATCTGGGGATGTCTTCAAAGTAACTAAAATATTAAATCGTTTTGAAAACCGTATTAAAATTGAAGGAGCTGTTTTCAGACCTGATTATTATTCGTTTAATGAAGGAATGAGAATTTCGGACCTAATAACGAGAGCAGAAGGATTAAAAGAAGATGCTTACAGTAAAAGAGCAAGAATTATTCGTTTAAAAACAGATTTAACTACTGAAATTGTTAATGTAGATTTAGGCGCTGCTTTATCAGGTGATTTAAATGCAGATATTGAATTAAAAAGAGAAGATATTATTACTGTTTATTCTATTTTAGATTTTAGAGAAGAGTACAAAGTAACAATTGATGGAGAAGTTAAAAATCCTGGAGTATATGATTATTTTGAAAATTTAACATTAAATGATTTAGTAGTTCAGGTAGGCGGATTAACTGGTTCTGCTTCTAAGCGAGTTGAGATAGCCCGAATGGTTAAATCTGATGCAATAGATGATGCAGATCCAAAACGTATCGAATTGGTAGAACTCGAAATTAAGGCAGATAATAATGAGCAAATAAAAAACTTTGTGCTAAAACCTTTTGATGTTATAAATATCCGCAGAATGGCAGTTTATGAAAAACCCGAAATGGTGACTGTTAGTGGAGCTGTTGGATATCCGGGAAAATATGTTTTAGCTAATAAAAAAGAGACTGTTTACAATGTTGTGATGAGGGCAGGAGGATTAACTTCCATTGCGAATCTGGATGGGATGAAGATTAAAAGACCTATAAAAGAGGAGCAAATAGAGACATTAGAAAGGATTGATTTAAATATTTCTAAAAATGATAGTCTAAGAGGTAAGCTAGCAAAAAAATTAAAAGAAGATTTAAAATTTGCAACGATTCCTGTAAACTGGGAAAAAATTGTAAAAGATAAAAATCACTTTTCTAACGTTACTTTATTTCCAGGAGACGAAATTGAAGTTGCAGTTTATAATGAAGGTGTTAAAGTAACTGGAAATGTTTTGCTAACTTCTGAAATACCTTATAGAAACGGTAAAGGGTTTAAATATTATATTAATGCAGTTGGTGGAGTTGATAGTAAGGGATGGAAGAGAAAAGCATATATAATCTACCCAAATGGAAAGGCTGATGTAACAACTTCATTCTTATTTTTTAAATCCTATCCTAAAGTAGAACCAGATTCACAAATAGTAGTTCCGGAAAAACCAGAAAGAAAGAAAATGACTGCAGGAGAATGGGTGGGTATAGGTAGTGTTATTTCTAGTTTAGCATTATTAATTATTACTGCTTTTAATAAATAATACTTTCAAATGGAAAAAAGAACTATTGAAAACGATGAAATTTCGTTAAAAGATCTATTGAAAAAAATTAAAGAGTGGTATTCTTACTTATTAACTCAATGGAAAATTATTGTTTTAGCAGGTATAATTGGAGCCACTTTGGGAATGTTATATTCGTTCACCAAAAAACCAATCTATACGGCAACTTTAACCTTTGCTTTAGAGGATGAGAAATCTGGTGGTGGTTTAGGTGGAGCATTGGGTTTAGCAAGTTCTTTCGGAATTGATGTAGGAGGCGGTGGAGGAAGTATGTTTTCAGGTTCGAATTTGACAGAATTATTTAAGTCACGTTCAATGGTAGAGCAAACCTTAATGACACCAGTTAATGTAAATGGAAAAGTAATTTCTTTAGCTGAAATGTACATTCAGAACAATAAATGGAGAGAGGCTTGGAATGATAATCCTAAATTAAAAAATATTGAGTTTTTACCAGATGTAAATCGCAAATATTTTACAAGGGTACATGATAGTATTTTGGGAACTATTTATCAAAATCTTTCTAAATCTTCTTTATCTGTGAAGCAAAAAGATAAAGAAGTTGCCATTACATCAATAGATGTGGTTTCTAACAACGAATTATTTTCTCTTTATTTCTGTCAGGCTCTTGCCAAACAAGTCAGTAAATTCTATGTTGATACCAAAAGTAAAAAAGCACGAAATAATATGAAAATTTTAGAACATCAGGTAGACTCTGTGCGTGCTGAACTAAACGGAGCGATTACTGGTGTAGCTGTTGCTAATGACAATACCTTTAATTTGAATCCAGCTCTTAATGTTAGAAGAGCACCTTCTGTTAGGAGACAGGTAGATGTTCAGGCGAATACCGCTATACTTGCGGAACTGGTAAAACAAAGTGAGTTGGCTAAAGTGACTTTGCGAAAAGAAACTCCTTTAATACAGGTCATTGATCCACCAATTTTGCCATTGAAAAAAGAACATTTTGGCAAGTTAAAAGGATTAATTTTGGGAGGGTTTATTCTAGGATTTTTAACTGTCTTGTTTTTAATTGGGAAAAGATTGTTAAAAGATTTGGCGGCATAGTTTTTTGCTATTTTTAATTTTAAAACTGAAATTTTGTAATGAATATTCTTAAATTAATAGGAAGAGAAGAACAAATATTTGAAAAAGACATTTTGACAAATGAAGCTGAACTAAAAAATATAATTAGTACTTCTTCATTTTTAGTGATTGGCGGTGCAGGATCAATTGGTCAAGCTGTAACGAAAGAAATATTCAAAAGAAATCCTGCTAAATTGCATGTTGTTGATATTAGCGAAAATAATATGGTAGAGCTTGTAAGAGATATTAGAAGCTCTTTTGGCTATATTGATGGAGATTTTCAAACATTTGCTTTAGATATTGGCTCAATTGAATATGATGCCTTTATTAAATCAGATGGGCAATACGATTATGTTTTAAATTTATCGGCTTTGAAACATGTCAGGAGTGAAAAAGACCCTTTTACCTTGATGCGAATGATTGATGTTAATATTTTTAATACTGAAAAAACATTACAGCATTCAATAGAAAATGGTACAAAAAAGTATTTTTGTGTTTCTACAGATAAGGCGGCCAATCCTGTTAATATGATGGGAGCTTCAAAAAGAATCATGGAAATGTATTTAATGCGCAAAAGCGAGAAAATTAAAATTTCAACAGCTCGTTTTGCAAATGTTGCTTTTTCAGATGGTTCATTATTACATGGATTTAATCAACGATTAATAAAAAAGCAACCCATTGTAGCACCAAACGATATCAAAAGATATTTTGTTACACCTAAAGAATCTGGAGAACTTTGTTTAATGTCTTGTATTTTTGGAGAGAATAGAGATGTTTTCTTTCCTAAATTAAGTGAAAATTTGCATTTAATCACATTTGCAGATATTGCAGTTAAATATTTAGCAGAATTGGGATACGAGGCTTATCCTTGTGCTTCCGAAGAAGAAGCCAGAGATAAATCTGAAGCGCTAATTAGAGAGAAAAAATGGCCATGTTTGTTTACTGCTAGTGATACTACTGGTGAAAAAGATTTTGAGGAGTTTTTTACTGAAAATGAAATACTAGATATGAAACGTTTTGAAAATTTAGGTGTTATTAAAAATGATGCTATTTTTGAACAAGATAAACTAGAGAATTTTTCAGAAAAAATTGCTGAAATGAGATTCAATAAAACTTGGAAAAAGGAAGAAATAGTGAATCTATTCCACACTATGATACCTAATTTCGGACATAAAGAAACCGGTAAATATTTAGATTCAAAAATGTAATATGAATAGTATTAACGACACAATTTCTTTTATTAAAGAACAATATAAAACAGAAAATTTTATACCTCTTCATGTTCCTCATTTTGGTGGAAATGAAAAGAAATATTTAATTGAGACTATAGATTCTACTTTTGTTTCCTCAGTTGGTGCTTATGTGGATCAGTTTGAAGAAATGATGCAAAACATTACCGATACTCAAAAAGCAGTGGCTGTTGTAAATGGTACAGCTGCAATTCAGGTAGCCTTGCGTTTAATTGGTGTAAAGACTGGAGATGAAGTTTTAACACAAGCTCTAACTTTTGTTGCTACCGCAAATTCTATAAGTTATCTAAATGCTACACCTGTTTTTTTAGATGTTGATTTAGATACTATGGGATTGTCGCCAGATTCAGTTTCACTTTTCTTAGAAGAGTTTGGAGAATTAAGAGAAGATGGTTGTTATAATAAAAAAACAGGAAAAAGAATAAGTGCCTGTTTGCCTATGCATACCTTTGGTTTTCCAGTACATTTGGATGAATTGATGAAGGTTTGTGATAAGTGGAAAATTCCGGTAGTAGAAGATGCCGCGGAATCCTTAGGTAGTGAATACAAAGGAAGATCAACAGGTAGCTTTGGAAAACTTGGTGCATTTTCATTTAACGGAAATAAAATAGTAACATGCGGTGGTGGTGGTGCAATTGTTACAAATGATCTGAAATTAGGAGAAAAAGGTAAATATTTGACTACTACAGCGAAGATTCCACACCCATATGAGTATATTCATGATGAAATGGGGTACAATTTTAGAATGCCTAATCTAAACGCTGCTCTTGCATGTGCTCAATTAGAGCAATTAAGTAATTTTATTGAGAACAAAAGGGCATTGGCAAAACAGTATGAATCGTTTTTTGCATCAAATGGTGTGAAATTTAGAACTGAAACTCCAAATACAAAAGCCAATTATTGGTTAATGTGTGTGGAACTTGAAAATAAGTCAGATCGTGATTTGTTTTTAAAAGCGACAAATGACAATAACGTAATGACAAGACCTATCTGGCAGTTGATGTATCGTTTGCCAATGTACAGTAATTGTCAGAGAGATAAACAGTTTAACGCAGAGTTTCTAGAAGAAAGAATTGTAAATATACCAAGTAGTGTTAGATAAGTCGCCTATTGCTATAATCGGTTATTCGGGGCATTCTTTTGTTGTGTTAGATGCTGCAAAACAATCTGGAATGACAGTAGACTATTATTGTGAGATAATGGAGTCTTTAGTGAATCCTTTTAAACTCGTTTATCTTGGAAATGAAAATAATCCAACATTTGACTGGAACATTGCTGGAACATTTATTTTAGGAGTAGGCGATAATAAGATTCGTCAAAAAGTTGCGAAATTAATTAATTCTAAAGGAAAAGAGCTAATAAATGTTATTCATCCAAGCTCTGTTATAAGTGAACATTTAATTATTGGAACAGGGAATTTAATTGCTGCGAATAGTACGGTAAATGCATTGTCAAAAATTGGGAATAATTGTATTTTAAATACAGGCTGTATTATCGAACATGAATGTGTAATTCAAAGTGGAGTACATATCGCACCAGGTGCTGTCTTGGCAGGTAATGTTTTTGTTGGAGAAAACTCATTTGTTGGGGCAAACTCCGTTGTTAGACAAGGAGTAAAAATTGGTAAAAATGTTATTGTTGGTGCAGGTAGCGTAGTTATAAAAGATATTCCAGATAATGAGATCTGGGTCGGAAATCCTGCTAAATTGCTTAAAAAATGAAAAAAACTCTGATTATTGCCGAAGCAGGTGTTAATCATAATGGTAGTATCGAAAATGCTTTCAGACTGATTGACGCTGCAGTAGATGCAAAAGTAGATTATATAAAATTCCAGACTTTTAAGGCTGAAAAATTAGTTGCTAAAACTGCAAAAAAAGCAGAATACCAGATACAAAACACTGGAAATTCAGAAGATTCACAATTTGAAATGCTTAAAAAACTTGAATTATCTCATGATGATCACGAAGTTTTGAGAAATTATTGTGATACAAAAGGGATAAAATTCTTTTCTACTGCGTTTGATCTAGATTCATTAGATTATTTAAAAAATTTAGGGCTTGATCTTGTGAAAATTCCTTCAGGGGAAATTACTAATCTTCCTTATTTGAGAAAGGCAGCTAAGCTTTTCAATAAAATCATTATTTCTACAGGAATGTGTACAATGGAGGATATTGAAGCAGCTATATCAGTATTTCTAAGTCATGGGATTGACAAAAGGAATATTAGTGTTCTTCATTGTAATACAGAATATCCTACTCCAATGAGAGATGTAAACCTTAAAGCAATGTTAATGATTGGTGAACATTTTGATACCGAGATAGGTTACTCAGATCATACATTGGGAATAGAAGTGCCTATTTGTGCGGTTGCATTAGGTGCAACTATTATAGAGAAGCATTTTACATTAGACAAGACAATGGACGGACCTGATCACGCCGCATCTTTAGAACCTTCTGAGCTAAAGGCAATGGTAACAGCTATAAGAAATATTGAAGAAGCAATTTCAGGAAACGGAATTAAAGAGCCAAGTGATTCTGAACGTAAAAATATAGTAATAGCTAGGAAGAGTATTGTTGCGAAAAAAGAAATAAAAAAGGGAGATATACTTACAGAAGAAAATTTAACAGTTAAAAGACCTGGTCATGGCATTTCTCCAATGAAATGGGATGAAGTTGTCGGTACAGTAGCAAAAGGTTATTTTAAAGAAGACGATTTGATCGAAATATGATAAGAAAGATTTGTGTTGTAACTGCTACTCGTGCAGAATACGGGCTTTTAAAACCTTTGATGGAATTAATAAGCAAATCAGATGATCTTGAATTACAAGTCGTTGCAACGGGTGCACATTTATCTCCTGAGTTTGGATTGACATATAGAGGTATTGAAGCAGATGGTTTTATCATTAATGAAAAAGTAGAAATATTATTATCTGCAGATACATCTTCAAGCATAGTTAAAACCATGGGAATTGCTATGTTGGGTATGGCTGAAATTTTTTCAAGGCTTAATCCAGATTTGTTATTAATTTTAGGCGATCGATATGAAATGCTTGCTATTGCATCTGCAGCCACTATTTTTAAAATTCCAATCGTACACTTGCACGGCGGTGAAATCACAGAAGGGGCTTATGACGATGCTATTCGTCATTCTATTACAAAAATGAGCCATTTACATTTTACGTCTACTGAGGAGTATAGAAATAGGGTAATACAATTAGGCGAAAATCCTGAAAATGTATTTAATGTGGGTGCAATTGGATTGGATAATATTGCAAATATGAAATTATTAACCAAAGAAGAACTCGAAGAAAATCTTGATGTAAAATTTCTAAAATATAATTATCAGGTAACTTTTCATCCTGAAACTTTAGGTGAATTATCGTCGTCGCAACAATTTAAAAATCTATTAGATGCTATAGATATTCAGGAAGACAGTTTTTTTATATTTACCAAAGCAAATGCTGATACAGATGGTCGAATAATTAACAAAATGATTGATGAATATGTAGTTGAAAATTCTCATAAAGCTAAAGTTTTCGATTCTTTAGGATCTTTGCGTTTTCTCTCTGTGGTTAAGTTATGCGATGCTATAGTCGGTAATAGTTCAAGTGGCATATTAGAAGCCCCATCATTAGATACAATAACAATCAATATTGGGGATAGACAAAAGGGGCGTACACAGGCAAAGAGTATTATTAATGTAAGTAATTCGATAGAAGATATTACAGGTGCTTTTAAACTGATTAGAGATGGGAATTTCCGGGCTAAGCTTGGTTCTGTGACAAATCCGTATGATAATGGAGGAGCTGCTAACAAAATTTTAAAAGAAATATTGAAGAATAAAAAGATCAATACAAATAAAAGTTTTTATAATTTATCATGAATATAGTTGAAAAGCACGTAATATTATATACTCAATCAGTTCGGGAAGCACTGATAAAGCTTGACTTAATAGCTCCTTCATCTATATTGTTTATTGTTGACGGGCAGAATAAATTAATAGGTTCTCTTACAGATGGAGACCTGAGAAGAGGTTTTATTAAAGGGCTGGGTTTTGAAGACAAACTTTTGGATTTTGTTAAATCTACACCAGTTTCAATTAAGGAAAATGAGTTTGATTTGGATCAACTTGAACAATTCAGAATAAATCTGTTAAAGATTATACCAATAGTTAATGATAATAATATAATTGTTGATATTCTTGATTTCAATTTGAGAAGAACTCTAATCCCTGCTGATGCCATATTAATGGCAGGAGGTGAAGGAAAAAGATTAAGGCCATTAACCGAAAATACCCCTAAGCCTTTACTAAAAGTAGGCGATAAACCTATCATAGAGTATAATATTGACAGGCTTATTAATGTTGGTATAAAAAATATTAACTTAAGTATAAACTATCTAGGTGACCAGATTGTTGAGTATTTCGGTGATGGAAGCGCTAAAGGGGTAGGTATTAAATATGTAAGGGAAGATAAACCTTTAGGTACCATTGGTTCTATTTTATTAGTTGATCAATTTTGTAACGAAGATATCATTGTTATGAATAGTGATTTACTAACCAATATAGATTTTACTGATTTCTTTAGAACTTATCAAGAATCAGAGGCGGATATGGCTGTAGCGGCAACTTCTTATCACATAGATGTTCCTTACGCTGTATTAGAAGTTGGAGATAATAAACAAGTAAAATCTCTAAAAGAAAAACCACGTTACACATACTACTCCAATGCAGGAATCTATATTATTAAGAAGAAGTTACTTAATATAATACCAGAAAATCAGTTTTATGATATTACTGATTTAATGGAAAGAGTACTAGAAATGAACCTGAAGCTAGTAACTTATCCAATTAATGGCTATTGGCTTGATGTGGGCAAACACGAAGATTTTAAAAAAGCTCAAGAAGATATAAAACATATTAAATTATAATATAAGCCGATGAAAGGGTTAATAACTGTTTGTGCCAGAGGTGGCTCTAAAGGTATTCCGGGGAAAAATATAAAAAAGATTAACGGAAAAGCGCTAATCGCTTATTCGATTGAAGTTGCTGTACAGTTGGCAAGAAAATATGATATTGATATTTTTCTTTCAACTGATTCAGAGGAAATCAAAAATGTAGTATGTCGATTACAATTTGATAAAGTTGATTGCTCTTATAGTCGTCCTGATTTTTTGGCAAGTGATACTGCTGGAAAACTAGATGCAATTACTGATGTTAAAAAATATGCTGAAATTCAAAAAAATATCACTTACGACTTCGTTATTGATCTTGATGTAACGTCTCCATTGCGTACAGCAGAAGACCTTGAAAAATCTATTCAAATGTTGTTTCTTAATGAAGAGGCTTTAAATTTGTTTTCGGTAAGTCCAGCAAATAGAAACCCATATTTTAATATGGTAGAAGAAAGTGGAAATGGTTTTTATAAATTGTGTAAAAAAGGTGAATTTTTAACGAGACAGTCTGCCCCGAAGGTGTTTGACTTAAATGCATCTTTTTATGTTTTTAAAAGCACTTTTTTTGGATCTGGTAATAAAACAGTAATTACAGATAAGAGCCTTGTGTATGAAGTTCCTCACTTGTGTTTTGATTTAGATCATGAGATTGATTTTGAGTTTATGACTTTCCTAGTAGAAAACAAGAAATTGAACTTCGATTTTAATTACTGAGAAAAGTGAAAGTACTTATAATTGGATTAGGCTCCATAGCTAAAAAACATATAGAAGCACTCAAGCATGTGGATAAGAAAACAGAAATTTATGCTTTGAGAAGAAAATCACATTGTGATAATATAGAAAACATCAAGAATATTTATGATATAAATACTTTTGATATGAAAACGATCGATTTTGTTATTATATCTAATCCAACTTCAGAGCATCTTTCAACAATTCAAAAGATATCTTTATATAATAAACCTTTGTTTATTGAAAAGCCATTATTCTCAGAAATAAATGATTATACTCAACTTCTGGTGAATCAATTGGAAGAAAAAAAAACTTCTACCTATGTGGCTTGTAATCTACGATTTTTAGATTGTTTGACAAGACTCAAAGATATTCTTAAAAGCGAAAGAATTAATGAAGTTAATGTATATTGCGGTTCTTATTTGCCTGACTGGAGACCAGGAGTTGATTTCCGAACAGTTTATAGTGCCAATAAAGAATTAGGAGGAGGGGTACATATTGATTTAATCCATGAATTAGATTATGTTTTCTGGTTGTTTGGAGAACCGATCCAAACAAAATCTTTTTTTTCTAATGTATCATCCCTGAATATTTCTGCTTACGATTATGCCAACTATTTATGGTCATACAATGAATTCTCTGCATCAATTATTTTGAATTACTTTAGAAAAGAGAGTAAAAGGACAATCGAACTGGTTACAGAAAGAGGTACATATTTTGTTGATTTGCTTAATAATACAATTATGTTTAATGAGGAATGTATATTTATTTCACAAAAGCGAATTATTGATACTTATAAAGATCAAATGTATTTTTATATTAATACAATTTTAAAAGACAAGAAGAAATTTAATTCTATTACCGAGGCAAATACCATTTTAAAATTATGTATGCAGGATTAAAAGATAAAGTTATTATTCTTACTGGGGCAGGAGGTTTAATAGGAAGAGAATCTTTAAAACATTTAGCACAAAACGATGCAAAGGTAATCGCAGTTGATGTAAACAGTTTTGATTCTGAAGCTGATTTGTTTCTGACCTTTGACGTGACTAAAACGAATGAAATGGATTCACTTATTGATACCGTTTTAAGCCATTATGGTAAAATTGATGGTTTGGTCAATTTAGCATATCCGAGAACCAAAGACTGGGGAACTAAATTTGAAAAGATCCCTTACGATTCCTGGCAGAAAAACGTAGATATGCAGATGAATTCAGTTTTCTACATTTGTCAGAAAGTCTTAGAAATAATGAAAAAACAAAAAAGCGGATCTATAGTTAATATTTCCTCAATATATGGAGTAGTAGGTAATGATTTTACATTATATGAAGAATATGGAGGTACTTCTCCAGCAGCTTATGCTGCAATTAAGGGAGGATTAGTAAATCTTACACGATACCTTGCTTCATATTATGGTAAATATAATGTGAGGATTAATTGTATGTCTCCGGGCGGGGTATTGGATGTAAAAAATCAAAATCCTTCTTTTATCAATAGATACAGCGAAAAATCTCCTTTAAAAAGATTAGGAAATCCTTCAGAAATGGCTCCTGCAATTTCTTTTCTACTTTCTGATGATGCTTCTTTTATAACAGGGCATAATCTAATGGTTGATGGAGGATGGACTGCCATATAAATAATATCAATAAAATTTTTATGATAGGAAAAGTATACATATGTCATCATATTGACACAGAAGGGCCTCTTTATGAAAGTATAGAAGAGCTGTTTAAAAGAGTTAAATTTATTACAGGAATAAATCTTGAACCTACGAAGGACAATATTATTAAACTACAAAATAGGGAAATCGAAATTTCTGACGAGCTATGGAAAGAGTTGAAACTTATTGTTGATCCCCATACCATTAATTTTTTAGGTGAATGGGGACAAATTGATACTATGCTCGATACTATTATGTCTTCATCTTATAGGAATGAACTTTTAGATATAGAAGGTAATGGCTGGCTTTATAACTGGCATATAATGGATCATGTAGGCTTTACAGGTGCTAACCCACGTAGAAGAGATTTGGGATATCTTAAAATATTTGAATATTATGAGAGTAAGATAAAAGCTACTGATTCATACATGGATGTGCTTCATTGGCATTTTCATCCGATTTCTTTTACGAAAGATGCACATATTCCAGCAACATCATATGAAAATTCAATGTATGATTTACATCAGATAATATCGAGAAGGTTAATAGAAAAGGAGTGGTTCCCTTTAGTTAATCGTGCTGGATTTCATACTGTGAGGTTTGATTCGAGTCATTTTCTTGAACAATGGATACCGTTTGATCCTTCTAATCAGGCAGTAAAGGATGAGTTTCAACCAAAGTTGCAACGTGACCTTACAAATGGACGATTTGGTGATTGGAGAGGAGCTCCATATGATTGGTCAATCTATCAGCCAGATCACAGAGACTGGAGAAAATCTGGTGCTATGAACAGGTATGTTGCCCGTGTTCTTAATATGAATTCAAGACACAGAAATATTACATATGATGAACTTGTTACAGCATTTGAAAAAGCTCGAAAAGGAGAAAATGTATATGTTGGGATAACAAATCATGACTGGCGTGACATGAAGAGAGAAATTGATGACTTTAGAATTTTATTGGCAAAAGTTATTGAAGAATATTCTGATGTTCCTTTTATATTCAGTGAATCTAAAAGAGCATTTCAAGAAATTCTATTCAGTTCAGAGCAGGTGCAGGAAGAAGCTATTAACATAAAAGTTGAGTTAGATAGTAAGCATTTGGTTGTATATGTGGAAAATGGAGAAACATTTGGGCCGCAACCATACTTGGCAATTAAGACCAAAGATGGACAATATTACCATGATAATTTTGATTACTTGGATCATTCTTCTCAAAATTTCAATTATACTTTTGATGATTATACAATTCCGTTAGATAATATAGAAAAGATTGCTGTAGCTACGAATGATAAATTTGGCAATCAAGCAATAAAAATAATATCGTTATAATTATGCTGGTCTCTGAGTTTTTTAATAAAGAATTAAACAGTTTAAAATTTTATAATGAATTAAATACGTCGTATGTTAAAGATGATCTAGGATGGTTTTTTCAAAAGACATGTGATTTAGAAAATGTTTTTTCTAAGGATACCATTGATTATCTAACATATTTGTTACTTATTAAGCAGGATAAACAAGATTTATGGTGTAATATAGATTTACACACATTATCAAAAAGTTATTCTCAGAAGTATTTTGACTTAATAAATAATGAAGATATTGATATAGAGCTGAAATTAAAATGCCAAAGACTTAATTATATAATCCAGCTTCATTTGGATAAAGATAAGTCTCAATACTATGAAGCTGAATTTTTTAACGAAATAGAATACTTTTTTCCATGGGATATTGAAGTGGTTAAAGATAATTTGATTGTTGTTGAGTCAAAAGATACCATTAGATATAACAATGAAAGAGTAGATTTTCTTTCGAACAATAATTTTATGTTAACTCAGGTTGATCGTTTTGATGAAAAGATTATTTTCAATAGTTGTTATAGTTCTTACATAGCTACTGTTAACTTAGAGCTTAGTGAACACAAAGTAGAACAAGATAATAACTGCTTATTTATGTTTTACTATGATGGTTTCCTTTCTAAAGTAACGATTGATTATAATGTAATTATTGATGGCAAAAATATAGGCTCTTTAGGAGATACAAACAAACCGTGGAGATTTAGAGTTTTCGAAAATTATTTGTTTGTCTTTGACTGGTACAAATTTGGTTCCTGTATAATTTTTAATTTAGATTTTGGTAATTCAATGAGACATCATTTTACAGAAATGTGGATTCCTCACGATATTGTAAGAGTTGATGATAAATATTATCTTTTGGACAAACAACAGGGAATGATTTTTATTTATGATCTAAATTTTAAATTTATTAATAATTTATTGTCTTTTGGGTACAATAAAGGACAATTATGTGATCCTATCGGAATTAAAAAAGCAGAAAATTTCATTTTAGTTTCTTCTTGGTTATCAGGTAAAATAAATGTTGTGTATGTTTAAAGATGAAGTGATAGGCGATAATAAAAAGATATTACAGGAAGATCCGGATTTGTTTTTTGATATGGAAAAGAAATATAATCTCTTTTCCTTAAAAACATATGACGATATTCCTTTGTGGGATATTTTTAGACCTGAATTATATAATTATATTATATATAAAGATGAGATTAAAGGTAAGGCTTCGGTTTCATATGGTAAAGCCCAAATGCTTTTTGTATTAATTAAAAAATTTGCTGGCTTATATAAAATTATTAATAGGAAGAAGTACTTCTTTTTTGGCGTATCACGTTTTGTAAATAAAAAGGGGGAGTATTTTGACCCTTACTTGGAGACAATAAAGCCTTTGATTGGTAACGATTTTTTATTATATGAAACAGCGCAGAATAAGCCCAAATACAAAGAGAAAGGAGTAGCTGATGTTAGTACTTATTTGCTAAGAATATTTCGTCCAATATATTACAATAGAGTACAAAAAAGTGTTGACAAAGATTTATTGGGTCAGATAATTAGTGTATTACAAGATACATACGGTTATGAGGTTGTTACTGAGGAAATTCTGAGAAATATTTTCTTTAAATTTAAAGTTCATTATTTATTTTACAAGTTAATTTTCTCTGTAAATCGTTTTAAATGTGTTTTTTTGCATCAAAATGGTTATCAAAAAGGACTTATATATGCTGCACATAAATCAGGTATACCAGTTTATGAATTTCAGCATGCTGATGTGATCGAATTTAATATAGTTTGGCATTATGGTACAATTCCAAACTATGAAGATATAATTTTCCCTAATGTTTTTTTGACTTATTCCAATTTTTGGAGTGATCATAATAATATTCCTGGAAAAAGTGTAGAGATTGGTACAGCTATACATAATATTGAAAATTTTGAGGTTATTTCAAATACTGTAGCTATTATTTCTACCAAAGAACATGAAATTGAGTTAAACGAATTGACATTACGACTCGCATCTATATATCCTGATACAGTCTTTGAATATAAGTTACATCCAGCTCAATTCAATTCAATAGATGAATATAAAATTCTATTTTCAAAGTATTCTAATATAAGAGTAGTGCCTGTTGATAAAACGATTACTGATCTTATTGCAGAGGTACAGCACTTTATAGTAATTTATTCATCAGTAATTTTTGAGCTTTTGCAGGCCAAAAAACAAGTATATCTATACAAACGTGAAAATTTTTGGTTTTTCCGTAAATTTTTTAATCTGCCTAATGTAAGTCTTTTCGATTCGGCTGAAGAGTTTTATTTTCAATATAAAAATGCTTCGTTTAGCTCTTCCGCGCCAGTACCTGAATTTTACGTGCCTTTAAGACTGGACAAATTAAAATCTTTACTTGATGTTGAGGTCAAGAATAATATAAACAACTAATGTCATCAAAACTATTTAAGAATACTTTTCTTTATGCTGTAGGAGAAGTTTTCCCTAGAGCTATAAGTCTTATATTGTTACCCGTATTTACAGCAGTATTGACTACCAATGATTACGGCATTTTGTCATATACATCTGCATTTATAATGTTTTTATATGTACTGTCTTCTTTGTCACTCAATTCCTATGTGCTTAGACGTTACTTTGAATGTAAAACTGAGACTGAAAAGAAAAAACTAATAGGTAACATATTTGTTTTTATTGGCATTTTGAATATTATACTTTTGGGTGTATTATTTTTGATTTTGCCTTATGTAATTAAGTTTTATTCTATAAAAGTTCCCTGGAATCCGTATTTTCGTTTAGCGGTAGTCTGTAATTTTCTTGAGGTTTTTACTATTTTACCAATGGTATTATTTAGGGTTCGGGAACAGGCATTGTACTTTGTTTTTTTAAGTATATTCCGTGTATTACTTCAGTTCGCATTAATTTATTATTTTGTTGTAATTGAGTCTTATGGGTTGTTAGGAAGTTATTATGGACAACTTATTCCATTGATATTATACTTCTTTATTTCGTGGGGAATTATTTTAAAAAATGCTACTCTAAATATAAACATTAAACAGATAAAAGATGGACTCCGTTTTTCTTTACCCCTGTTACCAGGTGCATTAGCATACTTAATAATGTCGCTGTCAGATAGGATAATACTTGAAAGACATATTAGTTTGGCAGTATTAGGTGTATATAATGTTGCAGTTACGTTTTCTCAGGCTCTTAATGTTATAGTCCAAAGCGCTTATCGAGCTCTTGAACCTGAGATATTTAAGAGATTTAATACAGATGGATTTTCATCTTTTGTCAATAGGGCCTCTACAATATATCTTGCTGTAGTTTACATATTGGCGATTGCACTAGCATTATTCTCAAAAGAAGTTTTCTGTTTTTTTACATCAAAAGATTTTTATAGTGGTAGTGATATAGTTCCGTATATTATTTTTGGGATATTATTTGCGGCACATAATGTTTTACTTGGTAGTGTTTTAGCGGCGGAAAACAATACAAAATCGATAGGGGCTTCTATGCTTATAGGAGGTGTAGTTAGTATTTCAATTAATGTTTTTCTGATACCAATAATGGGAATATATGCTTCGGCTTTAGCTTCAGGAATGGCATTTCTTATAATGGATATTTTGCTTTTTACCAGAATTAAAACTCAGTTATCGTTGAAAAATAGTTTTTCTAACATGGGGGTTTACTTAGTAGTTGTAATAATTCTTGAAATTTGGAATCCATCTATTTCTATCCAGGTTTTTGCTTTTAAGCTTATTATTTTTTGCTGCTTATTCATTTTATTGCTTAAACTTAATAATATTAGTAAGGCCAGTTTTAAATCATTACTCAGATAGTTTAAATGTATAAATGTTTACTAAAATAAAAAATAAAACGATTCGCTATAACCAACTTGTATACTTGTAAATTAAAATTTCTGACTAACAATCAAAAGATAGTGATTTTAAAAATGTAGAATATGTTTAAAAGAATTTATTTGTCTCTGCGTTGGCGTATTTGGTATACCATAAACAAATCTAAATTTAAACAACTAGGCAAGAAAACGTTTATACATAAACCTCTTTCAATTGAAGGAAAACAAAATATAAGCGTGGGGAAGAATGTGTATGTTGCTTACAAAACTTGGCTTGCCGCTATGCCTTATACGGGTTTTAACGATTGTAAGCTTATAATTGGAGATGGATGTAGGATAGGTAATTTTAATCATATTTATGCAACACAATCAATAATATTTGGTAATAATGTACTTACTGCAGATAAGGTATATATCTCAGATAATTTACATAATTACGAAGATATTTCAATACCTATTTTACACCAACCTGTAAAACAGATAGGAACAGTTACAATTGGAGAAAATTCTTGGATTGGCGAAAATGTATGCATAATGGGAGCAAATATTGGCACACATTGCGTGATAGGGGCTAATTCAGTTGTAACAAAAGATATTCCGGATTACTGCGTTGCCGTGGGAACTCCCGCAAAGGTTATTAAACGATATTGCTTTAAGACCAATACTTGGATAAAAACTAATTAATAATTATAAAATGCTCTTTAATTCATTAAATTTTGCTTTCTTTTTGCCAATTGTTTTTGCTTTATATTGGTTACTGAATAAGACTAGAAAATATCAAAATATCCTGTTATTAATTTCAAGCTACTTTTTTTACGCTTGTTGGGATTGGAGGTTTTTATTCCTACTCATTTTTTCTACGCTTTTAGATTATTACACAGGAATTAAAATGTTTGAGTCTAAAACAATTCACTCTAAAAGATTTTGGTTTTGGCTTAGTATAATAATAAATCTTGGTTTTTTAGGGGTTTTTAAATACTATAATTTTTTCGCAACATCCTTTGGTGAACTATTATCCGGTTTTGGACTACAGGTAAATGTCTGGACTTTAAATGTTATACTGCCTGTGGGAATTTCTTTTTATACATTTCATGGATTATCATATGTTATTGATATTTATAACGATAAAATAAAAGCAGAAAGAGACTTTATCGATTACTCGCTTTTTGTCAGTTTTTTTCCTCTGCTGGTAGCTGGGCCAATCGAGCGTGCTACGCATTTATTACCTCAGATAAAAAATGACAGAACATTTAATTACTATAGTGCAGTCGATGGATTAAGGCAGATTTTATGGGGACTTTTTAAGAAAGTAGTTATTGCAGATCAATGTGCAATTTATGCTAATACAATTTTCAATAGTTCTTCAGATCAATCAGGAAGTACTTTGGCATTAGGTGCTATCTTCTTTACATTTCAGATCTATGGTGATTTTTCGGGTTATTCAGATATTGCTTTAGGAACTGCCAGACTTTTTGGTTTTGACCTTCTACGAAATTTTGCTTATCCTTATTTTTCCAGAGATATAGCTGAATTTTGGAGGAGATGGCATATTTCATTGTCCTCTTGGTTTAAAGATTACTTATATATTCCTTTAGGAGGTAGCAAAGGAAGTATGTGGTTAAAAATTAGAAATACATTTATAATTTTTTTAGTCAGTGGTTTTTGGCACGGTGCTAACTGGACTTTTATTGTTTGGGGATTATTAAATGCATTATATATAATGCCATCTATTATTTTTAATAACAACAGGAATAATCTTGATACTGTAGCTCAGGGACGATTTTTACCTACTTTTAAAGAGTTTTTCAGTATAGCAATTACGTTTTCTCTTACAGTTATTGCATGGATATTTTTTAGGGCTAATAATATAACACATGCTCTGTCGTATATTTCAAATATGTTTTCCAAAAAGCTTTTGTCGGTTCCGACAATTATGCCTCCAAAACTAATATTATTTATAATCCTTTTTATGTTTATTGAATGGTTAGGGCGTGAGAATAAATTTGCTATTGAGAAACTATTTTTAAGGTTTCCCTCTATATTCAGATGGACTTTTTATATAGTTATAATCTTTATGATATTCAATTACACATTACAGGATAAACCACAATTTATTTATTTTCAATTTTAAATGCAGGTAGAAATTAATATGAAAAAATTTATTCAGAGATTGTCTATATTCACATGTGTAGTGTTGTTTATTTTGGTTTTAGGAGCACTTATGCCACCTACACCCCGATCTAAAACATCTCTTTTATTTTCAAAACTAGATAAAGACTCTTTAATGAAAAATGTTAAAGGTGATAGGCTTATACTTATTGGGGGGTCTAATTTGTCTTTTGGTATAAACAGTCAGATGTTAAAGGATTCTTTGAAATTTAATCCAATTAATAATGGTATTCATGCTGCTTTAGGGCTTGAATATTTGTTGAATGAAGCAGCTCCCTATATTAAGGAAGGTGATGTAATTATAATATCTCCGGAGTATACTCATTTCTATGGTAACACTGCATATGGATCTGAGGTTTTATGCAGAATGTTTTTTGATGTTGATTTTCGGAAAGGAAATGAGGCCGTTACATATATGAGCTTTAAACAATGGCAGCAAATATTAATGTATTGCCCTAAATATGTGGCTTCAAAGTTTGATCCTTTAGAGTATTTTCCTCTAAGTCATGATCCTGTTTATAGCCGAGATTCTTTTAACCAATTTGGTGATGCAGTAGCTCATTATAATCTTCCTCCTGTAGATTATTTGGCTTTGGATGCGATAGATGGAAAATTCAATGAAGATATAGTAGAGAAGCTGAAGGAATTCAGACACCTTGTATTGGAAAAAAAAGCCAGATTATTTATTACCTTTCCTGCGGTTGATGAACAATCTTATCAAAATAATAAAACCCAGATAAACAAAATTTATCAAAGACTACAAGATGATAAGTTTTTGATTTTAGGTACACAGTTAGAATTTATAGTTTCGAATGACATGATATTTAATGCGTATTGTCATCTTAATAAAAAAGGAACAGATTACAGAACACAATTATTGATTAAAGAATTAAAAAAAGAATTATGAAAAATATATTAATAACTGGTGGAGCAGGTTTTATAGGCTCTAATTTAGCTTTAAAATTAAATGAGAAAGGTTACAATGTAACTGTTTTGGATAACTTATCACCTCAGATTCATGGTGAAGATGCAGAAAATAATTCTTTTTTATTTCTAAAAATAAAAGACAAAGTTAAATTTATCAAAGGTACTGTGACTTCAAAAGAAGATTGGAAACAAGCTATTGAAGGACAAGATGCTATTGTGCATTTTGCCGCCGAAACAGGAACAGGACAATCAATGTATGAAATTGAAAAATATACTGATGTTAATATAGGTGGTACTGCCATGATGTTGGATTTACTCGCTAACGAACAACATTCAATTAAAAAAGTTGTAGTTGCTTCTTCAAGATCTATTTATGGTGAGGGAAGGTACTGGTCTGAAGATTTAAATGCATATATATATCCGAAACACAGGACTGATGATTATATGTCTATGGGAGATTTCGAAGTAAAGTATAAAGGTGCCACAAAACCTCTACAACTAGTTGCGACAGATGAAGAGTCTAAAATTCATCCATCTTCTGTATATGGGATTACAAAACAAAATCAGGAGCAAATGATTATGACTGTATGTCCTACAATAGGAATCGCACCAGTTGCTTTCAGATATCAAAATGTTTATGGTCCTGGGCAATCATTGTCAAATCCTTATACAGGTATTTTGTCTATTTTCTCTACACTTATCAAAAATGGGAAAGATATTAACATCTTTGAAGATGGAAAAGAAACACGTGATTTTGTTTATATTGATGATATCGTTACAGCAACAATTCTTGGACTTGAAAAAGAAGAAGCTAATGGAGAAGTTTTTAATGTGGGAACAGGTGAAGCCACTGATGTTATCACTGTAGCCAACACATTGGTAAAAAATTATGGAGCAGATACAAATATTAAAATTTCTGGTAATTACAGGCTTGGTGATATTCGTCACAACTATGCAGACCTTACAAAAATAAAAGCCTTGCTTGGGTTTGAGCCAAAGTATAATTTTGAAACAGGTATAAGGAAATTTACAGATTGGGTACTTACTCAGGAAATAAAAGAAAGCAAATACGAAGATAGTATTGCTGAAATGAAAGAAAAAGGCCTATTTAAATAATATTAAATTTAAAAAGAATGTCAAGGCAAAAAGCTTTATTTATAGGAATTGGTTTTTATGATTATGATCAGTGTATAATCAATGAATTCAATTCTTTAGGATATGATGTTGACTATTTTTCCGAATTTCCAAAAGGAATCCCTTATAGGTATTATTTGAGGAGGAATAATGTAGATAAGATAAATTTTTATAGGGAAAAGACAAGTATGGCTATAGCAAATGCTTGTAAATCTGATTATGATATTGTTTTTGTGATAAAAGGAGAATGTCTTTCTCAAAGTGCTATTGATAAAATTAAAAGTAAGAATCCGAACAGCAAATGGATTTTATATTTATGGGATTCTATTGTAAGAATACCACAAAGTAAAATAACAGCGAAGAATTTTGATACAGTTTATTCATTTGACAGGGCAGATTGTGTTGAAAATAAAGGTTTTATTTTTAATCCTCTTTTTTTTAGAAAAGAATATGATAGAAAGCTTTATACAGAGATGGAGGTCAAACATGATATATATTTTTTAGGCTGGTATCATTCAGACAGACTAAAACTGGCAAAGAAGATTGTAGATTTTTGTAAAAAAGAAGAATTGAGTTATAAGGTAATTCTATATACAGGGTACATGAATTATCTTTTACATAAGCTCATAGGTAAAGAGTTAAAGGGGAATAAAGAATATCTTGTATTTAAAACAATTACTGCAAAAATGAATCTGGACTTTATAATGAAGTCGAAGGCTACTTTAGATATAGCTCATCCGCAACAGACTGGTTTAACAATGAGAACTATCGAATTGTTGGGAGCGCAAAAGAAAATAATTACCACAAACAGTGATATCGTTAATTACGATTTTTACGACCCCAAAAACGTGTTAATAATTGATAGAGATAATCCGGATTTTGACACTGACTTTTTTAAAACTGAATTTAATCCTACTCCTGATTCAATATTACAGGCTTATTCTATAAGCGAATGGCTTAAACGAATGGTCTAAAGAATTTGTAATTTTTTTTCGATTTTAAATTACATAATTACTTATTATTTTTTTGAGAACTTTTAACGAATTAAGAAATTAAAGTTCCATAGTTTTTGCACCTTTTTCTTTTAAATTTTATACATAGATGCTTTTTAGGATTGTTAAATTTTTACTGTCACTTCTTGTACTGATTTTACTAATAGATCCGACTGACCGTATTTTCCATTTAAAAATTCCTTTATTTGTACTGACAATGTTTGGATGGATAATTTTAAAGACAAAATCCAAAATAAAATATTATAAGGAATATTTAATAATTATACTTTTTTTACTATTAATAACTGTTTTCGGAATAATTACCGCAGTTGTTCAAGGAAATGATACTGATTACGCATTCGCATTTGGATTTTTAAAATCTATGCTTATTTTAGTTTTATTAATAGTTGTGGTTGATACTAATATTGATATTGGAAAGTATGTTATTAAATATTCAATTTTAATACCGATAATAACATTTATAATTTACTGCTTACCTCTTTACAATGTGGTGCTTTTTGGACAGGTATATGATTATATTGTGGGTGAGAAAGAAACATTGATGATAGCCTACAGAAACTTTTATGGATATGATGTTTTTATGGTTTATTATAAGACTAGTCCAGTACTTGTTTTTCCTTTATCTTATTATTGCTCTAGTATTGTTAGGAATGGATTTACAATTAAAAGAATGATTTTAATAATAATGCTAACTGTTTGTTTGGTGTTATCTGGAACTAGAGCAAATATGCTTTCAGCCCTATTTGTTATTATTTATTGGACTTATATATTTTTGAAAGAAAGAAAAAATGCCTTTTATTCTTTAGTGGTTTTTGCATCTGTCTTTACTGCTATAACAATGTTTGCTTTGAGTTTATCATTTGAAAAAAAAGAGGCATCATCAGAAATTAAATCTGGTCATTTCATATCTATTATAGATACTTTTGAAGAACATCCTCAATATTTGATATGGGGTCAGGGGCTGGGAAGTAAATTTTATTCAATAGGGGGGAAAAGAATTCTTTCACAAGTTGAGCTTACCTATGTTGAGTTGATACGTTACTTTGGAATTCCTCTTGGAGTTTTTTTTATAATAATGATGGTTTATCCATTAATTAATATTATAAATAATAAAAGAGTTAATGGCTATAATCAATACATTATTCCTGCTTTTTTTAGTTATTTATTCATTTGCGGAACCAATCCATTGTTAGTAAGTTCGACAGGGATGCTTATAATGATTATAATGTATTCATATATTCATAAAGATTTTACTGTTGAAGATAAAAAAGAATTAAGATAACATAGTATGATTTCAGTTTGCTTAGCCACTTATAACGGGGAAAATTATATAAAACAACAGCTTGATTCTATTTTAAATCAAATTGGTATTGATGATGAAGTAGTAATTTCTGATGACAATTCTACTGATGACACTGTTACGATTATAAACTCTTTTAACGATAAAAGAATTTCTATTCATAAAAATAAAGGCAAAGGAGTACATCAAAATTTTGAGAATGCAATAAGTAAAAGTAAAGGGGATTATATTTTTTTGTCTGACCAAGATGATGTCTGGATGGCAGATAAGGTTCAGACTTGTTTAAAAGATTTTGAAAAAGGATACGATTTAATCCTTTCTGATTGTAGTATATTTAATTCTGAAACAGGGGAAATAGTAGAAGAATCCTTTTTTTTGTTTAATAATTCGAAAAAAGGAATAATAAATAATATTCTAAAAAATAGTTACATTGGTTGCTGTATGGCTTTTTCTTCTCGCTTAAAAAATAAAGTACTTCCCTTTCCTAAAACAATACCAATGCATGACAGTTGGATAGGTATTACTGGAGAATTATTTTTCAAAGTTAATTTCAATAAAGGAAAGCTGATTAAATATAGAGTACATTCTCAAAATGCCTCATATACAGGTACTGGGAAAAGCGAATATAGTTTATTGAAAAAAGTTTCATTTAGACTTTCTCTATGTTATGCCTTATGCCGAAGATTTGTTTTTAAATTAAAATAGGATATTTTTAAAGAATGAAATTTTATGTGTAATGTAGTTTGCAGTTTGGTAATTTATAAAAATGACATCTTAATGTTGAGAAACGCGATAGATTCATTTCTTAAGACAAATTTAAATTTAAAGTTGTATCTTGTCGATAATTCTCCTACAAATGAATTAAGTATTTTAGCTACAAGTGCAATGATAGAATATATTCATAATCCTTCTAATCCAGGATTTGGAGCTTCTCACAATCTGGCAATTCAAAAAGCAATAGATCTTGGGGCTAACTATCATTTTATTGTTAATCCTGATATATATTTTAAAGGCGACGTTTTAACTCCAATGATTGATTTTATGAAATCTAATCCGTTAATCGGAATGATGATGCCACAGATTTTGAATAAAGACGGGAGTATTCAGAATTTACCTAAGCTTTTACCAAGTCCCTTTAGTATATTAAAAAGAAAAATTAAAAAGCCGACCAGTTTACACGACAAATTTATCAATAAGTATGAGTTACGTAAAGTGCCGAAAGATATGATTTATAATGTTCCTATTATTTCAGGTTGTTTTACTTTGCTTAACTTAGAAGCAATAAAAAAAGTGGGAATGTATGATGATAATTTTTTTATGTATTTTGAAGACTGGGATTTATCCAGAAGAATACATAAGTATTATAAAACTATTTATTTCCCAAAAGTTTCTGTATATCATGAGTATGAATCTGGTGCAAATAAAAATAAAAGATTATTTAAAATATTCGTCAGCTCGGCAATTACATACTTTAATAAATGGGGTTGGTTTTTAGATTCAGAGAGAAAAGGAATAAATACAAAAGCACTACAACAGTTTAAATGACTAATAAAATAGTAATAACAGGAGAATCAGGATTCGTTGGTAAGAATCTTTCTAAATATTTAATCGACAATTCTTTTGAAACCGAATTTCTTTCCTTGAGAAATCTAAATTGGAAAGTTAATACATCCGCAAATGTGTTGATTCATTTGGCAGGAAAAGCACATGATGTTAAAAGAACGCTGAATGCGTCAGAATACTTTAAAGTTAACACAGATTTAACGAAAGAATTGTTTGATGCGTTTTTAGATAGTGAAATACAAGATTTTATTTATTTCAGTAGTGTAAAAGCAGTTGCCGATGAGGTAGAGAATATTTTATTAGAAAGTGCTCCAGCCGATCCAAAAACTCCATATGGACAATCAAAATTAAAAGCGGAAGAGTATATTTTGTCTAAAGAAATTCCAAATACTAAAAGAGTTTTTATAATAAGACCCTGCATGATACACGGTCCTGGAAATAAAGGAAATTTAAATTTACTTTTTAATGTAGTAAAGAAAGGCATACCTTACCCTTTAGCATCTTTTCATAATGAAAGATCATTTTTAGGTATCGATAATCTTAATTTTTTAATTAAAGAAGTTATTGAAAATAAACAAGTACCTTCTGGAATTTACAATTTTTCGGATGACGAAGTTTTATCAACAAATGATGTGGTAAGAATAATATCTTCGGTGTTAAATAAAAAAAATAAGCTTATTGCAGTTCCTAAAGGACTAATTAATAGTATTTCAAAAGTAGGTGATTTGGTTAAATTACCATTGAATTCAGAAACCATTCAAAAACTTACCGAAAATTATCGGGTTTCGAATAAAAAAATAAAAGCGGCTATTGGAATTGAAAAACTTCCTAACACAGCTCGTCAAGGATTAGAAAACACTATAAAAAGCTTCATAGAAAAATAATGGAATATACAATTTTAGGAATTGTTTTAATGATCATCATGTTGCTTTACTTTAAAGTTGCAGATCGTTATAATATAATCGACAAACCAAATCAAAGAAGTTCCCACACTGAGATAACATTAAGAGGAGGTGGAATAATTTTCTGGTTTTCAGCTTTGCTTTATTTTATACAACACATACAAACAAATTACTTTTTCTTTACTGGAATAACCTTAGTTAGTTTGGTTAGTTTTTGGGATGATATTCAAAGTTTATCAAATAAGATTAGAATATCGATTCATTTCATTTCAATTTCATTGATTTTTTTAGATTTGGAGTTATTTAGTTTGTTTCCAATTTGGGGTACTGTTATTGCTTACATCTTAGCTATAGGTTTAATTAATGCGTATAATTTTATGGATGGAATTAATGGCATTACTGGGCTTTATACATTAGTTGTTATGGGGGCTTTATTATACGTAAATGTAAAAATTCAGCTTTTTATAGATGGAAGCTTTATAAAATATGGAATGGTTGCCAGCCTAATTTTTTTGTTTTTTAATTATAGAAAAAAGGCAAAATGTTTTGCCGGAGATGTGGGAAGTATTGCGATAGCTTTTTGGGTAATTTATTTAGTTTTAAAATTAATTTTGGTAACAGAATCAATTATTTGGCTTTTATTCTTAGCTGTATATGGTGTTGATGCTATTTGTACTATTATACATCGATTATATTTGAAGCAAGATATATTTGAAGCTCATCGTTTACATTTTTATCAAATCTTAAGCAATGAATATAAAATGCAACACAGATTAGTAGCCTTACTTTATGGATTAATACAGATTGTAATTTCATTTTTAGTTGTAAAGCTTTACCAAAAAGTTAATGATGTGATTATTTTCTTGCTTGTAATTTTGCCTTTACTTATTACATATTCACTTAAGTTCTACTTGTTAAACAAAAGCAATTTAAGATTAAAAATATGAACCCAAAAGTAATTCAGGGAGGAAGATTTGAAGATTACAGAGGAAGTATCTCTTTTGTAAATGATTTTAAATTTTTGAATATAGAGAGGTTTTACATTATAAGTAATTCTCGAGAGAATCCAATACGTGCATGGCAAGGGCATAAGTTAGATGAGAAAAATTTTTATTGTCTTTCAGGATCTTTTAAAATTCATTTTATTAAAATCGATAATTGGGAAAATCCATCTAAAGATTTAACTATTGAAACAATTTGGGTTTCAGAATCTGACAGTAAAATTGTTCATATCCCTTCAGGTTATGCAAATGCTGTGGAGTCTTTAGAAGAAAATTCGAAATTAATGTCATTTTCTACATTACCATTAGTAAATGTAATTGAAGACGATGTTCGTTTTCCGTCAGATTATTGGCTAATTCATAATGATTGAAAAGAGAATTTATCTGTCACTATCTCAGGAAAGTGGTTTTGAGCAAGAGTATATTCAGAAGGCCTTTAAATCAAATTGGATTACTTCAGGAGGGCCAAATGTGGATCAATTTGAAAATGGACTTGAAGATTACTTTGGAAAAGAATCGTTTGGTGCAGCACTAAATTCTGGAACATCTGCTATACATTTAGCATTAATTTTATTGGGAATTAAAGATGGAGATGAGGTAATATGTCAAAGTTTGACATTTTCGGCTTCAGCAAATCCAATTTTGTATCAAAATGGGATTCCAGTATTTGTTGATAGCGAACCTAAAACATGGAATATTTGTCCAGAGAATTTGGAAATAGCTATAAGAGATCGAATAAAAAAGGTAAAAAACCAAAAGCTATAATTGCAGTTCATTTATATGGTATGCCGTATAAAGTTGATGAAGTTCATACAATTGCAGAAAAATACAAAATACCCATTATTGAAGATAGTGCAGAAGCATTTGGAAGTTTATATAAAGGAAAAAAATGTGGTAAGTTTGGTATCTTTGGAATAATTTCCTTTAATGGAAATAAAATTATTACAACTTCAAGCGGGGGAGTGTTAATTTCTGGTTCAAAAGAAATAAAAGAAAAAGCAGTACACTATCAGCATATTGAATTGGGCTACAATTATAGGATGAGTAATATTTGTGCAGGGATAGGCCTTGGACAAATTAAAATATTAAATCCAGAAGAAATAATTACTTATTTTATAAGGAAATTTTTAATAAAATTAAAAATGTACAACTTTTTGACAATCTAGACTAAGATTTTTTTTCGAATTATTGGTTAAATACAATATTGCTTGAAACAAGAGCACAAAGAGAAAATTTAAGAATTGCTTTTGAGAATGCTAATATAGAAAGCCACCAATTATGGAAGCCAATGCATTTACATCCATTTTATGAAAAATACCTTTACTATGGAAATAATGTTTCTGAAGGGTTGTTTGAAAAGGGTCTGTGTTTGCCATCAGGATCAAATATCACAATTGAAGATAAAAATAGAATCAAAGAAGTAATATTTAACTTCTTTAAAAATAAATAATCAAAAATAGAATATGAAAATTGAAAAAACATTTATAGAAGATTTAGTAATCGTAGAACCAACAGTCTTTGGAGATGAAAGAGGCTTTTTTTTTGAATCTTACAGTAAGACTAAATTTGAAGATTTAGGTATTAATATTGATTTTGTTCAGGATAATCAGTCTTTTTCAAAAAAAGGAACTCTAAGAGGTTTGCATTATCAAAATCCACCTTTTGCTCAAACAAAATTAGTTCGCGTTTTAGAAGGTGAAATTATTGACGTTGCAGTTGACCTGAGAAAAAATTCTCCTACTTATGGCAAAGCATTTAGCGTTTTGTTGTCATCGGAGAATAAAAAACAATTATTAGTACCACAAGGGTTTGCCCATGGTTTTTCGGTTATAAGTGAAACTGCTTCCGTAATGTATAAATGTGATCAATTTTACAATAAAGCTTCTGAAGGCGGAATTAAATATGATGATCCTTCATTAAACATAGATTGGGGAATGAATTTAGATGAAGCAATAGTTTCCGAAAAAGATGAGATTTTGCCTTTCATTGAAAATTGTAATAGCTTATTTTAATGAAAAAAATTCTAGTAACCGGAGCAACAGGACAATTAGGATCGGAACTATCATTTTTAGCTCCTAAATATCCTCAATACGAATGGGTATTTGCCGATAGAACAAAAGCAACATTAGATAATTTAGATTTGCTTCAATCACAATTAGAAAAGATCAAACCAGATGTTGTATTTAATTGCGGAGCATATACAGCTGTTGATAAAGCTGAATCTGAGAAGGAATTAGCATTTAGAATAAATAATTCAGCTGTTGGCTTAATTGCAAAATATGTGGCAAAGAATAATGCCAGATTAATTCATATTTCTACAGATTATGTTTTTGACGGAACTTCTTCAATTGCTTTGGATGAAGATGCTGAAACTTATCCAATAAATATTTATGGAGAGAGTAAACTCGCAGGTGAAATAGCTTGCATAAAAGAAAATCCGGAATCAATTATTATTCGAACTTCTTGGGTATACAGTAAGTTTGGTAATAATTTTGTAAAAACAATGCAGCGATTAATGCAGGAAAGAGATGAAATAAATGTTGTAAATGATCAAATCGGGTCTCCTACATATGCAGCAGATTTAGCGCAGGCAATGGTTGATATAGTTGAATCTTCAAAATGGATTCCGGGAATTTATAATTATTCCAACGAAGGAGAAATTAGCTGGTACGAGTTTGCATTAAGTATTAGAGAATTAGGTGATTATAGTTGTAAAGTGGGAGGGATACCATCTTCATCTTATCCTACTCCGGCAAAACGTCCTAATTTTTCATTGTTGGATAAAACAAAAATAAAATCAGCATATAATTTAGATATCCCAAATTACAAAGAGAGTTTAAAGAAAATATTTGTTTAAAAAATGGTTTTATATTTCATATCTAAATCTTGAATGGAATATTTTAAAATCTAAAATCAAATTTTATGAAAGGAATAATATTAGCTGGAGGTTCTGGCACAAGATTGCATCCATTAACATTAGCAGTAAGTAAACAATTAATGCCGGTTTATGATAAACCAATGATTTATTATCCATTGTCAACTTTAATGATGGCAGGAATAAATGAAATTTTAATTATTTCAACACCTCACGATTTGCCTCATTTTAAAAAACTTTTGGGAGATGGAAGTACAATTGGATGTAAGTTTAGTTATGCGGAACAGCCAAACCCAAATGGATTAGCTCAAGCATTTGTAATAGGCGAAGAATTTATAGGAAAAGATAAAGTAGCATTAGTACTTGGAGATAATATTTTCTTTGGAACAAATATGCAGCAATTATTAAAAGATAATGCTAATCCAGATGGAGGTGTTGTTTTTGCCTATCATGTTTCTGATCCTGAAAGATATGGAGTAGTAGAATTTGATGAAAATAAAAATGCGATATCTATTGAAGAAAAGCCATTAGACCCTAAATCAAATTACGCTGTTCCGGGGCTTTATTTTTATGATAATAGTGTTGTCGAAATAGCTAAAAATATTAAGCCTAGTGCTCGTGGTGAATATGAAATTACAGATGTTAACAAAGTATATTTGGAGAAAGGTCAATTAAAAGTAGGCATATTAAGCAGAGGTACTGCCTGGTTAGATACAGGAACTTTTAATAGTTTAATGCAAGCTGGCCAATTTGTTCAGGTCTTAGAGGAAAGGCAAGGACTTAAAGTTGGTTGTATAGAAGAAATTGCCTGGAGACAAGGGTTTATTAATGATGAGCAGT
The DNA here is from genome assembly GCF_042686225.1 of Flavobacterium notoginsengisoli. Lineage (NCBI taxonomy): Bacteria > Pseudomonadati > Bacteroidota > Flavobacteriia > Flavobacteriales > Flavobacteriaceae > Flavobacterium > Flavobacterium notoginsengisoli. The sequence goes on from NZ_JBHUOT010000002.1 coordinate 149,585, forward strand.
TAGAAGAACTTGCACAGCCTTTGTTAAAATCTGGCTACGGAACCTATTTGTTAGAATTTTTAAAACAAAAGAAAAAAGGTGTTAAAATTTAATTTGATTATCTAAGTGAATATTTAAAACCTTTAATTTGTATTTTTGTAGAAAATAGTTTACTGATTTAAACCAAAACCTCAATTGAGCACAGACAAACCAAATAGTATAACCTCATTGTTATACAAGACTTTTTCGCCAAGAAACCTTAGGGCAAATATTAATAACTTAAGTTATTTGCCCAGATGGATTATTATTGCAATTGATGTAATGGTTTTGTTTTTTTCATTCTCCTTTACTTACTTGCTTTTTGAAGGGACTGCAATAGGTTATATTATTACCTCTCATGATTTTTATTTTGTAGCAAGTTTAATACTGGTTAATATATTTTTCTTTTGGCTTTTTAGAACTTATTCAGGAATTATTAGGCACTCTTCTTACATTGATGCAATAAAACTGCTGTTTTCACAAATGTCAGTTTTGGTTTTTTTCTTGTTCATAAATCTTGTATTCGAATTATATACAGGACATAAAGCTTTCTTAAATACAGCACTTTTTATTAATTTGGTTTTGTCTTTTTGTGGACTGTTTTTATATCGTGTGATAGTAAAACAGACATTCGAAATGTATTTTTCGGAAAAAGCTACAACTAAATTGGTCAGAACCGTAATTTATGGTACAGATGCTAATGCTATTTCTGTAGCTAATGCTTTAAAGTTTGAAACACCTTCCCGATTTAAAATTGTAGGTTTTGTAGATAAGAATAATCAAAATGCGTCTAAACGCATGCTGGATCTTCCAATTTTGATTCTAAGAAAAAAGCTTCCTGCATTAATGAGATCTGTAGCTGCTGAAGGAGTGATTATTGCCGATAAAAGCTTAAGTAAAGATGAACAATTAATCATTGTGGATCAGTGCTTAGAGTTTAATTACAGAGTATATACAGTTCCGTTAATTTCAGATTGGGAGAACCAAAAAGAAATTTCTCAGAAAGTTAAAAATATTCAGATTGAAGACCTTTTAGAAAGAAAACCTATAGTTCTGGATAGTAAATCAATTTCTAAGCAGTTAAAAGATAAAACAATTTTGATCACCGGAGCTGCAGGTTCAATTGGAAGTGAAATAGTTAGGCAAGTTTTAAACTTTAACCCTAAAAATGTTATTGTTCTGGATCATGCTGAAACTCCACTTCATAATTTATGTCTGGAAACACAGTCTATGAATTTTAGCACTAAAATTGTAGCTGTAATAGCGGATGTAAGAAGTAAAAAAGCATTAGAAAAAGTATTTAAGAATTATAATCCTCACGTTGTTTTTCACGCGGCTGCTTATAAGCATGTACCTTTGATGGAAGAGAATCCTGCACAGGCAATTCAAACTAATATTAAAGGAACCAAAAATCTGGCTGATTTAGCTTGTAAGTATCGTGTCAAGAAATTTGTTATGGTTTCTACTGATAAAGCGGTTAATCCTAGTAATGTAATGGGGGCAAGTAAACGTATCGCTGAAAAATATGTACAATCTTTATTCTTAAAAAATCAGAGAGAAAATATTGAAGGAGGTACAAAGTTTATTACCACTCGCTTTGGAAATGTTTTAGGATCAAATGGATCAGTTGTGCCATTATTTACAAAGCAAATTGCAGAAGGCGGACCTGTAACTATAACGCATCAGGATATCATTCGTTATTTTATGACGATTCCGGAAGCGTGTCAGTTAGTATTGGAAGCTGGAGCCATGGGGAACGGAGGTGAAATCTATATTTTTGATATGGGTAAACCAGTTCGAATAATTGACTTAGCTAAGAAGATGATCAAACTAGCAGGTTTTATTCCGGATAAAGAAATAAAAATAAAAATTGTTGGTTTAAGACCAGGTGAAAAGCTTTATGAGGAATTGTTAAATGACACTTCTAAAACACTTCCAACTTATCATAATAAAATTATGATTGCTCAGGAAATTCAGGACGAATATGAAAATCTGCATATTGAGGTAGACGAACTGATAGGAATTGCTGATTTCTATGAAAATGATGATATTGTAGCTAAGATGAAAAAGATTGTTCCGGAGTTTAAGAGCATGAATTCTACTTTTGAAGTCTTAGATAAATAATAGTATAAACAATATATAAAATATAATTAAAAGGTGTTTTTTCTAAAAACGCCTTTTTGCATTTTTAAACAATAGGTTAAATGTTAAAAATCTTGTTAAAATTCAAGTCTGGCCAAATATTTTTTCTCTCTTCTATATAATGGAAAATTCTAATAATACAAACGACTGGTTGTTTGAAATAACACCTAAGAATAAATTTTTCTCAATCAATTTTAAGGAAATCTGGCAGTATCGGGATCTATTGATGCTTTTTGTTAAAAGAGACATTATTACAGTTTATAAACAAACTGTTTTAGGACCTCTTTGGTATTTAATTCAGCCATTATTCACTTCCGTTACGTTTACTATAATATTTAATAACGTGGCTGGAATAAAAACAGGAACAATTCCTCCATTCTTATTTAATCTGGCAGGGATTATTGTATGGAATTATTTTACAGCATGTCTAAACGGTACATCTGATACATTTAAATCAAATGCAGGTATTTTTGGGAAAGTTTATTTTCCACGTATTATTACACCTCTTTCAATAGTAGTTTCGAACTTAATAAAGTTCTGTATTCAGTTTTTTATATTTATTGTTTTTTACATCTTTTTTTACTTTAAAGGATACGATTTAACTATAAATATTTATGTTTTACTTTTTCCGGTTTTAATTGTTATAATGGGAGTTTTAGGTCTTGGTCTTGGGATGTTAATTTCATCATTGGTTACTAAGTATCGTGATTTTACCTATCTAATTGGTTTCGGAATACAATTATTAATGTATTTATCTGCGGTAATGTATCCTATTGAATTAGTAAAAAGTAAACTTCCAAAATACGGTTGGATTGTAGAATATAATCCTCTTGCGTATATTGTTGAAACATCTCGTTTTATGCTTTTGAATGTTGGAGACATTTCTTTTCTGGGACTTTCATATACAGTGGTTATAACAGTTGCCGCATTCTTTATTGGCCTTTTAGTTTTTAATAAAACTGAAAAGAATTTCATAGATACAGTCTAAAGAATCGTTTTACTTTTTAATTACAACTATTAAGATTATTTAAACTCATTTCTAAGTTGAAAGATATTATTTTAAAAGCTGAAAATATTTCCAAACAATATCGTTTAGGACAAGTTGGAACAGGAACATTAAGCCATGATCTGAATAGATGGTGGCATCAAATAAGAGGTAAAGAAAACCCATATTTAAAAATTGGTGAAACCAATGATAGATCTAAAAAAGGATCTTCAGATTATGTCTGGGCATTGCAGGATATTAGTTTTGAGTTGAAGAAAGGAGATGTACTTGCAATTATAGGAAAGAATGGAGCGGGAAAATCAACACTTTTGAAAATACTCTCAAAAGTAACTGGTCCAACGTTTGGAAGTATTAAATCCCGTGGACGTATAGCATCGCTATTAGAGGTTGGTACTGGTTTTAATGGAGAAATGACTGGTCGAGAGAATATTTATTTAAATGGTGCTATTTTAGGAATGACTAAAAAAGAGATTAGTTCTAAAATAGATGAAATCATTGAATTTTCTGGTTGTGAGCGTTACATTGATACACCAGTAAAAAGATATAGTTCAGGAATGACAGTTCGTTTAGCTTTTGCAGTTGCAGCCTTTTTAGAACCTGAAATTCTGGTTATCGATGAAGTTCTTGCTGTTGGTGATGCTGAATTTCAGAAAAAAGCAATAGGAAAGATGCAGGATATCTCCAAAGGCGAAGGAAGAACGGTTTTGTTTGTAAGTCATAATATGGCTGCTGTAAAAAGTTTATGCAACAGGGGAATTGTTTTAGAACATGGTAAAGTAGTTTTTGAAGGAGAAGTCGATGATTGTATTGATGAATATTTGAAAAGCGGAAACACTAACGCACATAAAAAATGGGATATAAATGAACAACAACCTGCCGATTTTATCAGACTTCTTGAAGCAAAAGTGATAGATGTAGATGATAGGGTTACATTTAATCATTTGATTGTTAATGATATTAAAATTGAATTTACATATGAAATTCTTAAGGATAATCAAATGTTTACGCATGGACTAAATTTATTTAATACACAAGGAGTTCATATATTAAGCTCCCATGACAAAGATTCAGAATCTTTAGAAAAACCGTTAAAAATTGGAGTTCATAAAAAAACGATTACACTACCTGGTAAAATTTTAGCAGAAGGAACTTACTCATGTAGTTTTGCCATAATGAGATACAGTCCATTTGTAGTTGAACTTCACGAAATGGAAGTAGTAGGGTTTAATATTCTTGAAATTAAAAGCGATAAAACAATGAGAGGTGATTATTCAGGAAGGTTTCCGGGTTTAATTAGACCACTGTTAAAATGGGAATAACTACTATATGAAAAACTGGACAGGAGAAAGACTTGAAACTTTTATTTATAACAGAATTACAATTGAACATTTGCACCGATATGCTATAACTGATCAATATATAGAAAATAAGATTGTATTAGATATTGCATCAGGAGAGGGGTATGGAACGAGTTTAATGAGTAAAAAAGCTTCGTTTGTATATGGTGTAGATATCGATAAAAAGACAATTGAAAAGGCTAAGCTAAAATATACAGAAAAGAATATTAAATTTTTAGAGGGAAGTACTAGTGCTATTCCCTTACAAGATAGCAGCATTGATGTAGTGGTGAGTTATGAAACTATTGAGCATCATGATGAGCATGAGAAAATGATGCTTGAAATTAAAAGAGTTTTAAAACCTGATGGAATACTTATTATATCGACACCTGATAAAATTAATTATTCGGAAAGACGAAATTTGATTAATGAATTTCATGTAAAAGAATTGTACAAAGACGAATTTTCTAATTTGATTCGTAATTATTTTGGTCAGCAACAGTTACTTTCACAATTTTTCAGTAATGGTAATTCAGTTATTCAACAGGATGACAATAAAGCGGATTTAAGTTTTTATCAGGGCAATTATTCTGTCGTTAAGAATAAAATAATAAATCCGATGTTTTTAGTAATTATTGCGTCTGATTTTGAATTTAAAAAACACAAAATTTCTTTTTTTGAAGGTGGTAATATCGTGAAGAAAGAAATGCTTTTAGAAATGAGAAATAGTAATACATATAAGGTTGGAAATTTTATTTTGTCACCATTTAAATTCCTAAAAAGACTATTAACCTAAAGCTAGTAATTGATAATTTTTAAATATGAATGAAAAAATATTTGTAATTATAGTGACCTATAACGGAATGAACTGGATTGAAAAATGTTTAAAAAGTGTTTTAAATAGTTCAATTTCTTCAGATATTATTGTTATAGATAATTGTAGTACAGATGGGACAATTGAATTTATAGAATCTAATTTTAAGGAAGTTTTGCTAGTGAAGCAAGATAAAAATTTAGGCTTTGGAGCGGCGAATAACATAGGATTTGATATTGCATTAGCAAATGGAGGAGAATATTTTGTCTTATTAAATCAAGATGCTTATTTAGAAAAATATACTTTAGAAATATTAGTCGGACAAATTAAACAAAATCCAGATTTTGGAGTTTTAAGCCCAATACATCTAAATGGTAATGGAGATGAAATAGATTTTCTGTTTCAGTTTTATATTTCATCAAATAATTGTAGAAATTTTTATTCAGATGTATTTTTACAAAAAACATTAAAAGAGATATATAATGTTAATTTTATAAATGCAGCAATTTGGATTTTATCTAAAAGTACATTAGAAAAAATCGGAGGGTTTAATCCCTATTTTTTTCATTATGCAGAAGATAATGATTATATAAACAGATGTCAATTTAAAAAAATGAAGGTAGGAATTGTACCAAAAGCTATTGCCTATCATGATAGAATTTTAAACCAGAGAAAATTTACTCTAAAGACTTTTACGAATCTCAGGGATTTAAAGCTCATGAATCCTAATAATAAATGGTCTGTAAATAGAATGACTAAATACACAATTAGAGAAAGTATCATATCAATTATAAAACTTAACAAATCCGAATTACGTTATAATTTTTTTTATTTAAAGAAAATTATAAAAAATTATAAAGCAATTAAGCATATCCAAAAACAAAGTAAATTTGAAAGTTATTCATTTCTTAATTATAAAGAAAATTGAAAGAAATTATTTTACCCACGGTATTGGTTGTATTAGTTAATTATGGTTCTGAGCAACTTGAGTTTCTAACGAATGTAATCAAAGAACTTAAGAACTTTAGAAAATATAATGTGACTGTTGTTGTAAATTCAAATATTCCCTTGTCTATAGATGGAGTAGATAAAGTAAATGTCATTTTGTTAGATGATTATCAACTGTTACCAATGACTTGTAGAGAAATTATATTCGATAATAGAAAAGATTTTGATATTTTTATTTATGGTGAAAACGATCATCTCTTTTTAGAGAAACATATTGATAAACATTTAGAATATTCGCTAGTATTGCCTACAAACAGAATAAGTGGTTTAGTACAATATGAAGAAGATCAAACCGGAAAATATTATCCCGGATACCATCATGACTTTGAATGGGATTTCAATTCAGTTGAAATCTATGGAAATAAGAAATTTGCACATTTTAATAATGTGCATCAAGCAAGTTTTATACTTACAAAAAAGCAGTTATTAAAAATTTCTTCCAAAATAAATTTCAAAGAACTTGTGAAAGAGAAAGAACCTGAATATTTAATAATTGTAAAAAAAATCATAAAGAGAATATTTAAAATAGATCTTGTGAAAAAACAAAAATATAGTGTTAAATGTAAAGTTAATACTGATATTTATTTATATGGAGGAATGAAAAAGGTAATATGTGTTTCGGAGTTTGATGATAATTTGATACATCATTTGCCTAATTTATATATCGACGGATCAAAAGGACGAAACAAATTTAGATCGGATTCTGTAAGAATGGAAAATTCAGTCAAAGAATTATTATTGAGACCTATTTAACTTTAAAAAAAGACACAACTTTATGAATGAAATTGGTATAGTAATTCCATTTTATAAATTAAATTTTTTTGAAGAAACATTAAAGTCTTTGCAAAATCAAACTAATCAAAGATTTAAAGTTTATATAGGGGATGATGCCAGTCCAGATAATCCATTACCAATAATAGAAAAGTATCAAAACCATTTTAATATCATATATAAACGATTTGACAATAATTTAGGTAGAAAGTCTCTTACTCAACAATGGGAACGCTGTATTAATCTTACAGTAGATGAACAATGGTTAATGATTTTAGGAGATGATGATTTTTTGTCTAATAATGTAATCGAATCTTTTTATGAAGTAATAAATGAAGTTGAAAAAGAAAAAATAAATGTTATCCGTTTTGCGACACAAAAAGTTAATGAAAAAGGAATAGCTATTTCGCATGTTGTTCAACATCCTGAAAAAGAAAAATCAGTTAATTTTTTATTTAATAATACCCGTAGCTCATTGAGTGAATATGTGTTTAAGAGAACAGAATTTAAATTAGGATTTAAAGATTTTCCATTGGCTTGGTATTCGGATATATTAGCAGTTTTTGAATTTTCTAATTATGGCAATATTTTTACAATAAACAAAGCGATTTTATACATAAGGATTTCAATACTTAGTATTTCAGGAAATTTTTCTAATGAAAAACTAAAAAGGAAAGCAAAATTTCAGTTTTATTATTATTTAATAGATAAGAGGCTAGAAATGTTTTCTGACTCACAAGCCAAAGAATTATATTGCCGTATTAATAAATGTTTTGTAAATAATAAGAAGTATTTTATTTATTTTTTACAAATTTCTAAATTATATATTTATAAAAAGCTCTTCAAACAATATTTCATCTTCGTAAAACAGATTTTTGTTTCTGTAATAAGATGATAGAAAAGGAAAAATGAGAAAAGGGAAAAATCTTTCAAAAAACGTTTTATTATCCAAATCTGATTCAAATCATCGGATAATAATTCCTTTGTATATTCCGGAAGAAGAAGGATATTATAAAGATGCCTTTGCCATTTTTACCTATTGTTTAAATTCAGTTATTAAAACGTCATCTTCAAATTTAAAGATTTCAGTTATAAGTAATGGATCTTCTGATAGGGTAAACGAAAAATTACTAAAGCTGCAGAAAGAAAATCTCATTCATGAACTAATAATAGAAAAGGAGAATATTGGCAAAATTAATAGTATCGTAAAGGCACTCCGTACAGCCGAAGAACGTTTGATAACTATTACAGATGCTGATGTTTTATTTGATAATAATTGGGAAAACGAAGTCCTGGAGGTTTTTAAAGCATTTCCAAAAGCGGGCTCAGTAAGTCCGGTACCTGTTTTTAGAACACATTTTAGATTAACAAGTAACATTTGGTTTGATTATTTATTTTCTTCAAAATTAAAATTTCGTCCAGTAAAAGATCCTGATGCAATGACTATGTTTGCTAATAGTATAGGATGGCCATGGCTTGATATTAAATACAAAGATGTAATTGCAACTTTAAAAAATAATCAAGGGAAAGTGGCTGTTTTAGGAAGTTCACATTTTGTTTGCACATATAAAAAAGAAGTTTTTTCTAAAATACCAAAAAAAAATAGTATTTATAAACTTGGTGGAGACAGTGAATACTTATTTACAGATCTGCCTGTACTCAAAATGGGAGGCTATCGATTGTCTACTTACGGCAATCATGCATTTCATTTAGGAAATGTCTTGGAAGATTGGATGCAAATTAAATTCAATAAAATAAAAAATGTGGAATATAAAAAATCAAATGTTGAGGATTTAAAAATATTAAAATCTCGCCCTCTATATTATTTTTTCACTGAAAAGATATTTAAAAAGTTATTGTATAATAGAACACTAAAAAAAAATATTCTGATTTATAAAAAATTGAATGCTAAACAAATTGCGGCCTTTAAATAATCAATCCTGGAACATAAATGATATCTATTGTAATAAGAAACAAGAATGAATCTCAAGCCTTAGAATCTATTTTAAACATTTTAAGGAAAGTATACTTAGAGGATATCGATGAAATTATTGTAGTAGATAATAATTCAACTGATAAAAGTGTTCAAATTGCAGAAAAGTATAAGTGTAAGATTATAACTATTGATAATTTTACGTATGGAAAAGCAATAAACTTCGGGATTGAAAATGCAAAGAATGACTTAATTTTATTATTAAGTTCTCATGCTGTTCCTGTAGGCAATTCGTTTTTTAAAAACTCAGTTAAAGAGTTTAATGCAAATTCAAAATTGGCAGGTATGCGATACATTAATTCCTATTCTAACTATATTCGGGCAAACAACAATGATTTTTTTGTACACGATGGTTTGAATTTTGGACTGATGGCAGGCTGTGCAATGGTAAATAAAAAGATTTGGAACAATTTCAAGTTTGATGAAAATCTTGTGTTTAGCGAAGATAAAGAATGGTCTGATCGTGTTATAAAAGCTGGGTATTTAATCAAAGATTTTAATGAAACATTTTTCTATCATATAAAACGAGATGAAAAAAACGCATTAAAACGCTGGGAAAATGAAACAACAGCTTATTATCAGCTACGAAAATTAAAATATCCGTCTTATTTTAAAATAATGGGGTCATTCATAAAGAAGACCATTTTAATTTTAACAATAGAGCTTTTAAGAAAAGTTCACCATGAAATTAAATTATTCATTTTGAAAATAAGTATAAAAAAAAAGGTTAATAAAAGTAATTCCATAGATTCCTAAGGAATTATAAATAGGAATTAAAATTTATTGTTTTACTGCTTAAATAAAAAAACAATTGGATATAAATTTTGTTAAAATCTAAGGGATTAAACAAGTAACAAATAACTAATTTTTAATATAATTAGAATGATTTCAATTATTATTCCCACATATAATAGGGCATCATTAATTCCGGAGACATTAAATTCAATACTGAATCAGACCTGTAAAGATTGGGAATGTATTGTTGTTGATGATGGTTCAACTGATGCTACCGAGGATGTGATGAAATCCTATGAAAAAAAAGATCCCAGAATTAAATTCTATAAACGTCCCCATTCTAAGCCAAAAGGAGCAAATGCCTGTAGGAATTATGGGTTTGGGTTAAGTAAAGGAGAATTAGTGCATTTTTTTGACAGTGATGATATAATGCATCATGAACATTTAGAAAAGAAACAACAAGCATTTAACAATAACGATAAATTAGATTTTTGTATTTGCAAAACTCAAAAGTTTGAAAGAGAATTTAATTTTGAAAATCTTAGAGAAAAATCAGATATTAAAATTACAGATAATATTTATGAAGATTATATTCTGGGAAGATGCCCTATATTAATGATTACTCCAACCTGGAAGAGGGAAATCTTAACGAATATGGAATTGTTTGATGAGAATCTTTATCAATCCCAGGATTTAGAACTTTATTCCCGGATTCTTTCAAAGTATAAAAATGTTGAGATTTTATCTGAAACATTAATTTTTGTAAGGAGAAATAACGATTCTATAACAACTATAAATGGTAAGCTAAATATTCATATTGAATCTTTTTTGGAAGTAAAAAAAAGAGTTATAATGCAATCTCCAAATAATCCTAAAATTAATCTGGCATTAATTAAGATGGTTTTGGGAACTTTTAGATATAAACTTGCCGGTAAAGAATATAAGGACTGCAAAAAGTGTTTGGATTTTATTAGAACTTATAATTCAAATAAATCATTACGATTTTTATTTTCTATGTTGAGAATAAATTTCTTTTATCAGGTATTTAAAGTATTAGGCCGTGGCGATACTAAATTTAAATCAGTTCTGAAATTATAATGATAACATTAGTATTAACAAACCGTAATCGGGATTTAAGAATCATAAAAAACTGTCTGGATTCCTTAGAAAAACAATCGAATAAGAATTTTGAGTTGTTTTTTGTAGATTATGGATCAAATGAGAATTATCTTTTAGATTTAGAAAAGGTGATTTCCGAATATGTAAAAATAAAGTTTATCTCATGTCCTGTTTCAGGTCAATTATGGAATAAATCCCGTGCAATAAATATTGCTCTGAAAAAATGTACAACACCATTTTTTATGGTTGGTGATATTGACTTAATTTTTGCACCCCATTTTATAAGTACAGTTACTTCATTAATGAAAGATAACGAAGTACATTATTTTCAATATGGTTTTTTATCTCAAAAAGAGTCTTTAAAGGGTAAAATTTTTGAGTCTTATGTAGTCGATTTCAAGGGAAGTCAAGAGGTTACCGGTACTACATCTTTTCCAACATCTATTTTAAAAGAAATGCAGGGATATGATGAATTTTATCATGGTTGGGGAGCTGAAGATACAGACATTCACCTAAGAATGAAAAATTTTGGTTTGGAAGTGAAATTTTATGATAAAGAAACTGTAGTTAAACATCAATGGCATCCAAAACAGTATCGCAGCAAGTTTAGTACATATCCGTTTCATAGTTGTTTAGAAAGGATTAATCATGCTTATATGATACTTACTAAAGATCTAAAAAGAACAGTTGTGAATCAGAATCAGGATTGGGGAAAAGAGTCCAATGAAGAAGATTATAAGAAATTAAACAGTCATTCTTTAAACGAAATTGTAATTCAAAACTCTCAAATAGAAATCAGTGCTGTTCTGGCTCAGCTTAAAAATTTTAAGAATGAGTTAATTTCATTAAGAATTGAAGAAGCAACTCTTAAATCAAGAAACAAGAATAAATTAAAAAGAATATTCAGAAAAAAAAGCATTTCATTTATTGAAATGGAAGAAGTAAATAATTTGTTCCTAGAGGAAATAATTAAAAATTATAGAAATCTGCCATATCAATTTTCTTTTGATAGAAAAAAGAAAAAGATTCAATTAAAAATGTATTTTTCTCAATGAAGATTTTAATGGTTTCAATTCCGACTCTCCATTTTTTTAGATGGGTAAATCAGCTTGAGGATTCCGGGCACGAAGTGTATTGGTTTGATATTACAGGTATGAGCAATTCAATTGAAAAAATTTCCTGGGTTTCCCAAAAAGTAAATTGGAAAATGAGATGGAATTATCCTGGGAGAACATTTTTGAAAAAAAAATATCCGGGAACATATCAGGTTTTAAAAAAAATAAATGAGTATAAAACGGAGTCGGTTTTTGAGAAATATTTTGATTGCGTTAAACCAGACGTCGTCCATAGTTTTTCAATACAAATTGGAAGTTTACCAATTTTGAATGTAATGAAAAAACATAGAGACGTTAAATGGATTTATTCATCTTGGGGAAGTGATATTTTCAATAAAAAAGGTAAGGAAAACTTTGATTCAAATTTGAGAGAACTATTTTTGAGGGTTAATTATATGTTTGCTGACAATAAACGAGATTTTGAAATAGCAAAAGATTATGGCTTTAAAGGAACAAGTTTAGGCATTTTTCCAGGAGGAGGAGGATATGATTTAGCATTGATTGAACAATTTTCCATTCCTTTGAAGGATAGAAATGTTATTTTGATAAAAGGATATGAAGGGAATCTTGGACGTTGTAATGTTGTATTAAACGCAATAAAAGATTTAAAAAAAGAACTTGAAAGTTTTAAGATAGTAGTTTTCGGAGCACCTCAAAAAGTTTTTGAATTTGTTAAGAACTCAGAATTAAATGCATGGGAAAATCTTAAAATTTATGGGGCCATTACTCATAAAGAAGTACTTTCCTTAATGGGAAGTGCAAAGATATATATAGGGAACAGTATATCTGATGGCATGCCAAATACTTTATTAGAAGCGATTTGTTCAGGAGCCTTTCCTATACAATCTAACCCGGGAAAAGTGACTGAAGAAATTATAAAAGATTGTTTCAACGGGAGACTTATAAGTAATCCCGATAATGTAGAACAGATAAAAGAATTAATTTTAGAAACTTTACAACAAAATACCGAGCAGGGAGTAAATTACAATTTAGATATTTTAAGTGCTAAACTTGAAATAAAATATGTCAGTAATGAGATAAAACATATATATAATCAATTGAAATAATAAAAGTATGATTATATATCCTTTAGTAATAATTGAGCAAAAAGATAATGTAAGAATACAGGCGTCTTTTGAGACATCTAAAGAGAAAGGAATTTTATGGTATGATTTTCCTAAAGAATACAAAGAGTATTTAGTTGTTGAAAATTCAGATGCATTTTTAATTGGTTTGCTTCCCGTTGCTATGAAAATGGGAGAAGATTTGTATATTAAAAATAAAATTTCAACCAGACTTTTTTACAATGTTACAACATATTTAATTCCTGCTTTAGTATTATCGAATAATGATTTTAAAGGCATTAAAATTATTCCAGAAGTACTTAATGATGAAAATTTAAATATTGCTAAAGCTGTAGCTACAGGTGCTTCCTGTGGAATCGATTCTACGGCAACAATTTTTGAGCATTTAAAATTAAAGTATTCTTATTCATTAAACCATCTAACTTATCTTGATGCAGGATCGCACGGTCAGTGGAACGGAGAAATAGCAAAAAAAACATTTAAAGATAGAGTGAAAAGAGTAAAATCATTTTCTTCAGAATTAAATCTACCTCTGGTTGAGATAAAATCAAATATCGGAGAAATATTAGGGAATGATTTTCAGAAAACACACAGTTTAAGAAACCTTTCTTGTATATTAAATTTACAAAAAATGTTTAAAACATATTATTATGCTTCAGCTTATCGGTTTGATTTTTTTAAAATAGATAAAAATGATACAAGTAGCTGGGATATACTAATAACAAGATTTATAAGTACTGAATCATTAGAGTTTATTTCGTCAATGAGTCATTTAAATCGAATTGAAAGGACAAAATTAATCTCTGAATTTAGTCCGGCATTTCATTTTTTAGATGTTTGTACTGCTCCTGACTTTGAAGACAAAATTAATTGTTCAAAATGTGATAAATGCATGAGAACTCAACTAACGCTTGATGTAATTGGAAAATTAGATAATTTTAATTCTGTTTTTAATGTTGAGAAATACAACGCCTTTAAAGATGAATTTATTGGTAAAGTAATCGTTACAAAAAATAAAAACCAAATTAATTTAGAGATCTACGATTTCCTAAATCAAAATAATACAATTACTTTAACAAATTATTTGTACGCTCTAAAATATCAATCTAATTTATTAAAAAATAAATTTAAAAAGAGAGTTAAAACGTTGTTTAGAAGCTGAAACTCTTGAATATTGTGAGTAATAAATTAAGTTTTAAAGGAAATGAAAAAAACAGCCATAATTCCACTTCGTAAAAATTCCAAAGGAATTCCGGGGAAAAACAAAAAGAAAATGCTTGGGCGTCCACTTTTTTCGTGGGTACTGACCGAGGCTGTTTTCTCAGAATTAGATGAAGTGTATGTCTTTACAGATGATCAGGAAATCATAGATTATGTAAAAAGAGAATATTTCTGGAATTCAAAAGTAAAAACACTTTTGCGCAATGATGAAAATGCATCAGATATAGCTTCTACGGAAAGTGCGATGATCGAATTTGCAGAATTGATAACAAATGATTTTGATATTTTGTGTTTATTACAGGCAACTTCACCACTTACAAAAGCTCAGGATATCAATACGGCATTAAGTGAAATTCTGGTGAATAAAAAAGACTCTGCATTGACAGTAGTAAACACCCATAGATTTACATGGAATGCAGATGGTACACCTCAGAATTATGATGTTTTTAAAAGACCAAGACGTCAGGATTTTGATGGATTGCTGATTGAAAACGGAGCAGTATATGTTACGACAAAAGAAGCTTTTCTGACTTCTAAAAATAGGGTTAGTGGTGCTGTTGGTTTGGTAAAAATGCCAGAAGAATCTCTTGTAGAAATTGATAGTTTATCGGATTGGGATATTATTGAAAAACTTTTGGCTGATCGCCAGAAGAAACAAAAAATACATCAACGGATAGACTATTTAGTTTTAGATGTAGATGGTGTTTTTACAGACGGATGTGTTTATTATGATGCGAATGGAGAAATGGCTAAAAAATTCGACATGCGCGACGGAATGGGATTAGAAATCCTTAGACAAAATAATGTTGAGGTTGTAGTAATGACCTCAGAAAATTCTGAGTTAGTAGCACAAAGAATGAAGAAATTACAGATTCAGCATACTTTTTTAGGAATAAAAGATAAATTTTCATTTTTAAGCCATTTTCTTTCAGAGAGAAATAGTAGTTTTGGCGCCGTTTCATACGTGGGTGATGACGTAAATGATTTAGCTAATATTTGTAGCGTAGGCTGGTCTTTCACTCCGGCAGATGCAACTGATATTGTAAAAGCAAATGCAGATTATATATTGACTCATAGTTCCGGAGCAGGAGCAATCAGAGAAACTTGTGAAATTTTAATAAAGTACAACAAACGTTATGAAGGAATTTAAGAAACCTTATGTGATTGCCGAAATTGGATGTAATCATAAAGGGGAAATGGAAATAGCCAAAGAGTTAATTAAAATAGCTAAAATCTTTGGAAATGCAGATGCAGTAAAATTCCAAAAACGTAACAATAAAGAACTTTTAACAGAGGAACAATACAACTCGCCCCATCCAAATTTCTCTAATTCTTACGGAGAAACTTACGGAGCACACAGGGAATTTTTAGAATTCGATGTTGAACAGCACAAAGAATTAAAAGTCTATTGTGATGAAATCGGAATAACCTATTCTACATCTGTATGGGATACCACATCAGCAAAAGAAATAGCTTCTTTAAATCCTGATTTTATTAAAATTCCATCAGCATGTAACAACAATTTTGAAATGTTGGGATGGCTTAGCGAGAATTATTCTGGTGAAATTCATATTTCTACAGGAATGACAACTAAAGACGAAACCGATACTTTAGTTGAATTCTTTACTCAAAAAGGAAGAAATAAAGACTTAGTTTTATATAACTGTACATCGGGTTATCCGGTTCCTTTTGAAGATGTTTGTCTTTTAGATATTAATATTTTAAAAGAAAAATATGAACATCGTGTAAAACATATTGGGTTTTCAGGCCATCATTTAGGGATTGCCGTAGATATTGCAGCTTATACTTTAGGTGCTAATATTATCGAAAGACATTATACTCTGGACAGAACCTGGAAAGGTACTGATCATGCGGCTTCATTAGAACCAATGGGATTACGAAAACTTACTAGAGATTTAAATGCAGTCTATAAAGCATTGACTTTTAAAACTTCGGATATTTTGCCAATTGAACAAATCCAGAGAGATAAACTTAAAAATAAAAAAGTTTAATTATATGTTTTTCTCAAACACAATTAGGCTTTTTTGGTGGAACGAAAGAATTATTCAGGGTAAAAACAGAGAAAATTACGGAGATCTTCTCGGGAAATACCTTGTTGAAAAGATTTCTGCAAAAAAAGTGATTTTTGCCTGGCCCAAAAAGTTTTCATTTTTAGATTATGGAATGCCAATTTATGTTACTATTGGGAGTATTTTGGCAAATGTAAATCACAAATGTATTGTTTGGGGAAGTGGTATAATTAACCGCAATACCAAAATAAAAAATGCAGTTTTTTTAGCCGTAAGAGGACCTCAGACCAGAAAGTTTCTTTTAGACCTTTCTTATGATGTTCCTGAAGTTTATGGAGATCCTGCATTATTATTACCAAGATATTTTAATCCCAGGGTGGAGAAAAAATATAAGTTTGGTTTTGTACCGCATTACAATGATTTCAAATTAGTACAAGATTGGTTTAAAGATAATCCTGAGGTACTTCTTATCAATATGATGACAAACGATATTGAAACCAAAACAATAGAGTTTTTGCAATGCGAAAAAATTGTTTCATCATCACTTCATGGAATTATAGTAGCTCATGCATATAATATTCCTGCAGTTTGGCAGAAATTTTCGGATAAGGTATTTGGAGATGATATAAAATATCAGGATTATTTTGAATCTGTTCAGTTGCCTTTTTATAAACCGGAAATTAGAGTGGAAAAATATTCTGTTTCTGATTTAGAAAATCTTTTTAAAGAGCTTCCAAATCTTCCTAAAAGAGAAATTATAGATCAATTATGTGACGGATTAATGAAAGTCTGTCCTTTTAAAAATTAAGACTTTTCTAACTATAGCTTTAGCTTTTATTTAATGAAAAAAATATTTGTCTTTTTCCCGGACGGTGTAGGTTTACGTAATTTTGCTTTTACAAAATTTAAAGAGATAGGAGAAAAAAAAGGGTATCAAATCACGTATTGGAACAATACTGTTTTTTCTTTAAAAGAGCAGTTAGGGTTTGATGAAATCAAAATCGAAAATCACAAGACACATCCTTTAACACCTCTTTATTCCAGGATTAGAAAACATATAGAACTGAATGTTTCTCAAAAGAAATTTAATGATAAGGTTTATGAAACCTACAAATTTCCTTTTAGTTATAAAGGCGTAAAAAATATATTACGTACTTTATTTATCCGGTTTTTAATTGGTTTCAATTCTTCAGAAAATGGAATTCTCAGAATAAGAAAACGTATCAATGCCCTGGAACGTTCGACTTCTAAGTATCAGTATTGTAAGGCACAGTTACAGAAACATAAACCTGATTTGGTTTTTTGTACAACGCAACGGGCAACGCAGTCTATAAGTGCATTATTAGCAGCCAAAGACCTTAAAATTCCAGTAGTTGCTTTTGTGTATTCATGGGATAACGTTCCTAAGGCAATGCAGGTTGTTGAAGCGGATTTTTATTTTGTATGGAGCGATTTAATGAAAGAAGAAGTCTTAAAATATTATTCTTTCGTAAAAGAATCGCAGGTTTTTGTAACAGGAACACCTCAATTTGAGCCTCATTATGACAGTAGTCTGTCAAAGGACAGAGCGACTTTTTTTAATGAAAATAATTTAGATGTCTCTAAAAAGTATATTTGTTTTTCTGGTGATGATGAAACAACTTCACCTCTCGATCAATATTATTTGGAAGATTTAGCAAAAGCTGTACGTAATTTAAATTTAAAGGGAGAAAATTTAGGTATTATTTATCGTAAATGTCCAGTAGATACAACAACACGATATGATGAAGTAATAGAATCTTATAAAGATGTTATCGCTGTTCTTGATCCTTTATGGAAACCCGCCGGTAAAAACTGGAATGAGGTTTTACCAACTAAAGAAGATTTGGGTTTATTACATAATGTTTGTGCGCATTCAGAGTTTGTTACAAATGTATGCTCTTCTACCGTATTTGATTTTGTGGCACACGAAAAGCCCTGTATTTATTTTAATTATGAACAACCTCAATTAAAAAAGGGCATTAGAGATATTGGTCAAAATTATAAATATGTGCATTTTAGAAGTATGCCTAGCCAGCAAGCTGCAGTTTTTTGCACTAATAAAAATGATTTAGAAAAACAAGTAAAACAAATTTTAGATCATAAACTTACCAATGTGGCAGATGGAAAAAAATGGTATGAAATTGTAGCCGGAAAAAAACCAACACAAGCTTCTTTAATAATTTGGGATGCAATTGACGTACTATTAAAAAAACAAAATTAATGACAGAAGATAATAAAGTTTATTTTCCGAATTTGAATTCGTTACGAGGAGTTGCAGCAATTATGGTTATCATTTCTCACTTGCAGCATAATCAAAATAAATTTTCTAAAGCATTAAGTAATTTTGGAAATATCGGAGTAACCATTTTTTTTGTTTTAAGCGGATTTTTGATTTCTTATTTGTTATTAGTAGAGAAAGAAAAATTTTCGAAAATTAATACAAGAGATTTTTATTTTAGAAGAGTTTTAAGAATATGGCCACTCTATTTTCTGATGTTATTTTTTGTTTATACTATCGTTCCCTTTATTGCGCCCAAATATTACATAAGCGAGATGGAACGATTTTCTATAAAAAGTTTATTAATGAATGTGTTTTTTTTAACCAATGTAACTCTCATTTTAAAATTAACACCATTAATTATTAGAGTTATCTGGTCAATTGGAATTGAGGAGCAATTTTATTTAATTCTGCCCTGGATAATGAAAATCAAGGAGCAATTGAGAATTAAAATAGTTCTCTTCATTATTTTATTCCTGCCTTTATGTAAGTTATTTTTAATATTATTTGAAAAAATCACTGGAAATAATTCTCTGCAAACATTATCAAGCATCATAACGGTAACCAGATTTGATTGCATGGCAATTGGTGTCTTTTTTGGTGTTTTAGCATTTTATAAACAATTTTTTTTAGGTAAACGATGTATAAAATATGAGTTTTTTACCAAAAGAGAAATTCAATTAACAGTGTACATTTTAATTGTTATTTTGTTTTTAATTGGTGCTGTAATTAGATCATTGTTTAATATTATTAATTACATTATTTTTCCCTGGTTGTTTGCAATATGTATTATTAACCTGGCAACAAATAATAAATCAATTTTTAAAATTGAAAATAAAATACTCAATTATTTAGGTAAAATATCTTATGGTTTATATTTGGTGCATGAACTGGTTATCTTTTTGCTGATGCCTTTATTTATGCCATTTTTGAAGGATTTTTTACCATTTTTTAAAAATAGTATTATCTATATAGGCGTTTTTGGATTAACTATTCTTATTTCGCATCTTTTGTATTATGGATATGAAATACAATTTTTAAAATTAAAGAGAAAAGTATCACATATTATAACTGAAAATAAATTTTGACTATTAAACTAATTTATGTTTTTTAATTCTCTGGCATTTGCCATCTTTTTACCAATAGTTTTTTTTCTGTATTGGTTTGTATTTAATAAAACGAAAAGCACGCAAAATGCTTTGTTAATTGTTGCCAGCTATTATTTCTATTCGTGTTGGGATTGGAGATTTTTATTTTTACTAGTATTTTCTACATTTTTAGATTATTTCACCGGAATTCAAATTGAGAAAAGCGATTCAGATAAAAGACGGAAATTCTGGTTTTGGCTTAGTATTATTGTAAATTTAGGATTTTTAGGAATCTTTAAATACTATAATTTCTTCGCCTCTTCTTTTGCTGAAATGATTACAGCATTTGGATTTAAAACAAGTCCGTTTTTATTAAATGTAATTTTACCTGTTGGAATTTCATTCTATACTTTCCACGGATTGTCTTATGTTATAGATATTTATTACAAAAGAATAAAAGCAGAATATAATTTTGTTGATTATTCTTTATTCGTAAGTTATTTTCCTCTTCTTGTTGCAGGACCAATCGAAAGAGCGACTCATTTATTGCCGGAAATAAAAGTAAAAAGAGAATTTGATTTAGAAAAGGCAAAAGAAGGTGTTTGTCAAATTGTATGGGGGTTAGTTAAAAAAATAGTAATAGCAGATACTTGTGCAGTTTATGCAAATGCAATTTTTGATCATTATACGTCAATGAATTCATTTTCACTGATAATGGGAGCTGTTTATTTTGCTTTTCAGATTTATGGGGATTTTTCAGGGTATTCAGATATTGCGCTTGGGGTTTCTAAATTGTTTGGTTTAGATTTATTGAGAAACTTTAATTATCCTTATTTTTCAAGAGATATTGCTGAGTTCTGGCGTCGCTGGCATATTTCACTTTCTTCCTGGTTTAGAGATTACTTATATATTCCGTTGGGAGGAAGTAAAGGAGGACTCTGGATGAAAATCAGAAATACTTTTATCATCTTTATTGTTAGTGGATTCTGGCATGGAGCCAATTGGACTTATATTGTCTGGGGATTTATAAATGCCGTTTATTTTCTTCCTTTGTTATTATCCAATAGTAATAGAAACAATATAGATTCTTTTGTTTTGAAATGGAATTTAGATTCCATAAAAGTTGTGTTTAGTATATTAACTACTTTTCTGTTGACTTGTGTTGCCTGGATATTTTTTAGAGCAAGAACAATTACTGATGCTGTTTTATATTTAAAAAGAATATTTACAAACAGAGAGTTTGCTTCTCAATATTTAGATAACGAACGATATAATTATGAATTGTTATTGATGGTCGGAATTTTTGTTTTGGTTGAATGGAATAACAGAACTAAAGTGGAGCCTATTTCCGGTAACAGAAGCATTTTAAAAATGGCATTAGCAATTCTGGCAATTATTGCTTTTGGAACTTACTCTGATTATAAAGAATTTATTTATTTCCAATTTTAATGAAGAAGTTTTTACTCTATATAATTAAAATTTTTCTTGTAGTAATTTTAATATCAGTTCTATTAGACGGCATTTATACTTATGTATTTATGCATTCCAGAGATCGTGGAAAAGTTGAAAACGTTGTAAACTCTTATGGAAATAAATACGATGTGGTAATTTTGGGGTCTTCCAGAGCTAACAATCATTTTGTGGCTCCAATGTTTGAAGAGAAAGGATTAAAAACGTTCAACTACGGCATGAGTGGAGGACATTTATTTGAAGCTTCATTGCTGCTTAAATTAATGATTGAGAGAAAATATGAAATTAAAAATGTAATCTTGGAAGCCGATTTGAATTTATCGAGTGATCACGATGCAGAAGGAGTTTCTGCAAAATTTCTGCCTTATATTCATAATTCAGAGATAATAAAAGAGCGTTTTTTAGATAAGGGAAATTTTAATGAATTATATTATATACCATTCTACAGATATATTAAATATGATGCAAGAATTGGGTTTAGGGAAACATTTTTTACGTTAATTCATAAAAAATCAAGAAATTTAGATGAAATGGGGTATTATCCTTTGGTGGGAATTGAAAATGGTAATATGAAAAATAATATTGTCAATTTAAATCCATTACCACATAATAAATATTATGAAGAGATCAAAAGTATTTGCAAAAAGAACAAGATTAATTTCATCGCTGTTATGACGCCAATGTGCGAAAATGTTGTAGGTATGGATTACTTTGATAAAGTTAAAAAAGCATATCCCGAAATTCATAATTATGAAAACGTAGTTGTAGAAAACAAATATTTTGCTTCATGCGGACATATGAATGATACGGGAGCAAGACTATTTACAGCCAGAATTATAAAAGATTTTTTCAATAATTAAATGCATATAGCCTTTTTAACACCAGAATACCCACACGAGAAGGTAACAAATGCCGCAGGAATTGGTACCAGCGTGAAAAATCTTGCAGTAGCTTTGGCAAAAACGGGTGTAAAAGTCACGGTTTTTGTTTATGGGCAGAAAACACAAGAAATCATAAAAGAAAATACAATCGATATTCATTTAATAAAGAGCAAAAAGTATAAATTGTTCGGTTGGTATTTTTATAGAAAATATGTTGAAAATTATTGTAATTCCATCATATCTAAAGAAAAGATAGATCTGATAGAATCTCCTGACTGGACTGGAATTACAGCTTTTATGAATTTTAAAATTCCTTTAGCAATCCGTTTTCATGGAAGTGATACTTATTTTTGTCATCTGGAAAACAGAAAACAAAAACAAAAAAATTTCTGGTTTGAAAAGCTGGCTATAAACAAAGCAAAAGGATTCATTGCACCAACAAAATTTGCAGGAGAGATTTCAGTAGAACTTTTTAAAATTAAAAATAAAGAGATAAAAACAATTCATTATGGGTTAGATCTTCAAAATTTTGAAAATGAAAATCCAAAAGAGTTTGAAAAAAACTGCCTGCTTTACATTGGTACTTTAATTAGAAAAAAAGGTGTTTTAGAACTGCCTGAAATTTTTAAGAAAGTAAAAAAAGATTTTCCTGATGCCAAATTAATTTTAATAGGTGGAGATTCTTATGACTTAAAAACAGGCTCAAAATCAACATGGGAACTGATGAAAGATCTATTCAAAGAGGATTTGAATTCTGTAGATTATTTAGGTAAAATACCTTACAGTGAAGTTCAAAATTATATTAAAAAGGCAAATGTTTGTGTGTTTCCTACCTTTGCTGAAACTTTAGGAATGGTAACTATCGAATCCATGGCAATGCAAAAAGCGGTTGTCAACAGTAATATTGGCTGGGCACAGGAACTTATTATTGATCAGGAAAGCGGTTTTTTGGTTCATCCGTCAGATCATGAAATTTATGCAGACAGAATTATTCAGTTGTTACAAAACGATTTCCTTTGTCAGGAAATAGGAAAAAAAGCAAGAGAAAGAGTAGAGGCTGAATTTGATATTAATATATTGGTCAACGAAAACATTGGGTTTTATAAAAAAATAGTCAATCAAAATAAAGTGTAATAATGGTTATTGTTTATCATCAAAATAATAAAGTAACAGAGATTGATTATCATGGAGAGAGCAAATCTTTCCTGCAAAAAAATATTGCCAGAACTTTATTCGAAACAGCAGCAGATCATTCGGATAGTTTGATTATTTGGTGTCATATCAAATTAAAAACAAAATTAAATCCAGAGTATTTTTATGAGATTTTTCATCATCATAAAATCATGGTATCTTATAATCCTGAAGAAAGATCTTTTTTATCGGATGCAATTGGTTATGTTGAGGATTCTCCGTTTTTGAAGATTAATAAAAAAACAAGTTATCCTACATGGCTAATGAGTAGTGCTGTTGGAGGAGTTCACGCTTCTGTACTGAATATTTTGAAAGATGAGATTAAAAAGGATCAAAATTTCGACTATTTTTTACAGTCGTTTGCAAAACAAGCAATGCCTATTGGATTATTTTGTTATTCTGAACCTAAGTTATTAAAAGATTCTTCGGAAATAATTCTAAATAATACTTCAAGCTCATTCTTTTTGTTTCGTTTTGTTAAGCAACATTATAAAACACGATGGATATTTCTGTTATTTCTAAATTTATTTTTATACGAAAGAAAGTTTCTGTTAAGCCCTCTTTTTGGGAGCTTTTTTTATTCTAAACGAAAACTTCCTAAAAAATTATTGGATAAAATTCAAGTTCGATCAACAAATAAAACTGTTGAAAAAGGTACTATAGATGTAATTATTCCTACCATTGGTAGAAAAGAATTTCTGTATGATGTTTTAAGAGATTTATCGGCACAAACCCTTTTGCCAAAAAATGTTATTATAATAGAACAGAACCCTAATCAACAAAGTGTATCAGAACTAGATTATTTAAATAATGAGAGTTGGCCATTCAATATAAAGCATACTTTTACGCGACAGGCAGGTGTATGCAATGCAAGAAATTTAGCTTTGAAAGAAGTAGAAAGTGAATGGGTTTTTCTTAATGATGATGATAACAGATTCTCATCAGATTTGCTTGAGAAAGTTTTAGAGAAAGCATCATTTTACGGGATTAATTGTTTGACTACTTCCTATCTTCAGGGAAAAGAAATCTTAAAATATAATGCCATTCATCAATCCGGAATTTTTGGTTCCGGAAATAGTTTTTTGAAAGCAGATTTTCTGAATTTTGTTTCTTTTAATAAATCACTGGAATTTGGTTATGGTGAAGATACCGACTTTGGTTTGCAGTTGCGTAATTTAGGAGTTGATATAATTTATTTTCCGGAGTTAAGCATTTTACATTTAAAAGCACCAATAGGAGGATTTAGAAATAAATTCATTTCTTCTTGGGAAGTAGAAGGAGATTCTCCTAAACCTTCACCAAATATAATGTATGTTAAATCAAAGTATTCAACTATTCAGCAATTATTAGGATATAAAACAGTTTTATTTTTTAAATTTTATAAAGGTAATTTGTTTGATATTCCTAAATTTAATGATAGCTGGCAGTTAAGTGTAAAATGGTCTAAGAGAATATAAAAACAATAAAATAAGGACTAGTTTTATAATGCTGAAAATATACACAGAACATCGATTTTTAACTCCGGAAAACAGAAAAAAGGTTTTTCCAATGCTTTTTGATTTGGTTTATGTACCTAACAAAAAAACTAAGGATAACTTTTGTTTTACAGATTTAGTTTCAGATGCCGATATAGCAATTTTCCCTGTCGATATTATTTCTTTCATAAAAAATGATAAGAATAATTTTTTGAATAGCTGGATTCATATGGTATCAAAATACAATCTTCCGATTTGGGTATACGCAGCAGGTGATTTTGGATTTAGTTTAGATAAACTCAATGTTACAACTTTTCGATTAGGAGGTTTTAAATCGAAGTTTAAAACATCAACTCATATTATGCCTTCTTTTATTGTAGATCCTTATAATAAAATACTGGGAGAAGATTTTTTTTTAGTATCAAAAAAAGACCGGCCAAGTATAGGTTTTGTTGGGAATGCTAATGGATCTGTATTAAAATTTTGCAAAGAATTTTTGTTATATGTCAGAAGGAATTTTATTAATGTAATATTTAAAAATCCGGAAGAATATCATCCATTTTATCCTTCAGGCTGGAAAAGATTTAGGCTTTTACAAAGAATATTGAAAGAGTATAGAATTGAAAGTAATTTTATTTTTAGGAATAAATACAGGGCAAAAGATAAAAATGCAGGTTCTAAAGAAGATTCTACCTTGGAGTTTTTTAAAAATATTCAAAATAATTTATACGTTTTTTGTTTAAGAGGAAATGGAAATTTCTCTGTTCGTTTTTATGAGGCTTTAATAATGGGACGAATTCCGGTTTTAATTGATACTGATGTAAGATTACCATTAGAGTCTAAAATAGACTGGAAACAGCATTGCCTGATCGTTTCTGAAAATTCGATAATTCCGGATTTAATAAGTTTTCATGCATCCAAGACAGATAATGAACTTAAAGAAATGCAACAAAATAATAGAAAATTGATGTTGGAAAAATTAAACAGGATGGATTATTTTATTCAAATTAGTAATGAATATTTAAAAAAGAAATGAAATTCTCTTTAATTGTCTGTACCTACATGCGCCCTGAGCCATTAATGAAATTGTTGATGTCAGTTCAGGATCAGGTTTTATGTCCAGATGAAATCTTAATTATTGATGGATCACCGGATACTAAAACCAGAGCTGTTATAGAAGCTAATGATTTTCAGAATTTGAAATATTTTTTGGTTTCTGAGGAAAATCGGGGATTGACCAAACAACGTAATTTTGGAATTTCTAAAGTTGACAAAGATTCCCAAATTATATGTTTTTTAGATGATGATATAATTTTAGAAAAGGACTATTTTGAGCATTTATTACATACGTACCAGATTTTTCCACAAGCTTTGGGAGTTGCAGGATATATTATAAATAATAATGCTAGTTGGAGTTTAAGTTTAGAAGATGAACCACTTAAATATAATTATTTTTATTTTGATAACTGGAAGCGTAAGTATTCTCAAAGATATGTTCTGCGAAAAAAAATGGGCTTGTTAGATGATTGTCCCCCCGGATTTATGTCTGAGTCAGGCAATGGTAAAGCGCTGAGTTTTTTTCCTCCAACCAATAAAATTTATCCAACCGAATCTTTTTCGGGAGGAGTTTCCTCTTTTAGAAAAGAGATTTTTGAGAAAATTAAATTTTCGGATTATTTTAAAGGCTATGGTCTTTATGAAGATACCGATTTTACAATCAGACTTTCCAGATTAGGAAATTTATATGTCAATACTTCTGCCAGATTATGGCATTATCATGATGAGGCAGGAAGGCCAAATAAATTTAACTATGGAAAAATGGTTTTAAGAAACGGTTGGTATGTTTGGAGGGTAAGATTTCCTAAACCAAGTTTAAAAGCAAGATTAAAATGGAATTTGACTGCTTTTCTATTGATCGTAATTAGAGCCTTAAATATTTTTAATAGCACCAAAAAGAAAGAAGCCTTTACTGAAGTTACAGGTAGAATTTATGGTTGGTTTTCTATACTTTTTAATCCTCCCAAAAGAACATTTTAACAATGAATTTAAGTTCGCTATTTAAGAAAAGAAATTATATATTTCTTTATCATAAATTAAAACCATGTACGAATTCAGTAAATAAACCTGAAGACTATTCTGGTTATCATTCATTAGCAGCTTTAAGTGAGTATTTTAACCTTGAAGGTTTTAATAAAATCGTTGTTGTAGCAAGTGGTCCAAGTGCAGCAAATATTTTACTTGAAGATGATGCACTTTATCTTTGTTGTAATGATTCAATAAATATTGTAAAATCTAAACCTCACGTATATGTTGTTCATGATCCGTTTTATTTGACAAAATATTTAAAATCATTTAAACAAACAGATAAATGGTTTGGTACTTTATTTTGGATTTATAACAACAATTCAAAAATTAATTACCAGTCTTTTGATTTAACTCAAAGTTATATAACGAACCGATCCAGAAAAAAAAAAGAATTTTTAATTACAAATTTTGATTACTGTGATAGTTCAAAAAAACTAAACTCAGAATTAATAGAAACTTTGAAAGACGACTTTGATTTTTCTTATCAAAGTATAAACTCGGGATTTAATACTTTGTTAATTGCTTCAGTTCTTGCTTTTAAAAATAATAAAGAATTGAAAATTTACGGTTTAGATATGGGAGTAGGTGGTGATAAATATTACAATAAGAAAGCATTCATTGGGAAAAGTATAAAAGATGATGTCAATAGGAATATAGTATCAGATTTTCTTTCTAAGCTCTATAAAAAGAATATGAAGATTACTAATGAGTCAAATTTTATGCATTATAAAAATATAGAATAGGAATTTTTGGAGGAACAATGAAATTTGCAATAATAACACATGTCAATCACATTAAGGAAGATAATCTGTATTATGGTTACTCTCCGTATATACGTGAAATGAATATTTGGCTAAAATATGTTGATGAGGTATCAATAACAGCTTCGTTAAAATTAGAGGGTGTTACAGATATTGATTTAGCCTATGACTGTGATAATATTGTTTTTAATGAAGTTCCTGATTTTAGTTTTACCTCATTTAGAACTAGAGTCCGGTCGTTGTTTAAATTGCCAGTTATCTTTTTTAGGATATTTATTGCGATGAAAAAATCAGATCATATTCATTTAAGATGTCCTGGGAACATGGGATTGATAGGATGTTTTGTTCAGGTTCTTTTTCCAAAAAAAACAAAAACGGCAAAATATGCCGGAAACTGGGATCCTAAAAGTAAACAACCATGGACCTATAAATTGCAAAAATGGATTTTAGCAAATACTTTTTTAACTAAAAAGATGCAGGTTTTGGTGTATGGAGACTGGGAAAATCAATCAAAAAACATAAAACCTTTTTTTACAGCAACATATTCCGAATCTGAAAAAGAGAATGTCAAAAAAAATGATTTCAAAGATGGAATTAGATTTATTTTTGTTGGAAGTTTAGTAACAGGCAAAAAACCAATGTATGCAATTAAATTAATCCAGAGATTAATAAAAGATGGTTATAATGTGAAATTAGATTTGTATGGTGAAGGTGCGGAAAGAAGTTCTTTACAAAATTATCTTCAAACAAATAAATTAGCAAATCATATTTTTTTAAGGGGAAATCAGGACAAGGAAAGTTTAAAAAAAGCTTATAAAGAAAGTCATTTTGTAATTTTGCCATCAAAAAGTGAAGGATGGCCAAAGGCTATTGCTGAAGGAATGTTTTGGGGCTGTATCCCAATCGCAACAAAAGTATCCTGTGTTCCCTATATGTTGGATTATAGTAAACGCGGTATTTTACTTGAGATGGATCTGAAGAAAGATATCAGACAGGTAGAGTATTTAATTATAAATCAAGACATTTTTTTGAACAAAAGCCAACAGGCTATGAATTGGTCGCGTACTTATACTACAGATATTTTTGAAAAGGAAATTGCAAAATTACTGATGAAATGAGGATTGTACAAATTATAGATTCTTTGGAGGTTGGTGGTGCAGAACGTATGGCAGTAAATTACGCAAATTCACTTGCAGAAAAAATTGAGTTTTCAGGATTAATTGCAACACGAAATGAGGGCTTACTTTTAGAACATATAAATCAAAAAGTTACTTACTTATTCTTAAAAAAAAAGCACACTATTGATTTAAATGCTGTTTTAAGATTGAGGAATTATCTCAAAAAAAATAAAGTCAAAATAATTCATGCACATAGTTCTTCTTTTTTTATAGCAGTTTTAGTAAAGTTAATAACACCTGGAACTGATATTGTCTGGCATGATCATTATGGGGTTTCACAGGATTTATCACTAAGAAAAAATTTGACATTAAAACTTTCATCTTTTTTCTTTTTAGGAATTATTTCTGTAAATGATGCTTTAAAGAAATGGGCTAATAACTATTTGTATTGTCAAAATGTAACATACTTTCCTAATTTTATAATTGCACCAACCGTTTCTTTGGGATGTTCTCAGTTAAAAGGAAAAGAAGGAAGAAGAATAATCTGTGTTGCCAATTTACGCCCTCAAAAGAATCATGAATTACTCATCAATGGAGCAGCAGAGATTCATAAAAAATTCCCGGAATGGACTTTTCATTTAGTAGGTAAAGATTTTAATGATTCATATAGTGTAAGTCTTATAAAAAAAGTAAAAGAACTTGGCCTTTCTGAAACTGTTTTTTTTTATGGAGCGCTCAATAATACTCGGGATTTATTACAACAATGCGAAATTGCGGTTTTAACTTCTCTGTCAGAAGGGCTTCCATTAGCTTTATTAGAGTACGGACTGGCAAGTTTACCCGTTGTTGCAACAAATGTGGGCGAAATTTCAAAAGTTATTCCTTCTATTAAAGAAGGTTTGGTAATTGACTCCAATAATTTAATGCAGTATATAAATTCAGTTCAGAAATTAATTGAGGATGAAGATAGTCGAAAATTATTAGGCAAGAATTTGAATATTTTTGTTGATCAAAATTTTAGTGAAAAATCAATTTTAAAAGAGTACATCACATGGTTGAAATCTTTGATTACTTTTACAAAGTAAAATTTTATAATGAAAAATACACAATTTAATTATATAGCGTTGATTATTTTTCATGCATTAATTGCAGTGGTTCTTTTTATTGCCCCTTTTTTATCCAAAGTTTACGCATTATTAATTCCTTTATTAGGTTTTTTTATCGTCTATAAAAGCAAAAATGAAAATAATGAAGTATTATTTGTAAGTGCTTATTTAGTTGGGGCAGAAGTATTTCTTCGAATGACTGGAGGGAATTTTAATAACGAATATGTTAAATTCACGGTCGTTTTTTTTATGTTATGCGGTATGGTCTATAGTAATTTTTCTAAGAATGCACTCATATTTTTGTTTTTTTTATTGTTACTCGTGCCTGGTATTTTCATAACAAATAGCGAAGCTGATCTTAGCACTGATATAAAAAAGGTTTTGTTTTTTAATTTATCAGGACCAGTTTGTCTTGCAGTATCTTCAATATATATGTTCAGTAGAAGAATTTCATTTTATAAACTTCAGAATATTTTAACTGTAATGAGTTTGCCCATTATTACAACGACAGTATATTTATTTTTATATACACCCAGTATAAAAGATGTGGTAACAGGAACTCAGTCAAATTTTGAAACTTCAGGAGGTTTTGGGCCTAATCAGGTTTCTACAATACTAGGTCTTGGAATGTTTATTTTCTTTACACAATTGGTGCTTTTTTCAAAATCCAAAATCGAATTATTCATCAATGGAAGTTTATTTATCTTTATAAGTTACAGAGGAATAGTTACTTTTTCAAGAGGAGGAATTATTACAGGAGCTGCAATGATTGTTTGTCTTTTAGCTTTATTGTACTATTTTTCAAATGCTCAGGGGAAAAAGAAATTTACATTAGTATTTGTTCTAACAGGATTATTAGTGATTGGGGTTTGGACTTATAGTTCCCTTCAAACTGGTGGGCTTATAAATAAAAGATATGCAAATCAAGATGCACGAGGGAGAATTAAAAACGACAAATTAGGAGGCAGGGAAGAAATAATGGATGCAGATATGCACCTTTTTTTGGAAAATCCTATTTTTGGAGTAGGAGCCGGATTAAGTAAAACTAAAAGATCTGATGAATTAGGAATAGAAATTGCCTCTCATAATGAGGTCACAAGATTGCTTTCTGAACATGGATTATTTGGAATTTTTGCTTTTTTAACATTATGTATTGTTCCATTTGCTTTATACATTAATAATAAGCAGCATCTATATCTTTTGTCTTTTTTTGTTTTTTGGGGACTAACCATCAACCACGCAGCAATGAGAACTGCTGCGCCAGCATTTATATACGCTATGACGCTTCTTTTTATTCAGGTCAAAAAACCAGACGAAGCCGAAAAAATAATAAATTAGTTCTGTTTTTTTATAATACATTTGCCTCAAGTTTAAGCCCCTAACAAACTGTAAAAATGTTTTTAAAAAGAAAAATGCACTTCGAAATTTCAGAAAGAAAAGTTCTGCTTTCTCTTTTTGATGCAGCATTTATACTAAGCGCTTTGCTGTTGCTCAGCTTGCTTTTCGATTATCATTATTATGTTTTAGAAGATGGTAAGTATATAAAATCATTTCTATTGATTGGATATGTTTTCATATTTGGAACCATTTTCGAAATGTATAATCTTCAAACTGCCAGTAATCACTTTCAGATTTTACGAAGCGTTATTCTAACTTCAATTACTGCCGTTACAGTATATTTGTTTACACCTGTTTTATCGCCGGAACTTCCTAAACAACGATTAGTAATTGTTATTTTCTATTTTGCCGTTTTAAGTTCATTATTACTTTGGCGGCTATTTTACGTTTATTTTCTGGCTTCTCATCGCTTTTCACAAAATGTAGTTTTAATTTGTGACCAAAGTGAAGTGGAAGAATTGGTAATGGGACTCGAAAATGTCGATCCACATTATAAGATAATTGGTTTTGTGAATTCAGATACAGAATCTGTAGAAGATTTTGATTTTCACTATGTAAGGGAAGTCAAGAAACAAGATTTAGAATTGTTTGTTGCCAAAAATAATGTTTCTGAAATTATTATTGCATCGCAGAAAACAGATGGTATTACTGCTGATTTATATCAGCAATTACTTCATTTATTAGAAAATGGAAATGTAATTCGCGAATATACTCAGGTTTACGAAAATAAAACACAGCGAATTCCGGTACATTATATAGGCAGGGATTTTTACCGGTTTTTCCCTTTCAGCAGAAGTAATAATAACAGACTGTATTTGCTCTTGATTCGTATAATGGAATTCTTGTTTTCTTTCATTGGACTTGTATTTTGTGGTATTTTTATGCCAATAATTGCAGTTTGTAATTTCTTTGCTAATAAAGGAAGTCTTTTTTATACACAGGAAAGAGTCGGTAAAAATGGAGTTGTTTTTAAGATTTATAAGTTTAGAACCATGACTGCAAATTCTGAAACCAACGGAGCAGTTTTTGCCGCTCATGATGATAAAAGAGTCACTCCTTTTGGTAAATTTATGAGAAAATCAAGAATTGATGAACTTCCTCAATTTATTAATGTTTTAAAAGGGGATATGGCCGTAATTGGACCAAGACCGGAAAGACCTTTTTTTGTAGAAGAAATCGCATCCGTAATGCCTTTTTATGAAACTCGTCATGTTGTTAAACCAGGACTTACAGGTTGGGCCCAGGTTAATTATTCTTACGGAGAATCAATTGATGAGAGTTTGATTAAACTTCAATATGACTTATACTATATCAAACACAGAAGCATTTTTCTGGATTTAAGTATAACTTTCAAAACCATTACTACAGTTTTATTCTACCGTGGACAATAATCTTAAATGATAATCGGAATTGGTCTTTTATTACGGATTCCGGTTCTTACTAAAACTATACCGCTTGTAATAATCAATGGTAAAGTGATAAAGAAATGCGCTTTATTGATCAAAAACAAAAAGTAAATTACCAGAAGGACAAAGTTGATTAAAGAAAATCGATACGTCCATAATTTGTTTTTGAATACCGAAAACAGAATTAAAACTAATAAAAGAGGACTGAAAAGCAATACATTATAGTTCATCGCCAATTCTTTGTGAAAAGAATAAAATCCCATTGCTACAAAAAATATCCCTACTAAAGATAAAATCAGGAGATAGATTTTATCCACTGTTTTATTTCTTGCTAAAACTACAAAAGCTAGAATGAAAAGATAAGTATAAATGTTATTCCACCAGGATGTTGGAGTTTCTTTTGTGAATTCTAATAAGGTTTTTGACTTTTCAACTAAAGGACGGTTTTGAAATGTGGTTTTCTCTAAACTATTTTTCAATTCAAATGGAAGAAAAATTCTGGTTCCCATTTGATCAACTTTAGTTCCGAAAATGATACTTGTTCCTAATTGATCGTAGAAATGGTCATTAAAATAAGGAAAAAGAATAGAACGATATGTTTTATCAGTGTCTTCTTTTTTATTTATTAACTCTTGACCTAAGGATTTATTGATCACATCAAGTACCATCGAAGTACAGTTCTTATCAATAAATTTATAAGTATAATATCTTTCTTCAGAAAATAAAGAGTGATTCAGATTATCAAATATTTTTTGTTTTAAAGGAAGAGAAACCAGAAGTTCTTGTTCGTAAACACTTCGTTTGTCATTATCATATTCGCTTATAAAATCAGAAAAAGGATGGGTGATGATAAAATATTGTAAATCACCTTTAGCAAATTTGGCAACGAAATTTGGTGTTCTAAAATCAAATGCGCCATAATTATAAACAATATCGATATTGTTTGAAGGATCAAAAACGCGAATAGCTGTATGTCCAAAATAAGAATAAGTCTCATTTCCAAGTCCACAGGTTAGTACACTTATTTTGGCATCTTTAGATAAAGGCATACTTTGGCTGAAACCAATAAAACTCATTAAGAATAATAAAATAAAAAGTGCTTTTTTAAACATTACAGTTTTCATGTTTTAAATTTTAAAGATTTTGTGGTTTTATGATTATCTAAAGATTCCTAAATCTACTTTCAGCGAAAAAATATTAGAATATAGAGCCGTACTTTGATTTCCAAGATCAGTTAACGCATAATCAATTTGAATTCCTTTGTATCTAAATCCTAAACCAATATTAGGCTGGAAATTTACTTTTTCAGTATTATCCAATTGTGTTACATTTTGAAAATTTCCTGCGCCGGCTCTTACGAAAACTAAATCGGTATAGCCAAATTCAAACCCTAGAGCTGGGTCTATACTTACTACTTTTGATGAAATAATATCATTGGTCTGTTCAAATCTCATATTCAAATTAGCAGAAGTGACCAAACTACATTCATTATGAAAATCAAATCGTTTTGAAACACCTAATTGTGCTTTGGGTAATGTAATTTCGGTACTTTCCGGTAAAGTATTATTTTCTCCCGGAATAGCATTGGCAATTTTTGCATATTCTTCTTCGTCAATATTCCAAACATTGTAAGTTGTGGTAATGTCGCGAAGCATTAATCCAAACTTCCAGTCATTTCTTTCAAATTGAAGACCGATATCAAATCCAAATCCCCAGGAATTGGCAAATTTTCCAATAACTCTTCGAATTACTTTTGCATTTACACCATACTGAAACCCATCTACAGGAAGTTTTCTGGCATACGAAAAAGTAAATCCGTAATCTGCAGTAGAGAAGAGACTAATTCTGTTGTAATCAATATTTCCCTGATTATCGATTAATTGTGTGGTGTCCATAATATCATCCACTCCAAAACGAATCATCGAAATTCCCCAGGCGCTTCTATCATCAATTGGACTGGCATAACCAATGTAATCATATTGCGCAATATTGGCAAAATAACTGGCATGCATTAAAGCGATTTGATGATCTTCCAAGTGCGTCAAACCCGCCGGATTCCAATACACAGCATTAACATCATTTGTGGAAGCAGTTACAGCACTAGACATTCCGAGAGCTGCAGCATCTACACCAATATTCATAAACTCATTCGAATATTTCCGGATGGTTTGAGCATATTGTGAAGTAAAACTCCAAAAGAATAAAAATACTAAAATTTTTTTCAAAAGATCTTTTTTTATGAACCTGTAAAGGTTTTAAATTTTTATCAAAAATATAATATTTTACTCAGCTATTAAGTTCGTTTCTTCAAATATTCTGAAAGTAGCAAACAGAAATAAAAAACTATTAAAAAAACTCGTTTTGCATCGAGTTATTATGCTAAATTTGTTCTCTGCCATTATCAAAATTTCAAACTATGAATATCAAAAAACACATTCCAAATCTAATTACATTAATTAATCTTTTCTGTGGCTGTGTCGCAGTTGTTTTTGTCTCAAAAGGAGATTTTTTAATGGCTTTTTATATGGTTTGCTTGGGAATCTTCTTTGATTTCTTTGATGGTTTTTTTGCCAGATTATTCAAAGTCTCAAGTCCGCTTGGTTTGCAGTTGGACTCTTTGGCTGATATGGTTACAAGTGGGGTTGTACCCGGTTACGTAATGTACAGTATGTTTGCAAGAGGAGGTGATCAACTAGGAAATCAAGAAATGGTTCCTTTTTTGGGATTTATAATAACTTTAGGTGCTTGCTACAGATTAGCCAACTTTAATATTGATACTCGTCAGACAGATTCATTTATCGGTTTACCAACTCCTGCAAATGCTATTTTTATAATTAGTTTGCAAATTGTGCTGGATATGTATGCAGATTCTTCGCTTTTAATTCTTGAATTATTGACCAATCAATGGGTTTTATTGTGTGTTACTTTGGGTAGTGCCTACATTATGAATGCTGAAATTCCACTATTTTCTTTGAAAATTAAAAAGTTCAGTTTCAAAGAAAATGCACTTCAAATCGTGTTTTTGATTATTTCTGTATTGATGGTGGTTTTGCTTCATTATATTGCAATCCCGTTGATTATTGTTTTCTATGTTTTATTATCTGTCATCAATAATTTGTTTTTGAAAAAGTAGTTCTGTTGTAATGGCAAGAAAAACAAGTTATCGTAAAACATATTCCAGAAAACCAGCAGGAAGATCTTTTCTGAGCAGGCTTTTTCGTGGGCTTTTATTGATATTATTTTCACTTCTATTTATTGGAATCGTTTACCATTATCGTAAAGGATTAGCGTATTATCTCGGATTTAAATCAGAAAAAGTTTTAGATGAAGATGCCGTAGATAAACATCTTTCGGATGTTCGAAATATTCGCGTTCTCGAAAATCACAAAGGAAAAGTAATTGGAATTGACGTTTCTGAATTTCAGGGAAAAGTCGATTGGGAAGAAGTTGAAATTCTGGACGAAAAATACCCTGTTCAGTTTGTCTTTATTCGTGCAACAGCAGGGAATGACCGAGTTGACAGGCAATTTAAAAGAAATTGGAAAGGTGCAAAAGAAAACAAAATTATGCGCGGCGCTTATCATTATTATCGTCCAAACGAAAATTCTATAGAACAGGCCAATCTTTTTATTAAAACTGTAAAATTGCAAAAAGGGGATCTTCCTCCCGTTTTGGATATCGAAAAATTGCCTAAAAATCAGCCTTTAGACAGTTTGAAAAAGGGATTGAAACGTTGGTTGAATAAAGTAGAAAAACATTATCAGGTTCGCCCAATTATTTATTCAGGAGAAAGATATTATGCTGATTTCTTAAAAGAAGAATTCGGAGATTATTTATTCTGGATAGCCAATTATAATTTCTATAGAGAAAAAATTGAAGATGACTGGTTGTTCTGGCAATTCACAGAAAAAGCTTCTTTGCCGGGAATTAAACATCGAGTTGATGTTAATATTTACAACGGCGATTTAGAGCAATTGCATTTTATTACTGTAGAATAGTGTTCAGTGTTCAGGCTTAAAAAAGTGTTCAGATTCAGATTTTAAGTAATCAGTTTATGTCAAAAAAAATCAGTTTCTTAGTATTCAGCTTCAAACTGATGACTAAAAAACTGACCACTGAAATACTAGAATTCAAGTTTCTTTTTACGAAGTTCGAAGTTTTGTCCCAGATACACTCTACGAACCATTTCGTCTTCTACTAATTCTTCTGGGATTCCTGCTTTTAGAATTCCTCCTTCAAACATTAGATATGTTTTATCAGTAATGGCTAAAGTTTCCTGAACGTTGTGATCGGTAATTAAGATTCCGATATTTTTATTTTTTAGCTGTGCTACAATTCTCTGAATATCTTCAACCGCAACAGGGTCAACGCCAGCGAAAGGCTCATCCAATAAAATAAACTTTGGATCGGTTGCCAATGCACGGGCAATTTCGGTACGACGACGCTCACCTCCCGAAAGTAAATCGCCTCGGTTGGTACGAATATGTTCTAAACTGAATTCTTCAATCAAACTTTCCATTTTGGCAATTTGGGCTTCTTTAGAAAGTTTTGTCAATTGTAAAACGCTCAGAATATTATCTTCAATACTTAATTTTCTAAAAACAGAAGCTTCCTGTGCTAAATAACCAATTCCTTGCTGTGCACGTTTGTACATTGGATAATCGGTAATATTCAAGTCGTCAAGAAAAATGTTTCCCTGATTTGGTTTTACCAATCCCACAATCATATAGAACGAAGTTGTTTTTCCTGCTCCATTTGGCCCCAAAAGTCCCACAATTTCTCCCTGATTTACCTCAACAGAAATTCCTTTTACAACACTACGTCCTTTATAAGTTTTGATTAAATTATCGGCTCTTAATTTCATTTTTAAAGTTTAATCGTTTAATCGATAAATCGTTTATTCGTTGCAAATTAACAAATAAACGATTCAACAGTTAAACGTATTAACAATTATTTATTTTCCAGCTTCTTCCAGCGCTTCCCAAAATTCGTAAGCTCTTCTTAAATGCGGAATTACGATTGTTCCTCCGACAAGAGTAGCAATTCCCATCGCTTCCATCATTTCTTCTTTAGAAACGCCTTCTTTATAACTCGTTTCCAAATGGTATTTTACACAGTCGTCGCATCTTAAAACTGTTGATGCAACTAATCCAAGAAGTTCCTTCGTTTTTACATCAAGAGCGCCTTCTGCGTAAGCATTAGTGTCAAGATTAAAAATTCGCTTTACAATTTTATTGTTGTCAGCAAGCAGTTTTTCGTTCATTTTAGAACGGTAGTCGTTAAATTCTTGAACTATATCAGACATTTTCTTTCATTTTATTTTTATAAACAACTTTCGAAATCCATATACTTAATTCGTATATGATTAACATCGGAATTGCAACAATAGTCTGACTCACAACGTCTGGAGGAGTTACAATTGCGGCGATAATCAAGATAATTACGACAGCATATTTCCAGTATTTTCTTAAGAAAGTAGGAGTTACTAATCCTAATTTGGTCAAGAAATAAATAGCAATTGGAAGTTCAAAAAAGATGGCACTTCCCAGAATACTTGTTTTTACCATTCCCATATAAGACTCAAGTGTAAACTGGTTTTTTACGACATCACTCACAGAGAAAGTGGCAACAAAGTTTACAGACATCGGAATCACCACAAAATACCCAAATAACACCCCTAAAAAGAAAAGTAAAGAAGAAACGAAGATGAATAATTTTGCATTTTTTCTTTCTTTCTCATAAAGCGCAGGACTGATAAATTTCCATATTTCCCATAAAATATAAGGGAAACTTAAGATAAAACCTGCCAGAAGACACATCCATACAAAAATATTGACCTGACCTTCCATTTCGGTATTCTGAATAATGAAATTCAGCTCCGTAATACAGATGCTGTCCGCAAATCCTAATGAATGGGATAAATCGCAGAACCAAACATAAGTAAAAAACGTTGGTCTAATTGGACCTAAAATAATCTGATCAAATAAATAATCACTAATAAAATAAGTAACAAATGCCATGATGCATGTTGCAAGTGTACTTCTAACCAATAACCATCTTAATTCTTCAAGATGATCCAAAAATGACATTTCGCCAAGATTTTTCTTTGCCATTATACTATTCCTTCTTTTAAAATGTCATGTAAATGTAATACGCCTTTGTATTCTCCATTATCCGCAACGATTAATTGTGTAATCGAAAAGTCTTCTAAAATGTTTAAAGCATCCACAGCCATAGTTTCAGACGAAACTATTTTTGGATTCTTAGACATAATATCTTTTGCTGTTAAATCTGCTATAGTATCTACGTCGTTTAGCATTCTTCGGATGTCTCCATCTGTAATAATTCCGATAATTTTATTGTCTTCAATTACAGCAGTAACTCCCAATCTCTTTTCAGAAATTTCGAAAATTGCTTTTTTGATTGAAGTATCCGGAGTAACAGCTGGTTTTAAGGAATGCTCTATCATGTCTTTTACACGAAGCAAAAGTTTTTTTCCTAAAGCACCTCCAGGATGATAAACCGCAAAATCTTCAGGTTTAAAATCTCGCATTTCCATTAAGCAAACTGCCAATGCATCACCCATAACAAGCTGTGCTGTTGTGCTGTTTGTTGGAGCTAAATTGATAGGACAGGCTTCGGTATTAACAGTTGTATTTAAAACGAAATCAGAACCTTTTGCCAGAAATGAAGTGGTATTTCCTGTAATAGCGATCAGGGTATTTCCAAATCGTTTTAATAACGGGACTAAAACCTTAATTTCAGGACTGTTTCCGCTTTTAGAAATACATATAATAATGTCTTCGTTTTGAATCATTCCTAAATCACCATGAATGGCCTCTGCGGCATGCAGAAACATTGATGGTGTTCCCGTAGAGTTAAAAGTAGCAACCATTTTTTGAGCAATGATGGCGCTTTTTCCGATTCCGGTAACGATTAGACGGCCTTTGGTTTCATAGATACGCTGAACTGCTTCGTAGAAATTTTCGTCCAGAAAATCAATTAGTTTTGTAATTGCTTCACTTTCAGAGAGTATTGTTTTTTTAGCTATCGCCAATATATTTTCTTTTGAGATCAAATCAGAATATTTAAAATTTGTATGTATAAAAGAAAGTTGTATCTTTATGTGTTGCAAATTTATACAAAATACAGTTAATATAGAGAATGAATTCAAACGAAATTGAAATACATAAAGAATTAAAGAAGTATTTCGGCTTTAGCCAATTTAAAGGCTTGCAGGAGCAAGTCATTACGAGTATTTTAGGTAAAACGAATACTTTCGTAATTATGCCAACCGGCGGTGGAAAGTCTCTTTGTTATCAATTACCCGCTTTAATTCAGGACGGAACGGCAATTGTTGTTTCTCCTCTGATTGCCTTGATGAAAAACCAGGTTGATGCCATTCGAAGTCTTTCGTCTGAAAATGGAATTGCACACGTATTAAATTCATCTCTTACCAAAACAGAAATTGCTCAGGTTAAAAAAGATATTACTTCTGGATTAACTAAGCTTTTGTATGTAGCCCCGGAATCTTTAACTAAAGAAGAATATGTCTCTTTCCTGCAAAGTGTGCCTATTTCTTTTGTTGCAATCGATGAAGCCCACTGTATTTCAGAATGGGGTCATGATTTTAGACCTGAATATCGAAATCTGAGACATATTATCAAGCAATTGGGTAAAGTGCCAATTATTGGACTTACTGCAACGGCAACCCCAAAAGTTCAGGAAGATATCCTGAAAAACCTTGATATGTCTGATGCCAACACTTTTAAAGCATCATTCAACAGACCGAACTTGTATTATGAAGTTCGTACAAAAACTAAAAATATTGAATCGGATATTATTCGATTTATCAAACAGCATAAAGGCAAATCCGGAATTATTTACTGCTTAAGCCGTAAAAAAGTAGAATCGATTGCCGAAGTTTTACAAGTAAACGGAATCAGCGCTGTTCCTTATCACGCAGGATTGGATGCTAAAACCCGCGCCAAACATCAGGATATGTTTTTGATGGAAGATGTAGATGTCGTTGTAGCAACAATCGCTTTCGGAATGGGAATTGATAAACCGGACGTTCGTTTTGTAATTCATCATGATATTCCTAAATCGTTAGAGAGTTACTATCAGGAAACAGGTCGTGCAGGCCGTGACGGAGGAGAAGGGCATTGTTTAGCTTATTACTCTTATAAGGATGTAGAAAAGTTAGAGAAATTCATGTCCGGAAAACCAGTTGCGGAGCAGGAAATTGGTTTTGCGCTTTTACAAGAGGTTGTGGCTTACGCCGAAACTTCAATGTCACGCCGAAAATTCCTTCTTCATTATTTTGGAGAAGAATTTGACAGCGAAACTGGTGAAGGAGCCGATATGGATGACAACGTTCGTAATCCAAAACATAAGGTGGAAGCGAAAGAACAAGTGGTTAAATTGCTTGAAATTGTTCGCGACACCAAACACATTTACAAGTCAAAAGAAATTGTGTTTACTTTAATTGGCCGTATAAATGCGGTTATTAAAGCACACAAAACCGATACACAGCCTTATTTTGGTTCAGGTTCAGATCATGACGAAAAATACTGGATGGCGTTATTGAGACAGGTTTTGGTAACGGGACTATTGTCAAAAGACATTGAAACTTATGGAGTGATTAAAATTACTCAGGAAGGTTTAGATTTTATCAAAAATCCATCTTCGTTCATGATGTCTGAAGATCATGAATATACTGAAGCTGACGATGAAACTATTGTGACTGGAGGTAAATCTTCCGGGACAGCCGATGAAGTTCTGACAGGAATGCTTCGCGAGCTTCGTAAAAAAGTCGCTAAAAAATTGGGAGTTCCTCCATTCGTTGTTTTTCAGGATCCTTCTCTTGAAGATATGGCTTTAAAATATCCAATAACCATACAGGAATTATATAATATTCACGGTGTTGGAGAAGGAAAAGCTAAAAAATACGGAAGTGAATTCGTGGCTTTAATTGCTCGTTATGTTGAGGATAATGATATTATTCGTCCAGACGATTTAGTTGTAAAATCTACAGGAGTCAATTCTGCCAATAAATTATATATCATTCAGAATATCGACCGAAAATTACCATTGAACGACATTGCTTCTGCAAAAGGTCTTACTATGGATGCTTTAATTAAAGAAATGGAGCAAATCGTATATTCTGGAACCAAATTGAATATCAAATATTGGATTGATGATATGCTTGATGATGATCAGCAGGAAGAAATTCACGATTACTTCATGGAATCAGAATCGGATAAAATCGAAGACGCGTTAAAAGAATTTGATGGCGATTACGATATTGATGAATTGCGTTTAATGCGAATTAAATTTATTAGTGAAGTAGCTAATTAAAAAAGTATTCAGTCGCAGTTAGCAGTCTCAGTAAACTGCGACTTGAATTTAGTCTCAGTATAAAACTGTAAACTGTGACTGTAAACTTAAAACTACTCGTAGAGTTCCCCTCGATGAGGTTTCAAAGCATCTCTTACCTGAATCATATTTTCGTCGGTAACCACCATAAAAGCGGTGGCATGCATATCGTTTATGATGGTGAATCCCGTAATATTTAAAGGTAGTTTTTCAATTACAATATATTCTTTCAGATGGATTTCATGATGTTCAGCAGTCTTAGCTGAAGCGGGTCCGCGGAAATCCCAAATTAGTTTTATTTTTCTAGACATTTTTTTCTAAGGTGCAAAGGTTCAAAGTAGCAAAGATACAAAGTCTTTCTTAAAGGGTCTAAGATTCTGAGAAACTAAGGGTCTGAGTTTTTTTCTGTAGGGACGCACTGCAGTGCGTCTAAGCTACTCATAAGAGAATCTTTTTAATCCAAATAATCTGTGGCTGAAAAAAAAGTAAAGATTTTAGGAAGAAGAAATTTGTTGCATAATTAATAGCAAAGTGAGCTAAGTTTTTTTTAGTATGGTTTTCGAAAAACACAAAGTTCGCAAAGCTTTGTGTCGATGTAGTTTTGCGAACTTTGTGTTTTCTATGCGTAAAGGAAAATTAAATCTTAGCGTACTTTGCGGTTAATTACATAAAGTCAGTTCAAAATAGTACTTTTGCATCTTCTTTTCATAGAAAGAAAAGCTAATAGAATAAATACAAAACAATGCCTAAAGAACTTTTACTTCAAGTTACACCCGAAATTGCTGCAAATGAATCATTGCTAAAAGACCATTTGTCTAAGCAGATTAAAGTTTCTGTTCAAGAAATTCAGCATGTTTCTATTTTAAAACGCTCTATTGATGCACGTCAGAAAGCGATTAAAATCAACTTGAAAGTGGTTATTTATTTGAAAGGCGAACCTTTTCAGGAAACGAAAATTGAATTTCCAAAATATAAAGACGTCTCAAACGCACAAGAAGTAATTGTAGTCGGTGCTGGTCCAGCGGGACTTTTTGCTGCTTTACAATTGGTTGAATTAGGCTTAAAGCCAATTGTACTCGAAAGAGGAAAAGACGTTCGCGGACGTCGACGCGATTTAAAAGCAATAAATAGAGAACATATCGTTAATGAAGATTCGAATTATTGTTTTGGAGAAGGTGGAGCAGGGACTTATTCTGACGGTAAGCTATACACACGTTCTAAAAAACGTGGTGATGTAACTCGAATTTTAGAACTTTTAGTGGCTTTTGGAGCTTCAGAAGATATTTTGGTTGAAGCACATCCGCATATAGGAACCAATAAATTACCTAAAATTATCGAAGATATCCGTGAAAAAATTAGAGAATTTGGCGGACAGGTTTTATTTGAAACTCGTGTCGATGATATTTTAGTAAAAAATAATGAAGTCGAAGGAATTGTAACGCAAAACGGAGATAAAATTCATGCGAATAAATTAATTCTGGCAACGGGACATTC
This sequence comes from Flavobacterium notoginsengisoli, assembly GCF_042686225.1. Lineage (NCBI taxonomy): Bacteria > Pseudomonadati > Bacteroidota > Flavobacteriia > Flavobacteriales > Flavobacteriaceae > Flavobacterium > Flavobacterium notoginsengisoli. The sequence continues at coordinate 193,129 of NZ_JBHUOT010000002.1, forward strand.
GGCGCGTGATATTTTTGAATTATTAGATAAAAAGAAAATTTTAATAGAAGCAAAACCTTTTGCTTTAGGAGTTCGTGCAGAACATGCACAGGAACTTATTGATAGTATTCAGTATAGCTGTGATTATCGCGGAGAACATTTACCTCCTGCGCCTTACTCAATTGTAAAGCAGGTTAACGGACGCGGAATGTACTCTTTCTGTATGTGTCCGGGTGGTGTAATTGCACCTTGCGCTACAAGTCCGGGCGAAGTGGTTACAAACGGCTGGTCGCCATCTAAACGTGACCAATCTACAGCCAATTCAGGAATTGTAGTCGAATTGAAATTGGAAGATTTCAAACCTTTTGCAAAATTTGGTGCTTTGGCCGGAATGGAATTTCAAAAAAGTATCGAGCAAAAAGCATGGCATTTGGCTGGGGAAACCCAAAAAGTTCCCGCACAGCGAATGATTGATTTTACAAAAAGCAAAGTTTCGGCAGATATTCCAAAAACCTCTTATGTTCCAGGAACAACTTCAGTAGAATTGGGACAGGTTTTTCCGGGTTTTCTAACTCAGATTATGCGTCAAGGATTTCAGGATTTTGGAAAATCAATGAAAGGTTATTTAACCAACGAGGCGATTTTACATGCGCCCGAAAGTAGAACTTCATCGCCGGTTAGAATTCCGCGTGATCCTATGACTTTAGAACATTTGCAAATCAAAGGATTATACCCTTGCGGAGAAGGTGCAGGTTATGCTGGTGGAATCATTTCTGCGGCCATTGATGGTGAAAAATGTGCCTTGATGATCGCGGAGTCCTTGAAATAATTGACCTCAACATTTTTCATGTAGTAAAAAGATTGTTATCTTAGTGGTTTGATTCTAATAGAAATTGCCCCAAAGATGACAGTACAAGAAATAGAAACAAAATACGGATTCGAATTCCCACCTCTATACAAACAGTTGGCTGCCGATGGCATGCTTGATGTTGGAGAGTACGGTCCAAATTGGTTTACAGAAGTTTATCCAACCTTAAAAGATAATCCGCCTTTGCTTTTGCATTCTTACGATTTTGAATCTCTTAATTTAAAATCGGTTGCCGAGGAAATAGAGGAACTTAGAGATCCTGAAGATTATCGAAATATAAATCCTGAATTTAAATTTATTCCGTTTGCAAAAAGTGGCGGTGGAGATCATTATTGTTTTTTTCTAAACGAAGAAGAAAATGGTGAGGTGCCAATTGTTTTTGTATGGCACGATTCTAATGAAGTCAATTATCTAGCTAAAAACCTTCAGGATTTTATTTTTAAAGTTTTATTGATCGATATGTCACAACAGGATTTGTATAATGAACTGAGTGACGAAGAATTTAGAAATGACTTAGAATCGGTTTTTAAATCTCATAAAAAGTATCTAACAGAGCGTCAGAACGAGATTCTGGAATCTATTTTAAAGCGAGAAATTATCGATTACGAAATTAATGTTTCTCCAAAAATAGTAGAGACAGCAAGAGGTCTGTTGACAGATCATGAATTAGAATCCATCGTTAATGAAGTGATTCCTTTTGATAAAATGAACAAAAGTTTTAAATATTCGAACGAATAAAGCCTTTCATGAAAAATTTCTTTGCTAATATATTTAATAGAAATAACGATCCACAATCCATAATTTCTTTTGATGTTATAAATCCGATTTACAATTGTTTATATAATGAGTCGAATAGTCTGGAATTTAAGGTAAAGGGAATGCAGGATTCCATTTTTGTTAATTTATATTCTATTCCGTATTCATTAGATCATGAAGAGGGAAGAGCAGAAGTTAAAAAAGCAGGATTTAATAATGCTTATGAGGTTTTAAATGAACTTTATAAAAAACTGAATATTGGAACTTTAACGGAAGAAATGATTCAGGAAGGATTAGAGTATGATTTTATTCATATTCAGTTTTATTCTCAGCCGAGTCAGGAAATGAAGAAACACTTTAAGCGTGTTATCAATAACTTCATGATTTTCTTTTGTTGTACCAATAGTTTAGAGATAAACGATATTAGAATTTTATATTCCGGCAGTCATTTTTTAGATTATACAAAAGGATTATTAGACTCTGATTTTCTTGATTTTAACGCGCCTAAAAATGAAACTCAGGAAATTGGTATCAAAGATTTTAAATTGGTTTTACAGGGAATCTGTGAATATTTAAATCTTGAAATTCCTAAAACAGTAGAACTTCCTTCTTCTGAAAGTGTATTATTTGATGAAAATGCTACTATCAATGATTTTAAAGAGTTTATTAATCTGGTTTCGAGAGGCACTATTGAAGAAGAGGAACTTAATGAATATGCTGAAAATCTTTTTGAAAACTTCAATGATGATACCAAAGAAGATTATGAAAGCACAGAAGAACATTTTGCTTTTTTTGAAAGTATTGATGCCTGGAACAGCGACTGGAAGTTTGATCCTGAAGATGCAGAATACTTCATTTCTGAAATGCTTGGCGAAGATTTCAAATTCGATTATCCCGAAGAAACCTACAGCCACGATTTGTTTCCTTATATTCAGTCAGAGTTAGCAAAATCCAATCTGGAATTATTGACTTATGAGACTTTTGGTGATAATTATCTGTTTTTTATAGCCAATAAAGATGAAGTGGAAAGAATTCTAGAATTGTCTGAATTGACAAAGATTGAAATTAACCAGCTATAAATTAATTTAATCGGTTTAGTTTGTCCTCCTGAGGAACGAAGGATCATACGCGAAACTCCGTACAGTATGTCGCCAATCCTTGTAGAGTTACTAGTGTGATCCTTCGTTCCTCAGGATGACAAAATAAAGAGAGTTGTGTTACGGTATCAAAATTATTTTCCCTGTGCTTTTTCTGCTTTCCAGAAAATCATGTGCCTGTTTCCCTTCTGACAATTTGAAAGAAGTCGGTTCTGAAAGTTTGATTTTTCCTTCGATAATCCAATGAAATAACTGACTTGCTCTCTTGATTCTTTCTTCTTTAGAATTTAAATAACTCCATAAATCGCCTCCGGTTAAGGTTTTGGAACCATCCATTAACATTCTTGGATCAACTGGTGCTGGATCTCCACCCGCCATTCCGAAGAAAACGACTTGTCCGCATTCTTTGGTAACTTCAAAACTTTCCATTAAAGTGCTTCCAATGCTGTCATAAACGACATCTACGCCACTTGGTAAAACTTTGAAAATTTTAGATTTCCAATCTTCATTATAAAGAAAAACATGATCAGCGCCTTGTTCAAATGCGATTCTTGCTTTATCGGCAGATGAGGTTAAACCAATAACAGTCGCACCCAAAAGTTTGCTGATTTGTGTTAGAATTTGTCCAACTCCACCAGCAACGGCGTGAATTAAAACGGTTTCACCTTTTGTTGTTTTATGGCTGTCAGTTGTTAAATAATGAGCCGTTAAACCTTGTAATAAAACCGATGCTGCAGTTTCAAATGAAATATTTTCAGGTAATGGTAAAACGTGATTTACATTAACGGCAACCAATTCTGCATTGGCAAAAGGAACATCGGCAAAAGCCACACGATCACCAATTTTATATTCCGAATGATTATTCGCATCAACGACAATTCCGGCACCTTCGTAACCGGCAATAAATGGCGGATTTCCTTTTAAATGATAATTTCCTTTTCTGCGGTAAACATCTGCAAAATTTAATCCGATGGCCTTCATTTCAACCAAAATCTCGTCGTTTTTCAATTGCGGATTTGGAATTTCTATATATTCTAAAACATCTGAATCTCCAAAAGTAGAGAAGGTAAGTGCTTTCATTTTTTAAATTGTTTAAGAATACAAAGTAAGGGAAAAAACATTCTTAGATTGAAAGGTTTTTTTAGCCACAGATTAAAATGATTAGAAGGATTTAAAAAAAAATTAATCTGTGGAAATCCTTTTAATCTGTGGCAAAAAATAAACTAAATCTTAGGAAACTTCATCTCGTTAAAAGCGCTTTTTTGTTTAGCTAAAGCTTCTACATCCTGCCATTTTCTTGGAGATTCTGCAGAAAGGTTTTCGTATGAATCTTTTGTTATTAAAATATCATCTTCGATACGAACACCAATATTCCACCATTTCTTATCACATTTACTGTTTGCCGGAATGTAAATTCCCGGTTCAACGGTGAAAATCATGTTTTCTTTTAAAATACTCATGTAATTTCCTTTATCATGAACATCTAAACCAAGAAAATGAGAACAGCCATGCGGATAATAAATTCGGACATCTTTTGGATCTGTGATAATTCCCAGCTTGATTAACCCGGCCGCAATTATTTCTTTCGATTTTTTATTTAAATCCTGAAAAGGAGTTCCTGCTTTACAAATCTTGAAAACTTCTTCCTGTGCTTCGTATACAAGTTGATATATTGCTTTTTGTTCTTCGCTAAATTTTCCGTTTGCCGGAACTGTTCTGGTCACATCGGCAGAATAACCGTGATATTCAGAACCAACATCCATTAGTAATAATTGATTGTCTATTTTAGTCGCATTGTTTTCTCCATAATGTAAAATGCAGCCATTTGCACCAGCGCCAACGATTGGTGGATAACCTTCGTCTTCGGCTCCATAATGTTTGTGAATATATCTGTGGATTCCGTCTGCTTCATTTTCGCTCATATCAGGACCAACGGCTTTCATTACTTCGTTGTGCGCAATGCAGGAAAGTTTAACCGATTTTCGCATTAAATCTAATTCTTCTGGAGTTTTTATTTCTCTTAAAGAATTCGTGATATTGTTAAATAGTAATGCAGGAGCTTCGTCATCAACTTTAATTGTAGCTTTAGATTTGAAAGATTCAATTAAACCAAAAAGATCAAAACCTGATTTGTTTTTTCCAAGATCTGTTGGAATTTTGTCATAGATAATTTTATCAAATTTTTTGAAATCTATTGAAAAAGCATTAAAATCTTTTCCGTTATAAACTGTTGTAAAACCTAATTTCGATTTTGCTCCTTCAATGCCTAAACGTCTTCCTGTCCAGGTTTCCTGAGCAGCGTTTCTTTCTCTAACAAAAAGGACTTCAGTATATTTTTCGTCTCCCTGAGGTTCTTTAAAAAGTAATAAAACGGCATCTGGTTCTTTGTAGCCCGTTAAATAATACAGATCAGGATTTGCATGGTAAGTATAATTAATGTCTTTTGAAAACACTCTTTCCGGGTAAGAGAAAACTACTGCAACTGAATTGGAAGGCATTAAGTTTCTAAAAGCTTCGCGACGGCCTTGGTGAAATTCTTTTGTGAGATAATCTGTTGGAAGGTTTTCTTGCGATTGAGCAAGTGTAGTCGTTAATGCTAATACAAACAAAAATAAAATTTGCTTCATTTTTCTGGCTTTTGATTGATGATTTTGATTTTGTGATTGATGCAAAATACAAAAAAATAATGTCTCTTGTTTTATTTTAAACATTTGACTCATAAAACTTTAAATGATTTGTAGTAACTTAGAGATAAAAAAAAACAGTTTGTGCCAAAAATAAAACTTCAATAAACTTGTAACTGGGCACGGATATTGAGAAAAGCAATGTTTATAGATCAATTTTAATCTTCAAAAACAAATTATAATAATCTTTAAAAGAACATTTTTATGAAAAAATACACACTCGCAGTCGTTTCAGTTTTAACTTTATTATTGACTTCATGTATGGCAACAAAAGACAAAAGTGCAGGAAACTTATTTGATACAACCTGGGAATTAGAATATATTTCCGGGCCAAGAATTGCTTTCAATGGCTTGTATCCGAATAAAAAACCACAGCTTACTTTTGATCAAAAAGAAACAAGGGTTTTTGGTAATAATGGATGTAATGGTTATAGTGCTCCGTATACTTTAAAAGGGAAATCTTTGACTTTTGGAGAAGCTGGCCCAACAACCATGATGTATTGTGATGGTGGAGGAGAACAAGAGTTTATGAAACAAATAAAACAAATAACAAGTTATTCTATTGATAAAGACGGAAAACTGAATTTAATCAACGGAGATATTCCAGTAATGCGATTCAAAAAAGTAGCAAAACAATAATATAACTTTATGATAAGAAAAGGGAAATGAATCACTTTCATTTCCCTTTTTTATGCTTAATGTTTTTTAAGTTTATCTTTAAAAACCTTTTCAAACTTTTCCAGTTTTGGCTGAATCACCATTTTGCAATACGGCTGATTTTTATTGTTTGCATAATAATTTTGATGGTAATCTTCGGCTTTGTAAAACACTTTAAAAGGTTCTACTTTGGTTACAATCGGTGTTTTATAAACTTTTGCTTTATTCAAATCGGCAATAATGCTTTCGGCTGCTTTTTTCTGTTCGGCATTTTTATAGAAAATCACTGAACGATATTGTGTTCCCACATCTGCTCCCTGACGATTTAAAGTTGTTGGATCATGAACGGTAAAAAAGACTTTGAAAATTTCATTAATATCGGTCACCGTTTTGTCATAAGTAATTTGAACGACTTCGGCATGGCCAGTTTCTCCGGTACAAACTTCTTCGTAAGTAGGATTGGCCACATTTCCGCCGGAAAATCCCGAAACAACCGATTTTACTCCGTTTAAATCTTCGTAAACTGCTTCAACGCACCAATAACATCCTCCGCCAAGTGTAATGGTTTCCAGATTAGATGCTTTTTTGGTTTGTGAAATTCCCTTTAGCGAAAGCGCTAAAAAACATATTAAAAGTATATTTTTCATAGTAAATTATTTAGAATCAGGAATAAAATCAAGAGCAATCGAGTTCATGCAGTAGCGCTTTCCGGTTGGTTCAGGCCCATCGTCAAAAATATGACCTAAATGTCCGCCGCAACGCCCGCAGAGTGTTTCTATTCTTTCCATTCCAATAGAATTATCTTCTTTAAAAACAATGCTTTTTTTACTGTCCTGCTCAAAGAAACTTGGCCAGCCACAACTGCTAGAGAACTTCGCAGTAGATCTAAAAAGTTTATTTCCGCAAGAAGCACAATAATAAGTTCCTTTTTCATCGGTATTCCAATATTTCCCTGTAAAAGGTCTTTCAGTGTCGGCTTCACGCATTACAGCGTAAACATCTTCCGGAAGCACTTTTTTCCATTCGGCATCCGTCACATTTAGTTTTGTAGTGTCTGTATTAGAATAATAAGGATTGCCGGGTTTTTCGATGACATTTTTCATAGAAGTCGGTTTGATGTATTTTTTATTGTTTTGTCCGCACGCCTGTAAAATAAAAAGTGGCAGTAAAAAACAAAGACTGAGAAATTGGGTTTTAGATTTCATAAACAAATAGTGGATTTTGTATTAAATCAGTATTCTTTAGGATTTTGAATTTATCAATCAAAGATACGCTGAGATTCATCCCGAAACACTGACTTTAAAATAATTGAGATTTTTTTAAGTGTGTTTTAACTTTTTATTAGTTACGTAAATAAAGACAATCTAGTTTTTATGTCTTAATTTTAACAGCTTTTAATTTTTAACGCGATTTATAATATTGTAAATCAGAAAAATAGAAAATGAGTTAAGATTTGATATTTTGACAATTAAAATAAGGATTTTTAAGCCATTTCTTTTTTCGTATTTTTGTTTGCTTAAGAAGCCTTATGACAGAAGAAAACGTAATATTAGTTAATCAAAACGATGAGCAGATTGGCTTAATGCCAAAATTAGAAGCACATGAAAAAGCGCTTTTGCACCGTGCATTTTCAGTTTTTGTTTTAAATGAACAAAACGAAATAATGTTACAACAGCGTGCGCATCAAAAATATCATTCTCCTTTGTTGTGGACTAACACTTGCTGTAGTCATCAGCGAGAAGGTGAAACCAATATCGAAGCGGGAAGCAGAAGATTGTTTGAAGAAATGGGATTTAAAACAGATTTGAAAGAACTGTTTCATTTTATTTACAAAGCACCTTTTGATAACGGATTGACAGAGCATGAATTGGATCATGTGATGATTGGATATTACAATGAAGATCCAAATATCAATATTGAAGAAGTCGAAGACTGGAAGTGGATGAAGATTGAAGATGTAAAAGCAGATATAGAAAAACAGCCCGAAATATATACGGTTTGGTTTAAAATAATTTTCGATGAATTTTATCATTATTTAGAAGATCATAAACTTTAATCCAAACGAACCAAAAACCTAGAATGAGAGTAACCATATCAAGAAAAGCGCATTTTAATGCTGCACATCGACTACATCGAAAAGATTGGTCATTTGAAAAAAACGATGCTGTTTTTGGCAAATGCAACAATCCTAATTTCCATGGTCATAATTATGGTTTAACAGTAAGTGTTACAGGAAAAATTGACCCAGAAACTGGTTTTGTTTTAGATGTGAAAGTATTAGCGGATATTATACGAGAAGAAGTAGAAATTCCGTTTGATCACAAAAATCTAAATCTGGATGTCCCGGAATTTTTAGATTTAAATCCAACTGCAGAAAATATTGCTGTTGTGATATGGAATAAAATTAGAAAAAGAATTCATGTCGACTTTGATTTAGAAGTCGTGCTGAATGAAACGGACCGCAATTTTGTAACTTATAAAGGAGAATAAAAAATGTCATTAAAAATAGGAGATATTGTTCCGAATTTTACTGCGAAAGACAATAACGGAGAAACTTTTGAAAGCCAAAGCGTTTTAGGAAGAAAACCATTGGTGATTTATTTTTATCCAAAAGATAATACACCTGGCTGTACAACAGAAGCCTGCAGTTTTCGGGATCAATATGAAGATTTTAAAGATTTGGGAGCTGAGGTAATCGGGATTAGCAGTGATAGTGTAAAGTCACATCACAAATTTGCTGCTAAACATCAATTACCTTTTATTTTGCTTTCAGACCGCGATAAAAGATTAAGAAAGCTTTTTGGTGTCCGAAATAATTTATTTGGACTTCTTCCGGGGCGTGTTACTTACATTATTGATAAGAACGGCTTGGTGATTTCAATATTTGACAGTGTAAATGCTGCTAAACATATACCGAAAGCCTTAGAAACTATTAAAGAATTAGTATCATAAATAACACACAACAAAATTAATTAAACAAATATATTAGCCTAAAAACATGAGTCAAAACTTATACCCTTTGCAATTTGAACCGATTTTGAAAGAAAGAATCTGGGGAGGAGAAAAACTAAAAACAATTCTGAATAAACCAATCGTGTCTAAAATTACCGGTGAAAGCTGGGAATTATCTACTGTAGAAGGAGATGTAAGTGTGGTAGCAAACGGAGATCTAAAAGGGAAATCTTTGATGGAACTTATTGATGAAACTCCGGATGCTGTTTTAGGAACTAAAGTTTACGAGCGTTTCGGAAAACAATTCCCGCTACTTTTTAAATACCTTGACGCCAGAGAAGATCTTTCTATTCAGGTTCATCCAAACGATAAATTAGCTAAAGAACGTCACAATTCTTTCGGAAAAACAGAAATGTGGTATGTAATGCAAGCAGATGCAGATGCAAGAATTATTGTAGGTTTTAAAGAAGATTCTAGTAAAGAAGAATATTTAAAACACTTAAATGACAATACTTTGGTTTCAATCTTAGATGATGTGAAAGCAAAATCTGGAGATGTTTTCTTTTTAGAAACAGGAACAGTTCATGCAATTGGAGCTGGTCTGGTTGTTGCCGAAATTCAACAGACTTCTGATATTACATACAGATTGTACGATTTTGATCGTGTAGATGCTCAGGGAAATAAAAGAGAACTACATGTAGATTTAGCACTTGATGCGATTAACTACAATAAAGTAGATACGCAGAAGAAATACGAGTCTAAAGTAAATACATCAAATACAGTTGTAGATTGTCCTTATTTTACCACTAATTTCCTTCCATTAGAGAATAGATTGGAAGTTTCTAAGACTGGAGAAACTTTTACGGTATACATGTGTATCGAAGGAGATTTTGAAATTGAATATAACGGTTTTAAAAATTCGTATAAAAAAGGAGATACCGTTTTGGTTCCTGCTGAGATTAATGCATTTAATTTGACTGGAAATGCTTCAATTTTAGAAATTTACATTTCTTAACACATATTTTAAAGATAATATGTACTTTTGCAAACGCAAATTAAAATTATAAATAAAAATGGCAAACGTTAAAAATTTAAAGAAAGACATCAACTTCGTATTAGGAGATATTATTGAGGCAGTTTACTTGTTTGAGATGTCAACAACAGGAAATCCGACTCCGGAAACGAATGCTTTGATCGATGAAGCTATTGCTGCATTCGATACTTTGATTACAAAAGTGAACGCAAAAAACGTTGAAAATAAAAAAGCACACTTCAAGCAAATTAATATTGAATTAGAACAAACTGCTAATCAATTGGTTGAAAAAATCAACGCACTATAAGCAAAAAAAAGTGTAAAAAAGTGCAAAATTATTTTGGGAAATTGAAAAACCGCTTTATATTTGCACCCGTAATGAGGCCGATGTAGCTCAGCTGGCTAGAGCAGCTGATTTGTAATCAGCAGGTCGTGGGTTCGAGTCCCTCTATCGGCTCAAAAAACGGAAACCATCACAGAAATGTGATGGTTTTTTAAATTATAGAGAGAGGTGTGATTTTTTTTTGTAATATTAAAAAACATTTATATCTTTGCACTCGCAAAATAGGCCGATGTAGCTCAGCTGGCTAGAGCAGCTGATTTGTAATCAGCAGGTCGTGGGTTCGAGTCCCTCTATCGGCTCAAAAACCATCACAGAAATGTGGTGGTTTTTTTTTTTTTTGCTCGAATTCCAATCAAAAAAATCCAAATTCCAAGTTTGAGGTTTCAAATAGATCATCATTAAAAAGGATCAATAAAAACCTGTGGATTGAAAAAATAACGCAAAGAGCGCTAAGATTTACGCAAACTGCATCAAGATATTTTTTAAGAATGCAAAGTTCACAAAGCTTATAATTGAGAAAGCTTTGTGATTTTTTTGCTTAATTCTAATTTTAGATTCATAATAAATATAGCCCGTGGTTTCAACCACGGGAACATAATGTATAAGAATGTATCCCTTGATTGAAAAAATTCCAAGTTAGGTTTGGAATTTGGATTTTTTTTGATTAGAATTTCTATTTAAGAATGTTTTTCCTATGTTTGTTAGATAACCTAAAAAAACTTTAACTAATGGAAGAAGCATCTGCATTTGAAAAATTTGAATTACAGCTGGATACCACAGCAAAAGATTTTATTAAAGAAATAGCAAAATGGGCTTATTTTTTGTCTATTATTGGTTTTATAGGAATTGGGCTTTTGCTTATAATTGCAGTTTTTGCAGGTACTATATTTTCTGCAATGGGGTCAATGCCGGGAATGGGGGCTTACGGAGGTTCTTTTGGAGCGGCAATGGGAGCGGTTTATTTTTTAATGGCTGCTTTTTACTTCTTTCCGGTTTATTATTTATTTAAATTTAGTTCAAATGCAAAAAAAGCATTTAGAGATAATGATTCAGAAGCTCTAACATCTTCATTGGGGTATTTGAAATCGCATTATAAATTTATAGGTATTCTTATGATTGTTTTATTGGCTGTATATGCTTTTGTATTCTTATTTGCAATTCTCGGAGGTTTAATGGCAAGATAAATCTCCAGATGATATATAATAAAAAAGCCCTGAAATTTCAGGGCTTTTTTATTTTGGGTAATTAGAGGGAAAATTATTCTGCTTTTTGCGTTTGTTCCTGCTTTTTCAATTCGTCAACATATTTTGTTAGTTTCTTTCCGTAAAATGATTTGGCTACTTTTGGAGTCATTGATTTCTGAATTGTGTCTAAAAACTTTAAATTGATGTCATAAATCTCGGCTAACGCAATATATGGTGAAACTTCATAGTCTTTGTTGTTTAGAGCAAAGTTTGTAGCATACAGGTATTTTCTTTTGATATTAGATTCTTGCAATTTGGTGATGCTGTCTACCGCTTTTTGATCTTGTCTTTTTAGTGCTTTAAAACGAGGTTCTACCAATGAAAGATTTTCGTCAACAAAACGACCGTTTATTTTTGCATACTGCTCATACAATTCCTGATTTTTGGATCCTGTGATTTTTGCGCCTGCAATATAATTATCCAGATTAGTATCAATATTGATGTTTCCAGGTTCTGCAAAGAATAAAATGTTATTATCCAATGAATTGGTTACACCACGATCTAAAAATAAGTATAATACTTGTGGTGAGTCCAATGTAATATTGCTTTCAAACGCTGAGTTCCCGTCTATTTTGATACTGTCAATAGCAATAAGAGAAGTGTCGACAATCTTTTGGATATATAGCGTTCCGTTTTTCAATCCTTTAATGTTTCCGGTAATATGTACATTACCAGTAGTTTCTTTTTTGCTGCATGATGCCAGCAGGGCAAGCGTAACAAAAGCAATAAATGTTTTTTTCATTGGTGGTTTATTAGATTTGGGTGCAAAATAAAGAAAATAGTTTAAAAGTAATGGGCAAGCAGTTTTATTTTTGTAAAAAAAATAAATCCCAATCTATTTCTAAATTGGGATTTAAAGTATAGTGCGAAAAGACTTTACATCTTTAAATTGAATGAAGCGCCGTTTTCATGGGTGTAAGTATAAAATTCGTCACAATCATTGTTTCCATAATCTACTACACCGTTTAAAATTCCTCCCTGGATTTTTAACTGGCCTTTAGAGATAAATGTGCAAGAGTATTTTTTGATTAAAGGCTCTTTGACTGTCAAAGTAAGTGTTGTGCCGGTTGATGTTGTTACTGTGTGTGTGCCTTCGGTTACTTCATAAACATTGTCAGATAATACGTAAGGCGTCTCAACTCCTGCAGTTTGCTTTGTGGTATAAGTTCCTGAATTGGTATAAACTCCTCCTTGCAAATCTGTTAATTTGCCATTGGTTACTTTTCGGGTCCATTCTGGTACAGTAGCAACAGTTGTAGTGTTAGTGTATTCTATAGTGCCTTCAAGTTTTATATTGTTAATAGAGTAGTCTGTTCTTTTAATTGTCATTTTGCTTCCGGTTGTAGTAATTGGGCCGGAAAGAGTAACTTCTAATTTTCCTTTTCTTGTTAAGTTATTGTCGTCTTTACAGCCAGACCCAAAATCGATTAAAAATACTTTAGGATATTCTCCTCCTGTTGGTGTGGTTATAGTGATTGTAGCGCAGATTCCAACAACGGTTTCAGTTGTTTTTGCTGTAGCCGTTGAGGTTGCAACTGCTAAACCGGTATTAATATCCATTTCGTTAGAGGTGTCAATTGCGATTGATGCACCAATACTTGTTAAATCTGTCGAGGCTGTGCCTTCATTGCTGTCATTTGAGCAGGAAAACAATAAAAGCGCTGCTGCACAGATAGTTGTTAGTAATATAGCGTTTTTTTTCATGATGGTTTTAGTGTTTTGTGTTAGATAAAAAGGCAATCAAATTTAGTGAAAAAGTGGCTCCTTAATAAAAAAATCCTGTAAGCTTTTATTACAGGATATTATAACGGGTTTTTGAAGAAAAAAGTATGTGTAACGCATAAATTGTTGTTTTATTGTTGAAAATCTTAAACAGATTTGTAGTAATCGCTTTTTGCCTTTCTGATTTTTTTATACTCGTCCCAATTAAATCGGTTTAAAAAATCGGCTGCGTTCTGCGCTCCACGTATGAATAAATCGATTTTTGCATCATCTGTCAAATTGAAGTTCAGCCAGTTGTGGCTTCCCGTATCTATGTAGCCGATTAGGTTTTTGAAGTCCGGATTTTTTCTTAAAAATTCAGAATCATAACCATATCTCGCGGTGTCAAACATGGAACTTATTAAATTAGAGAATTTTTCGTTTTTATTGATTTCGTTTTTATCATAACCCAATTTAATTCCGAAAGTTGGAGAGGCTGGGACGTTTAAATTTTCATGAAAAATATCAATTGGAAAATTTGAAATAATTCCGCCATCCATAAACATAACTTCCGATGGGACTGAGGTTCTAAGACAAGTGGCTTCATTCCATCTGTTCCAAGAATCTACTCCGCCGGGAATGTTTTTAATTTTAAACGGAGTAAAAAATAAAGGAATTGACATGGAAGCACGAACAAAATCGGCTGGGTTTTGAACTTCCGGATTTGAATAAAATAAATCCATCATTTTTGGGAAAACAATTTTGCTTTCCGTTGTAATATCTGCGGCTATAATGGCCATTTCACTCCAATGATCTTCTCTTTTGTATTCGTCTTTTTTGCCTTGATCATTTATTCGGAATAATTTGTTTTTATCTGAAACTCCTTTTTTGCGTAATGCTTCCAAATCAGCGTAATTTTTAATTCCTTTTTGCGAAAGCAAATTGGTCATCCATTGGTGGAAATTATTCCCGGGATTTAAGCCTAAGTCATCTTTAAAATTATCTACAACCTGATAGCCTTTCATAATCAGTTTTAGATTACCTGCGTCGCTCAATAAGGCGTCAATAAATTCGCGGGCATCACGGTCTCCATCCACGAAATCGTATAAATTTTTATTGCAGAGACAATCTAAAATCCATTCCGATTTTTCTTCATCACAGGTTCCGGCGGAGCCATCAGCATGGTGTTGATGCTTCCGGCAGAAGTTCCGGCCAGACTTAGAAAACGAATTCCCATTTTTTCCAAAACATAAACGTATCCAATCAAAGCAATTCCGAGAACGCCGCCGCCCTCCTGTACAAGGTCTACATATTGATAATTATTATTGTCTGTAATGTCAGAAATTTTTTTCCCTTTAATCTGCTCCTTTAAATCTTTTATAATTGCTAGAATTGTTCCGTTCTCCGTAAATTTTCTTTTATCCATGATTTCTAGAATTTTTTATTTTTATTAATTTATTGGTAATCAAAAATATAGAAAGATTTTTTTGTGAAAAAGGGGAGAATTGCCCTTTTTTGGAGGGTATTTTTAGGGCAAAAAAAATCCTGCAAAATTGAATTTGCAGGATTTTTAAAATAGTATTTTCGAATGCTTATTTTATCATTTCAAAACTTCTTTTTACGAAAGCAGTAAGAGCTTCACCTTTTAAAAGGTTTTGAGATAATTTAGCTAAATCTAAAGCTTGTTTTACCAAATGCTCCTGATGTACTTTATCTTCAGTATTTAAAATACTTGACGCTAAATCAGAATTGGTGTTTACAACCAAATTGTACATTTCCGGCATATTGCCCATTCCAAACATTCCGCCTCCGCCTGACTGGCTCATTTCTTTCATTCTGCGCATAAATTCCGGCTGCGTAATGATGAATGGAGCGGCCTGACTGTCCATAGCTTCCAGTTGAACGCTGTATGCTTTTGGAATATACGCCTCTAACGAAGTTTTTAAAGTCGCTTTTTCTTCTTCAGATAATTTTGAAATCGTGTTTTCATCTTTCTTAATTAAATTATCAATATGATCAGAGTCAACACGTACAAAAGTTACCTCTTTATTGTCGTTTTCGATTTTCTGAATTAAATGTGAAATAATTGGAGAATCTAAAAGCAATACTTCGTAGCCTTTTTCTTTTGCAGCTTCAATATAAGAGTGTTGTGCATCTTTGTTTCCTGCGTAAAGAACAACTAATTTGCCGTCTTTATCGGTTTGGTTTTCTTTTAGTTTTTCTTTTAATTCCTCTAAAGTAAAATATTTGTCATCTACAGTTGGGTATAAAACAAATGCACCTGCTTTTTCGTAGAATTTATCTTCAGAAAGCATTCCGTACTCCAGAACGATTTTAATATCGTTCCATTTAGATTCAAAGTCAGCACGGTTTTCGTTAAATAAAGCTTTTAATTTATCGGCAACCTTACGAGTAATGTAGTTTGAAATCTTCTTAACAGCACCGTCAGCCTGCAAACCGGAACGAGAAACGTTTAATGGAATATCCGGAGAATCGATAACACCTTTTAACATTGTCAGGAATTCAGGTACAATTCCTTCTACGTTATCCGTAACGTAAACCTGGTTTTGGTACAATTGAATCTTATCTTTCTGGATTTGCATATCACTTCCTAATTTAGGGAAATACAAAATACCAGTTAAGTTAAATGGGTAATCTACATTTAAATGAATGTTGAATAACGGATCTTCGAACTGCATTGGATACAATTCTCTGTAGAAGTTTTTGTAATCTTCGTCAGATAATTCAGAAGGCTGTTTTGTCCAGGCTGGATTTGGATTGTTGATGATGTTGTCAGTTTCAACAGTTTCATTAACGTAATCCTCCGGAGCGTCTTCCGGTTTTGGAAGCGTTTCTGTTCTTGTTCCGAATTTAATTGGAATAGGCATAAATTTATTATACTTATTCAATAATCCGCTAATTTTAGAATCTTCTAAGAACTCAAGAGAATCTTCAGCAATATGAAGAATGATTTCGGTACCACGTGAAGTTTTGTCAGCCGGCTCTAAAGTAAATTCAGGGCTACCGTCGCAAGTCCAGTGTGCAGCTGGTTCGTCTTTATAAGATTTTGTAATGATTTCTACTTTTTCTGCAACCATAAAAGCAGAATAGAAACCAAGACCAAAGTGACCAATAATTCCGGAATCTTTAGCAGAATCTTTGTATTTGTCCAGAAATTCTTCAGCTCCAGAAAAAGCAACCTGATTGATGTATTTTTCAACTTCATCAGCTGTCATACCTAAACCTTGGTCGATAATGTGGATTTTTTTACCTTCTTTATCTATTTTAACTTCGATAACTGGACTGCCATATTCCACTTTAGCTTCACCAATACTAATAAGGTGTTTTAGTTTTAAAGTAGCATCAGTTCCATTCGAAATTAACTCTCTAAGAAAGATTTCATGGTCGCTGTATAAGAACTTTTTGATTAAGGGAAAGATGTTTTCTACTGAAACATTAATTTTACCTGTTGTCATATTTATTATTTTTTGATTTAACTTGATGATTTTCATTCTGTCAAATAAAATACCAATTATTTTAAGGT
The DNA here is from genome assembly GCF_042686225.1 of Flavobacterium notoginsengisoli. Lineage (NCBI taxonomy): Bacteria > Pseudomonadati > Bacteroidota > Flavobacteriia > Flavobacteriales > Flavobacteriaceae > Flavobacterium > Flavobacterium notoginsengisoli. Next base: position 209,987 of record NZ_JBHUOT010000002.1, read on the forward strand.
GACAAAATGGCGCAAGTGTTAATTTTGAAAGAAAATAAATGGATTCTAAAACGGAAATTATCTCAATGAATCGTATATTTGTGGTACAATAATTGTTAAAAAGACAAGTTATTAATCTAAAAAAATTGTACAAAATGAAGAAGAGTATTTTAATATGTATGATTGCCGCCCTGTTTTTTGCGTGTAAATCATCTTCGTCCACAACAGCTTCATCTTCTGAAGCTACTACACTTTCAACTAAACTTGACAAGAAAACCCAGGTAGCTTTAAAGGGAAATTGGGTGCTTACCAATGTGTCTTATCCAGGTTCAGATTATATTAAAGTAAACTCATTTGATCTTGCAGATTCAAAATGTTTTATTGGGAGTACCTGGAGTTTTATTTCAAATAATAATAAAGGATCAATGGCTTTAACTTCGCCAAGCTGTACAGGTTTTTCTTCTCCAATTGTATGGAGTATCAACAATCAGGGAATGTTTGTACTTAAAATTCTTGATGCAGGAGAAAAGGCTAAGAAAGTAAGAGATGGTTATTTACTTAAGGTTGCAGGTGTAACTGAATCTTCATTTCAGTTAGTTGACAATATCAATGTCGGAGGTCAGGTAAAAGATGTGACGTACCAATTTCAAAGAGCTAATTAATATATTTTAAAGAGATAAAAGATGAGAAAGATAACTGTTTTAGGTTTATGTAGTTTGCTTGTGTTAACTAGTTTTTTTACTAGTTGTGATTCAGTGAAAAATGCAAATAATACTCAAAAAGGAGCTGGAATTGGTGCTGTTGCCGGTGGTGTAATTGGTGCTGTTTTGGGAAATAATATTGGTCGTGGCGGGAACGCTGCTTTAGGTGCTGCAATTGGTGCTGCCGTTGGTGGTAGTACAGGAGCGCTAATTGGTAACAAAATGGATAAACAGGCTCGTGAAATCGATCAGGCGCTTCCAGGGGCTTCTGTAGAAAGAGTTGGTGAAGGTATTCACTTGACATTGAATGAAAATGCAGTTCGTTTTGATACTAATAAATCGACTTTAACAACTCAGGCAAAAGCAAACTTAGATAAATTGGTTCCTGTATTCAATGAATACGGAGATACAGATATCCAGATTTTTGGTTATACTGATAATACAGGTAAGCCGGAATATAACCTGACTCTTTCCGGACAAAGAGCAGCTTCTGTTCAGTCTTATTTAGTTTCTAAAGGATTAAAATCAAGCCGTTTTAAAACTTCAGGTTTGGGAATTGCAGATCCAATTGCAACAAATGATACTCCGGAAGGAAGAGCGCAAAACCGTCGTGTTGAATTCTCTATTACAGCAAACGACAAAATGGTAAATGACGCAAAAGCGGAAGCTGGAAAATAATTTCTGACAAAATAAAATATAAAAAAAGCTGTTTCTTAAATGAAGCAGCTTTTTTTTGACATAGATCATTATGTTTTTCTAATTATGTTTAATCATTGATTTTTCGTAAAATCCATATAACTGATTGCCGTTTTCAATAACATTTTCCAAATCATTTTCTTTTAAGAATGTTTCAGTTATTTTTGCTTCTTCCAGTTTATCTTTAGTAGATAAATATTTTAGAAACCAATACTGATATTGATTAGGCTTAGCAATTGATTCCGGTTTTATTTCTGAAATTTTTTTATGTAGTTTTTCGAAATCAAAATGATAAGCAAGTTCATATAAGGTGAGAAGCTCCAGTTTTTGTTTCTTGTCTCTATAATCATCTTCATTTTTTTTTAATTCTTCTTTAGCATCTCTCAAATAATCAGAACCTACTCTTATAATTTTACCCTTTATATTTTTATCTGCTACTAAAGAGTAATTATAGTATTTTTGTGCCAGTCTGATTGCTGTGTTGTATTTTTTCGAAGAATAGAAATTAGTTAGTTCGACTGATAGATATTCAGTGGATAAACAAAACTGTAATAGCTCATTTTTTAGTTTTGCCGGAGTTTGATAACCAGAGAAACGATGGAAAACTTTACCATTGGCATCCATAATAATCATATCTGGAAGAACTTTAGTTTGATAGTTAATAGTAAAATCTCTATTTTGATCAACATCTATTTTTAGCTGAACGTAATTTTGAAGTACATTTTCAACCTGTGGATCATTCCAGGATTTTAAGTCCATTTGCAGGCATGGACCGCACCATTTTGCTGTAAAATCTACAATAATTAACTTGTTGGTCGTTAAAGCAATTTTTTGCGCTTCCTCAAAAGAAGTGTACCAAATTGCATGGCTCATTTGTGAAATAAACAAAAATGCAATAAATAGATATTTTTTCATGTTTATATAGAACTAATAAAAGATTTTCAAGTGTTTATTTTCTTACAATATTACTGTTTTTATTTTTTATTAATTGTTTAATTTTAAATACCAATCTAAATTTTATTTTTTTTGACATTAGAAATTAAACATTGTAAATTTGACCTCTCATATTACAACTCATGCTTGACATTCAAAATATATCTTTTACTTATACCGAAAGCCCCGTTATAAAAAACATCTCTTTTTCTATTGAAAAAGGACAGAATATTGCTATTATTGGTGAAAGTGGCTGCGGAAAAAGTACGCTTCTTAAGCTTATATACGGTTTGTACGACTTAGACGAAGGACAAATTTTTTACGGCGATAAACCTGTTTTAGGTCCAAAATTCAATTTAATTCCCGGGATGCCTTATATGAAGTATCTGGCGCAGGATTTCGATTTGTCTCCATATGAAACTGTGGCCGAGAATGTAGGGAAGTTTCTTTCCAACGGTTTTGCCAACATGAAAAAGCTTCGTGTTCAGGAATTACTGGAAATGGTAGAAATGGATCAGTTTGCAAATGTGAAAACGAAATTCTTAAGTGGTGGACAACAGCAGAGAGTGGCTCTGGTTAGAGTTTTAGCTTTGGAACCGGAAGTTATTTTGTTGGATGAGCCGTTCAGTCAAATTGATGCTTTTAGAAAAAATGCACTTCGTCGTAATTTGTTTCGTTATTTAAAACAAAAAGGAATTACCTGTATCATTGCAACACATGACAGTACAGATGCCTTATCTTTTGCAGATCAGGCTATTGTTATGCGAAATGGAGAAATGCTTGTTAAAGATGACCCTTCTAAGATTTATGAAGATCCAAAAGTAAAATATGTAGCTTCATTGTTTGGAGAAGTGAATGAGATTCCAACGCATTTATTGTTGTCATACGAAGACGAGACTCATAAAACATTGGTTTATCCGCATCAGTTTAAAATGGTGTCTGAGTCCAGATTAATGGTGAAAATCAGGAGAACTTATTTTAGAGGAAGTCATTATTTAATTGAAACCGTTTATAAAAGACAATTGATCTTTTTTGAAAGCGAAATAGATTTACCTATTGAACAGGAAGTCTTTTTAGCCTTAAATTATTTATAAAAAAATAACCCGACAGTTTTTAGATTGCCGGGTTTCTTTTTTTAATAATATTAATTTTGGAAACATTAAACAAACGAGATGCTGATTTTAGATTTTCTTCAAGATTTGATGCTAATTATTGTGTTTTCAGAATATAAAACAAGAGAAATTAATGTATAATTAGAATATATTAAATTGCTAATTACGAAAAAAATAGTATTTTGTGTACGTATATTTTAAAGTATGCGTAAATTTGCAATCCAAATTTTTAATAAATAATAATAGAGTATGTATCATTCAAAAATAGCTGGTTTAGGATATTATGTTCCTTCTAATGTGGTGACTAATGATGATTTGTCTAAGATAATGGATACCAATGACGAGTGGATTCAGGAAAGAACCGGAATTCAGGAGCGTAGACACATTATTCGTGGAGAAGACACCACTACTTCAATGGGAGTGAAAGCAGCTAAAATTGCAATCGAGCGTTCTGGCGTTGCCAAAGAAGATATTGACTTTGTAGTCTTTGCTACGCTAAGTCCGGATTACTATTTTCCGGGACCGGGAGTTTTGGTACAAAGAGATTTGGGCTTAAGAACAGTTGGAGCGTTAGATGTCAGAAACCAATGTTCGGGATTTGTTTATGCACTTTCTGTGGCTGATCAATATATCAAAACCGGAATGTATAAAAATGTTTTAGTGATTGGTTCTGAGGTACATTCTACAGGATTAGATATGACGACTCGTGGACGCGGGGTTTCTGTGATTTTTGGAGATGGAGCAGGAGCAGCTGTTTTAAGCCGTGAAGAAGATTTGACAAAAGGAATCCTTTCTACTCATTTACATTCTGAAGGAGAACACGCAGAAGAATTAGCTTTACAGGCACCAGGAATGGGAGCACGTTGGGTAACTGATATTATTGCAGATAATGATCCGAACGATGAGAGTTATTATCCGTATATGAACGGACAATTTGTGTTCAAAAACGCAGTAGTTCGTTTTGCTGAAGTAATCAATGAAGGTTTAGAAGCCAATGGTCTTCAGGTTTCAGATATTGATATGCTGATTCCGCATCAGGCCAATTTAAGAATTTCTCAGTTCATTCAGAACAAATTCAAACTGACAGACGATCAGGTTCACAATAATATTCAGAAATACGGTAATACAACAGCAGCATCTATTCCGATTGCTTTGACGGAAGCTTGGGAACAAGGAAAAATCAAATCAGGAGATACTGTAGTCTTAGCAGCTTTTGGTAGCGGATTTACCTGGGCAAGTGCTATTATTAAATGGTAAAATAATCATCTTACAATTATATTTTTTAAACCTGTTCAGTTTTGCTGAGCAGGTTTTTTTATACTTTCGTGTTTTGAAATTATTTTGAATTTATCCCAATGAAAAAAAATCAACTGGAAATAGCTTGCTTTAATTACGAATCAGCAATAATTGCACAGGAAAATGGTGCCGACAGAATCGAACTTTGTGAAAATATGAAACTGGGGGGAACAACACCAAATTCTATTTTAGTAGTAAAGGTTCGTGAAGATCTGAAAATTAAAATGCACGTAATTATCAGACCCCGAGGCGGTGATTTTGTTTATTCTGATGAAGAACTGACAGAAATGAAACAAGATATTAAGCAGTTTAAAAAACTGGGAGTAGACGGTTTTGTTTTCGGTATTTTGAAGGATAACGGAAAAGTAAATAAAAAACAGAATAAAGAATTGGTTCATTTGGCACATCCGCTTTCCTGTACTTTTCACCGCGCTTTTGATGTGGTTAAAGATGTAGAGAAATCGTTAGAAGATGTTATAGAATGTGGTTTCAAAACCATTCTTACTTCTGGCCAGGGAATAAATGTTGCAGAAGGAATTTTGGCTTTGGAGAGAATTCAGGAACTGGCAGGAGACAGAATCGAAATTATGCCGGGCGGCGGGTTGCGATCTTCAAATATAAAATTGTTACAGGAAAAACTGGATTTGACTTTTTATCATTCGTCTGCAATTACAGATAATACTGAAATTGCAAATCCTGAAGAAATAAAAGAACTTAAAAATTTTCTGTAGGCTATAAAATAGAAAAGCCCGGAGTTGGCGTACTCCGGACTTTTTTTCTACAAGAAATTATTCAAAAATTATTTAAAAAATCTTTTTAAGAAGAAAGGTTAAAACATTCCTCCTCCACCTTTATTAGTATTGTCATCTCTTTGTTTACGTTGTAAATTTTTGATTTTTCCTCCACCAAAGTTGTATGTTAAACCTAAATAAACAGTTTGACTTTCCCATGTAAACTGACCGGCTTGCGGATAAGGAGACATTGTATCAAAAGCGTATTTCATGGTATTGAAAACATCATTGAAACGTACACTGATGTTCATTTTGTTGTCTAACAGGGTGTAGCGTGAACCAATATCCATTTTGTACATTTCATGGCTATTATTTTGAAGCCCGTCAACGGCACCTCTGTAAAATCCGAATAATAAGAAACTTAAACGTTTGTTTACTTTAAAGTTAGAGTTCATACGTCCATTAAATGCTGCAACAGTAACCGTTTTTTGTTCTGGTATGCTTTCTTCACCCGGTACAAATTTGTAAACAATTCCTTCCTGATTAATGCTAGAGAAATCGATCGATGGCTGAATATCCCACCACTTTGTAATTTTGTAGTTCAAGGAAACTTCAAATCCATAAGCGGTATTATGATCAAAGTTTGTAAAAGACATAATCTGTTTTTCATTGCTCGGATCTGCAGCATCAGGATATAAAATTCTGCTAATCTGGTCATTGATGCTTCTCACAAAAACACCAGCCGTAAAACTTCCTTTTTCAAGTGTTTTAGTATAATTTACTTCTACAGAATTCGTAAACTGAGGTCTTAAATCAGGATTTCCTAAAGATGTAACCAATGGAGTCGCAAATTCACGAATAGGCTTAGTTTGCTCTAAACTCGGACGGTCAACACGACGGCTGTAGCTTAATTGTAAAGTGTTTTTCTCATTTAAGTTATAAGTCAAATAAGCAGAAGGGTATAAAGTTAAATAATCATCGTCATACATAAATTGACCGTTATTTAAATTTGCCTGCATTTTATAACTTTCAAAACGAGCACCTAATTGATAGCTTAATTTTTTGAATTTCTGTCCAAATGTTACGTAAGCGGAGTAAATATCAGTATCATAAGTATAGTTAGTAGCCTGGGCTGAAACAGGAAGTAAAGGATTTCCTGTGGTATAATTATTTCCTGTTCGGGTAATTCTCGCTTCGGCACCGGCTTCAAGAGTTGTTTTTTCATTTAAAGGATTCACGTAATCAATGTTAAGTGTAGTTAACTTTCGAGTTCCTTTTAAGAAATCATTGTATACTAAATCTGAACTGGTATTATCAGTATTTGTTGTTTTAGTATCAAAAGAAGCATTTTGTGTTTCTTTATTGTCACTGTAATTACCTTCAAAATCTAAAGTATGTCCTTCTTTTTTGAAAATATGTTTGTATGCCAGATTATAAGTTCCAACCTGATCAGGTCCCCAGTATCTTGATTTTTGAAAAATATTCGAAATGTCTGAATTCGTTACATTGTTATAATCGATGTCAGTATCTACAAAACCTTTTCCTGTATTTTTATTTTGGTTGGTATAAATGGACAATGTATTGTGATCGTCAATAAAATAATCCATTCCAATTTTATACAAATAAGAATCATTATCATTCATAACATCAATATTCTGAACGATATTTTGGTCAAATCTTCTAATAAAACCATCATTGAAGTAAGTTCCAAAGTTTTGCCCCACATTTCCAAAGAAATTTACTTTCCCTGTTTTATAATTTAAATCTAAAGACTGATTGTATTTTGCAGTTTCTCCAAAAGTGATTCCACCGCTGTAAGTACCATTAAAACCTGTATTCGTGTTTTTGTGCAAAATGATATTAATAATCCCTGACATTCCTTCAGGGTTGTATTTGGCACTTGGATTCGTTATCAGTTCAATTTTTTTAATAGAAGTTGACGGAATTTGTTTCAGTAATTGCGCCGGGTCAATGTTAGAAGGGCGTCCGTCAATCAATACACGAACATTATCATTTCCGCGCAACGAAAGTTTTCCATCCTGATCCACATTCACAGAAGGAATATTGTTCATAATGTCTGATGCAGAAGCTCCGGCAGTGGTTAAGTCTTTTCCAACGGTTACCACTTTTCTGTCAATTTTTTGTTCAATTGTAGAACGTTCTGCTACAATGTTTACGCCTTTAAGCTGTGTTGCTTCTTCTTCAAGCGCAATATTTATAGTTGCAGTTTTTTTGTTTTCGCTTAAAAGAACAGAACCAATATATTTTCTAAATCCTATATATTGAATTTCGATCGTGTAGCTCTTTAAACCAATATTTTTAAATGAATAGTCTCCATTGTCATCTGTATTTACTCCAGAAACTACTTTTCCGTTTTCTTTAAGCGAAACTGTTGCATAAGAAATGGGCATACCGTTTGACTTTTCGGTAATTTTTCCGGAAACGGTTCCCGAATTCTGAGCTTGTGCTGTCGCAATTACCCCCAATAACGCGAACAGAAAGAGTTTTAATTTCATAATTTCCTTGTTGATTGTTTTGATTTGATTGATGATGATTTTGTTTTGTTAGTTTTTCTTTTTTTGTCTTTTTATTACTTCAAACAAAATTTGAAGTCTCTATTAAGACTCTTTGGTATTAGATATGTTACAGGAAATAGAAGAAAAATTCATGAAAATTTTCTCATTCCCTGTCAGGTAAGAGATTAAGGTTTTGATTTTTTGATAATTTTAACAAATGAAAAAATAACTTTTTTAGCAAATTCTAATTCTTTTCCTGAATTTAATATGTTTTTGATTTTCTCTAATTGATGAATAAGCAGTATCTTTGCTCACTTTAAAATAAGTTTACATGTCATTAGCACAAATTCTAACACCTTCTATACAAAAAGCAATACAAGCATTATTTGATGTTACTGTTGAAAAAATCGAGTTTCAAACTACCAGAAAAGAGTTTGAAGGCGATATTACAATGGTAATTTTTCCACTGTTGAAAGTGATTAAAAGTAATCCGGCAGAATTAGGAAATAAAATCGGAAATTATTTAGTCGAGAATGTTTCTGAGGTAGCTCGCTTTAATGTAGTTTCGGGTTTCCTGAATATTGTAATTTCGGATAGTTATTATGTGAATTTCTTTAACGGAATCAAAGACGGTAAACAATTTGGTTTTGTTCAGTCAAATCCTGCTGAAAAAGCTGTGATGGTAGAATATTCTTCACCAAATACCAATAAACCTTTGCACTTAGGGCATGTTAGAAATAACTTGTTAGGATATTCTGTTGCAGAAATTTTAAAAGCTTCAGGTAAAAAAGTCTACAAAACACAAATCATCAACGACAGAGGAATTCATATCTGTAAATCGATGTTGGCGTGGGAGAAATTCGGAAGCGGAGAAACTCCTGAAACTTCTGGCTTGAAGGGAGATAAATTGGTGGGTAAGTATTATGTAGAATTTGATAAAGCTTACAAATCTGAAATTAACGGTTTAATTGAAGCTGGTAAAACAGAAGAAGAGGCTAAAAAACAAGCTCCTATTATTGTGGAAGCACAGGACATGCTTAAGAAATGGGAAGCCGGTGACGAAAAAGTGATTGCACTTTGGAAAAAAATGAACCAATGGGTTTATGACGGTTTTGCTACAACTTACACCAATCTTGGAGTTAATTTTGATAAATATTATTACGAAAGCAATACCTATTTATTAGGAAAAGATGTTGTTCAGGTAGGTCTTGACAAAGGTGTTTTTGAAAAAGATCCGGATGGTTCTGTTTGGATTGATTTAACGGATGAAGGCCTTGATCGTAAAATTGTATTACGTTCTGACGGAACTGCTGTTTACATGACTCAGGATATTGGAACTGCGATTCAGCGTGTAAAAGATATGCCGGATGTTGGCGGAATGGTTTACACAGTTGGAAATGAGCAGGATTATCACTTTAAAGTGTTATTCTTAATCCTGAAAAAATTAGGATTCGACTGGGCTTCAAGTTTATACCACTTGTCATATGGAATGGTAGATTTACCTTCAGGAAAAATGAAAAGTCGTGAGGGAACTGTTGTAGATGCAGACGATTTAATGCAGGACATGACAGATACCGCAAAACAGATTTCTGAGGATTTAGGGAAATTAGACAGTTATTCTGACGAAGAAAAAGCTAAACTATATAAGACTATTGGTCTTGGAGCTTTAAAATATTACATTTTAAAAGTAGATCCTAAAAAACGTATTTTGTTTAACCCGGAAGAGTCTGTTGATTTTGCCGGAAATACAGGTCCGTTTATTCAATATACTTATGCAAGGATTCAGTCCATTATAAGAAAAGCAGATTTTGATTTTTCTGCTAAAATTGAAATTGAGGAACTTCACGAAAAAGAAAAGGAATTGGTAAAACAAATTGAGCTTTTCCCGGAAGTCATTCAAAATGCGGCACAAAATCATAGTCCTGCTTTAATTGCCAATTATACTTATGATTTGGTAAAAGAATATAACTCGTTCTATCAATCTGTTCATATTTTAGGAGAAGTAGATTTGACTAAAAAAATATTCAGAGTACAGCTTTCTCAAAAGGTAGCAGAAGTAATAAAATCTGCATTCCAGTTATTAGGAATTGAAGTGCCGGAGAGAATGTAGTTTTTGTACATACATTATAAAAGAGCCGATAATTAAAATAATTATCGGCTCTTTTTTTTATTAATGCATCTAGATATGTGATTTTGTTTTTAATGAAAAATAAAGAGAATGTCATTATAATGTAAAGGAATTCAATGAATGAATTTTCGTGTAAAAAATAATAAATAACATTTGGGAATATCGTTTTTATATTTATGTTTACAGTAAGAAAAATTTTAGTAATAACTGTTTGTAAAGTCAATAAATACAGGGAACTAAATATTGTTTTACTGTTAAAAAATAAGCGAGGAAGCCGAAAATCGTAAGAGTAGGCAAAATTTTAAACCCAAAAATAATGATTAAAAAAACTTTACTATTAATGATGCTTCTTTTTGCATTTACTGCAATGAATGCTCAGGATTTAATTAATCCATCTTATGGATTTTCACACAATAAAACAGCTTACATTACTCTGGCAGACGGAACAGAACTTAGCGGAACTATCAGAGACATTGACAGAGACAAAGGATTAATCGAATTTATTAAATTACAAGATGCAGCCGGAAAAAAACACAAACTAAAACCGGAAGATATTAAGCATATGTATTTACCACCAAGCGGATTGGATAATTTAGGTAAAAAGTTAGATTTTATTTCAGATTTTAAACAATGGAATGATAATCAATTGAACCAGGAATACATCAAAGAAGGTTATGCTTATTTTGAAACAGCTGATGTGAAAATTAAGAAAAAAACTTCAAAACTATTAATGCAGTTATTAAACCCTGCATTCAGTAAAGAAATCAAAATCTACTGCGACCCGTATGCAAAAGAAACGGCTTCTTTAGGAATTGGTGGAGTTAAATTTGTTGGAGGAGATGCTAAATCTTATTACGTTGCTAAAAAAGATTCGCCGGCATTCTTATTAAAGAAAAAAGAATACAAAAAAGAATTTGCACCACTATGGGGAGGCTGTGATAAATTGATTTCATCAACTCCTGAACCAAAATGGACAGATTTGACTAAACATGCGATTACTTATTCAGAATGTGCTGAATCTAAATAATATTATTTACTAAATATTTACGTAATCAGATAAAAAAAGCCGATAGTTATTTTACTATCGGCTTTTTGATTTTAGAATTACCCCTAAAAAATAGAGAAGTATCATCATAAGACATATTTACGTAGGAATTCCCTTTTTTGAAAGAAAATACATTCGTTTTGTTTATGTTTGTCTACGAATTCTGAAAAACAATATACCACTCCTTAAAATATTGTAAAGTTTATTTCTTTCAATTTGATACTTAGAACTTCTTCACAAACTATAAATTTCAAATTGAGAATAGTGATTCTTTGTTAAACGGCACTATCTGAAAATATCTTCCTTATATTCATTTTTAACTATTTTGAATTAGTACCCTGTTTAGTCTAAAATGGTAGGGAATTAGAAAGCCGTCTAAAATAATTTAGATGGTTTTTTTGCATTAATACGTTCAGTTAAGATCTTTCAAAGATGTACTGCAAAAATTATTTTAATAGTAGGTAATTTTTCTTTTTTCTTACTTTTTACTATTGTTTTGCCTGTTTTTGTAGGTTATTTATTTCTTTTTAATTATTAGTTAGTATTATTTGTAGTATAAAAGCTTCTTTTTATAATGTTAAATAGTATAAAATTCTTGTTAAAAATATTTTAATTCTCTAAGTTCGAACCCTAATAACTCAAAACAAAAAAATAATGAAACAAAACTTAAAAGGATTAATCGTGCTTTTTTTTGTGTTTGCGATGCAATTTACTTTTGCGCAACAGAAAAAAATTACAGGAACGGTCTCAGACAATGCAGGAATGCCTTTACCTGGTGTTAGCGTTTTGGTCAAGGGAACAAAATCGGGAGCTCAAACTGATTTTGATGGAAAGTATGTAATTAGTGCCAGCTCGGATCAAGTTCTGGTGTTTAGTTACATTGGTATGAAAACTCAGGAATTAGCGGCAAGCTCTTCTACGATTAATGTAAAAATGGTGGATGCTGGTGCACAAGAACTAGAGGGTGTTGTTGTGACAGCAATGGGAATTAAGAAAGAGAAAAAAGCATTAGGATATGCTACTCAAGAAATTAAAGCCGAAGAATTAACAAAAGGAAATAATAATAGCTTAGCAGGGGCTCTTCAAGGGAAATTAGCTGGGGTAAATATTACGCCTTCAAGTGGTGCTCCCGGAGCTTCTTCCCGAATTGTAATTCGTGGAGCTCGTTCATTTACGGGAGACAATACTCCTTTGTATGTAATTGATGGTATGCCTGTAGCTTCAACAGCTGATTTCAGTACAGGTAACAGTGTTACAGGAGCAGACAGTGCAAATAGGGCTGTTGATCTTGACCCAAATGATATTGAATCTATCAATATTCTGAAAGGACAAGCTGCGTCGGCAATTTATGGACTTAAGGCATCAAATGGAGTAATAGTAATTACCACAAAAAGTGGTAAAGGAGCTTCTAAAAATGGAAAACCTACAATCAATTTTAACAGTTCTGTTACAGCAGATAATATCTCTAGAAATATTGATTTCCAAAATGAATATGCGCAAGGAACTAAAGGTGCATTTGATCCAACAAACTCATTATCTTGGGGCCCTAAAATTTCTGACTTACCAAATGATACAAAATACGGTGGGAATGTTGCCAATACTTTGAATGGAATGAATACTACAGCTCACGCAGGGAAATATTATGTCCCGCAAAGAGCGACAGCAGGTTTAGATCCTTGGGTAACTCCTAGATCATATGATAATTTTGGTGATTTCTTTAAAACAGGAATAACAGTAAATAATTCTTTGAGCATAACACAAGCAACTGAAAAAAGTAATTATGCGTTTGCTTTAGGCTCATCAAATCAAGACGGTTTTGTTCCTGGAACGGGAATGGATCGTTATAATGCAAAAGCATCGTTTAGCACAAAGTTAGGTGATGAATGGAAAACAGGGTTTGTAGGAAACTATATTAATACTAAAATCCAAAAGGCTACAGGAGCAAATGATTCGTCTGTTGCAGGTGCATTTGCGGCTCCAATAAGCTACGATTTAAAAGGAAATGGATTCGAAAATCCAACGGATCCTTACAAACAAATTTACTACAGATCGACAGGATGGAACAATCCTTACTGGGCAGCTAAGCACAATATATTTGATGAACAAACGGATCGTTTTTACGGAAACAGTTTCATTGAATTTACACCAAAAATTTCATCAAATGACCAGCACAAAATAACATTGCGTTACCAGCTTGGAGCAGATACTTACAGTACTAATTATAGAAATATAGAAGAGTATGGCAACAAACAAACTACGGCTGGTCACTTATATATCTACGGCATATCATCGAGAACAATAAATTCATTATTCACGGCGAATTATGAATATAAAATTTCAGATAACCTAAACCTAACAGCTATGGTTGGTAATGAAATTAACGATAAGTATGAAAAAGTATATGATATGATTGGCAACAATCTCAATTTTGGCGGCTGGGCTAATTTAGCTAATACACAGCAAACCATTGCTACAGATGAGGTTTATAAAAATAGGACTTTTGGTTTATTTGGAAATGTAAACATTTCATATAAAAACTTTATTTATTTAGGTGGTACAATACGAAATGATATTGTGTCATCAATGCCACGAAACAACCGTTCATTTGTATACCCTTCAGTTTCATTGGGCGTAGTGCTAACCGAATTAGAGGCTTTAAAAGGAAACCAAACATTATCTTTTGCTAAACTTAGAGCATCTTGGGCAGAGGTAGGTCAAGCTGGAACTTATTATGCCAATTATTATTCAGTACCAACTTACGGGGGTGGTTTTTGGGCAAGTGCTCCTATAAGCTATTCGCTTCCAGGTGGGGTAAATTCATATATACCAAACAATATAATGTATGATCCAAACTTAAAACCTCAAAATACAAGATCTTATGAAGTAGGAGGAGAAGTTAGGTTATTTAATGATCGTGTAAGTATTGATTATACCTATTCTAGACAAAATGTAATTGATCAAATTTTTTCAGTGCCATTAGCTGGTTCAACAGGAGCTTCATCTTTAGTGATGAATGGAGGGAAAATTCATACTAACAGCCATGAATTGATTGTAAGTGTTAGCCCAGTTAGAACTGCCGATTTTGATTGGACGATATCTGCAAATTATACACAAATAGATAATTTTGTTGATGAATTGAAAGAGGGGGTTCCAAATATTATGTTAGGTGGATTTGTTACTCCCCAAGTTAGAGCAAGTGTTGGAGAACGTTTCCCTGTAATTTACGGAAATTCGTTTGCAAGAGATGATAAAGGTAATATTTTGGTTGATAAAAATGGATTAGCTATTGCGGGAGAAACTAAATCACTTGGCGAAGTAGCTCCAAAATTTAACTTAGGAGGAACAACTTCTTTTAGATACAAAAAAATAACACTTGCGGCTACTTTTGACTGGAAAAACGGAGGTAAAATGTATAGTGGAACAAATTCACTGTTAGATCTTTACGGATTGAGTTCTAAAACAGGCAACCGCGATGAATTAATGGTTCAACAAGGAGTAACAGAAACTGGGGAGATAAATACAAAAGGGGCAACAAAAGAAGCTACTTATACTGTATATTCAAATATTGCAGAAACTGCTATATATGACGCTTCTTTTGTGAAACTAAGAGAACTGTCTTTAGGATATACTCTACCAAAATTTTCTTCAGGGTTTGATATACGCCTTTCAGCATTCGCCAGAAACGTTTTATTATGGGCTAAGATGCCAAATTTAGATCCTGAATCATCACAAGGAAATAACAATATGGCTGGAGGCTTTGAAAGATTATCTATTCCACAAACAACTAGCATTGGAGTTGGAATGAATCTAACAATCAATTAATTTAATTTAAAAATCATGAAAAAATATAAAGTCATTTTACTTTTAGTGATAGCGTCGATTTCATTAAATTCTTGTTCGGAGGATAAAATGGACGATATTAACAAAAATGTAAACAATCCAACAGATGTGCCAACTCGTTTTGCTATCACTGATGCGATGACAAAAACTGCATTTAGTAATACTGGTTCAGATTTATCTTTCTACGCGGGAGTATATATGGAATTAAATGCAGGTGGTTCGGGGCAGATGTACAATGCTGAAACAAGAAATGGTGAACCTATAAGTCAGACAACCTATAATAACTCCTGGACCAGTCAATATCAGACAATGTATAATTTAAAGCTGATAATCGATAAATGTACAACTGGGGCAGAAAAGGGTAACTATACTACATTAGGAATAGCACAAATCCTATATGCTTATAATTTAGCTTTGATGACTGATGTCTATGGAGATATTCCTTTCGCTGAAGCTCTTCATCCAGGGATAATTTTTCAACCTAAAATAGACCGCCAGGAAGATCTTTACAAAATTGTATTTGCGACTTTGCAAGACGCTATTGTTAATTTAGAAAAAACATCAACTTATCAAGTTTTAGGAACTCAGGACTTAATATACAATGGTGATAAAGCGAAATGGATAAAGGCGGCTAATGGATTATTGGCGCGATATACTTTACGTCTTTCTTTTAAGAATCCGGACTATGCAAAAGTTTTAAATTATGTTAGTAAATCTTTCACTAGCAAAAGTGACGAATTTAAGATGAAAAATTCTGGTATACCAAATCCTTATTACCAATTAAAAATTGCCAGAGCATATTTATTTGCAAGTAAAAGTTTATCTGACAAATTAAATGCCAGAGCGAATGATCCACGTGCTATTGGTTATTTTCAAAAAATTCAAAAAACAACGGGAGCACCTTTTACCTATGAATTTTTTGTAAACGGTGAAAGCCCACAAAGTCAAAATTATTCATATTCTGCATTAATGAATCAAAATAATCCAATATTTATGTTGAGCTACCATGAATTATTGTTTATTAAAGCAGAAGCGGAAGCAAGAAGTTCGGCTGCCGTTACTAGTACAACTAGTTTAACTGCTGCTGTAACCGCCGCTTTTAACAAAGATGAAGCTATTAATTTTTCAACCACAAATGCAGCAAGTTATGTTGCAGGATTAAATATTACAACTAATGCTGGTTTATTAAAAGAAATTGCTGTACAAAAATATTTTTCATTCTATGAAAACGAATGTGTGGAAGCTTATAATGATTACAGACGTTTGTTGGCAATGTATGGTTCATTCGCCGCACATCCAATTCAATTGTCAAATTCGCTTAATGCCACTAAGTTTCCGCTTAGATTAACTTACGGGAATTCTGATGTGTCTGCTAACAAGAATTTAAAAGAAGCATTTGGAGATGGTACTTATGTTTATAAAGAAAATGTTTGGTGGGCAGGAGGTACTAGATAATAGTATTCCCTAAATAATTTTTTTAAACAAAGAAAGCCGGAAGTCTAAAAACTTCCGGCTTTCTTATAACAACTAATTCTAATTATTTAACAAACTTGTCAATGATTTTATCCGTTTCTGCTTTTGCAGTATCTGGTTTTAGGTCAAACAATAGGGAATAAAGCGCTTTTCTATCCACTTTAGCTTCTAAGTTTAAGTCTTTATGTCTGTCAAAAAGAGTCTGCCATTTGTCACGTACGTTTTTCCAAAGAACATTGTTTGCAGCCCACCATTTTTGTCCGGCGATACATTTAGAATCATCTACTTTAGTGTAAACATCAAATCCTTTTTCTTGTGCTAACAAAACATCTTTTCCGGCATCGTCACGAACCAGTTTATCGTTATCTTGCTCATGATTCCATCCTGTAGCTGTAATTTCGTGAATGTTTCTTCTTTTTAAAACATTGTAATCGTTACGTTTTGTTTGCTCTCTTCTAGGAAGCGGAGCATCAGCAACGTTTGCCCAGTAATCTTTTCCATCAACATGTACCCAGGTTGAAGAACCTTCATATCTTGGACTATCATCTACCTGATATACTTTTTGAGTCCACTGGCCTTTAACAGCTTTCTTATCTAATTTTTTATATTTCCAGGAATTTCCTTTGTCAAAAGAATATAAGTCTGTGTTTTCGTATAGCCAGTCTTGTCTCCAGTGTTTGATAATCATATCAGGACTTACAATAAGTAAATGCTGCATTACAATTTTGTTAGGAGTGTCTTCTAATAATTGTACCCATTCTAAAGCCGATTCATGTTTTGTCTCAGATGGTTTATAAGTAAGAGAGTCTTTTGGGTATGAGAATGTTTCTGTGAAATTAAATTTCACTTCATAACAACCGCACATAGATTTAATAGACTTAATATCTTGTTGTTTCTTGTCCTGACTAAAACCAAGACTGCATGTTAAAGCCATAGCGGCTGACATTAAAAGACTTTTCGAAATCATAACTTATTGTTTTGTTTTTAAATTTTTTGCAAATATATAAATTTAATTTAGAATAGTTAAAAATAGTTATATATTTGCATCGATTATTAAGACTCAATAAAAATAATGAAAATTAAAATTACTCTTTTTGCTGTGCTTTTATTTAGTACTTATTCTTTTGCCCAGCAGAGAGATACTATAAAATCGCACGAAAAACTTTCTGAAGTGGTTGTTACAGGACAGTTAGAACCTCAGTCAATTAAGAAGTCAGTTTTTAATGTTCGAGTGATTTCTAAAGAAAATATAAAACAGTTGGCAGCAAATAATTTAGCTGATGTTTTAAATCAGTATTTAAATATTAGTGTAACATCCAATGGTGATGATGGGCGTTCTAAGGTTTCAATGTTCGGATTAGATGCGCAGTATTTTAAGATTTTGGTTGATAATATACCTTTAGTAAGTGATACAGGGATGGGGACAAATGTTGATTTAACGCAGGTTAATCTCGATGATGTTGAGCGAATCGAAATCATTGAAGGATCAATGGGGGTTACTCACGGAGCAAATGCTGTTACCGGAATCTTAAATATTATTACTAAAAAAGGTGGTGGATATAAATGGCAGATTGGTGCTGCTGTTCAAGAAGAAACAGTTGGTAAAGAATTTGGTTTTTTTGATAAAGGACGTCATATTCAATCGGCTAAAATTGGTCATAATTTTAATGAAAACTGGTTTGTTAATATAGGAGGAAATCGCAATGCGATGGCCGGTTATTATGATAACAGACAAGGAAAAGATTATGATCAAAATGATGGACTTAGAGGATATACACAGCTTCCGAAAGAACAATGGGTAGGAAATGCAATTTTGGGTTACCAAAAAGATGCGTTTAGAATTTTTTACAAATTTGACTATTATGGAGAAGATGTTCATTATTACAATCCAGTTATAAATATCCAAGATAATTATCCATTTGCAGACACCTATTTTGCTCGTGACAAAAGATATATTACAAACCGTTATTACCACCATTTAAATGCCAGTGGAAATATTTTCTCAAAATTAAAATATAATGTCTCAGTTTCTCAGCAGAAACAAGAACGTGACTTGGAGAATTTTGTTTATAAATTGGATACAAAACAAGAGATAGACAACAAAAGGAAAACTTACCAGTCAAAAGAAGTATTTTACTCAACAGGTACACTGAGTAATTTCTTTGATAATAAAAAAGTTGATTTTCAGCTAGGATATGAAATTACCAATGAAAACGGATTTTATGATTCATCAGTGGGAGCTTTTAGAGATGACAATCAGGTAGGTCAAAATATTAGAAAAAGATTGGAGAACTATGATGTTTATTCTGTTGCTGAAATAGGTGTAAGTGATAAATTCTCAATTCGTCCGGGACTTCGATTTTCATTTCAAACTGCTTTCGAAAACCAATATGCAAGTTCATTAGGCTTAAGATATCTTTTTGATAAAGGACTAGAGGCTAGAGCTTCTTTGGGTAAATCGTATCGTACCCCAAATTTTGATGAATTATACACTTATTTTGTTGACTCTAATCATAATATGCAGGGAAATCCAGATTTGATTCCTGAAAACAGTACTTCTTACGAAGTGAGTTTTAAAAGAGCCTGTACTTTTGATTCTGGTGCTCAGATTGCAAACAACCTAGCGGTCACTTTCTTAGATGTTGATGACAGAATTGATTTGGTAGTAACACAAACGATTCCTAGTTGGAATTATAAATATCTCAACATTAATAAATATAAGATGTGGAACATTTCAACCGTTGAGCAATATACGTATAAAAACTGGAATGTAATGTTAGGAGCGGCGGTAGTAGGTATCTCCAGAAGACTTGATCTTGCAGCTGAAAATCTAGTATCTGATGATAAATTTTTCTACTCGTTCAGATTAAATTCAAGTATCTCTTATAATATCCCTAAATGGAATACTTTGTTGGCTGTTTTTTACAAATATAATGGAAAGCAACAGCAATATGTAGCAGCAACTGGCGCCGATGGAAAAACAGGATTCTTTCTGAATCAACTTGACGCGTTTAGCTGGATGGATGCTTCTATCCGTAAAGCATTCTTTAAAAATAAATTTGAAGTAACAGTAGGTGCTAGGAACTTGTTCGATGTTACCAACTTGCAGTCAGCTATAAACGGAGGCAGTGGCGATGCGTCTGGAGGTGCTCATGGAGGGGGCACAAGTTCTGATATGATGCTGGGGTATGGTCGATCTTACTTCTTAAAACTTTCATATAATCTAAATTTTAATTAATAAATCAATAACATGAAAAAGAACTTTATTCTAATACTATCTTTTGTATTACTTGCTCTTGGAGCTTGTAGTAGCGATGATGAAGTGGTTCAGCCAAATGCTGTAGCTTTTGCTTCGACTTCGTTAAATTTATCTGCGGAAACTACTCCGATCGAGATTAAATTTGCATCTCCAACTGCAGTAGCAGGATCTTTAACTTTAACTTACACTGAAACAGCCGTTGCAAATGGTACAGATTATAGTACAACACCTGCAATAGCTGCTAGTAAAGTAATAGTTCCTTTCGAGAAAAATGTATCTACTGTATCTTTTACTTTCAAAAAATTAAAAGAAGCTATAGAAGGTGAAGTAAAAAATGTGGTTTTCACTATCAGCAGCGTTACGATTAATGCCGTGATTTCTGAAAACAAATCTATTCAGGTAAACTTTAACGAAACTGCTTCTTTAGGAAATGCTTTGGCTCCTGAGGTTGGAGGGCCTACTGAACCAAATCAGGTTTTTGTTGACTTGAGCAGTGGAAAAATGACAGCTGTTCCTAGAGTTTCTTGGGATTTAGGATTTTACTCTGGAACAGATTTTAGAGTAATAATAAACCATACTGTAAAAATGTCTGCTAAACAAACGACCAGTATCAATATTGACGAAGTTCAGCCAGAAGATGCAACTATGATTTTCAATCAAGGATCTGGTAGCATAACTCAAGTAGATGACCCAACTGGAGATATTACTAAAACCACTATTGCGGCTGTCTCAGCTACTGACAGTGAGAATAAAGTTTATGTGATTAATATGGGAAGTAACCCAGGGACAACTAAGCCGGAAACTGGAAATGAGGGTAGTGCTAATGGACCTTCAAGAGGATGGAAAAAAGTTAGAATCTTAAGAAGTGGAAATGATTATAAAGTACAATATGCTGATATTGCTGCTACAACTCATGATGAAATTACTATTACTAAAAATGCAGCTTACAACTTTACGTTCTTAAGTTTGTTAGACAAGAAAACAGTTAGTGTAGAGCCTCAAAAAGCACAATGGGATATTAGTTTCACAAGTTTTACTAATACAACTAATTTTGGAACAGGTTTAGTGCCTTATAATTTTGCGGACTTCGTTTTAAATAACGTTAAAGGTGGTGCAAAAACTTACCAAGTACTTACAACTGCTTTTACATATGATGGTTTCACATTGGCAAATGTTGATAACAGTAAATTCACAGACGACCAAAGAAATATTGGTTCAAATTGGAGAGGAACAGTGGGAGGAACAGATGCAAATGGTAATCCAACTTCTAGCTTTGCGGCAAGATCAGATCGTTTCTATGTGGTTAAAGATCCAGCAGGAAATGTTTATAAAGTTAGATTTACGGCAGGTGTAAATGCGGCTGGAGAAAGAGGTTATCCAACATTCCAATACGCTATCTTGAAATAGTTTTAAAGTGAAAATCTAAAAAATATAAAGATTATTCATTCTAATTATATAATGCATTGCATTAAGATTTAGTTAATCATTAGCTTTGTTTTTTTTATTTTTTTTTTGATAAAGGGGTTAGATTTTTCTAACCTCTTTTTTTTGTCTAGTTTCTTGTTAAAATGAATTAGAAATAAAATGTTATTCTATCTTTGCACAAATTTTTGCTGCAATAAATTAACAATAACTTAATTGGTTTAATTTTTGAATGCAGCGTTTTATACTTTTATAATTATTTAAGTGAATACAAAATCTTATTTTTTTCAGTCTTTTTCGATCGTTGCTTTGGCACTGATTGCTTTTATTGGATTCAAACAAATCCTTCCGGACAAAATATTTTCAGAAAGTAAGTTAGATTCTAAAAACATATTAATTGATAGTCTGCTTTTGGAGTCAGTAGCTAAAGATTCGCTTGCTGCAGATGATGATAGTAGTGCCGCAAGTGAAAGAAAATTAAACAACCAGAAAATTGTTTTTGATGAAACAGAAGGGATTGAGTTTCCATCTGAGTCATTCGAAAACTATAAAGGTTATCAGTATCTGATTTCTTTCTATGAGAAATTGTATCAGTTAGAAAAAAATCCGCAGAGCAAAGTCAGAATTGCTTATTACGGAGATTCTATGACCGATGGAGATTTAATCGTTCAGGATGTTCGTGCCAATTATCAGGAACGATTTGGTGGTAATGGAGTTGGATTTGTTTCTATTACATCAGAATCTGCTGCTTCGAGAGGTTCAGTTAAATCCAGTTATTCTAAAAACTGGAAAACACAATCGTATTTAAATGTCAAAAAACCAACGAGTCCTTTCGGCGTTAACGGACATGTATTTTTTGCAAACGATGCATCAAACAACACTTGGGTTCAGTACGAAGCAGGACTCAATAAAAACTGTACCACTTTAGATAATGCCACTTTATTTTACGGACGCTCGTCTAAAACAGGAAAGGTGAATTTTATTATCGGAAAAGATACTTTAAAGAAAAGTCTTTCTCCAAATAGTTTAGTGAATACTTTAAAAGTTTCATCAGGAGGTTTAAAAGCATTCAAAGCAAATTTTGTTCATTCAGATTCAATTCCGATTTACGGATTTAATTTTGATAATGGCATTGGGGTTCATGTAGATAATTTTTCGCAAAGAGGAAATTCGGGACTTCCAATTTCGATGTTCAATGCAGATGTGATGAGAGCGTTCAATAACAATCTGAAATATGATTTAATTATTCTGCACTACGGAACAAACGTTTTGAATTACGGCACCAAGAATTATTCCTGGTATGAAAAAGGAATGACAAAAACCGTGAACAAAATCAAAGAATCTTTTCCGGGAGTTTCAATATTAATCGTTTCTACAGCAGATAAATCAACTAAATATGATTTAGAAATGAAAACCGATTCGGCTGTTGTACCATTAATGAAAGCGCAGAAACATTATGCATTAGAAACAGAATCCGGATTCGTAAATTTATATACTTTAATGGGAGGCGACGGATCTATGATTAAGTGGGTTGATGAAGCACCGGCAAAAGCCAATAAAGATTACACTCACTTTAACCAGCGAGGGGCAAAAGCCATCGGGAATTTGTTATATGAACAGTTAAACAAAGGATACGAAGAATATAAGGTGCTCAGAGCAAAAAGAGATGCAGAAGGAACTAAACCAAAACCAGTAAGAAGAGCCAGACCTGATTCCGTTTCAATAACAAAAGACAGCGTATGATGAATAAACTTATTGTGTTCTTTTGTTGCCTTTTCTTTACAACAAATGAAAAGCCTGCAAAAGCTAATGTAGATCCAATACCCAAAAAAATGATTCAGAAAATTGATACCGCAAAAGTGGATGCTCCTGTAGAGGGGCAAATTTATAATGCACAAGTATTAAAAGACTTTTTTGGAAAACTGGAGCAAAACGAAAACCAGAAAAATCAAAAGATCAATATCGTTCATATTGGTGATTCTCATATTCAGGGAGATTTAATGACCAATGAGATCCGAAAGAATTTACAACAAAGGTTTGGAAATGCCGGAAGAGGTTTAGTATTTCCGTATCAACTGGCAAGAACAAATGGTTCTTATAACGAGCGTTTCAAGTCAAATCGTGCCTGGGAAAGCTACAGGAATATCCTTCCATTCAAAAGTAATCCGGTTGGTTTAAGCGGAATTGGCCTTTGGAGAGATTCCGGCGGATTTGTGATGGAAATGAATGTAAAAGATCCCGCTTATAATTTTAATACCATAAAAATTATAACACCTCAGAATCAGGATATGTTTGATTTGGCAGTTTCGTCTAAAATTAACTCTATTCAAACAACAGAACCAAGAGTTATAACACACAAGATTAAAAAAGGTGAAGTACTGGGAACTATTGCTGATAAATACAATGTTTCAGTTGCCGAAATTAAAAGAGACAATCGTTTAAAATCAAACAACATTCGCGCTGGCCGAACTTTAAAAATCGCAACGAATGAAACAAGACCGAAGACGATTTCAATGTCAGAGTTTGTGCCTTTAACAATAGAATCGGATTCTTTTTCACATTATTATAATTCTGATAGTCCTTTAAGTCGAATTTTCCTGATTCCAAATAAAGAAGCTTCCAATTATGAATTAAATGGATTGGTGCTGGAAAAAGATGCTTCCGGAATTATTTACAGTGGAATCGGAGTAAACGGTGCTAAATACTCAGATTATAATAAGTATCCTTTATTTTTTGAACAATTGAAAGCGTTGCACCCGGACTTACTTATTTTTTCATTAGGAACAAATGAAAGTTATGATCATCTGGATGCGACAAATTATATTAAAGAACTTCGGGAGTTTATTAGTAATATAAAAGCTCAGAAAATAGATGCGCCGATAATAGTGATGACTCCGGCGCCGTCTTTATTAAGAAGAAAACCGAATAATTATATTAATGATTATGCAAAAGAAATCATTGAGACAGCTCAAAAAGACGGTTTTGCAGTTTGGGATTTATATGATGAATTCGGCGGAATGAGTGGAATCAAACAACTAAAAGCTCAGGGATTAATTGGACCGGATTGGGTTCATTATTCTAAAAAAGGATATGAGAAACAAGGGAACTTGTTTACACAGGCGTTTTTAAAAACATACGATAATTTTAAATTAAAGAATTAAGTTGACAACAATAGATAGCATTAATAATTGGTTCATTCAAAATTTTGGTGCAATTACAACAGAACAGGTTGAAAGTTGGTTTGTTTACAACCCAGACGAAAAACTTTTATTCAATACCGGATTATTCTTAGGTTTATTCCTGGTTTTCTATTTTGTGTATGGTTTTTTACGCAAAACATTTTATTTGAGATTAACATATGTTATTCTGTTCTCGCTATTTTTTTACTACAAATCTAGTGGGATTTATTTTCTCTTATTATTGCTTTCTTCGGTTGTAGATTATGGCTTGAGCCAGATTATTTACCGTGAAAGCCGTGATGGCGTTAAAAAGCTTTATCTCGTTATAAGTGTAATTTTGAATTTGGCACTTTTAGGTTATTTCAAATACATGAACTTTTTGATTGTCACTTACAATGATATGTTTCATGGTAATTTTGCACTTCATAATGTTTTTCTTCCTGTGGGAATTTCGTTTTATACATTCCAGTCGATGAGTTATATTATTGAGATTTACCGTGAAGAAATTAAGCCAACAAAAAATTATATTGAATATTTATTTTTCGTGTCCTTTTTTCCGCAATTAGTTGCCGGGCCAATTGTACGTGCGAAAGATTTTCTTCCTCAGATTTATCAAAAATTAAATTTGACAAAGCAGGATGTCAACAATGCCTTATTTTTAATTATTGGAGGTTTAATCAAGAAAACGGTAATTTCAAACTACATTTCGGTAAACTTTGTTGATCGTGTTTTTGATACACCATTAAGTTATACTTCTTTTGAGAATTTAATGGCTTCTTATGGATACGCTATTCAAATTTATTGTGATTTTTCGGGATATTCAGATATGGCAATAGGTATTGCATTATTACTTGGTTTCAAATTGCCGGTCAATTTTAGAACGCCTTATAAATCAACATCGATCACAGACTTCTGGAGAAGATGGCATATTTCGCTTTCAACCTGGTTGAAAGACTTTTTATACATTTCGATTGGAGGAAACAGAGAAGGTTCTTTTGCAGGTTATTTATTTCCGAGTTTATTCTTCTTTGGATTATTGCTTTGGGGAATGTCTTGTTATAATGAAAGTATAATTCCGCTTATCATTGCAGGAAGTAGTATTTTAATTTTCGCGTTATCATTTTTACTTTCAGGTAAAATAAAACAAACATTAGTAACCAATTTCAATTTGTTTACCACTATGCTTTTAGGAGGATTGTGGCATGGAGCAGGAGCGCAATTCATTGTTTGGGGAGCTTTACACGGACTAGCATTAGCGGTTCATAAGATATTTATGGAATTCTTTCCTTCGAAGAAAGATAAAAGTCCGAATTTCTTGTGGAGATTTTTTTCTATCTTAATTACATTTCACTTCGTAGTTTTCTGCTGGATCTTTTTTCGTGCCAGAGATTTCGAAACAGCATTGCAGGTAATCAATACTATTGGGCAATTAACATTCGAGCCGGAACTTTGGAAAACAATTGTTCTAGGATATAAAAATGTATTCGGGTTAATGTTATTCGGTTATGTTTGGCATTTCTTACCGGAAACATTCACAAACGGAATGAAATCGGTTTTCGACAAAACTCCATTATTAGTAAAAGCAATAATCTTAGGATTCGTTTACTGGATAGTTTACGCAACAGCTGTTGCGGGTTCGCAGCCATTTATATACTTTCAATTTTAAAGGTTCATAGCCACAAAGGTACAAAGGCGCAAAGGTTTTATTCTTTGCGTCTTTTCTTTTTGCCACAGATTAAAAGGATTAAAAAGATTTTTTTTAATCTGCTAAAATCTTTTTAAATCTGCTTGAAACAAAAAACTTAGCGCCTTTGTGCCTTCGTGGCAAAATTGGGTAGAAATAAAAATTGCCTGAAATATCTAATTAGATTATCTTTGCACTTCAAATAAAGAAAATAGTATGTTTGATAATTTAAGTGATAAGTTAGATAAAGCGTTCCATATATTAAAAGGACACGGTAAAATTACAGAAGTAAACGTTGCCGATACCTTAAAAGAAGTTCGTCGTGCTTTACTTGATGCCGATGTTAACTTTAAAATTGCTAAAGATTTTACGGCAAGAGTAAAAGACAAAGCAATTGGACAGGACGTATTGACAACCTTACAGCCAGGACAATTATTAGTAAAACTGGTAAAAGATGAGTTGACAGAATTAATGGGTGGAGATGTTGCTGGTGTTAATTTATCAGGAAATCCAACTGTTATTTTGATGTCAGGACTTCAGGGTTCTGGTAAAACTACTTTCTCAGGGAAATTAGCTAATTTCTTAAAAACAAAGAAAAACAAGAAACCACTTCTTGTAGCTTGTGATATCTACCGTCCGGCGGCGATCAATCAGCTTCATGTTGTTGGAGATCAAATAGGTGTTGAGGTTTACTCAGAGCCAGAAAATAAAAATCCTGTAGAGATTGCTCAAAACGCAATCAAACACGCTAAAGCAAACGGATTCAATGTTGTAATTGTCGATACAGCAGGTCGTCTTGCAGTAGATCAGGAAATGATGGACGAAATTGCACGTGTACACAAAGCAATTCAGCCACAGGAAACATTGTTCGTTGTAGACTCTATGACAGGACAAGATGCAGTAAACACTGCAAAAGCTTTCAACGATATCTTAAATTTTGATGGAGTTATCTTAACGAAATTAGACGGTGATACTCGTGGTGGAGCAGCGCTTTCGATCAAATCGATTGTAAACAAACCAATTAAATTTGTTGGTACTGGAGAAAAAATGGAAGCAATTGACGTTTTCTATCCAGAACGTATGGCAGAGCGTATCTTAGGAATGGGAGACGTTGTGTCGCTTGTTGAAAGAGCGCAGGAGCAATTTGACGAAGAAGAAGCCAGAAAACTTCAAAAGAAAATCGCTAAAAACGAATTCGGTTTTGATGATTTCTTAACGCAGATTCAACAAGTGAAAAAAATGGGTAATATGAAAGATCTGGTTGGAATGATACCAGGAGCTTCAAAAGCCATGAAAGATGTAGAAATTGAAGATGATGCTTTCAAACATATCGAAGCGATCATTCATTCGATGACGCCGGGAGAAAGAAGTAAACCAGCGATTATCGACGTAAAAAGAAAAGCCAGAATCGCAAAAGGTTCGGGAACTAAAGTCGAGCAGGTAAATCAACTGATGAAACAGTTTGACCAAATGAGCAAGATGATGAAGATGATGCAAGGCCCAGGCGGAAAAAACCTAATGAAAATGATGGGAGGCATGAAAGGAATGCCAGGAGGAATGCCGAGATAATAAAATTAAAAGTTTCAAGTTTCAGGTTTCAAGTTAAGAAATCAAAACTTGAAACTTTTTTCGATAAATAAATATAGTTTCGTTTCAACGTGACCCGAGGCTAAAAGCCGAATTGGCGCAGCAAACCTGAAACTTTAAACTTGAAACAAAAAGATAAACCTGAAACAAAAACAATGCAACTACTAGACGGTAAAAAAACATCTAACGACATTAAAAATGAAATTGCAGCCGAAGTTCAATCGATAAAAGCAGCAGGAGGGAAAGTGCCTCATTTGGCAGCAGTTTTGGTTGGAAATAACGGAGCAAGTTTAACTTATGTAGGAAGTAAAGTAAAATCTTGCCAGGAAATCGGATTTGATTCTACTTTAGTAAGTCTGCCTGAAACGATTACCGAAGACGAACTTCTAGCTAAAATTAAAGAGTTAAACGAAGATGATAATCTAGACGGATATATCGTTCAGTTGCCTTTACCAAAGCATATTGACGAGCAGAAAATCTTACTCGCAATTGATCCGGACAAAGACGTTGACGGATTCCACCCAACTAATTTTGGAAGAATGGCACTTGAAATGGAAAGTTTCATTCCGGCAACACCATTTGGAATTATGGAATTGTTAGAGCGTTACAAAGTAGAGACTGCAGGAAAACATACTGTTGTAATTGGAAGAAGCCACATCGTTGGACGACCAATGAGTATCTTAATGAGCCGCAAAGGCAGTCCTGGAGATTCTACAGTTACATTAACACACAGCCGAACTAAAGACTTGGCAGAATTTACTAAAAATGCAGATATCATTATCACAGCTTTAGGAGTTCCTGAATTTTTAAAAGCAGATATGGTAAAAGAAGGAGTAACAGTTATTGATGTTGGAATTACACGTGTAGAAGATGCATCAAATGCAAAAGGATATGTTATCAAAGGTGATGTTGACTTTGACGGAGTAAGTAAAAAAGCAGCATTTATTACGCCAGTTCCGGGAGGAGTAGGGCCAATGACAATTGCAATGTTACTTAAAAATACACTTTTAGCCAGAAAAATGAGAAGTGCTAAAAACAAATAAAATTACATCTAAATATATTTTAAGCCTGTTCTTATAGAACAGGCTTTTTTATTACATTAATTTTTAAAAAGAATACAAAAGAGAAACAAATTTCTTCCGCATAGTTTACTAGGATTTCTGTTATGTTTATTTAAAAAAGTGAGATGCCTTTTTACAGTTACTAAATCAATATTTCTATGTGTTTAAAAAATCTGCCCAAACAGTCATTTTAATATATAATTAATAGTTTAAAGTTTCGGTTCTTAAAAATAAAGGATACTTTTGCAGCACTTTAAAAATAACACTTCTCCAAATGGACGATTATTATTATTCGTTAATATTAAATTAAGCAGCTTTTGAAATTTCAAAATGCTGCGTTAAAAACCTGTATTTTGAAATGAAAGCCTTTTACACAAACAACAACGGATTAGTAGAAATCCAAAAATGGACTTCAAATTGCTGGATTCACATCGAATCGCCAACAGAATCAGATAAAAACTATTTACTGGAAGAACTTCAGGTTCCTGAAGCCTTTTACAATGATATCGAGGATATCGACGAAAGACCTCGTATCGAAATCGAAGACGGTTGGACACTTATCATCATGCGCATTCCCATTAAAAGCGGAGATGTTAAAATTCCTTTTCATACTGTTCCTCTCGGAATCATTTTTAAAGACGACATCTGTGTTACGATCAGTTTTTATAAAACAGAAATCATAAAAGATTTTGTAGCTTATTCACAGCGTAAAAACATCGAGATCGAAGATAATTTCAATCTGGTTTTGAGATTGCTTCTATCTTCAAGCGTTTGGTACTTAAAATATCTGAAACAAATTAATCATAAAATAAAACTCGCAGAAGATAATCTGGAGAAATCCATTAAAAATGAAGAATTACAGGCGTTACTTCAAATCGAAAAATGTTTTGTTTTCTTTATAACCTCTTTAAAAGCAAATGATGTTTTGTTTCAAAGAATCAAAAATCTAAAAGCGCATAAAGCGAGTTATGATCCTGAATTATTGGAAGATGTCGAAATCGAATTAAATCAGGCGCAGGATACAGCCAATATTTACAATAACATCTTGACAGGAATGATGGATGCTTATGCTTCGGTAATTTCAAACAATATGAATAACATCATGAAGCAAATGACGTCAATATCAATTATATTAATGATTCCAACTCTTATTGCCAGTTTGTACGGAATGAACGTGCCAAACGGCCTCGAAGAAAGCAAATACGGAATCTGGATTCTACTTTTAATCTCTGTAATTCTTTCCTCTTTCGGTGTATTTTTATTCAAGAGAAGAAGATGGTTTTGATTTAAAATCTCACAATAACAAAAGCCTGTTCGTCAAGAATAGGCTTTTTTGTTTCTGTAAAAATCGAATTTTAGTGGATTTGGAAATAAATTATCTTACTCAGGTTGTTGGTTATTTTTTATTAATCCGAAGATGGTAATAAAAATGTACAATTAGCGTTTAAAGTTGTTGTGCTAATGATTTGATATATAATTTTTTAGTGGTTTTTAGGTGTCTTATTTTGTAAAGAATTAACTATTTTTTTGATTTTAACGATCTATTTTTAACATTTTCTTGCAGTTTATTTATTTCTCAAAAAGTAAGTTTGGTCTTAATAAAAGCAAAAAACTATTTAAACCTTTAAACAAAAAAATCAATTACCTATGATTAAAATTTTACCATCCAACAGATTTTTTTTTCATTTTTCTATCCTTTCTCTTTCTAAAACTGTTGTAAAATAATATGAGAAAGGATTTAGGTTTTTTCGCGTTTTTTTTATGCTGTTTTTCTTCTATCGCACAAAAAAGCATTGTAGTCAATGGTAAAATTGTTACCGAAAAATTAGTGCCAATTGAGTCAGCAACTGTTTATCTGATTCATCCAAAAGATTCTTCAGTTGTAGAATATACAATTACAGACAAAAATGGATTGTTCAAATTGCAAATCAAACCAATTTCGCAAAATGTTATTTTAAAAATATCAGGACAAGGTTATCGGGATTTCTCAAAAAACCTTGAAAAGCTAACACAAAATATGGATTTGGGCACGTTGAAACTTTTAGAGTACGAAAACAAACTTCTGGAAGTTGTTATAAAAAATGAAGCACCTCCGGTTCGGGTAAAGAAAGATACTCTGGAGTATAACGCTTCGTCGTTTAAAATACGCCCCGATGCCAATGTCGAAGCTTTGTTACGACAATTACCAGGAGTTACCATCGATGCTGATAAAAAGATTAAGGTAAACGGAAAAGAAGTGAATCAAATACTGGTTAACGGAAAACCTTTTTTTGGCGAAGACGGAAAGGTTGCACTTCAAAACCTTCCGGCTGAGATCATTAAAAAAATACAAGTTTCAGATACCAAAACCAAAGAACAGGAATTTACTAAAGAAGCTTCTGCTTCGAATAATTCGACGATCAATCTGACCATAGAAAAAGAAAAAGACAAAGGATATTTTGGGAAAATAATGGGCGGTTACGGAAGTTCTGAACGTTATGAGAGCAGTGCTTTGCTGAGTTATTTTAAAGAAAAAAGACGCATTAGTTTTCTGGCTTCTTCTAATAATATAAATGCAACAGGCTTTTCTATGGATGAAGTTTTTGATAATATGGGAGGAGGAAGAAATTCTGGTTCCCGAGCTCCCGTAATTGGAAGAGGGCCTGGAATAATTAAATCGAATTTAATTGGGTTGAATTATGCCGATGAATGGTTTAAGGGAAGTAAATTTAATGGGAATTATTATTTCAATAATTCAAATTCTGAGAATAATAACCGAACTACAGAACTAACCTTATTGCCAACGGGTTCTTTGTTGTCAGAGTCCGTTTCTAAGTCAAATAACGACTCGAATAAACACAATGCTGATTTCAATTTAGAATATGATATTACGCCATCAACAAAAATACTGATTTCGCCAAAAGTTGAAATTGGAAGCACCACAGCCACGAATAATTATTTTAGAAATACCACTGATGAAAATGGACAATTGGTGAATACAACCGACTCTTATAATGTAAATGAAAGTGATAATTCTAATTTTAAAAATTACATCAATCTTTTTACCAAAGGAAAGAGAAAAGGCAGATTTTTTGCGATTAATTTCTTTAATGAAAACTCAAAAAATGATGCCAGTTCGATTATAGAATCTTCTACAAAATATGCTCAGGGGAGCAATCCAGATGATATTAGAAATCAAAATGTAAAAACAAGTAATAAGAAAGATTATTACACAAGCTCTATCCGATATTCAGAACCTGTTACAGATTCTTTAAGTTTTAATTTTAGTTTAAAAACAGATTGGGAAAAAACAAGCGATGATAAAAAAACATTTGACCGTAATAACGCCGGAATGAATTTGATTGATTCCCTAAGTAATTATAATTTTTCTAATCGATTTCAGGTTAATCCTAAAGTAGGATTTAGTATCAATAAAAAGAAATTCTTTTTTAGTTTGCACACCGGAACTTATTTTGTAAAAGCTCAAAATCATGCTCTTTATGAAAATGTTGCCACCGATTTGAACAAGAATTATATTTTTCCAGACGCAACATTTAATTTGAATTATCGATTTAATAAATCAAAGGCAATCTATTTATTTTATGAGCGATGGTTTACGATTCCGAAAGATTTTCAGATTCTGCCGGTTAATAATTTAGATAATCCGTTAATGACAAGAATTGGAAATCCGGATTTGAAAGCTTCTACTTCCAATACTGTTTACTTTACTTTTTCAGATTATGATTATCAATCGAATTCGGGCTTTTATCTGTATGGAAACTTAGTTTTTAATAATAATCAGATTGTTTCAGCATCAAAATATAATTCGGCAGGTCAGCAAATTATAACGTATGATAATGTGTCTGGAACCAGTAATAGTAGTTTAGGTTCAGAATGGAGTAAGTCGATAAAGAAAGAGTTGAATACTTATGGTTTTCGTTTTGGAACACGTGTTATGTATACTTTAGATAAAGGTTTTACTAATGGCGAATTATATACGGCAAAAATGTTAAGTCTTATACCTTATATGCAATTATCATATGATTATGGTGAGTTTTTAAGTATAAAACCATCTTACGAATTTGCCTTTAATGATACACGATATAATAATAGTTCTATAAGTTCTGCGTCAAACACAACACACAATTTTAAAGTTGAAATGACGAACTTTATTTGGAAGAAATGGGTTTTGGGGAATGACTTTGGATATACTTACAATTCTAATCTTTCTGGTCCTTATAAAAAGGATTTTTACTTATGGAATACCAGTTTGTCTTACAAGTTTGCGGATGATAAATTTACGCTTAAAGCGAAGGTTTATGATTTGCTGAATCAAAATCAGAGCACTTCGAGAACCATTACGCCAACCTCTGTTGTAGATTCTGAAAACACGGTTCTGAAACGTTACATCATGTTTTCACTGCAATATAAATTCCAAAACTTTGCTACGAAGAAAACGAATTAATAATATCTGAAAAAGATTCGAAAATCACTTTGTAAACAGTATTACTGTTTGTAAAGTGATTTTTTTTTTGAAAAAAAGTGATTTTCGTGCGTTGTCATTTCAAAATAAAATATAACTTTGTACTGCAAAGTACTTTAATTATGAATCAAAAGCATCAAGAAGATTTAGCACATATTCGTTCCATGATGGAGCGTTCTTCCAGATTTATATCATTAAGCGGACTTTCAGGAGTTTTCGCGGGTCTTTCGGCTTTAATTGGTGGAATCTATACCTACCAACTTTTTAAAGCAAACGGAATTGATTATATTAATGATGATAGCAGATCATATTCTGTTAATCTGGTGTCAGAACTATTCTGGATCGGAATCATAATTTTAGTTTGTGCATTTACGTTCGGAATCTTTTTTACCATTAGAAAAAGCCGAAAATATAATTTACCAATCTGGACATCTGCAACAAAAAAGATGTTGTTCAATTTATCGGTTCCTTTATTTGCCGGGGGAGTATTTTGTCTGGCATTAATGTATCACGGATATTTTGGATTGGTTGCGCCATCGACTTTGCTTTTTTATGGTTTAGCACTTATTAATGCAGAAAAATATACTTTTTCTGATGTAAAATATTTAGGTTTCTGCGAACTTTGTTTAGGATTAATTGCTCTTTTCTATATCGGATATGGATTATTGTTCTGGATTCTTGGATTTGGAATTTTACATATCTTATACGGATTAGTAATGTTCAAAAAATACAAATAATTGAATGGGAATTATTGATAAGCTAAATAAAGATTTCGAAAGCCGTGTCAGACTGGGTATTATGTCCGTTCTGATGGTTAACGACTGGGTAGATTTTACCGAGATGAAAACGCTTTTGAATATCACCGACGGGAATTTGGCAAGTCATTCTTCTGCATTAGAGAAATCTGAATACATTGAGATTAAAAAGGAATTTGTGGGCAAAAAGCCAAAAACATCTTATCAGGTAACACCGCTTGGCCGCGCGGCGTTTAAAGAACACCTTTCTTACCTCGAAAAATTAATGAAATCTTAGAAACTAAAATTTTTTATCTAAAAACTTTGAATTGCAAAGTACTTTTAAAAACAAAAATCATGAAAAAACATCAAATTATTTTAGCATGTACAGCAGTTTTTGCACTGCTTTTTTACAATGAAGGCCCTGGAATCAATATCTCTATTTTTGGAGTGGTGCTAACATTGTTAGTTAGTTATTTCTTTCAGGAAAAACTGGTAAACAGATCGCATCTTGTTTTGGTTATGACTTCTATTTTGTCTTGTTTCGCTTTTGCATGGTATGGAGACGGCGCATCATTTTTTGCTTTAGCGTTATCAATTTTGTTTTTACAGTTTAAGACGCAGGAAGGCGAACTCAAAATCATACAAATCTTTCCTTTAATTTTCTTAACCGGAATAACCTCTTTGGGACGTGTTTTTATTTTCAGTCAATGGCTTCCTGAACGAAAAATTCATAATGATTTTGCTAAGAAGCTAGTTGCATTTGTTGTAATTCCAATTATATTTTTGGGATTGTTTTTTATCGTTTATTCTTTCGGAAGCAATCATTTCTCTTCATTGTTTACGGACTATACTTTGGATATTGATATTTTCCAGTTAGTCCTGATCAGCATACTTGGATTTTATATTTCATTTAGTTTTTGGAATTATTGGGTTCCCGATGCCTGTTATGAATTCAACCCAAAACTAAACAATGAATTCAGTGATATTTCTGAGGTAAAAAATCAAAGCACTTTTTCATTCCTGGATTTAGATTTCGAAAGAAAAAGTGGCGAAATCACATTGTTTCTATTGAATCTTATGCTTTTGGTTTTCATAGTAACTTACAATTATGAACAGTTTTTTGAAACGGTTGAGAAAACAAATCTAAGCGCTGATACGCATGAGCGGGTAAATGCTGTAATTTTTTCAATTTTAATGGCAGTGGGTGTAATTCTGTTTTACTTTAAGGGCGGATTTAATTTTGATGAAAAAGCTAAAGCCTTAAAAAATTTAGCTAAAATCTGGCTTTCATTAAATGTGGTTTTAATTGTAAGTGCCATGATTAAAAATACAGAATATGTTTCTTTTTATGGTTTTACATACAAACGTCTAGGAGTTTATGCTTTTTTAATCTTGGCTATTATTGGATTGGTAGTTTCATTTCAAAAAATTAGAAAGCAAAAAACGAACGCTTATCTTTTCAATCAGATGGTTTGGTATTTCTACGGTACAGTTCTTCTTTGTAGTTATGTGAATTGGGGAAATCTTGTAACTACTTATAATATCTCTGTAAACAAAGGAGTAGAACCCGTTTTTCTAAGCGGATTAAATTTTAATGATGATGCCCGAAGAGAATATTTCGAAAAAAATAACTTAAACGGAAGACATGCAGAAGCTGTACGAGAATATTTGATTATGAATTATCAGAGTTCAAGCTTTTTATCTAAAGCTTTGTATTATGAATTTTTAGATAAGAAAAAGTAAGTAAACAAAAAGTCCCATTTACAATTGCAAATGGGACTTTATTATTTTAATTATTGCCTCTCTTTTTAAATCTAGGATCGTTTTTAGAAATATAAGTAGTTCTTCTGCTCGAATTTCCATTTGAACTTCGATTAGGAGTTTCAACCTTCGGCAGACTTGCTTCTTCGGTTTTACTGGACGGTTCAATCAACTGGTTTAATTCTTTGATTTCGGCATCAGTCAAATCACGATAACGTCCAACCGGAACATCCAAAGAAATATTAATAATTCGGATACGTTTTAATGCTGTAACTTCATAACCTAAATATTCAGCCATTCTTCTAATCTGACGGTTTAATCCCTGTGTTAGAATGATCTTAAAAGTGTATTTACTGATTTGTTCGACTTTACACTTTTTGGTAACGGTATCTAAAATTGGAACACCATTTCCCATACGCTGAATAAAACGATCTGTAATTGGTCTGTCAACTGTAACCGTATATTCTTTTTCGTGGTTATTTCGTGCGCGAAGAATCTTGTTTACGATATCTCCGTCATTAGTCATAAAAATTAATCCTTCGCTGGCTTTATCCAATCTTCCGATCGGGAAAATACGTTTTGGATAATTAATATAGTCGACAATATTATTTTTAACTTCAAGATTGGTTGTACATTCAATTCCTACCGGTTTATTGAATGCCAGATAAATTAATTTTTCGTTTTTCTCAACGATTAATTTTCCATCAATGCGTACTTCATCATTTGGAGAAACTTTAGTCCCCATTTCAGCCACAGCGCCATTTATAGTTACGCGTCCTTCTTCGATTAATTTATCGGCTTCGCGACGGGAACAATATCCCGTTTCTCCAATAAATTTATTCAGACGTTTTAAATTTTCTTCCATACTGCAAAAGTAGGTAAAAAAAAGATTTTAGGTTTCAGATTTTAGTTTTTAGATTTTTTTGAAATACTGATAGAAACCTTTGTTACTTTGGATCTCTGCATCTTTGCACCTTTTTTAAGAATGAAACTGAGAGCTATCTTCAGGAGTTTCCTTTCTTTCAAACATGCCATAATCACGCACAACTGTCGCAATTCTTAAATGATAATCTTTGAAAACTTCATTTCGGCCTTTTGCTTGTGCTGCTCGATGCATCTCAAGATTTCTCCATTGCTGAATACTTGCTTCATCTTTCCAAAAAGATAAAGACAAGATTTTTCCGGGATCATTAAGACTCTGAAATCTTTCTATGGAAATAAATCCCTCTATATGACTTAATTCAGGACGAAGACTTGCTGCAATATCCAGATATTCATCTTTCTTACCTTCATTAGGAATTACTTCAAAAATTACAGCGATCATTTTAATTTGGATTTTAGATTTAAAAAAACTTAGCGACTTAGCGGCTCAGAACCTTCAAAAAGAAACTCAATTACTTTATCATATAAATCGTCATCATGCATTCCGTGTCCTAAACCACTGGTTTCTATAAATTGGCTGTTTTTCCAATTGCTGGCTATTTTTTTTCCTTCAGCGAAAGCAACGATTTTGTCTGAAGTATCATGAGCAATAAAACCCGGAATAGTAAATTGTGATGCAAATTTTTGTCCTGAAAATTCTTCCAGTTTAAAATTAAAACGATTTACAAATTTACTCTCTAAAAGAGGAAGCATTCTGTTGTTTAGACTCAACATTGAGATATAATTATCAATCAAAGTTTTTAAATCAGACGGAGCGCCAAGAATTACCATTTTGGCGATACTGGTATTCGGAAATAAATATTGATGATAAACGCAGGCAGCACCACCAATAGAATGACCAATGATAATTTCAGGCTGGTATTTTTCGACCGCTTTATTAATGAATTCGGCATAAAGTGGTACATTAAATTCTTTTCCGCTACTTTGTCCGTGAGCTGGTGCATCAAGAGCGATTATAGTACTTCCGGATTTCTGAAGATGCGGTAACGTTTTTTTCCAGCGTGCAGCATTGCTTTCCCATCCATGAACCAAAAGAATTTTGGTTTCGTTTCCTTTCCAGATATAAGTTTGAAAATGATGTTCGTTATAGTGAAACGTTTCTGTTTCTGTATTTTTTAAGATTTTTGGAAGTTCTTCTTTTTTTAATCTTCCAACTCGTGGCTGGCTAAAAAGGGCATAAGAAAGCTCCATGGCTCTTTGCGGACGCACATAACTCAAAAAATTAATATAAGATCCAACGGATTTTAATGTAATAAAACGAATTCCTTTTTTAATTTTCAAAACTTAATTTTTTCTAAAGGTAAAAAATATGATTATAAACTTGCTAAAAAAAAGTTTTGCCACAGATTAAAAAGATGAAATAGATTTTTATTCTCATAATTTGAGTATTCCTAATCCGTGTCAATCTTTTTAATCTGTGGCAAAAAAATAACTGCAAAAAAAATCCCGATTTAAATCGGGACTTGATATTTAGAATTTTGCGAACAATTGTTCCATTTTTTCTTTTTCTTCTTCAGCTAATTGTGTATCAACTAAAATTCTTCCAGAGTGCTCATCTGTGATGATTTTCTTTCTTGAAGCAATTTCAACCTGAGTTTGTGGTGGAATTGTAAAGAAAGATCCTGCAGATGCTCCTCTTTCGATAGAAACTACAGCTAATCCGTTGCGAACACTGCTTCTGATTCTGTTGTAAGCAGCTAATAATCTGTCTTCGATTTGCGCAGAAAATTCAGCAGATTTCTCAGTTAAGAAAGTTTCTTCTTTCTGAGTCTCAGCCATAATAGCATCTAATTCAGATTTTTTATGTTTTAAATGAGAGCTTTTAGCATCAAGTTTTTCTTTTAAATTAGAAATAACTTCTTTTTTGTGCTCGATAGAAGCTTTCATTTCTTTGATTTGCTTTTCAGCCAATTGAATTTCTAATTCCTGAAATTCAACTTCTTTTGTCAAAGAATTAAATTCTCTGTTGTTACGTACTGATTCTTGTTGTTTTGTGTACTTTTTGATCACTTCTTTATGCTCCTCAATAGCAATTTTCTTTGCTTTGATTTGCTCCTCAATCACTTCAAGTTCACCTTTCAGTTTTTCTGAACGAGTGCTCAAACCTGCAACTTCATCTTCTAAATCTTCAACTTCTAAAGGAAGTTCTCCTCTAACGTTTCTGATTTCGTCAATTCTAGAGTCAATAAGCTGTAAATCGTATATTGCTCTTAACTTGTCCTCAACACTTAATTCTTTCGTATTCGTCATATTCTATAAGTACTTAACTGGATTTGTATTTTCTTCCGATAAAATGATTGCAAAATTAAGAATTTTTTTTCGAAGATAATCAACAATATAATTTTTTGTATAGCGTTCGCTCTCAAAATGACCAATATCGGCCAAAAGTAACTTGTTTTCAGCTTCATAAAACTGATGATACTTCAAATCGGCAGTCAAAAAAGCATCGGCTCCAGCCTGAATTGCATTTTTTATGGCGAAACTTCCAGAACCTCCAAGTACGGCTACTTTTTTTATTTTTTTTCCTAAAAAAACAGAATGACGAATTCCGTCAGCGATCATTTTATCTTTCACAGACAAAAGAAAATCTTTTTCATCCATTTCATTTTCCAATTCACCAATCATTCCTAAACCAATATTTTGATGCTGGTTTTGTAAATCGTAAATTTCATAAGCTACTTCCTCATAAATATGGTTCGAAAAAAGTGCTTTTAAAATTCTGGATTGAAGGTGTTTTTCAAAAATAACTTCGATTTTAATTTCTTCTCCGGTATGAAGCTTTCCTTTTTCTCCAATTACAGGATTGCTGTCTTCGTTTCCTTGAAAAGTAAAAAATCCCTGTGTATTAAAACTGCAGTTGTCATAATTTCCAATTGTTCCTGCGCCAGCTTCAAATAAAGCATTTCGAACTTTGTCTGCATTATCCGGAACGGTAAAAGTGACTAGTTTTTGTATGAAATTATTTTTAGGAATTAATATTTTAGTATTTGTTAAACCTAAAGCATCGCAGAAAATTTTATTTACTCCAGCTGAATGATTGTCTAAAGCTGTATGAACGGCATAAATAGCGATGTCATTTTTAATGGCTTTTAAAATAGCTCGCTCGACATAATTTTTGCCTGTAATTTTCTTAATTCCGGAAAATAAAATAGGGTGGAAGCATGCAACAAGATTACAGTTTTTAGATATGGCTTCGTCAATTACATTTTCTAAAGCATCATGGCAAACTAAAACACCTGTGCATTCTGTTTCTGAATTTCCCACTAAAAGTCCAACGTTGTCAAAATCTTCGGCGTAAGCCAAAGGAGCCATTTCTTCGAGGACTGAGATTATATTTTTGATTTTCATTTTAAGTTTTTCAAATTTTTATTAGTATCAACTATTTATACCATCAGTAATAAATAATTGATACTAATGGTATAAATAGTTGATACTAAAAGTACAAATTTAGTACATTTGTAGTATAAAATTTATAAGTCATGACAACTATAAAAATTAACGAACGCACGAAGACTGGAAAAGCATTTATGGAAATGTTCGAAGCTTTTTTTAAAGGTCTTGATGGTATTGAAATTGTTGAAACAGATAGTTATGCACAGGTTAATGAGGAGGAAAGTATTTATAGTCCTGAATTTATCGAGAAGATTAAAAAAGCAGAAGACAATATTAAAAAAGGCAAAACAAGAAGATTAAATCCTGACGATATATGGGGAAGTATTTTGTAGACTTTGAGGATGTTGCTCGTAAAGATTTAAAAGATCATTATAAATCAGGAAATAAAGCTACTATTAAAAAAATTGAAAAAATACTTTTGGAATTAACTGAACATCCTTTTACTGGAGAAGGACAGCCGGAAGAATTGAAATATAATTATAAAGGTTATTGGTCAAGAAAAATCAACAAAAAAGACAGATTGATTTATAGAGTTGAAGAAGAAATAGTAACTGTTATTATCGTTTCTGCAATGGGTCATTACTCTGATAAATAACATTATGAACTTACTCAGAAAAATACTTTTCCCTTTCGCCATTTTATATGGCTTCATTACTTCAGTCCGCAACTTTCTTTTTGATAAAGAGGTTTTAAAATCGACTTCATTTGATCTTCCTGTTGTTGCTGTCGGAAATTTAAGCGTGGGAGGAACTGGAAAAACACCTCAAATAGAATATTTGATTCGGTTATTATCTGACAAATATAAAGTGGCCACTTTAAGTCGTGGTTATAAAAGAAAATCAGAAGGATTTGTTTTAGCTGATCAAAATTCGAATGCCGAAATTTTGGGAGATGAACCTTTTCAGTTTTATCAAAAATTTCCAAATGTAATGGTGGCCGTTGATGCAAATCGTACCAATGGAATTCAGCAATTACTTTCGCAGAATGAAAAACCAGAAGTTATTTTACTTGATGATGCATACCAGCATAGAAAGGTAAAGGCGGGTTTTTATATTCTATTAACTGCTTATGATGATTTATATGCGGATGATTTTATGCTTCCAACAGGAAATTTGAGAGAAAGCAGGAACGGAGCTAAAAGAGCTAATATAATAGTGGTTACAAAATGTCCAAAAGTTTTATCGGAAGAAAAACAAGCTGAAATTCGATTGAAATTAAAATTGAATTGTTCGCAGCAGATCTTTTTTACTTTTATAGATTATGATGAAGTGATTTTTGGCGCTTCAGAAACAATTGCTGTCAGCGATATTAAATTGGAATCTAAAGTGCTTTTGGCAGGAATTGCAAAACCAAAACCGTTTTTTGATTTTTTAAAGAATGAAAATGATGAATGTTTGACTTTTTCAGATCATCATCATTTCTCTGATGCTGATTTAGAAGCAATTCTGGCAAAAGCTAACGGAAAAAAAATAATTACAACAGAGAAAGACTATGTTCGTTTAAAAGATTCGAAATTGGTTTCTCATTTGTATTATCTTCCAATAAAGAGTTCGTTTCTCAATCACCAGCAAAATTTTGATGCGACAATTTTGGAATATGTCAAGCTAAACGGAGTGTCTTAGCTTCTCAGAATTTTAGTAACTTTTTTAATCAAAAAACTTAGCAATAGTAGTGTAAAATTCGTCTGGAACAAATGGTTTAGTAATAACATCATCCATTCCAAAAGAAAGAAGCATGTCACGATTTTCGTCAAGCGAAATAGCCGTCAGTGCGATAATCGGAGTCGATTTATCAAATTCCCGAATTAATTTGGTAGCCGTAGTACCATTAATGCCAGGAAGATGAACATCCATCAAAACCATGTCGAAGCGTTTGACCTTTAAAAGTTCAACAGCATCCTCTCCATTGTCTATGATTTCACAGTTGATGTTTTTGTTCTCAAG
Organism: Flavobacterium notoginsengisoli; assembly: GCF_042686225.1. NCBI lineage: Bacteria > Pseudomonadati > Bacteroidota > Flavobacteriia > Flavobacteriales > Flavobacteriaceae > Flavobacterium > Flavobacterium notoginsengisoli. The sequence continues at coordinate 251,867 of NZ_JBHUOT010000002.1, forward strand.
CATTTTTCGAGTTATCATTTGATTGATTTTGTTGTCCTCAATCAATAAAATAGATTTGTGTTTCAATTGTGTATCACTATAAGATTTTACTTCTTCAATTACTTCCAATGGTTCGTGGTTAATTTTAAAATTTAATTTGAAGGTAAAAGTTGAACCTTTGCCTACTTCGCTTTTTAGCTTTATTTCCCCTCCTAATAGTTCGATAAGTTTTTTTACAATAGTAAGACCAAGACCGGTTCCGCCGTATTTTCTGTTTACTTCTATAGATCCCTGCGAGAAACTTTCAAAAACAGTTTGTAATTTATCTTCAGGAATTCCAATTCCGGTATCTACAATTTCGAAATAAACCGTAGCGGTATCATCTTCCTGAGAATATAGTTTTGCAATAACACTAACATGTCCGTTTTGAGTAAACTTTAGAGCATTATTGATTAGATTCAATATAATTTGAGACAGCTTTGTTGGATCTCCCATCAAATTGTCGGGAATCGATTTGTCTATTTCTAAATTGAAATAATTTTTATTGGCAGTAGCTAATTCTTTTAATGAACTTTGAATATTAAATAGAAGTTCTTTTAGATTAAAGCTGATGGTTTCTATTTCAACTTTAGTTGAATCAATTTTATTAATTTCTAAAATCTCATTGATAAAAGTGGTGAGGTAATTTCCTGAAAATTTTAAAGATTCCAGATATTTCAATTGTTTTTTCTTCGGATTATCTTCAAGTAAAATATGTGTAATTCCGTTGATGGCATTCAACGGAGTTCGTAATTCGTGACTAACCGTTGACAAGAATTCAGATCTTGCTTTTGACGCTTTTTCGGCTTTGTTTTTAGCTAAAATCAGTTCTTTGTTTTTTTCGCGAAGCAGTAAATTGTTCTGATTTCTGATAATATTATTTTTGTATAAAGCTAGACTCAAAAGAGATAAAATTGAAATTAAAGCAATGGCCAAAATACTGACTAGCTTGGAATATCGATAGGTTTTGAGCTGAATTTTTTCTTCGCTTTCTCTTTTGATGGTATTATTTAAAGATTGATTTTTTTTGAATTTTTCGAATTCATTTAAATCAACTTTGGCATTTTTTAATCTTAAAAGATAATTTTCCAGCTGATAGTGCTCATCTAAAAAAGAATAAGCCATATCATAATTTTTATTCTGCTTATAATACTGGCTTATGGCTAAAACGATTTTCGATTTTTTTGGTAGGTCATTGCTTTTTTCGTTATAATCCAATGCTTTGTCAAAATAAATAATGGCAGAATCGTTTCTTTTTAGCTGCGCTTCAATCAAGCCAAGCTGATAGTAAGAATCTACTTTTGTTTTTATAATACCCGGATTGTTTGGTTTTTGGGTAATGCTTTTAAAAGTTTTTGCAGCTAAAGGAAGGTCATTATTCTTCTTTTGCGCCAATGCTTTCTGATAGTTTAGAGCTTCTGCATGATCCGTAATATTGAGCTCTTTTAAAAGATTTTGAGCTTTTGCATAATAAAGATCTGCTGTTTTATAATCACCTTTTGCGGTATTCGCCACGCCGACATAATACAAGGCCAAAGCTTTAATACAGCTTGGTTTTAGAGTATCATATATTGAAACAGTTTTATGGAAATTTTTTAAAGCATCTTCAAGTTTTCCCTGATTGTAAAAAATTTTCCCAAGCTTTAAGGTTTGGTTGGCTAAATTTTCTGTTTTGCCGTGTACTTCACAAAAATTAATAGATTTCTTGGTGTAAAGAGCAGCTTCATTGTACTTTTTATTGTTGAAATTAGCATTGGCCAGCTTGTTGTAATAGGTAACGCTATCTGTATTCTTTTTGGATTGAGAATACAAAAACGAATTAAGAAAACAAACAACAATAAAAAGACAGTATTTCATGTATGGCAATGCTTTTACAATGAATCTTATTTTTTTCTTATGAGTAAAATTAAATCGATTAATCTTGATGAATAGCCAATCTCATTATCGTACCAGCCTACTACTTTTACCATTTTATCGATAACTGAAGTCAACTGTGCGTCAAACAAACAAGAATGTGTGTTGCCAATTACATCTACCGAGACAATAGGATCTTCGGTGTAATCTAATATTCCTTTTAAACTTGTTTTTGAAGCTTCTTTAAATGCTTTATTTATTTCCTCAATGCTTACAGCACGTTTTACATTGAAGGTGATATCTGTTAATGAACCGTCGGGAACAGGAACTCTTATTCCACATCCTCCCATTTTGTTGTGCAATTTAGGAAAAATTTTTGTTAATGCCTTAGCTGCACCTGTAGTTGTTGGAACAATTGACTGACTTGCGCCTCTTGCACGTCGTAAATCCTTATGTGGTTGGTCGTGAAGACTTTGATCTGTTGTGAAAGAATGTATTGTTGTAATATAAGCCTGCTCAATACCGCACAATTCTTCAATGATTTTGATCATTGGCGCAGCATTGTTTGTGGTGCAGCTTGCATTAGAAACTATTGTTTCATTTCCTTCCAGAATGTTTTCATTTACTCCAAGAACTACCGTTTTTATAGTGTCTACTTCAGAAGGAGCGGAAAGAATCACTTTTTTTGCGCCCGCTTCGAGGTGTCTGTTTAATTCTTCGTGCGTTTTATATTTTCCTGTAGATTCAATTACAATGTCAATTGAATGTGATTTCCAGTCTAGATTTAGAATGTTTTTTTCGTGAAAAAAGAAAAAATGCCTGCCATCTACAATAATACTATTTTCATCATAACTTACGTCAAAAGGCAAAACACCGTGAATACTGTCATATTTAATCAAATGTGACATAGTTTTATTATCTGCAATGTCATTTATAGCAACGACTTCGATTTCAGGATGATTTAAAAGAAGGCGGAACAAATTTCTTCCAATTCTTCCAAATCCATTAATGGCAATTCTTGTTTTCAATTATTTGGTTTATTCGTTTAACCGTTGAAATCGTTTAATTGTTAACTGTTAAACGCATGAAGGATTAAACGGTTAATCAATTAAACGATTAAACTTAAATTATAAAATATGTTTTTGTGCTTTGTATGAAGAACGAACAAGTGGTCCGCTTTCAACATGTCTAAAACCTAAATCAAGTCCGAATTTTTCATAACGGGCAAATTGTTCAGGTGTAATGAATTCTTTTACAGGAAGATGTTTTTTACTAGGCTGTAAATACTGACCAATAGTGACTACATCTACATTGGCATTTCGTAAATCTGTCATGGTCTGAAAAACTTCTTCTTCAGTTTCTCCAAGACCTAACATAATCCCGGATTTAGTTCTGTTGATACCTTTTTCTTTTAAATAACGGAGTACTTCTAAACTCCTGTCATATTTTGCCTGAATACGAACCTCACGGGTTAAACGTCTAACTGTTTCCATATTGTGAGATACCACTTCCGGATTTGCTTCTACAATACGATCAATGTTTCTTTCAATTCCCTGAAAATCCGGAATCAAAGTTTCTAAAGTCGTATTTGGGTTCATTCTGCGAATCGCTCTAACCGTTTCCATCCAGATAATAGAACCTCCGTCTTTAAGATCATCTCTGTCAACACTCGTAATAACGGCATGTTTGATATTCATGATTTTTATAGAACGGGCTACTTTTTCAGGTTCGTCCCAGTCTACTGTTTCCGGTCTTCCGGTTTTTACGCCACAGAATCCGCAAGAACGGGTGCAGACATTTCCTAAAATCATGAAAGTTGCAGTTCCTTCACCCCAACATTCTCCCATATTAGGGCAGCTTCCTGAAGTACAAATTGTATTTAAACTATATTTATCAACCAAACCTCTTAGTTCGGTATATTTTTGTCCAATTGGCAGTTTTACTTTTAACCACTTAGGTTTTGCAGTAGTTATGTTTGCTTCGGATGTTTCCATATATCAATAATCAAAGCACAAAGATACGGAATGTAGTTCATTTTGAGGACTAATTTTGCTTTTCGTTTAGTTTTTACATTTCCGTCCTAATCTATTACAAATTTAACTTTCAGAGATAGCTTAAAATTCTTTCAAAACTAATTTTGTTGTTAATTAAATAGTTTTAAAATATGAAAAAAAGATTTATTGCTTTGGGGATTTTGTTTATGACTTTTGGTTATGTTGATGTAAATGCACAGATACTTTCTGATAAAGCCATGGGGGCAGTTGGAAAAGGTATTTCAGGCTTTACATTCAGCGATGCTGATGCGGCTGCTTTAGCAAAAAAAGCAATTGACGAAATGGATGCTAACAATCCTGTTGCGACCGAGGCAGATGGTTATACGATTCGATTAAATCGTTTATTTGGAAAACATGCTTCTACTGATGGTGTTACATTGAATTATAAGGTTTATTTAGTAAAAGATATTAATGCTTTTGCTTGCGCAGACGGAAGTGTACGTGTGTTTGCAGGTTTAATGGATATTATGGATGATAACGAATTACTGGCTGTTATTGGACATGAAATTGGTCACGTAGTAAATCACGATACAAAAGATGCCATAAAAGCTGCCTATAAAAAAGAAGCATTACTAGATGCTGCTTCATCACAATCAGGAAAATTTGAAACGATTTCAAAATCACAATTAGGAGCCTTAGGAAGTGCAATGATTGATAGTAAACACAGTAGGAAACAAGAATCTCAAGCGGACTCCTTCTCTTATGATTTCATGAAAAAAAATGGCTATGATGTTAATGCGGTAGAATCGGCTTTTAGAATTTTGCAAAATTTAAGTCAGGGAGCAGATTCTTCTTTTATGACTAAAATGATGAGTTCACATCCTGATGCCGGTAAAAGAGCGGATGAAGCTAAAAAAAGAGCTACAAAAGATGGTTTGTATAAAGAATATGTACAACAGAAAATTGTAAATACGGCACCTGTTGTTTCAACTCCTAAAACAGCAACAAAAACTACAACTAAAAAAACAACTACTAAAAAGAAGTAAATTTTTAGGTTTAATTTGAAAAACGGCAGATTCGAAGAGTCTGTCGTTTTTTTTTGATTGTTATGTTCTTTTAAGCTGGCTTAAATTTTATATCTTTAATTGTTGAAAAAACAAGCTTTCAAGGTAATGAAATAGCATTTTTGTTATTTACATTTGTTGTTAAATTGTAATTGTAAAAAAATCATGAAAAAGAAATTTATAATAGCAGGACTCTTATTTGCGACATTTGGTATGACTAAAATGAATGCTCAGATTAATTTTGGAGATAAAGCAATAGGAGCAGTTCAAAAAGGAGTGACGGCTTTTACTTTAACCAATGCAGATGCTGCAGCTTTGTCTAAAGAAGCTGTAGCAAAAATGGATACAGAAAATGAAGTTGCAGGACCAAATGACGGTTATACTTTACGCTTAAACAGAGTTTTTGGAAAACATTCTACAGGTGAAGGGTATACCTTAAACTACAAAGTTTACAAAGTTAAAGATGTAAATGCTTTTGCAACTGCTGATGGAAGTGTTCGTGTATTTGCAGGTTTAATGGATATTATGGATGATAATGAATTGCTTGCTGTAATAGGTCACGAAATTGGTCACGTAGCGAACAATGATTCAAGAGATGCGATGCGTGCAGCTTACCAAAAAGAAGCTCTAATTGACGGTGCTTCTTCTCAATCTGCAAAAATTGCTGCTGTAACAGATAGTCAATTGGGGAAAATAGGAAGCGCATTAATTGATAGTAAACACAGCCGTAAGCAAGAATCTGAAGCCGATTTATTTGCTTATAATTTCTTGAAGAAAAATGGCTATAATGTTAATGCTGAGGAATCTGCTTTTAGAATTTTGGCTAAAATGAGTGAAGGGGCAGAGGCTTCATTTATAGAAAGAATGATGAGTTCGCATCCAGATTCTAAACAAAGAGCCGAAGATGCTAAAAAGAGAGCAGAGAAAGATGGTTTGTACAAACCGTATGTACAGCAGAAAATTGTAAACACTGCTCCAGTTACAACCTCAACTAAAAAGACGACTACAACTACAAAGAAGAAAACAACAACTACAAAAAAGAAATAATAGTTGTTTCCTAAAATAAGAAAACCCGGCAGATTTGTATCTGCCGGGTTTGTTTTTTTATCCTAAAACGGGAAAAGCTAAAATCTTCTGTACTTCGTAAACATTAACTGATTTGTTGAACTGTTTTACGATACTTGGTTGTTGCTCGCTTGAAATCCAGATCTTTAATTCGGCATCAAGATCAAAAGTTCCTGCAGTTTCTACGCTAAATCTTGTAATGTTTTTGTAAGCAATCGATTTGTATTCTGTTTTGCTTCCTGTAATTCCTTGTACATCAACAAGGATTAATCTTTTGTTTGTGAAAATAAAGGTGTCGCGAATAAGTTTGAAACCCATTTCGATTTCTTCATTCGAGGTCAGAAGCTGTCCGTATTTTTTAATTAAATCTTCCTGACTAACAGAACCTGCGTTGCCAAGAATAGCAGAAAATATTCCCATTGTTTTGTTTTTTTATTGGTTTGAATCAATAGACATTAGAAGGAGTAAAAGTAGTTGATTTTGTTAATTTTTAATACCTGATTTGAATTTAATTAGAAGTGGAATTACTGTTGTTGAAATTATAAAGGAAGCAATAAATGATACGGTCAAATTTCCAATATTTAAAATGTCAGGGTTTAGCGTAAACCTAATAAACAAAATAGAAGTAGAAAATAAAAAGACAGTACTCCAGTATAATTTGTCAATGCTGGTTTTTAAAGTGGAATTTTTCGGAAGCTTAAAAAAGACTAGAACAATTATAATACTTCCAGCAAGAGTGCTTGCATGCTGTGCAATTTTCCAGATTGGAATTTCTTTTTCAAATAGTATAATAGTATTTTTTAAAGCATTAATTTTATTTACGAAATAACCTTGTTGGTGTGTAAAGGCATCCCAAAAGATATGTGAGCTTATCCCAATTAAAAGAGAAAGTATGATAATATGCCAGTTTTTTCTAAAATAAATATTCCAATTGAAATGAGTAAAAATTGATACCCTATTGCTAATAAAGGAGGGAAGATTTTGAAATAAAAGATTTCGGATTACATTATGAAAGGCAAAAGAGAATAGAAGTGCAATAGGTAAGTCAAACCAAAAAATACCGGCTAAAGTGTGACTATAATCGCTTTTGACTTTCATTCGTAAGAAGTATTCAAAATCGGGTGTCATACTTCCAATAACTAAAGCTGTTAACGAAAACCATGATTTTGGTAAATACCTTAAGGGGAGAATTATTGCTGGATGAGAAAAGGTAAAGGGCATTAAAAATTTAATTTTGAAATGAATTATAAATTTAATGAACTTTTGTTTCGTTTTTGGCTCAAATTAAATAATAAAAAAGCAGAACCTAAGTTCTGCTTTTTTATTATTCCACTTCCGTTTTTATTGTAATTGGAAGACTGTATGCTGTTCGAACAGGTTTTCCGTCAAGAATTCCCGGACTCCATTTTGTTTTTAATGATTTTAAAACTCTAACCGCTTCTTTTCCCATTCCATAGCCAGGATCATTTTGAACAATAATGTCTGTAAGTGATCCGTCTTTTTCAACAACAAAAGAAACATATACTTTTAATGTTTTTTCCATGTCCAATTCTGGTCTGCGGAAATTATTTCCAACATATTTGTAAAACTCACCAATTCCTCCGGGAAATGCAGGCTGTTTGTCCAGAATTGCTGGTAAAACAGGTGTGTTTGTAATTGTTGGTGTACTAGACATTACCGGACCGTCGCCTCCACCTCCTGATGAGGTAACAGGACCAGAAGGATCTCCTGTTCCAGTATTATTTTGTACAACAGGTACATTATCTGTGTTAGGAGCTATTTTATCTACTGCATCTTCTGTTCTTACAACTATTGGATTAACTAATCCATGAGCGTCTGTAACAGTAGTCGTAGTCTGCTCTAGTACAGGAGGTGCTGGTGGAGCAGGTGGAGGTGGTGTTACAGTAGGGTTGTAAGGTGTCACAACAATTGGATCTGAAGGAGGAACTTCAGATGTGCTATCCACAGGTGGTGGTGCAAGCTTGCTAATTAATACCGGTATACTTCCCAGAGCAGTTATTAACAATAAACCCATAAAGAGAGCATTAACCGTAGTTCTAGGATTTTCCTGGCGTAATTGATACGCTCCGTACTCTTTGTTTCTGTTTTCGAAAACAAGATCATTCCACTTGTTTTCATAAATGTTTAATTTAGACATAATTTTTGGGTTTTAAGGTTAAGTAACTTTAAATCATACGCAGAAATGGTTTAGGTTTGGAGCTACAACGAGAAAATTGTAGTTTTAGTATGTGATAAAAAATGTTTTTTAAGAATAAAAATACGAATTGTATATTTTTCTTGTTTTAAAGATAGGAAATTATCTGTTACGTTCGATAATTTCTGCCAATAATTTTTTAGCGCGTAAAAGTTTAACTTTTACGCTGCTTAGAGGCTCGTCAATCTTAATGGCAATTTCCTGATAAGACATTTCCTGAAAATAACGAAGCTGAATTACTTCTTGGTAGTGTGGTTTGAGTTCTTTGATGCATAAAAGCAGACGGGAAAGATTTTGCTCTTTAATTAATGCATCTTCTGCGGAAGGAGTTGGGTCTGCAATGTTATATGCCTGTTGGTCTTCGTTGTCTGTGATTTCAATAAAAAGATTGGTTTTCTTTTTTCTGAGTAAATCAATATAAACGTTTTTAGCAATAGCAATCAACCAGGTGTTGAACTGAAATTCTGAATTATAAGAAGCTATTTTATCAAAAGCTTTAGAAAAAGTTTCTATTGTAATATCCTCTGCCGTGGTTTCGTTTTCAGTTCGTTTGAGCATAAAAGCGTATACCTCATTCCAATAATGATCTAATAAAAAAGTAAAGGCGATCTGATCGCCTTTTTTTGCTTTTTCTATTTTAGAATTTATTTCCAATATACCGGTTTTGAAAAGATATTAGTTATAAAGATATTAATTTGCGTTAATATAAGCGCTATCTCAACAACCGGAAACCAAATTTTAAGGTCATTTTCTTTTAGTTTTCCCGCCGAACATCCAATTACGGTCCAGACAACGGTATAACGTGTCGCTAAAATTGCCAATACAGCGATCCATTGAAATTGAAAAGCCAGCAGAATTATAACTAATAAAAAGAAGAATAATTGTGAGAAGAAAAATAATCCTAACTGCATTTTGTCAAAAAACTTGTAATGTTCTGCAGTAGAAACATGTCTCCTTTTTTGTGTAAACCATTCTCTGAATGTTTTTTTAGGTTTTGAATAGGTAAAACTTTCAGGCGTATAGGAAATAGTTGTATTGTTTTTGTTTGCGGCCTGATTGATAAACAAATCGTCATCACCGGAGCGAACCTGAATATGATCGATAAATCCGTTTACATTAAAAAACTCTTCTTTTTTGTAGGCTAAATTTCGTCCTACACCCATATATGGAAGTCCTGCTTTTGCCCATGAAAAGTATTGAAGCGCTGTTAACACAGTTTCAAAACGAATAATTTTATTTAAAAAAGAACGCTCGATTTTTTCATATCCTCCATATCCTAAAACAATTGTTTTGTTTAGTGTAAATTGTGAAGTCATTGCCGTAATCCATTCTTTAGAAGTTGGATAACAATCTGCATCTGTAAATAATAAATAATCTTTTTTTGCTGCTTTAATTCCAAGTGTTAAAGCGTATTTTTTGTTTCCCCAAAAGGCTTCGTTATTTTCGACTTTTACCAAACGAATATTAGGGAATTCTTTTTCAAATTCTTCAAAAACTTCAAGTGTTTCATCGCTTGATGCGTCATCAATTAAGACAATTTCAAAATCAGGATAATTTTGCTGAGCCAAAAGCGGAATGTATTTTTTTACATTCTCTTCTTCGTTTTTTGCACAAACAATTACAGAAACCGGAAGATTTTTAGGCGTGATATGCTGCGGTTTACTAAAAGCAAACTTTCCAAAAATTCCTAGATAATAAGATAGTTGAACAACAACAATAGCAATAAAAAAGTAAAATATGTATATAAGCATCTGATTTATTTGGTTCTATTAATTTTTTACGTTCTGCGACTGCAAATGTACTTATGAATTCGTAAAATTCAATAGCTGAAGCCGATTTACTTTCGGCATTTTGACATTTCTTTTGCAACAGCAATAGACTGAGGGTTTTTGGTTTTTTCTAATTCGGTTATTATGTTTTTATAATTGTGATCGTCGCGGTTTTGAGAAAGTTTTTTCGTTGCCTGAATTTCTTCAATTTCTATTTCGAATCCAAAAATTCCTCTAGCTTCACGCATTGTTTTTGTCGATAAATCTTCAACTCGAACAGGGTTTTCAGAATTTACTTCGTATTTGTCCACTAATTTTTTTAGCTGTTCTACAGAAGTTTCGTAATCAACAATTTTGATTTTGCCATACACATGTACAGCTATGTAATTCCAGGTTGGAACGTTTTCATGATCGTACCAAGAAGACGAAATATAACTATGAGGGCCAGTGAAAACAGCCAAAACCTCATCGTTTTCTTTGAAACCTTCAGCCTGCGGATTCAGTTTAGAAATATGTCCCTGCAAAATTTCTTTTCCATCTGCATTAACTTCCAATTCTATCGGAATATGCGTGGCGCATAGTTTTCCGTTGGTCTGATTAATCAAGATTCCAAAACTATTTTCTTTTAGAAAGGTTCTGATTTCTTCAGGATTTTCATTTTTGTATAAATCGGGTGTATACATCTCTCTTGTTTTTATTCAATTTGTCACATTGCGCAAAGTCGAAATGTTTTTATGCCAAAAATGACTTTGACTTCGCTCAGTTAGACAATGATTGCTAATTCGTGTTTTAAATCACGTTCACTTCCGCTTCAATTTGAATGCCGAATTTTTCAAAAACGGTTTTTTGCACTTCTTTTGAAACAGCTAAAATTTCCTGTCCTGTGGCGTTTCCGTAATTAACCAAAACCAAGGCTTGGTTTTTATGAACTCCCGCATCACCAAAACGTTTTCCTTTAAAACCGGCCTGTTCAATTAACCATCCCGCAGGAACTTTTACTTCAGTATCTGAAACTTCATAAAACTTCATTTCAGGAAACTTCTCGTGTATTTTTTCAAAATCAGATTTTGATATAATTGGGTTCTTAAAGAAACTGCCGCTGTTTCCTAATTCTTTTGGATCAGGAAGTTTGCTCTGTCTAATCGCAATTACAGCATTGCTGACATCTTTTAATGTTGGTTCAGAAATATTATTTTTTGCTAATTCCGCTAAAATATCTCCGTAAGAAGTATTGATTTTATGATTGCTTTTCGTTAATTTAAAAACAACCGAAGTAATGATGTATTGGTCTTTAACTTCATGCTTAAAAATACTTTCGCGGTAGCCAAAATTACATTCAGCATTATCGAAAGTTTTTAGTTCTTGAGACATAATATTCATGGCTTCGCAAGAAACAAAAGTATCTTTAATCTCGGTTCCGTAAGCGCCGATATTCTGAACTGGTGTTGTGCCCACATTTCCAGGAATCAGCGACATGTTTTCTAATCCGCCAAAATTGTTGTCGATGGTCCAAAGAACGAAATCGTGCCAAGTTTCGCCGGCTTGGCTTTCAACCCAAACAAAATCATCGTTTTCTTTGATTATTTTTTTTCCTTTTAAATCGATATGAATGACCAAAGCATCAATATCTTTGGTCAAAAGCATATTGCTTCCACCTCCTAAAATAAACTTTTTCTCGTTTTTGTTTTCTGCTAAAACTGTTTTCAATTCAGCAATAGAATGTACCGCGACGAATTGTTTTGCACTGGCTTCAATGCCAAAAGTGTTGTGTTTTTTTAAAGAAAAATTGGATTGAATTTCCATAAATAAAAGGCTTTTTAATATAGTTCAAAAGTAAGGATTATAATTTTTTTTTCTAACCGCAAAGACGCAAAGTTTTCGCAAAGTTCGCAAAGCTTTGCGTTCATTGCGTAAATCTTTGCGAACTTTGCGGTTATATTATGTTTGAGAATCAATAAGTTCGTGATACTTCTCCGAAATAACCTTCATATTAATGTCATAATTAGCATTTTCTTCCACAAATTTTCTGTTTCGAATAATAGCCTGATTTCGAGATTCGGCATTTTCAAAAGACCAGATTAATTCATTGGCCAGCATTTCTATGTTGTCAACTTCAATTAATTGTCCATTTTCTCGATGTGTAATCCAGCTTTGATTTCCAGAAATATCTGAAACTACAGGATAGCAACTACAAGCCATCGCTTCAAATAAAGATGCCGAAACGCCTTCTGTAATTGGCATACTAATATAAATGTTTGATTGCTGTAGTAATTTTGGAAGTTCTGTATTTGGAATTCTTCCTGTGAAAATTACTTTATTTTCTATTTGAAGTGCTGTAGCTAAATTTTTTAATGATTGTAATCTTGTTCCATCTCCAACAATTGTAAGTAAAAAATCAATTCCTTTTTGATGTAAAATCCCAAAAGCTTTTAAAATAGAATCGTGCCGATATTCTGGCATTAGCGAACGCGTTACAATCGCTTCAATTTTATTTGAATTGTTTGTTGAAGGAGTAAACAGTGATAAATCGATTCCTTTTGGAAGAACCAGAACTTTATTCATGTCAACTCCAGATGCTTTCATGTGAATTGCCATTACGGAACCCCAGGCATGAATTAAATGTGCTTTTTTAAAAGCATATTTCTGAATGAATTTTTTAAAAGGATACAATTTAGATTCTTCAGGCCATAAATCGGTTCGGCCTTGTTGTGCAATGGCTATAGTTTTAGAACCTGATATTGCAGCTAGAAAACCATAACTTGTAGTTCTTTCGGCAATAACCATGTCTGGTTTTTCTCTTTTGATGATTTTTTGAATAGTAACAGGAGAGAAGAGATACTCTAAAATACGTTTGAATCTTTTATGGTTTGGAGTTTGAAGTTCCCAAGTGATAATGTCAAAATCGCCAAATTCTTTCAAACCTTTCATCCAGGTGATGGCATCGGCGCGGTAAGATTCTCCAAGAAAAAGTATTTTTCTTTTCATTGTAGTTTTTTTTGCCACGAATTCACGAATTATTTTCAACCATAATTGGTTTGTATTAATTCGTGAATTCGTGGCTATTATCTTTTTTATTCCTCAGTTTCTAAAGCGCGATTAATAAAATGATTCAGAGGTTTTAAAGCAATCAGTTTTTTACTCATTTTAGAAACGAAATCTTTTTGAGTCACTTCAGCAATATCATAAACTTGAGTTGCAGTGAAACTTTTTAACTTTAAAAATTCGATTGCAGGATGCTCTTTTTCATAACCACGCGGAGGATTTTTAAGCGAATTGTTTTCGTTTGTGTCTAAATTCCCGAACTCTTTTTTAAATTCTTTGTTGTTTAGAATTTCCTCTAAATCATCATAGAAAAAAGCAATTTCTTTACGGACTTTTTTCAAGTCTTCTGGTTCTGGAGAATAAAATCCGCCGGCAATAAAACTGGCGCCTTTTTCGATGTGAACGTAATAACCCGCGCGATTGGCACCTTTGGCACCTGCCGAAAGCCAAACTCCCAAATGTGCTTTATAAGGAGATTTGTCTTTAGAAAAACGAATATCACGATTGATTCTGAAAGTACAGTTTTTAACTTCCAATAATTCTAATGAAGGATCTAGCGGTTTCATAGCATCCAGAAAATCACTTACCAATTGATGATAATCTTTTTTAAAAACTTCGTATCGTTTTTTATTGTCCTGAAACCATTCTCGATTATTGTTCTTTTTTAAATCGTCTAAAAATTGCAATGATTCTTTCGTTAACATATTCCTTAATATTTATTGCAGTTGTTTTTTAAGTTTTGTTCAGGCTAATTTAATGATTTCTAATTTGGGATTAATGGAGAAAGCTGATACAAATTATATCAATTTTCAGAAACGAAAATTATAAATTAAAAATCTTATAGGTCTGATGTGTAGATTTTACAATAGCTTCTGTTCGTTCAGGGTGAGTATCTGAAATAAAAAGCTGACCAAAAGTCTCACTATTTACCATTTCTACAATTTTGGCAACGCGGGTTTCATCGAGTTTGTCAAAAATATCATCAAACAAAAGAATAGGTTTTACGCCGCTTTGTTTTTTTAGAAATTCAAACTGTGCCAGTTTCAAAGCAATCAAAAAAGATTTCTGTTGTCCCTGAGATCCGAATTTTTTTATCGGATGCGAATCAATTTCAAAAGACAAATCATCTTTATGAATTCCGACAGTTGTATATTGCAAAGCACGATCTTTGTTGACGTTTTCTTTTAAAAGACTAATTAGGTCTTTTTCGAATAAATGACTTTCGTAAACCAATTGTACAGATTCTTCCGATCCTGTTATCGCTTGATGATGTATATTAAATATAGGTATAAAATGTTCCAGAAAATCTTTTCGTTTTTCAAAAATCGATTTTCCGTATTCATTTAATTGCTCATTATATATAGATAAGGTGTCATTGTCAAAAGTATGGTTGAGGGCGAAATATTTCAAAAGGGCATTTCGCTGTACAATTACTTTCTGATATTGAATAAGCTGATGCAAATAAGTAGAATCCAATTGTGAAATTACACTATCCATAAATTTACGACGTGTTTCACTTCCTTCCACAATTAAATCTCTGTCGGCAGGTGAAATAATTACTAACGGAATAAAACCGATATGGTCGGAGAATTTATCGTAAGCTTTTCCATTTCGTTTCAGAACTTTTTTCTGACCTTTTTTTAAACTGCATACCACTTGTTCCGTTCTTTCATTCTTTTCCAGTTCAGCATCAATAACAAAAAACTCTTCACCATGCTTGATGTTTTGAACAGCAAGTGGATTAAAGTAGCTTTTTCCATACGCTAAATGGTAAATTGCATCCAGGACATTGGTTTTTCCGATGCCATTTTTCCCTACGAAACAATTGATTTTGATGTCAAAATCAAAACTTGCTTCGGAAAAGTTTTTATAATTGAATAAAGAAATTTTGTTAAGATGCATTTTTAGGGACTCCAGTGTAAAAAATACTGTTTTTGGACAGTAAAAATTTGAGGGTGCAAATTACCGAAAATTATCGATATAATTGGCTTCAGAGAAGTTTCGAACTGATTTATTTTAACGCTTTCGCGAAAGTACAAGCGAATCCTGAAAATATTTCTTTTTAAAATAGTGATAAAATTGAAATTTTTTACCTCAGTTTCAAGAAAAATTTTATTTTTGCCGTTCACTAAATAAATTTTAAATGGCAACTTACAATAAAAGAGGATATAAGACACCAAAAGAAAAGGAAGTTAAAGAGGTTACTGAAGAACAACAAGTAGTTATTGACGAAAAAGACAGCACAACAGCTGGTGTTTTCTCAAAACTAGATGAAACGGCTTCAAAAACTGAGGATTGGGTGGCTAAAAATCAAAAAATCATTATTGGTTTAGTGGCTGGTATTGCTGTTGCTACAATTGGATATTTGGCTTACCAAAAATTCATTGCAACTCCAAAACAAGAAGAAGCGGCAAGCGAAATGTTTGTTGCTCAGCAAAACTTTGAAAAAGCAGTAAATGGTGTTTCCAGCGATTCATTATTCAAATTGTCATTAAATGGTTCAGAAGGTAAATTCGGATTTATCAAAATCGCTGACGAATATTCTGGAACTGACGCAGGAAATTTAGCTAATTATTATGCGGGTATGGCTTACTTAAATACAGGTAAATTTGATGAGGCTATTAAATATTTAGGTGAATTTAAATCAGAAGATGTAATTTTAAGTGCTTTGGCTAAAGGTGCAACAGGAGATGCTTATTCTCAAAAAAATAACCCAAAAGAAGCTTTATCTTTCTATGTAAAAGCTGCTGAATCTAATAAAAATGACTTTACTACACCTCGTTTCTTGTTAAAAGCAGGAAAAACAGCTTTAGCTTTAGGTCAGAAAGAAGATGCGTTGAAATATTTTAACGACATCAAAGATAATTACGACAGTGCTCCGGAAGCAGCATTCGTTGATGCTTTGATCGGATTAGCACAATAAATATTATTATAGAGTTAAGATTTTAGATTTTAGATTCGTATTTTAGCAGTCTAAAATTTATAAATCTAATATCTAAAATATACAGATGGCTACTGAAAATAAAAATCTATCAGAATACGATAAAAACACAATCCCAAATGCGAAAGACTTTCGATTTGGGATTGTTGTTTCTGAATGGAATGATACTATAACAGAAGGACTTTATAATGGCGCTTTTGACGCTTTGGTTGATTGCGATGTTCCTGCTCAGCAAATTATCCGTTGGAATGTTCCGGGAAGTTTTGAATTAATTTACGGAGCGAAAAAAATGCTTCAGACTCAAAACGTTGATGCCGTAATCGTAATAGGATGCGTTATTCAGGGAGAAACCAAGCATTTTGATTTTGTTTGCGAAGGCGTGACTCAAGGAATTAAAGATTTGAATGTACAGACAGATATTCCGGTTATTTTCTGTGTTTTAACAGATAATAATATGCAGCAGTCTATTGACAGAAGTGGTGGAGTTCACGGAAATAAAGGAACTGAAGCTGCAATTGCAGCGATTAAAATGGCTTACATTCGTCAGCAGGCTTCGATTTCACATGCTTTTAATCAACCATTATTGACTTCAGGAGCGCTTCAAATTGAAGATTCTCCGCGAAAAATAGAAAACGAATAAAACACAATTGTTTTAAAAATATTTAAACCTATACTGTGTCATAACGGTATAGGTTTTTTTGTTTTTTTTATGATGTGTCTTATTCTGAAAGACAACCAAAATTCACTAAATTTGTACTTCTTGGTTTATAAAAACTAATCTAAACTTTAAAACTATTTTTGCTTAATGTCGAGTATTATTCAATTGCTTCCTGATCACGTTGCTAACCAAATTGCTGCTGGAGAAGTGGTTCAAAGACCCGCTTCAGTCGTAAAAGAATTGTTAGAAAATGCTGTTGATGCCAAAGCAACTGATATTAAATTGATTATAAAAGATGCCGGTAAATCACTGGTTCAAGTTATTGATAATGGTGTTGGAATGACCGTTACCGATGCCCGTTTGTGTTTTGCCCGTCATGCAACTTCAAAAATCCGCCAGGCCGAAGATTTATTCTCGCTTGGAACAAAAGGTTTTCGTGGAGAAGCTTTGGCTTCTATTGCGGCGATTGCACACATGGAAATGAAAACCAAGCAGGAACAGGATGAACTTGGAACTCATATTGTAATTGAGGGAAGTAAATTTGTTTCGCAGGAAGTAGCAGTTTTGCCTAAAGGAACTTCATTTGCAGTTAAAAACTTATTTTTTAATATTCCGGCCCGTCGTAATTTCTTAAAGTCAGATACAGTTGAATTCCGTCATGTAATGGATGAGTTTCAGCGTGTGGCATTGGCGCATCCAAATATTCATTTTAGTTTCTATCATAACGGAAGTGAGATGTATAATCTTCCTGCAGCTGGATATCGCCAGAGAATTGTAGGGATTATGTCTGGTAAAACCAATGAAAAACTGGTTCCGGTAAATGAAGATACCGATATTATAAGTATTCAGGGATTTGTATGTAAACCTGAATTCGCGAAGAAAAACAGGGGAGAGCAGTTCTTTTTTGTAAACGATCGTTTTATTAAAAGCGGTTATCTGCATCATGCGGTAATGGCGGCTTACGAAGGTTTGTTAAAAGATGGTTCTCAGCCAAGTTATTTTCTATATCTGCAAGTTCCGCCAAATACAATCGATATTAACATCCATCCGACTAAAACAGAGATTAAGTTTGATGATGAATCGGCTTTATATGCTATTTTAAGAGCTTCGATCAAGCATAGTTTAGGACAGTTTAATGTTGCGCCGGTTTTAGATTTTGACCGGGATTCCAATTTAGATACCCCATATCACTATAAAGATGTGGAAGTTGGAATTCCAACTATTCAGGTTGATGGGACATTTAATCCTTTTACAGATGATAAAACCAATCAGCATTACACTAAAGCAGGTTCAGGATCAAGTTCCGGAAGTTATAGTTCTGGATCTTCTTCGTCTTCCTATTCAAGTTCGGGTTCAGGTTCAAGTTCTTCGTATTCAGGTTATTCTAAACGAGTAGAGCCAACGGCAAGCTGGGAAAGTTTATATGTAGGTTTAGATACTGAGAATCCTGAAAGTATAGAAAGCTCGCCTTTTACATTCGAAAATGAAGAAGTTACTTCTTCATTGTTTAATGATGACGAAGTGGAACAGGCAACTCAGAAAACGTATCAGATTCATAAAAAATATATTGTTTCGCCAATTAAATCAGGAATGATCATTGTGGATCAGCAGCGTGCACATCAGCGTATTCTGTACGAGCAGTTTTTGCTGAATATGACGGTAAATCAGGCGTCGAGTCAGCAATTGCTTTTTCCGCTGGATTTGTTCTATTCTGCTTCAGAAATGAAACAGATCGAAGAGCTGAAACCATCGCTGGAAACTACGGGATTTGTTTTTGATGATTCGAAATCAGATCATATTGTTGTATCAGGAATTCCTGTAAATATCACAGAAAGTGAAGTTTCTATGGTTATCGAACAATTGCTGAGCGATTTGCAGGATGGAATTCCGGCAAACAGTTATAGTCAGAATGATACAATTGCCAAATCGATGGCTAAAAGCTTAGCGGTTAAAACAGGATCTTATTTAACCGAAAAAGAACAGGATAATTTGGTAAACGGTTTGTTTGCCTGTAAAGATCCAAATATTTCACCTTTTCAAAAACCTACTTTCATTACGATGCGTGTGGAAGATATAGATAAAAAATTTGCTTTATGATGAATATGACTCCGGTAGTTAAACAGCTACTTATTATTAATATTATATTTTTTATTGGCTCTCAACTTGTGCCAATTTCTTATGAATATTTTGCGATGTTCTTTCCTGAAAATCCGAGTTTTCAAGTTTGGCAGCCTATCACCCACATGTTTATGCATGGAGGAATTATGCATATTGCGTTTAATATGTTTGCATTAGTTTCTTTTGGATCTGCCTTAGAGCATTTTTGGGGAGGTAAGAAATTTTTGTTTTTTTATATTTCTTGTGGTTTAGGTTCTGCATTGCTTCATACTGCAGTTAATTATTACTTTTTTGAGGATACAATTAATATCTTAACAGCAAATGGTTTTCATAAGGCCGACATATTGAATATTTTAAGCCAGGGAAAAATTGATACCAGATGGCAAAATTTAGTAAATCCAGCTCAGTTTGATGGTTTTACAAGTGCTTACATAGGAACTGTTGTAGGAGCTTCTGGTGCTATTTATGGATTGCTTACTGCTTTTGCGTTTATGTTTCCAAATGCTGAATTAGCTCTTATGTTTATTCCGGTTCCAATTAAAGCGAAATACTTTGTTCCTGGACTTTTGTTAATCGATTTGTTCTTAGGTGTTAAAGGAACTTCTTTGTTTGGTGGAGGTGGTACAGGTATCGCTCATTTTGCACACGTTGGAGGAGCAATTACTGGTTTCTTGATGATGTGGTACTGGAAAAAAAATCAGTTTAATAACAATCGTTGGAATTAATTTTTAACTTTAAGATTAAATTCTAAAACCAAAAGAAGTTTCTATGAATATCCTGGACGATTTAAAATTACAATATAGATTGGGAGGTATTGCTATGCGTGTTATTTATTGGAACATTGCATGTTTTATTGTTTCTCTGCTATTTTTCTATCAGTATTCAAGTGGTCTGTTTGATTTTCCAAGCTGGATTGCATTATCGTCAGATCCACAGGTTTTCATGTTTAAACCGTGGACTTTTTTAACGTACGCTTTTTTTCATGACGGATTTCTTCATCTGTTGTTCAATATGATGGTGCTTAACTTTGCCAGCCAGCTTTTTCTAACTTATTTTACTCAAAAGCAATATTTAGGGTTGTATCTTTTAAGTGCAATTTTTGCAGGAATTGTTTTTGCTTTGAGTTTTTACGTTTTAGGAACTGCTGCTTCAATAGTTGGTGCATCGGCGGCTATTATGGCAATTTTAGTTGCTGCAACGACATACTCTCCGTTAATGAATGTTCGATTGTTTCTCTTTGGAAATGTCAAGCTGTGGCATATTACCGCTGTAATTTTAGTTTTAGATTTAATGCAGTTTCGCCTGGGAAATACCGGTGGCCATATTTCGCATCTCGCAGGTGCTTTATTCGGCTTTATTTATATTAAACTATTACAAAACGGTACCGATTTAAGTATCATTGTTTCCAGAACATTAGATTTTTTTGCAAATCTTTTTAGAAAATCTCCTTCGACCCCATTTACAAAAGTTCATAAAAATTACAAAAAACCTACCGAAAAATCTGGATCAAGAATTGTTACGAAAGACAAAACGCAACAACAAATTGATGAGATTTTGGATAAAATCAGTCAGTCTGGTTATGATTGTCTGACTAAAGAAGAAAAAGAGTTTTTATTTAAAGCTGGAAAATAAACTTGTAGGAAATAAATATGAAAAACCTTTCCTGGTTTAATAAGATAATGTTCTTTTTGAATATAGTGCTGACTGTGCTTACATTTAGCGTTTATATTCTTCCGTTTTTAGCACCTAAGAGCTTTCCGCTTTTATCGGTGCTTACTTTGTTTATGCCTGCTTTTTTTGTTGCCAATGCGTTGTTCTTTATATACTGGGGAATTCAGTTTAAAAAACGCCTTATTTTGTCCGGATTGGTTTTGCTTACCGGAATCACATTTATTAGCAAGTTCTATAAATTTTCGGCTAAAGAATATGTTCAGGACGAGAAAGATTTTTCTATAATGAGTTATAATGTTCGTCTTTTTAATGTTTTTAAATGGCTCGATCGTGACGATATTCCTGAAAACATTAAAGCTTTTATAGATGAGAAAGATCCTGATATTTTATGTATCCAGGAGTATTCTAATTCTGCTCATCTGGATTTAAAAGTATATCCGCACCGTTATATATTTATTGATGGTAAAAAGATAAAAACAGGTCAGGCTATTTTTTCTAAGTTTCCAATTATTGATGAAGGCAAGATCGTATTTCCTAAGTCTGATAATAATGTGGTTTATGCTGATATTAAACGCGGAAAAGATGTTATCCGGGTTTATAATATGCATTTACAGTCCATAAAAATATCTCCTGATGTAAGTGAGATTTCTGATGATATTGATAATGTGAATCAGAAGAAGTCACAGCGTATTTATGGCAGAATTAGTAAAGGATTCACACAACAACAAGAGCAGGCGGAAATCTTTAAAGAGCATATTAAAAAATGCAAATATCCAATTATTATTTGCGGAGATATGAATAATAGTCCGTTTTCGTATGTGTACAGAAGTATAAAAGGAAAACTTAAAGATGCTTTTGAAGAGGCGGGAGAAGGTTTTGGAGCGACTTATAAGTTTAAATATTATCCTGCCCGCATTGATTATATTTTTACTGACAGTAAAATGAAAGTAAAACAGTTTGAAAGCTTTTCTGATTTTGAAAATTCAGATCATTATCCAATCATGACAAGGCTTTCAATAGATCAATTTTAGGGGGGAAGTTATGAGATATATGTTATATGTTGAAAGTTTAAGAAAGCTTATAACTTAAACTAATTTCTGAGTCTTTAAATAATCTGCTGCAAATTTCCCTTCATTAAAAAGCAAATCCAAAACACTTAAATTATTGATGAAACCATGTTTGTCGTCAAAAACCTGTGTGTATTTTTCGAATGAATTGTTGTCTTTTTTTCCGTTTGCTAAATATCTAAAATCGGTAAAATTGGGTGTTTCGTGAAAATATTCAGTAGTTTTTCCAAATTCAAATTTCATTCGAAGACATTTAGTTACAATATCTAATACTTCGAAGTTTAAATCCATTAAAAAAGTGTGTTTTTTTTCGAAAACCGGAACAATATCATCTTCAAAGTACTCAAAGAAAGGAGAGCTTCTGTAAGCTGCTTCAAGTGATTTAAAATGCTGTTTCTGCCAGTCAAAATCATTTTCAATCAAAATGTCTTTGGTTTTTTGATGTGCTTCTTTTGAATGCTTAACGGGAATATTTAATAATTGAATTCCGTTTGGACTATAGATATAGGTTCTGTTTCTATTCGTCTGTTTCTGAAAATTATCCTCCATTTCAAAAGTAATTTTGTTAGATTGTGCAATTACAGCAAAATGACTGATAGACGGAAAATAGGTAGGAAGTATTAAGGAATTCATGTTTGTCGTTCTTTGTTTAAAAGTTTCAGGTTTCAGATTTCAAGTTTTGTATGAACTTGAAATCTGAAACCTGAAACAAAAATAACATTTTTTTAATTATGCTTTATTTTCTCTTCTTTTTCTCCACACAAAATCTCCAACGAAATAAAGTGCAAGAGCAATTAAGAAATATTTAAAGTAAGATTGTGGCTGCCCTTCACCATCAACAGTGGTGAAAACTCTGCTCCAGCGAATTTTATTGATGCCTTTTCCATTAGTATCCCAGCTCATCCAGATAAATACCGGCTTTCCTACGATGTGATTTTCCGGAACATAACCCCAATAACGGCTGTCTTCAGAGTTATGACGGTTATCTCCCATCATCCAGTAATAGTTTTGCTTGAAAGTGTAAGTAGTTGCAGGTTTTCCGTTGATTAAGAATTTAGAACCTTCTATTGCTAGTGTGTTTCCTTCGTAATTAGTGATGATTTCTTTGTAAAATGGAAGGGATGTGTTTGTTAAGGCAACTGTTTTTCCTGCTTCAGGAATATAGATTGGTCCCATATTGTCCTGACTCCATTTATCAATATGTGGAAATATTCTGTTGTCATCCGTTCTGTCAATTTTGCGTATTACTGCGGTAACGCCCGGAGTATTTTTAAATCTTTCCGCACTAGCTTCTGTTAGCGCTCCTAAATAAAGGGTATCCCTTTTTTCAGATGTAAAACCTGCAGCATCTGTTATGTCTAACTCTTTAAATAAGCTTTCAAAATCAATTGGAGTTTTTCCGTCTAGTGCTACAGAGTAAGAATACTGTGGTTTAGCTCTTTCTGGTAAAACTAATTTTTTTCCATTGATAAAAACAAATCCATCTTTGATTGATAAACTGTCTCCAGGAATACCCACACATCTTTTTACATAGTTTGATTTCTTGTCAATAGGCTTGATAACGCCTGGTCTGCCTTTTGGTTCAAAGAAATAATGAACCGTATCGACTGGCCAGTTAAAGACGACAATGTCGCATCGTTTAATTTTTTGAATGGCAGGAAGTCTAAAATATGGTAATTGCGGCCAGCTTAAATAAGATTTACTTTTAGTTAAAGGGATGGAGTCGTGAACCATTGGTAATGCTACCGTTGTCATTGGAACTCGTGGGCCGTAATTTAATTTACTTACGAACAAGAAATCGCCAATTAATAAAGATTTCTCTAAAGAGGATGTTGGAATTGTGTAAGGTTGTACTACATAAGTGTGTACTAAAGTAGCAACAATAATTGCAAAAAGTAATGAGCTGACAGTGTCTGCTGTTTTGTTTTCAGGTGTTAATTTACGATCCTTACGATACTCTAACTTTTGAGTGTAATTTACATAGTAGATGTAAAATCCCAGAGTGAAAAGACCTAAAATAGTATCTAAAGTTGATCTTTTATTAAATGTTCTCAAAGTTTCTACCCAAACAACCGGAAACATAATCAGGTTGATAATTGGAATAAAAAGTAATAATGTCCACCAGGTAGGTCGTCCAATAATCTTCATTAAAACAATTGAATTGTATACCGGAACTGCAGCTTCCCAGCTTTTTCTTCCTGCTGCCTGATACAATTTCCATGTACCAAGAAAATGAATAATCTGTACAGCTAAGAAAAATACGAACCAAGAGTAAAGTGTCATAATAATGTATTTTAAGTTTCAAATTCAGGATCTATCGACTGTGAAGGATCCTGAATTTTGTCGGTTTATTGTAAGTTTAAAACATCTTTCATGCTGAAAATTCCTTGCTTTCCTGCAAGCCATTCTGCAGCGACAACAGCGCCAAGTGCAAAACCTTCGCGGTTGTGTGCGGTATGTTTTATTTCTATGCTATCGATGGCTGAATCGTAATTTACGGTGTGAGTGCCCGGAACTTCTCCAATTCTTTTAGCTTCAATACGAATTTCATTGTTTTTAGCTTCTTCCAGAGTCCAGTTAGAATAATTGCTGTTTTCAATAACACCTTGTGCAAGAGAAATTGCAGTACCACTTGGAGCGTCTAGTTTATGAATGTGATGAATCTCTTCCATTGAAACTTTATAAGAGTCAAATTGTTTCATGATTTTAGCTAAATATTCATTCAATCCGAAGAAGATATTTACACCTAAACTAAAGTTTGAACTAGAGATGAAACCACCTTTTTTTTCATTACAAAGAGCAATCATTTCATCATAATGTTCTAACCATCCTGTTGTACCTGAAACTACAGGGACATTGGCGTTAAAAGCAGCACATATATTGCTTACTGCAGCTGTCGGAACGCTGAAATCTATGGCAACATCGGCTGTTGAAAGTCCATCATAGGTGTTAAATTCATCTTTCTTTAAAACTATTTCATGGCCTCTTTCTAAAGCAATTCTTTCAATTACTTTACCCATTTTTCCGTATCCTAAAAGCGCAATTTTCATTATGATTATTTTTTTGTTTTTTAAATAGAATTGAATCTATTAAAATGTATAATTAAAGGTTAGACCGACGTTTGGTTTAAATGTTACATCAGCGGGATAAATTTCAGGACGCATTGATAGTCTCTCGTTTACGTTAAACTGAATCAAAGCTGCATCGACATTGGCATCTATTATGTTGAGAACATAAAAACCGACTACAAATAAGGCAGATAAATCTCTGTTTCTTTGGTAAAATTTCTGTCCAGCTATAAGTCGGCTGTCGTCAAGAAAATCGTATTTACCACCAGTCCCTGGACCATAGCCTTCGAGTCTTCGTTTGTATTCGTCTCGATAATCGTGGTATTTTTTATTGTTGTCTATGTAGAAATACAAACTGGTTCCAATTGCTCCGTAAACCAATGGGATTTTCCAGTATTTTTTGTTGTATGCTTGACCTAAACCAGGTAAAATAGCAGAATAAAAGGCTGCTTTTGCTGGTGTAAGCGGATCTATTTCTTGTAATGCAGTGGTGTCTTTTACGACCAAAACCGTGTCTTTTTTTACCTGGGCAAAAAGAGAAACGGTTCCTGTTAGAAAGAACAATAGACCGATGGGGACAATTTTATTCACTATCCGTTTATTAATTTTATAATTCTGTTAAAGTCAGCTTCAGAATTAAATGGAATTGTAATTTTTCCTTTTCCGTTACCAGCGACTTTTATATCAACTTTCGAACCAAAATAATCGTTGAAAGTGTTTTTTTGAGTTTCTCTTACTTGAAATGCAGAATCAGCTTTTGGTTTTCCTTCTGCTTTTGGCTGAAGGCCTTCGTGATAATTTTTTACTAAAGCTTCTGTCTCACGAACAGATAAATTCTGGCTTACTATTTTTTGGTAAATATCAGTTTGAACGTCTAAATCTTCAATGTTGATAATTGCTCTACCATGTCCCATACTGATAAAACCATCACGAATTCCAGTTTGGATAATCGGATCTAATTTTAAAAGACGTAAATAGTTGGCAATTGTAGAACGTTTTTTTCCAACTCTTTCACTCATTTGTTCCTGAGTTAGTTGAATTTCGTCAATCAAACGCTGATATGAAAGTGCAATCTCAATTGGGTCTAAGTCATGACGCTGAATGTTTTCAACCAAGGCCATAACCAAAGATTCGTTGTCATTTGCAATTCTAATATAAGCAGGAACAGTTGTTAAGCCTACTAACTTAGAAGCACGAAGACGACGTTCTCCAGAGATTAACTGATATTTATTGAAATCTAATTTACGAACAGTAATAGGTTGAATTACGCCAAGTTCTTTAATAGAAGTGGCTAATTCGCGTAAAGATTCTTCATTAAAATTGCTTCTAGGCTGAAACGGATTTATTTCAATAGCGCTTATCTCAAGTTCAATGATATTTCCAACAACTTTGTCAGCATTTTTGTCTTCTACTGATTGAATGTCGTTTTCTGGATCTTTTAATAAGGCAGATAATCCTCTTCCTAAGGCTTGTTTTTTAATTACTTTTGTCATAAAAACTATTTGCTGTTTTTCTTTATAATCTCTTGAGCTAAATGGATATAGTTTACAGCACCTTTACTTGTGGCATCATAATTAATGATACTTTCACCAAAACTTGGAGCCTCACTTAATTTTACATTTCGCTGAATTACAGTGTCAAATACCATGTCGTTAAAGTGTTTTTGAACTTCTTCAACAACCTGATTCGATAAACGTAATCTTGAATCGTACATAGTTAATAGTAAACCTTCGATGTCAAGATCAGGATTATGTATTTTTTGAATACTCTTAATAGTGTTCAATAATTTACCCAATCCTTCAAGTGCAAAATATTCACATTGAATAGGAATAACTACTGAATCGGATGCTGTTAAGGCATTCAGGGTTAACAAGCCTAGAGATGGTGCGCAGTCAATAATGATAAAGTCATATTCTTGTTTCGCCTCTTCTAATGCTTTTTTAAGCATATACTCACGGTTTTCTTTGTCAACCAATTCAATTTCGATCGCAACAAGGTCAATGTGAGCAGGGATCACATCTACGTTTGGAGCTGTACATTTTAAAATGGCTTCTTTTGGTGTTACAGTATGTTCCAGAATTTGATAAGTTCCTGTCTCAACTGTTTCAACGTCAATTCCAAGGCCAGATGTAGCATTGGCTTGAGGATCAGCATCGATCAATAATACTTTTTTTTCTAGAACACCTAATGCGGCTGCAAGATTTACTGATGTAGTAGTCTTTCCAACGCCTCCTTTTTGATTAGCAATAGCAATGATTTTGCCCATTTATTTTCTGAATTTTGAACCGTAAAAATACAATTATTTATGGTTTTTGAAAATCTATTTTGTTAACATTTAAGAAAGTTTGGTTATCCGTTGTTTGGTGGGTGTTTACAGAAATTTATTTTGTTTTGAAGAAGAATTATTAACGAAGATTGTTTCGGTCTGTCGGTACTTTTCTGCTAGTTCTGTCAGGTTTACAAAATTTGGTTCATTTTTTATTGATTTTTTGCGTTCGGATTTCTAATTCAAATTTTACCACGAGATATATAATTTAAGATGTGGTAAAAAAAGTATTTTAAACAATTTGCCGACAATTGTTTTTTTTCTTAAAAAATCATAATGAGAAAGAAAAAAAATCATTTGAAACGAATTCAATATGTTACATGTGCTTTTTTTGGCTGTTTAAAGATAAATAACGGGTCTTTGTATAGTTTTTGATAAGAAAATTGGAACCAAAAACGGACTTTTAGGTTAATGATTATTGGTATTTTGGCTTTTTAGAAAAACGTATTACTATTAAACCAAAAATGAATATTTATGATTAAAAAGTTAACCTCAACGTTTATTGTGTTTGCATTTATGCTAATTCTTTGCAGTTTTGAAGCGGTAGACTTATCGGGTATAAAAAAACAGCAAGATAACATAGAGCGTAAAATTCTTTATAATAAAAAGAAACACACGATAACATTATCTTGGTCAGAATTTGGAGACTCAGGAAATTACATAATTACACGGGGAGGAAGTCGTCTGGCATCAGGATATCTGCAAATTGGTTCTACTTCTAAACTGACATTTACAGATAACAAACCTAATAAAAACAAATACGAGAACTATTATAAAATTACCAGGGGGTCTGCAACTGTTGTTATTTCGCTGGAAAATCAGATTTTTGGTGATAATGTTTATTTCTACGATAGAAAATATGAAAAAGCAGAAACGGCAAGAAATGAAATTAATTCACAATTTAGTACTATTGGTTTAGGAGGAGCGAATGGCGAATGGACTACAAAACGCCAGGCGTATTATTTTAAACCTAATGTGAATGGTCAGACCTATGATTCAGGTGGATCAGGTTCTGCATCATCTGCTGAAGCAAACTCAATAGAGTTAGGGTTTTACTCTCATATTGGTGGTTTAGGAAAAGTGCCTTCAGATGTTAAATTAGGTTCGATATTTACAAGACCTCATCTTTCAGGAGGAGCAAACGCAACTTGTACTTTTTGGCGTTCTATGGAAAATGTTACTGTAATGCGTGATTTTGCATGGACAGTTTCTCAGTCAACCAGCGCACGAAGAATGTTGTTGGAAAGTACTTCAAAATATATTTCAGATGTTGGGAATACTAATTTTTGGGGAAGCGGTGGTTTTATTGCTGATAGTTATTATACCTCATTAAGACCAAATTGGGGCGGACAACAACAATGGTATACCAGAAATGCTGTCTTTCCGGCGGGTTCAGATGCTATGGGAGGTTCTTATAATATGGTTTGGCAGGGTTGTGTAAATCCTCCGAAAGCAGATGATATAAATTCTCCAATTTCAACTACACCAATTATTAAAGAGAAACCTTTTCTTTTTATAGATGATGATGGTGAATATAAAATTTTTGTTCCAGCCTGGCAAAAAGAGCGAGTAGGAGTTTCCTGGTCCTCAGAGGATATGGGAAAAGGTGAGATTCAGGATTTGCTTACGAATTGGTATGTTGCTAAAGAAGGCGATACAGATGTAGAAATTAATGCTGCATTAAAAGCAGGGAAAAATATATTTTTTGCTCCGGGACATTATGCATTGAATGCTCCTAT
Organism: Flavobacterium notoginsengisoli; assembly: GCF_042686225.1. NCBI lineage: Bacteria > Pseudomonadati > Bacteroidota > Flavobacteriia > Flavobacteriales > Flavobacteriaceae > Flavobacterium > Flavobacterium notoginsengisoli. The sequence goes on from NZ_JBHUOT010000002.1 coordinate 280,476, forward strand.
TCAGGTGAACAGGAAGAATGCTATACTTCTTGGTGCAGGTATTGCTTCTGTAACGCTGGAGCCAACAGAAAAAAATACCTGGGGATGCATTTATGCTGATGATAAAGACGGAATTGTTATTGCCGGACTTCTTATGGATTCTTTTAATAGCACAACTTATCAGGTAAGAGTGGGGAATGAAGATGCTAGTGCGAATCATTCTGAAAACCCTATCTTGCTTTCAGATATTACTTGTCGAGTTGGTGGCGTTCAGTCCAAAAATATTCAGATACAGGTTTCAATGCAGTTAAATAGTAATAATGTGGTTGGTGATCATTTTTGGCTTTGGCGCGCCGATCACGGTTCACAAAAAGGCGGGGATTTACGCTGGATAAGAGACAGATGTAAAAACGGACTTATAGTTAAAGGTAACAATGTTACGCTGTACGGATTATTCACAGAGCATTATCAGGAATATGAAGTTTTATGGATGGGAGAACGTGGGAGAACATTCTTTTTCCAGAATGAACCGCCTTACGATGCGCCAAATCAGGTAAGCTGGAGTAGTCAGGGAGGGAAGGTTGATGGTTATGCTGCATTTAAAGTTGCTAATGGAGTAAAAGAACATCACAGTGTTGGAATGGGGTCTTATGCTGTTTTCACAGGGACGGATGGTAATGTAAATAAAAAAAACGGCTTCGAAGTGCCGAATAGCCCGAATGTAAAATTAGAAAAAATGTGTATTACTCGTTTTGCAGGTCCGGGGAATATTCAGAATGTAATAAATAGTACGGGAGGAAGTACAGCAACTGGTCCAAAACGTATAACTTCATATAGTAATAGTGACGGAAGTCAGCCTTATGATGAGGAATTTGTTTTGCCAAATAATGAATCTTATCCTGCCTATATTAAAATGGAGAAATAGATTGATATATCGTTTTTTTTAAAGCATAGCCCGTGGTTTCAACCACGGGGACGCATTATAATATCACGATATGTTTCCCGTGGTTGAAACCACGGGTTATATTTTAAATACAGTTGTTTATTTGATTTATAATTTTGAATTAATTCAAAAATACACACAATTGGGAAGTAATAACCGTTCAATTAATTTTGAGTTTATTGCAAAAAAAAAAGTCTTTTCAAAAAAGTGAAAAGACTTTTGTCGGGGTGGCAGGATTGCCACCTATTCCTTAATTCGTTGATTTTATTGGTGTTCTCAAGTACTCTTCCAAAAAGGGTAGCCGAATAGGTCTCATTTTAAATGACTTGCCTTGTAGCCCTTTGTTTCCTTGATCAATTTAATTGCAGTGAGTCAATGTACTTTAATATATGTAAAGGTATTAAAAATGTCATTATAATGCAACATAGATTAATCTTTGTCGTGAATTATTAAGGCTGCAAATAGGATAAATTACTTTGGATTAAACTTTGTGTGTCATTTTTTTTATGACAAATAAATATATATTTATCATTATGGTTTTCCGTAATATATCTGAATATTAATCGGAAATATTTGTTCTGAAATTAAGAAAAGATCGAAATATAAATTTATAACTACGCAAAATCACTGCGTACTTCTTAGATATCTTTGAATTTAATAAAAGATATTTAATAAGTAATCTTTATTCAAAATTTTATGGAAAAACAGCCTTTAAATGAAAATGTTTCTGAAGTTGATTTAACTCAAATATTTGAAGAGTTAGAGCACTTGAACAAACAATTAAATGATACAGCTGTTGAGATTTTTACAAATGAAACACAAAGGAACTTACTTTCCAAGCCAAGTCATTTTATGTTTTCAATTGTTCACAGAGCAATAGAATTAAATAGAGGATTTAAAACTCTAACCGAATCCAACAACTGGATAACCGCAATAAACTTATTACGGCTTCAAGCTGATAACTGTATGAGAATGTTTGCTATGAGTTTGGTCGCAGATAGGTTGGACTTTTATAATCGAATTCAAAATGGGGAACATATAAGAAATATAAAAGATGCAGAAGACAATAAAATGACTGATTTATATTTATCTCAAAAATTAGACAGTATTTATCCTGGATTTAGATTATTATATGAAAACACAAGTGGATTTATTCATTTCTCAAATGAACACATTACATTTAATACTGACAGAGTAGACAACGGTGAAGAGTTTATGATGTACATAAGATTAGCTGAGACAACGGAATTTTCGATAAATAAAAAAGTGGACTTCGCTTTCAATATGTTTATTGTAAGTAAAGAGCTGTATAAACTTCTAAATGGTTATAAATTGCACATGATAGATTTTATGAAACAATTTGATTAAAAAAGGCTATATATAACTGGTGTTTGGTCAGATTATAAATTGAGGCTGAATTTAAAGATGGTTTATATTTGGAAAATTTGTGCTTAAACGAAAGATCCTCATCCTTAACTCATGAACAGAGCGAAAATTAAATTTGACAAAAAAAAAGTACAAAACAAATAAGTTCGCGATTTCTCGGAAGCTTTTGTCTTAGGAACGGAATAAATTCAATTATTCAACCAGTTTTTGGGCAATAATCATAGTGCAATCTTTCCAAATTTGGATAGTTTTGTGTGGTTTATCAAAGATATATGAGTAGGAATAATTTAACCTTAAAAATTGAACGATGACAAATAATAACGAAAACGAACTTTCGAAATCTCTTGCACAAACTATTTCGGAATCAGATTTAACCAAAATCGGAATTGATATTGCGGAAATATCAATTGATTCAATACTAGAAAATGGTGTACTTAAAGATTTACCAATTGTTGGTTCTTTGATTGGAATTTGGAAAACCGGCGTTGCTGTAAATGATTACAGGTTTCTAAATAAAATGATGCTTTTCCTTAAAGAATCGTCTATATTATCAGAAAACAATCGAAAAAAAATTATTGAAGATTTGGAAGACAGCGAATATCAATCAGAAGTAGGTGAAAAGTTAATTGCTATTATTGATAAATTAGAAACTGGTTCTAAAGCGAAACTTCTTGGAAAAACATTAGCGCTTTTTGGTAATAAAATTATAACAAAAGATGAATTTTGGAGAGTAGCATTTATTATTGAAAGATTACCAATGTCGGATATAATTGCGCTAAAAAATTGGAGGAATATTGAATTAAATATAGTTGAAGATATTCGAAGGCATCTTTATCTTTCTGTCGGAATAGGATGGTTTGTAATAAATATGTCATCAACTGGATTTTGCTGGCAAGAAAGGTTATGTGAAATTTTTGGTGACTATTTAGTTGATTAATCTCAACTACACCTAGAAGATATACAATGGATTTGAGAAATTGGCGTAATGCAAAATAAAAATTAAGGTTGAGCACTAATATAAAAATCATTTTTATAGGCTATTTTTTTGGATCTATTACTCACTATTATAAAGGCGCTTATAATGCGCCTTCATCAGCAAAGGAGTAATAGGATTCTGTAGTTATAATTAATGAATCCAGTAGTGTGATATCAAGAAGTCTTCCGGCTTCTTTTACTTTTCGGGTTATCTGTTTATCGGCCTCAGAGGCTGTTAGGTTTCCTGAAGGATGGTTGTGAATCATCATAAGTGATGTAGCATTTGCCTTAAGAGCTGACGAGAATATTAGTCTAATATCTACAACAGTTCCGGCAATTCCACCGGAAGAAATTTCGTAAATTCCTAGTGCCTTGTGAGCTTGATTCAAAAGTAATACTTTGAACTGCTCGAAGAATTCTATCTTATTATGATCCCAAGCTGAAAGAACAAGTTTGTATGCATCTTTAGAAGATTTGATTTGTGGTCTTTCAGAGTTTTTTATTTTTGTTTTGTAGATCAGTTCAATTTCAGATACAATCTGCCAGTTTTGATTTAAAGTTTCCATAATTTTTATATTTTAAATTAATTATGGAACATCCATCGGGAATCGCCTAGCAAGCGCAAAAAGCAACGCAATAAAGCAGGAATTTTTTCCTGCATTTATGGGGGAATTTTTTGCTAGCGCCCGCAAGTGATTCCCGAACTTAGTGACAAAATTAAATAAGATATTAAAAGAGGAATGTACCGGTTAGCGTGGGTTTGAAAAGACTATGCTATGCAAAAAAAAATATTTAAAATCATACAATTTATTTAAATAAAGCGTTAATCTTTGCTCCACTTCATATTTAATGCCCATTTTGTATGATGACCAATATCATAAAGTTTTGTCATTGTACGTTTGTCGTGCCCTAAACAATTGATAAGTTCCCTATCGGCCCACTTGATGTAATTGCTGTCTCCTTGGTTTTTTAAATCTAAAAGTTCGGTGTATTGCTCTTGATTAGGTAAAAGTTCTAGAATATCATACTGCAATATTTCATAACAATCCCAGCCGGGTGTTTTCTTTACAGGAGTCATTACTCTGCCTAACAGATTATAATTAACATAAGGGAATTTTTCTTTTGATAATAGCTTTCCCTTTCCTTCAATTAATTCCTCATAAAATTCTCTCCAATGGTTTATTTCACGATTTTTACCTTCATTGAACCAATCTAAAAATTTGATAGCATTTTTAGCTGGAATAAAAATAGCAAAATCATCTTTCATTAGATTTTTATTTGGAAGCTTGAGATCATCCATTGCTTCAAATTTTTCTTTGAGTAAGCTTTGAGTTCCTTTTAATCGTTTGTATTTTCCACCAACTAATTGGTAGTGGCCATAATTAGAATTTCGCACTAATAAATATTCGTCATCCACTTTAATAATGTACAAGTAAGACATTGAAAATCGTATGTTTTCTTTCTTTACAGCCAAATAATATACATACAAAAGTAAAATCAATCTTTTTCGATTAATTATTAAATGTTCAATTAAAAGTTCTAATAAAGTAGCTAAACCAATAATGCCAAAAACAACTACATCTTTTTGGTATTCTGAACCGGCCATTTTAAAATAGCCATAAACTATAAAACCTATGGCTATTAATGCTTGAATTATTCTTCTTATCATATTATTTCTGGACTTGGAGTTATTGATGAAATTACTTCTTTGATGATATCAAAAGTTAATGGTTTGCTAGGGTATGCCTTGGCAACAGCTTCTGGTAAAACTTTCAATCTTATATCAGAAAAAGAATATCCTACTTTATCGATACCTTTTTTTAGAGATAATTCTGCTAACTCATTTAATTGCTCTAAAGTAAAAGTAATTCCTTTTAAACTCTTTTGATAAAGTTCAATACACTCTTCTTTTGTTGGTCTATTAAATTCAAGCACAACAGCTGCGCGACGTAAAATTGCTTCATCTATAAAATGAAGTCGATTGGTGGACATAAAAATAATGGCACGACCGTTTAACTCTCTTATTTCATCGATTTTTTGAATTAATGTATTGACAGCGGCTTTTTCCTCTTGATGCATTTGACTTGTTGATCTTGTAGTCGCTATTGCATCGGCTTCATCTATTAATAAAAATGCTATTCTTTTTTTTCCAGCTTGTTCTTTAAGTTGAGAAAATGCATCATTAACCAATTTACCCATTTCTCCATGTAAACCTTCCCCACGGACACGAGTACTTAGTTTGAGAAAAAAACCTTCTTTACCTAGTTGGCGAGTCATTCTATCTGCAATTGAAATTGCAGATATAGTTTTACCAGTACCAGCATCACCTGCGAGAATGATGAGGGGGTATTTATCTTTTAACTGTTGAATTATTGGTAATTCCACTTTATGATACTTATTACTCCAATCTGTCAGGCTTCCTTGATCTAAAAGTAATTTCAGGTTATTATAAATCCTTTCGTATTTGTTCTCAAAACCAATTAAGGAATCAGTTTGAGTTTGAACTTCTTTACTAGGAAGCTCAGTTATGTTGTCAAATATAGCAGCCATTATTTAAAATTTGTTTTTTGAAGTTCGTATCCTTTGTTTGCATATAGCTGAGCATTCCCTGAATTGAGATGTGAGAATGAGGTATCGATTGATGTAGAGCCCCAATTTACCCTGAAATAATTGTCTTTTTGAAAATCTTTTCTTTCTTGTTCACTCAAAGTAAACCAACTGTTTGTGTAAGATACTATTACAGTAAGACGTGTATTATCTCTGTTTTCCCAATCATTATTTTGTCCAGGTCGATCACTATTATATGAACTGCCATTATCATTTACAGAAAATCTTGTTGCTCTTAAAACGTAATCATTAGAGTTCTGTAGTAAAGCAATAGAAACCGTTTGCAAATACCCCTTTTCAGCCAGTTTGATAATATCATGTAAAATATCATCCACTTCACTCATTGACCATTTACCAGTTCTTCTTGCAATTGTTCGTATGTCGGCTTCACAATTTTCAAATGTTTTGCGAATATCTACTACCGTATAGGTATTTGTATTTGTTCTAGTATTATACATGATTATTTGATATTAAAAGTTGGACCAAAAACTGTTTTCCATTCTTCTATGGTGGAGCCTTCTGTTCTAATTGATTGGGCGTAATTCAATGCATCAAAAGCTTTTTCAGCTTCGTCAATAATTTCACTCCATTTGGAACGGTCTATTTTCTTAGCCGAATTATTTTCATTATTAGTATCATCCGCAATATAAATTGGAGTTGAATAAGAGGGGATTGAATTAATGGCGTGGTTGAATTTTATAATTGGGAAATTAGAGCTACTCATAAATTGAAAAAAACGTATGATAGCTTCTTCTATGTTTGTCTGTATTCCTTGCTTCTCATCTAAGTAAGCAACAATTAATTCAATCGAAAATGAAGAAATTCCCCCCTCATAATCGGTAGGCTTCAATTCTTTGTAATTTTTCCAATGCTTCAGCATTCTTACAATCGCTGTATAGCTAGGATTATCTTGACGCTTTTTTAGAGAAAAATCTAAATGATTTTCTACACTGGTAATGTATTTTCCCCCACCGCCTCTTTGTGGTTGCCAAACGTATCTTTTAGGTGTTGTAATAGGTACAACAGGTACGATATCTACTTCAAGTCCTGATCCTGAAAAACGGATGGTAATCGATTTTGTATTTCCTTTCGCATCGACATCTCGATTAATATCTTTTTGAGGATAGATTTCTTTAAGATATTTCACGATATAATCGTGCAGTTTTTCCAGGTCGTTTTGGATATTATCATCTCCACCAACAAAAAGTACTAGGTCAATATCTATTGGGTGATCACCGGAAGCTTTTAGAATAGTTCTTTTTTTCCATGAACCAGCCAAAAGAAATTTAGTTACTTTAAGCCCTGTACTTTGGTCATTTTTAATTTTGTTTTCGAGTTTCTCTTTGAGATTATTGATTTGATCTCGATACTTCTGCATGTCTTCACTTTGCAGCTTGATTTTGTCAACGAAGAAGAGTAGTTGATTGTTTTCTAAGTTCATTTTTTATAGTATTAATAATTAACACTACAAAGATTAAGGGTTACTGTGCATTATATGTGCATAGTAAAAAATAAAATAAAATCTTAATTAAAATAGATAGAAAACAACCGGTTAATTACCACTTAGGTTATTGTTGAATTCTCTAATAATGGTAAAAATATTATCAGCTTGTTCTTCATTAAAAACGCCATCGATCCCTAGATTATGGTAATTTTTGAAAGGAGAGTCATATAATTTAGCAGGATCAATTTTGCCGTTGTTGGTCAGGAATAATTTGACAGTATCCAGAAACTTGATTTGTATAGACGATAATTGATATTTATTACTGAATTCAGCAAAGGCAGTATTTACTTTATCAGCTGACAAGCCTATAAGACTAATAGTAAAATTTACCAAGTTTAGTGAATGTCCGATTTCATTTTCAAGTTGTTCTTTATTTATTTTGTCAGAGAACAGTATTGCTTCTAGTGATAGGAGTTCTTCTTGGGTGATTTGCTCCCCATTCTGAATTCGTCTAATCGTTAGATTGTTTGTGTTAGCACGGATGATTTCTTCTAAACGGTGAGTATTATTAACGAAAGGATTCGTATAGGTTGCTTTATCAGGTTCGCCAAAAGAAGTTATTACAATTTCATTTTCCAGAATGGCATCTTCAAAATTAGTGGTCACGTATTTTTGATCGACCGGTTCGATGTATTTTACCAGTTCACGTATGGCTACACGAATTTTTTCTAAATGATTTAGTCCATTGTTTTTCCAAAAATCTTCATTTAGTGGCAATTTCACTAGTTCTTCCTTGTTTTTAATTTCAGGAATAGTAGTTTTCTTTAAGAGTTTTTTTGAAATGATAGCTACTTTTGTAATAGGCACATTTAATCTAGCTAAAAATTCCTCTGTATTTGGTGTTTCAATTCGTTTTAGCATCAACATGTAAATCATTTTATCGTAAAAACGTGCTAAATCGGTATCGGATTTAGACGGTCTTATTAAAGGAGCTAAAACTTCTTGAATTGTTTTACTCTCGCTTTTATCTAAATGATTCCAAGTTTCGCGATTGGAAAAATCCATAACGGTTTCGATTTTCATTTTTACATCGAAACGGTCTTTGTTTAATTCTATAATTGCCTTATGAAGTTCGTCAAGCAGTTTGACGCTGTACTTTTGTAATTCTGTATCGTTTTTAATGCTTTCTTCTTTTAGGTATAAGGCTAATTGTAATTTTAGCCCAAAAACAATTTCACCTAAACTTTTTTGTGTACCTGTTTCGATACCATTTGGATTTTCTCTGAAGAATTCAAAATTCCCATATAAATCAAAGATCAGAAACTTTTTTTTGTCTTCACCATCACCAAATAAATTGGAACGCAAACGGGAACCACGACCTATCATTTGCCAAAATTTGGCGTAGGATTTCACGGGCTTGTAAAACATCAGATTCACGCAACTTGGTGCATCAATCCCTGTATCCATCATGTCTACTGAAATAGCAATTTGTGGTAATCTGTCTTTTTCTTCGTCACAAAAACGCTGAATAAACTCTTCTGCTTTTGGTTCACCGTGTGTTATAACTTTTACATAATCATTTCCAAAAAGTTCGGGGTCTAATTTTAAGAACATGTCTTTTAAAAAATGAGCATGTTTTTTATTGCGAGCGAAGACGATGGTTTTTCCAATTTCATCACCACTTCTTTTTTTTATACCGCTATCAATAAGATACTTCAAGGTTTTTAAAGCCGTATCCTCATTAAATAACCAATTGTTTAATTCGTTAGAGGGAATCACTTCATGACCTTCTGCTTTTTCACCATCCAAAATTTCCTCTTCAAATTCTTCTTTTTCTTGTTCCGATAATTCATCATAATGAATTCCGGATCTGTGAAATTTGGTGGGTACTTCAATTGAATGATAAGGCACCAGATGTTTATTTCCTACTGCCTCTTCAAAGGTGTAAGCATCGGTAGGTGTTTTATCTGCCAATCCAAAAATGGCATAGGTATTTTTATCAATACTGTTTTTAGGTGTAGCAGTAAGTCCTAAAAATAAGGAATCGAAGTAATCGAAAATAGCCTGGTATTTTTTATATATCGAGCGGTGTGCTTCATCTATAATAATTAAGTCAAAATGACCCACCCCATAAAAACGTTTGTCGTTTTCTTTGCTACCATCAATTAAACCCATCATCGTTTGATAGGTTGAAAAAGCAATACGGGCTTCGGGATTGTCTTTTTCCTGTAGCAAGTTTACACAAGAATGCTCCGGCATTAACTTTACAAAGTTATTTTTAGCCTGGCTCACTAAACTTTTTCTATCAGCTAAAAACAATATTCTTTTTGCCCAATTGGCTTCTAATAGCAATTTGGAAATGGCAATACTGATACGTGTTTTTCCTGTTCCTGTTGCCAAGACTAATAAAGCGGCTCTGTGTGTGCCAATTAGTTTACCGTTAATTTTATCGTTACCGGTAAAATGCTCGGCAACGGAGCGAATGGCTCTCAATTGATAGGCTCTATCTGTTATCGTAGTATCGATTGCTTTTTCTCTAATGTCTTCACGATTCGTTCTTCGAAACATTAAAGTCTGTAATTCTTTTTTGGTGTAAAATCCATGTACCGGTCTTGCCTTTTTATAAAATTGATCATCCCATAAGTAGGTCTCAAAACCATTGGTATAATACATGACCGGTTTACGACCATACATTTTTTCTAAAGATTCTGCATACAATTGGGCTTGATTTTCGCCTTTACTAGCATTTTCTATGGTTTTTTTGGCTTCGACTACTGCCAAAGGTAAGCCATCATCGTCCCAAAGTACATAATCGATATAGCCTGTTTCCGAAATATTGGTGGAAGCAGGCATAAACTGCACTTTAAACTCTTTGTCTTTGCTACTCGATAAATCCCAGCCTGCTTCACGAAGTGACACATCAATAAAATATTTACGTGTTTCATATTCGTTGCGCGGATGGTTTGTTTCATCGGCCGTATTGGCTACTTGTTTATTGGCCTCGATTTGGGCTTGTAAGGCTTCAATTTGTTTTTGAAACAATTCATTTTCCTTGGCCAGTTCCGCATTTTTTTCGGCCGCTTCTTCCAATTTGGATTTGAATTTGTCTAAATCAATATCAAACTGGGTCTGTATTTTTTGGTATTCTTTTTTAGATAAGGCATCCTGACCTTCGACCGGAATCAATTCCCAATTGAACATGGGAATAGTGCCTAAATTATTTTGCGTGTAGGATTGTGCGAACCAACGTGAAAAATAAAACAGGTGTTCGATTATCTTTTCGGCATCTGTTTTGGTTACTGCTTTATTATGAATTGCTAAGTTGCCTGTTTTACGAATCAGGTCAATTTCGTTGTACAGTTTATGCGGAAACTGTTCCTGGAATTCTCTCTGCTTCATTAACGAATTCAAAGAGGTATCGAAAGGCAGGATAAGTTCTTCATCGTTGGTAAACATCCAATTGACAGCCAACTCTAATGCCATACGGGCATAGGTTAATGACGTGCGCGGGTCTGTAAACACCCATTGCTCTGCTTTTACACTACGTTCGTAAAAGGCAGTCCATTCTGTTGCTAAAAATTGGAAGTTGGTAACCATATCGCTAAGATACTAATGTGTTTTGAAACTATTCCATTTTGTTCTGAAAATTCCTGCCAAAGCTACTTCTAAGAAATACAAATCGTAATCGTTTTGCACTTCGACTAAAACTACTCTGTAATTTTGAATTATATCTTTAGCGGATAACATGTCTCGACTTGTAGTAGTAGCTCTGCTAATTTTTTTCTTTTCTAATTCCCACTGATGTTTGGTTTTCAAATAGGCCAAGCTACATTCATTATGCTTTGTTCCCCAAGCATGTTGTTTTAATCTACGGAAAATTGAACGACTAATCCCTACATAAACCGGAGTTATTTTTCCATCAACTTCATCACCAAAAATGTAAAGTCCTTTAAATTCGTTATTTGCTGTGTTTTTTGAATTATTTTTTAAAAAGGTATTTGGAATGTAGCCTAATGTATTAAAATTTTCTTCATGCCTTTTAATTCTATTCTTATCTAAAAAGTATAATTCGTTTATTTTTTTGCAAGAATCTTTGTTTAGCTTTTGAAGTATTTCGTTGGCTAAATTCTTAGCTCCCTCGAGTAAAGCCTCAAGACTATCTGGATATGGTTCTTTTTTATAATTCATATTTTATCATTTCACCAATTTTAAAATCATTCCAGAATTTCTCATAGATATTGATCATGCGGGTAGTGATGGCCTGGAAATGATTTACTATGTTATTATCAGAAATTCTAGCTTCAATATTCATCCAATAATTCCAATCTTCATTAACAAAAGAAATTTTTCTATCATCTTCTAATGATAATCTTTCATTTGGTTTAACTCTATGCCCCTCTTTTCTGTTTTGTTCTAAGGAAATAGCCCTGAAATTTCCATTGGTATTGTTCCATTCTTTAATTCCAGAATTGATGTTTTTTTTATAATATACCCATTCGCTAGCATAGATATGGTCCCAATCCCATGGAGCATTGGTGTCTTCGACATCTTCTAATTGATTGTAATCGGTAAATGTTGTGTTTATATATTCTCGCTGTGCCAATAAAATGAGTGGTCTATTGTGACGAATTTTACCAATAAATTGCCAAAAATAGTCATTGGCTTTTTCTGAGTTGTAACCTTTGGTTTTTACACTCTTAAAATAATTTATGATATCATTTCCAGCGCCTTCCATCCATAGACCCCATCTATGTTCATCTTTTGTTCTGAACATATCGAGAATTTTAGGTTGAGCGTAATATGCTTTTAGTAAATCGGGTTTTATTAAGAAATGTGTTCCATCTTCTTCTGTCCACCAAATCAATTCATTTAAAGGTTCGTTCCAGAAATTTTTATTTTTTATTTTTTGATTCCACAAATGTGGAATATTATCAAAACCGAACCATGCAAATGTATATAGTTTACCAACGATCTTTTGTTCTAATTCCTTTGTTATTTCTGTTTTATGTAGGTGTAGCCAATATACTAAGAAGAGAAACAAATCTTGATTTCTTTTAATAAAATGTTTGATTAGTACTGGTGGGATTTCTCCATCAAATAGCGGATTGTCTTTGCATGACAGCATACAAATTGCTTTTTGAAACAATTGATCTAGTTGCTCACCTATTATGAATCTTTCTAGTTTTGTTTTAAAATCCTCATTTTTTAATCGACGTTGAAAATCACGCACATTCATTTTTTTGATGTAAGCATGATTTTCATCTAGGTTTGAGGCAACGAAACGTGACGCTAACGATAATATTTGCGTTGGTGGTATAAAATTGAGTTCACTCGTTTCAATAAAATCTTTTGCTTTTGGGAATAATGATTTATAAATGGAATAAATTAAATCGTCACCTGTTAACGTAGTACCAGAAGAATTTATACGCACAAAAAGCGTAGGATTCTCTTCTTCATTTTCTTCGTTTAGAACCCGATCTTCGATTATGTTGGATTTAATTACAATTGATTTTATCTTGTTTACGGTATTACAAATTTCGTTTAAATCCTGCTTTAAATCGGTTTTTAACAAAGTAATGAAAGTCTCTTTATTTTCGAAACTACCTCTTAAAGTTGCAAAATAATCAGGTAAATGCAGTTCTGCTTTTTCAATTACCTCATCAGGAGAATTGGCTTCTATAAAAAAGACTAATGGTAATGGAAACCACGCATCAACAGGAAAGGTCGTCGTGTTTTTAAAAGTAGTATAACCACCAGTATTATTTGGATGTTTTTGGAATAACTCTAAAGCTTTACGTCTATCGGAAACGCTTAAGGGTTTGTTGTTCTCTCTGTGTTGGTAACCCCAAGGATGGGAACGAGATGTGAGACGTACTAAATATTTACTTGTATCTGGTTTTTGTTCTGGTTTGATATCCAACCAAACAACCGGTAATTCTCCTTTGATGGACCAAGTTTTCGTTTCACTACTAAAGCAATACGGATTGAAATGACCTAAGAAAATGGAGGTCGCTCTTTGTTGACCGTCCATTAAGTTTAATTTGTTAGTGGTTTTAGAAAACAAAAATGAACCTATGGGATAGCCTCTTAAAATGGAATCCCATAAGTCTTCGATTTGTTTTGGTTTCCAAACAAAACCTCTTTGAACAGAGGGTAATTCTACTATAGATGTTTCAAAATCTAATTGCCAATTGGCTATTTCTTGTAGCGTAAAGGTATCTTTCAAAATATCTTTTGTTTTAAATATATATTCAAAATGAATTAGAAGAGACATTACTCCATTGCTTCAATCATTTTAAGTACGATTTCAATTTTAGTTGCTAAAATTGCTTTGTTACTTGGTTCATTAATTCTTTCCAAAACTATTCCAATTAAAGATTTTTTATTTTCTCCATAAAAATGCCATAATCCACTTCCGCTTATTCCAATTATTTTTGGGGATAAATGAACTTGTGGGATTTTTGCACTAGTTACTTCTCCATCATATTTGATTGCATAAGTTGAGGTTTTATTAAAACCAAATTTTTCAAAATCAAAATTTATTATTGCCTCAGATTGGTAGGTGAAACCCAAGGATTTTATTTCGTCTTTACCCCAAATCTTCTTTGTTCTAGTTAAAGGAAAACCTACACAAAAATATGTAGCTGTATTTTTTAAAATATGATTTGTTTCAATTTCTGAAACATCAATAGGTGTAAATCTTGTTAATAAATCATCAACGCTTTGACTATCAATCTTCAGGATAGAAATATCAATTTTATCATCTTTTCTATCTCCACTTGCAGGCATGGGTGAACTGATTAGCTTACCACCAATTATTAATTCTTTATCATGGAGTATTACAAAAGTATCACTGCTATGTTCCGCAAGTACATGTGCTGCCGTTACAACATAATGATTATTCTTATAATTGATGAAAACACCACTGCCTGCAGGAACTATATTTGACTTTTCATCATTACAAAAAAAACATATTGTGGATTGAAAAGCAGAATAAAGCCTAGGGTAAAATATTTTATTTTTTAATTTATTTGCTTTTTTAATTGCTTCTATATTTTTAGCCATATTAAAATTATTACATTTAAACTAATTCTCCTCTAAAAGCCTTTTGAAGTAAGCAATTGAGTAAATTTTCACTTTCTTTGAGTTCTTGTTTTACTAATTCTTTTTGCTGCTCTATTAAAGTAATTTTTTCAGCGAATTTGTTTTGAAGTTCAATAGGTGGATGTAAAATCAAAATATTTTGTAATTCTTGAGCATTTATATTTGCCATCCCTACAATACTCTTACACATATTTCTTAATACTAATTTGCCATATTTGGAGTTAAGGTATGCTCTTACAAAAAAAGGATTTGCCTTTTCATTAAACCTAACTCTAATAAGATATCCTGCAATAACCATTGGATCAGCAGAATCAAAAATTGCTGTTTTGCCAACAAGTTCTTTACTATTAGTTCGATTGAATAATAAATCTCCTTTTTTTACCAAATATTTATGTAAATCTTTATCTGGAATATTAACATATTTTATATTTGAATAATCCATATACCCTTCATATGTTAAGTTATTCATTCTAAGATACGGATATTTACCTTCATCACTTGCTTTTTCACTGGTTCCATATTTAGCTTCATTTATTAAATCTCTAATGGTTCCCTTTTGGAACTTAAATTTATTGGTAACAGGATCACTGAACATATCTAAAAATATAGATTGGGCTAATGTTTCATATTCTTTTAATATCTCCTGTGTTTTATTTCGTAAAGAAGTGGCTTCATCTAGAAGTTGAGCGATTTTTTTTTGAGTTTCTAATGAAGGGAGTGGAATATTTGATTTTTCTAAGTATCTAGTTAATTGCAAGTTTATAATTCCGGTTGTTTTATTTTGAAACATTTTTGTTATACCAAATTTATGATTTGCAAAAAGCATGTGAAGTAAATATTTAGGAAATACTTTTTCTCTTTTTGGTCTTAATATAGAAGTGAAATTATTACACACAAAATCACCTTCTTCATCAAAATAAACTACTCTTCCAACAGGTTGAGTTGGACTACCTCCAGATTTTTCAATTATAAGATCGCCTTTTTGAAGTTTTTTTTGTTCAATAATTTTAGCAGAAATGTCTCGCGTAACTACATTATCAAAATTTAAAACCCCTTTATTTGTGAAATTGGTTGTTCTCAGTACTTTAATTCCTTCTCCATCAGAACCCCATTCTCCACTAATAGGCTTATTGACTAATTCTTTGAGATATGCCATAATTAATTCAGATTTTTTTCTAATTGCTTTGCAATGATTTCTCTTTCAGTATTGATCTGTTTTATTCTTTTCAGGATATCTTTAGGGGCGTCATATTTTATTTCGCTGTAAACAATTTCTTTATAGCGATTTATTGATAAATCCCAATCGTTTTCTTTAATTTCTCCGAAAGGAACTAAAAAACTTTGTGATGTTCTGTCGCTAAAGTCATGGGTGCAGGTTTCGCTCATAAACTGTTCAAATCCTAAATTTTGAGGCGTATCATTTACCTGTAAAAGTTCGCCAGTTATGCTGTGTTTTTTTTTGAAGTAATCGCTTTTGTAATATCGGTAATGATCAAGTATTTGAGGGAGATTAAAATCATTATGCAATTTGCTTTTTACTTCAGTAGTTGTATTTTCGAAAGCATTTCCAAAAGCAAAATCCATAAACAACTCTTCATCGACCAAAAGACTTCGTTTGTCATCCAATGATTTTCCATCCGCTAACATATCATAAAACCAAACATTATCAGTTCCGCCAGAACCTGTTTTGGTAAAAACAATAATAGCTGTACTTACTCCAGAATAGGGTTTAAAAACACCACTAGGCAGTGATATTATGGCTTCTAATTTATTGTTGGCAATGATTTCTTGTCTGATACTTTTATAGGCTTTTCCACTGCCAAACAATACACCATCAGGCACGATTACTGCTGCACGTCCACCGGTTTTTAATTGACGGAGCATAAGTGCTAGAAAAAGTAATTCTGTTTTCGTAGTATCTGTCACGTTTTTCAAACCTGGAGCAATACTTTCTTTGTCAATTGTCCCTGTAAAAGGAGGATTTGCCAATATCAACGTATAAGCATTAGCAATTTTATTGTCTTTA
Source organism: Flavobacterium notoginsengisoli (assembly GCF_042686225.1). NCBI lineage: Bacteria > Pseudomonadati > Bacteroidota > Flavobacteriia > Flavobacteriales > Flavobacteriaceae > Flavobacterium > Flavobacterium notoginsengisoli. The sequence goes on from NZ_JBHUOT010000002.1 coordinate 296,940, forward strand.
GAAACTGCATCAACGTCGATAATATTTGGTTCTTCGATGCCGTGTAAATACAAGTTCATAGAAGAAATGCGTAGCATAGTAGCATCGAACTCTGTACCGTTGAACATCTTTTTGTTGATGTGATCGGCATATTTGTCCAGCTTGGTCACTTCATTGTGTTTATCAATGTACTCTTTAGCCGCAACTAAAAACCCTGCCGTTCCTACTGAAGGATCGCAAATGGTGTCTTCTAATGTAGGTTGCATTAGTTCAACCATCAGTTTAATGATGTGTCGAGGTGTACGGAATTGACCCGCTGTTCCACCACCTTCTAATTTCGAAAGTAAGTATTCGTAAATGTCTCCTTTGGTATCCTGGTGGGACATGTCGATATTCTCTAATTTCTCAATTACCTGATCGAGTGTAGAGGCTTTAGAAATACTGAAGGTTGCTCCTTTCATGTGCGTAGCGAAAAGACTGGTTTCTTTCCCTAAAGAGCGGATAAATGGGAAAATACCATTGACAGTATTTGTAAAAATATCATGTCTAGCAGTGACATCCATTTCTTTCAAGTTTTTCCAACGAAAATTTTGTTGATTTACTTCGTCTTTTTCTCCTTTGAATGGAGCAAAAATGGGTGTGTATTTGAATCCGCGAAGCGCTTTGCGTTCGTTACGTATTTCAGTTTCGTCTAAGTCTTTAATAAATATTAGGTAGGTTAGTTGCTCTACAATTGTAATGGTATTGGTAACCCCACCTGTCCAGAAAGTGGTCCATATTGTGTCTATTTGCGTTTTTAATTCTCCAGTGATCATATTTGGATGTTATACTATAATTTTACTAACTCTTGTTTTGGTTTCAAATGTACGATTATCTATATATTCTTCAACCGCAACCTCAACTGGATTATCATTTACCAACGAATAATTAGCCACTAAATGAGGTGGAATAAAAATATTATCACTTCCTGTATTTGGTTTAAAGAATGCAAATCCCTTTTGGGTATTAAGATTAATTACGATACCTGATATAATAGTATCGGTTTCTATATCATTAATATCTGTATCTGCCTCAACTTTAAACCAATTTTGTGTTTTTGGATTAGAATCTACATATGTTTTAAACCAAACGATTACGTCAAGGAGCTGAAAGAACACACTTTTTAATAAGAAGGATGTTTTGAGTGACTTGACAAATGAATCAATTTCAGATCGGTGTGAACCAGCTTGCGTAACTGATAATATATTTCGTAAATAAAAAGCAATTTGTTTTGGTAAATGAGCTTCTTCTTTATGTTGATAACCTTTTTCTGTAAAAAACACACCATCAGGGCTCTTACCAGCCAAAAACTTACTAGATTCATTTAAAGAAACACTAGGCGAAACAAATTCACTTGGCAACAAATTAAATTTAGCAAATGCTACAAAAATATCTTCTACAATTTTTCTTATCGTATTAAAATGATTGTCAATATTAGTTTCATCATTTACTTTTAAGAGATTTAAAATATCTTGTCCTGACATTTCACCTATATACTTTTCATTGCAAACATCAAAAACACGCTTGTACGAATGACGAAGTTGTGTATCCTCTTGATTGGCAGCTGCATTTTTTATGTCTTCAAACAATCGTTCAATATCTTCATCGCTACCTTTTTTGTAAACCTTTTTAAAGGCTTTGTTAAAAGTACTATCCTCATAAGCTTCTGCTTGACCTGTAAGAACAAAAATTTCGAACTTTTTCTTCAATTGCAATAATTGTTCTTTTGCTCTATGGACATTATCGGTGTCTTCTGAACCTTCTATGTCATCTTCATTTTCAAAGAACTTGGCGTCTAATAATACCCCATCATAGAACGGATAGTTTTGTTCTAACTCGCTCATTCCGGCATTCAACGATTTGAAAGGAATTAACTGTATTCCGTTTCTTTTTGCGCGACCTTTAGTGCCTGTGAGCGTTTCATGCTCATCATCTATCCATAAAATATTGTATACGATATCTTCCATACTTAATTAATCAATTTGATTGGAAATTGAAATTTGAATTCAACGGGATAGAGTGGATCATCATTTAAAGTTAATATCCAATCTGGATTATCAAAGTCAGAGGCTATTCGGTGTATATCATAGCCTCCTAAACCACTACCGGTACTTTTATCTGCTGTGGAGTATTTAGCAATATACTTTTCCCTATCAAAATTTTTAGGAAAAGGTTTTCCGTTGTTTTTAATTTCTACCACTAGAAAATCATCTACGTCGTTTAGCTCAATAACCACTTCATTTCCTGCTTCTTTTTTATCAAAAGCATATTTGTTTGCATTTGTTAAAAGATTATCGAGTAAAGTTTTTAATAGCGTTTTGTTCGCTAGGATTCCCCTCTTTCTAGTGTTTTCACTCTTCAGAAGTAACTTTTTAATCTTAAAGTTAAATCCATTACTTGACAGCTCGTTGATAACACTATTAATGTCTGAAAGCGAAATAAGTTGTTTGTCATATGCTGATAAAACAAGGCCATTTTCACCTTTCTCTAAAACTTCCGTAATAAAATTCACATCTCGCTTGATTTCTTTAAGAACCGAGACCATATCAACTTCATAAAATTCAATAAAAGCCTTGTTCATCTCTTCAAAACCAGACTGATTTCTATTTATGAAATCCAACAAATTATCAGACCAATCTAAAATATTTTGTCTAGGTCTTCCTAATGTATGTTTCAGAGAAGCAAATTCATTAAAATCTTTAATTGCCTTGCCGTGAACTAGTGCATTTCTTTCTTCCTGAAGAACTTTGATCTTATTTGCTAATTCATAAATACCTTGGATTTTCGCCTTTTGTTCTTCTAATGAGGGTAATTTAATTACTACTTCAAGTAAATCATTCTGACGAATAGATGGTATTGTACCCCCTAGACGGTATGCATCTAATTGCTTTTGGACATATTCAGACTGCAGTTCATTGATTAAATAAGCAATGTACACTTTTGATTCATCAACCTTAGCTGAAAATATATCCAAATTTTTGAAAATTGGATTTCCTTTAAATTCAAAGTAGGTTGGCTTTAAGGTTTTCCAACGCATTGCCAGTAATAGACAGGATTCATCTATTTGATAAATCATATTTCTATTTATATCTGAGTCGCCGATAGCCGATTCGTCTAACGTAAAATCTACATTATCATCTTTTAAGTCCCGAATACGCATTAACTTACCAACTTCAGGCAAATTACTTCTTTGCCCTCTAAAAGGTTCTATAATATCTTTTAGTTTAACACCATTAATTTGCTCTTGAAAATAGCGTGCAACGCTCAAATTATAGTCGTTCGAACGAATTTGTTGGTTATCTATAATACGTATAATATCGTTATCAATTATTTCATTGTTAATAACGGTAATTAACTTAGTATCATCTAACACTTTTAGTCTTGAGTCGACATGCGACACAAATCTAGTTGCATCAATGAATTTAACTTTGCCTGGTTGTGCTTTGGACTTGTTAATCACTAGAATTGTTAACGGAATTCCCGTGTTTAATAGCAGGCCTGCTGGTAATGAAATAATAGAGTCAATTAAATCATTCTCAATTAGAGATTCCCTTAAACGATGCTCCTGCATTCCTCTAAACAAGAATCCTTGTGGTAAAAGCGCAATCAATTTACCCTCTTGTTTTAAAGATTGCACTCCATTTTCTATTAAAAAATGTTCAATGGTCCTATACTGGACAGCAATCTCTTTATATATATTATCAAGTCGAGTACCATAAGGAGGATTAGAAATAATCAAATCATATTTTTTTGAACTGTCAGGCCAGTTTAAAATAGAATCTTCACAGCGATATGATAAATTCACGGGTCTGTTATATGCCATGAGCCTTAATGCTCCCAATGCCCATATTCTCTGATTGAGCTCTTGACCAAAATAATTTTGATCTTGATTAAGATCTATCCCGAAAGAAGCTAGTCCTGCAAAAGGATTATACACTTTTGAATCTATATTTAGATTAGCTAGACCATTCATAAAGCGGGTTAACTCAACAGGCTGAATAAACTCTCCTGATGTACGGCCATGAGCATGAGCAATTCTATAGATTACATCATCGACTACGCTCGGAAAATGTTTCACAAGCAGTTCGTTTTCAATTTGAAAAAGGAGAAAGGATAGATAAGTGAGCGATTGACTAAATACTTTCGATAAAGAATCACTCAGAGCATCAAGAATTAGCAAATAGGTTTCCTTATTCTCATTATTTAAGTTTGATTTTATTACCAGCTTTTTGAGAACCTCAACTTCTAGATCATTCGAAAAAGAACTTTCATCTATTATACGGTCTTTGTAAAGTGATACTAATAGAAGGGTAATTTGTACAGAATCTTCAAGATTATTTAATTTAGAATTATTTCTAAAAGCATCGAAAAGACCAAAAATCTTAAATGATACAAACTCTACTGGTTTTGAATAAACTATTTCTGGCATAATTGGATTATTTATTATTATGATTCAAAGGTCTAAACTATCTGTGTAATATAAGTGCACAGTTGATTAATAGTTCGTAATTTGTTGATTTACTCTTTCTTTAATCCTATTTACTAATTCATAAGGTTCTATTACTTTCGCTTTTTCACCAAAGGACAAAATACGCGTTTCTAGTTCGTAATTGATTATAACTTTTATTCTCACTTCCAGTGTTCCATCGTCTAGTAATTTACTTTTTTGAGACCAGTGCAAAGGTTTGGTTTGGATATAGGGTGCTTGTTCTTTACTAAAAATTAGTTTAACTTCTTCCAGTTCTTTATTTGGATCTTTTGAAACACCAATTATATCGTCAAAGAATTCTTGCCAGTCAGTCTTGTCCTTTTTATACTTTTCCTTTATTGTTTCAATACTGCCATTTATTCTGTCTAAGGCTAAATTCCAATGTGGATTTTGATTGAATTCGTTGTATCCAAAAACAAACCAACGGTTATTGTATTGTTTTAAGAAATAGGGATGAAAGATAACATCATAGGATTCTTTACCAAATGGTTCGTAATTTATTTTAAGAACCGTTTTATTAATAATAGCATTGAACAAAGGGGTAATATGGTCGTATCCCTTATAATCTATGTTAGATTCTAGCGACATAACCTTTTTTTCCTGATTTTTTAAACCAAATTTATCATTCAATAATGGTCCAAGTTGATTGACCCATTCAAACTCCGGACTACCTTCAAAACGGTTTAAAATCGATACAGCGTTTTTTAATTGTTCTGCTTCAGTATCGTTAAGAGGACTGCTATTTATAGAAAAGTTTCTATCTGTATATCTGTAATAGTAATTCCCATTAGAACCTTTTAACGCTTCAATAGGTGCATTGTAACCTGATTCGCGTTTCATAAAAGAGATATCCTTTCTTAGAGTCCTAATTTGAATTCCATCACTATTTGGATCGTATTCCCTTAAAGCTTCATTGACTGCATCTAATAAATCATCGATAGTGTATTCTTTTCCAGTGTTTTGAAAACACTTATCTAGTTTATTATATCTTAGTATCTGGTGTTTAGTTGTAAACATATTTACTTTTTGAAATTTAATTGTGTATACAATTTTCACTTCTTTTATTAATTTGTAAAATTAGTTTATATAAAATAAATAACCTATTTGAACATTTATTCATAGACTGAAGAATCATTTATTTTTATTCTATCTGCTTCTGGTTATAAGACGAGAATGCTTAAGAAGGTTATTTAAAAAATAGAAATTAGTTAATTTTATAGTGCTGAAATCCAACGGATTTAATTTGTTTTACAATAAACATATAACGAAATATTATAAAATAAAAAGAGACTCTTTTTGAGTCTCTACTAGAATTAATATATCTTTTATAAAAGCATTATTTTGCTTTTAGTAATTTCTCCAAATATTCGATTTTATCTTGCTCGGATTTTAATAACCTTTCATAAAGCTTTCTATTCTCTTCTACGGATTCTATAAGTTTATCCAAAGGATGAAAAGTACAATGATGTCCAGCATAAATTGGCCCTTTATTTTCAGTAAAAGTATTAAAGTAATTAAATACGCCTTCTTCTGAAAAATTCTTAATTGCTTCTACAGTTACACCTAAAGCTTTTGCTACTTCAACTAGTTTTTCTTCTTCTACCGTTTCGCTGTTTTCCATAATAGAAATCGCCTGCTGGTTTGTTCCCATAGCCTGTGCCAATGCTTCCTGTTTCATGTCTTTCAGTTCACGGATACGGCTGATTTTACGCCCCATGTGATTTGGTTTTGTTAATGTAGTCATAGCTCAAAGATAATATTTAAGAATAAAAAAGTAAGTCTGATGTATGATATAGAATTTTTACTGTACGGTATGATACAAATTGATACGGTACAGTACGACTAATCACTTACTTGGCTGTGTGTTAAACAAAAATACAATTTTTCACACAAGTATTAACTAAAAAAAGTAAAATTATGAAAACAATTGAGATTTCACAGCAAAAAGAAGTAATTCAGGTAATTACAGAGCACATCAAGACATCAGCAGTTTACTGTTTCGGCAGTAATGATATGGCTTACAGCTCAAGCAGAAAGGTTTATTCCGATTATGGGATCCAGAAAGAACATCTGCATTTGTACCTTTTGGTTTTTGTATCGGAAACTATAGAGAATGCAAGCAATGACATAAGCGATAAGATTAAAACGAAGACTCAAGGGGCTTTGACCACAACGATTCTTTTACATCATGTGCAGAGCCTGAAAAACCTTGGTCAAGACCAGCAGTTTTTCTTCTGGCAGATCATGCAGAATGCAGAGCTTTTATTTCAGGACATAAACAATCCTCCCTATTTAAATATAAATGAAACTCCAAAAAGGAACTTACAGCTTACATCAAATTATGTAGGAAGCAGGAGAAATATTATTGCTACAATCTGGGACTGGGTTTACAATGATGATGATGCTTCAAGTTCGGATGAGGTGAAAATGTTTTCCCTTCATCAGATAGTGGAGCAGACCTGCCTTTCCATGATCCGTGTTTTTACAGGCTACACCCCAAGCCATTTTGCAATGGAGCATCTGTTCAGCCTCTGCGAATACTTTTCAAGCATTACAGCAGATTTCTTTCCACGCCAGAGCAAGGAAGACAGAGCTATGTTCAGCCTGCTTAAACAGCAGTCCCACGTACTGCGTTTCGCCAAGGCTAACGATGTGGATTATCTCTATTACCAGCTTATGGAAGAAAGATGCGGGAAATTTAGAAAGCAGGCTAATATTCTGATACAAGATCAGCTTGACAGGCTGGAGAAAGCTGAAAAGGAAGTGCCTGAGAAAATAAAATAGCAGAAATTATGGAAACAAATGAAACCAGAACTGCGGATGAATTTATCAAAGAATTGAAAGAGAGTTTCTTTTTCAGAACCCTGACCCCGCAGAAAGACAAAGAAGGCGCTTATTATGCAAGCCTAAAATTCACAGGCTACATCAATCTGATGTTTACTGTGCAGGATCTTCTGAAAATAGCCCTCCACACGCTTGAGAATTCCGATCTGGAAAACTCCAGCAAGATTCAAGATCCCGCTTTCCATCTTACAAGCATTCTGGAAATTGCATTACAGCTCCTGCCATGCTCTGAATCCGAAGGGCTTGATAAACTGCACAAGCTTTATTTGGAGATCAATAAGGAAAATGATAACGGATAATTACTGGAAATTATGAAAAAGAATAAAATATCTTTCGAAACAAGATTCTGGGCAGGCTTCAGAACGGGAAACCCTTACAGCGCGTTAGATGCAGTTTTTGATTTTGCCCATCTTGATTACTATAAACAGAACCTAACCCAAGCAGTGCTCCACTGTTATAAGGGTAAAGTATATAAACAGGAAACTCCGTGCAACGTTTTTGTTTTTTATACTGCTGTGTGTTCGTTTGTAAGAGTCTGCTACTGGATGCTGGATAAAAGCAAAAAATGGAAAGTGAAAGAGTCAACCCGCTCTGAAACGGTATTTCATCTTTCTTCCCTGACCAAAGAAGAATACGACAATCCTTATCTGGCGATTCAAAATGCATTTGAAGAGAAAACACTGCAGGAGTTTGAATTCTTCTTAAGCGAAATCACAGAGCTCTCATTATCTCCTTTCGGTTCAGATCCCGACTCTGATATAACCACTCCATATATCCACTTGATAAAACTGCTGGATGCAGGAGAGCTTGTCAATGAAAGAGGCATTGAAAAAACAAAAAAGTAACATGATATGAAAAAGAATATAAAATCCTTTGAAACCAAGTTTTGGGCAGGCTATGAGATCAAAAATCCTTTTGAGGTTATGGATGCTTTTTTTGACTTTGCCCATCTTGATTCATATAAGGAAGTGCTCAGTGAGACGTTTCTGTATATCCATAAAACAGAAGTATGCAGGATAAGATATCCCGGACAGGTGCTGGTTTTTCGAAGTGCTTTCAGCTCTTTTGTGAAAGCATGTTTTCTTCTGCAGTACAAAAACAGAAAATGGAAAGTTAAAGAATCATGTGCCTGTAAGTCAAAACTTGACATGGCTTCACTGACTGAGCAGGAGTATGAGAATCCATTCACAGTATTTCAAAAAGCATTTGAGCAGAATACTATAGATAAATTTGAATTTTTCCTTTTTGAAATCTCGCACCTGTCACTCTCTCCATTTACGGAGGAATTTGATTATGATCTCATAACTCCCTATATCTATCTTGTTAAGATGCTTGATGCAAGCCAGCTTATGCGAGATAGAGGGATTGAAAAAATAAAAAAAGTGAGCCTGAGTACAGACATTGCAGAACAATGAAATTACTGCATCATCCAGAGAGAATCGATTTAACTGATAAAATACAATGATATGGGAAAAAATAAAATCAAATTAAGTGATATGGTTGAGAATCCAGAGCATTATTTTGTAATTCTCAAGCCGGCATCAAAAACAAGAAAAGATGTATACAATCTCAACATAAATGTTAGTGGATATTCTGATCTTTTTACCATGATTATGGATCTGCTTAAGGCAGGAATGCTGGCTTTGGAAGGAATTGAAATAAGCGAGAATAATCACAAGCAGACTGAAAGATATGTCTACAGTCTTCTCAAAGTGATTGAAATGCTGATTCCATTGGAAGAGGGTGATCTGCTGGACATCCTCCACAGGAAATATTTAAAGCAGAATAAAAAAAGCAGTGCGGACTGATTTTTGCGTTATTAATTTTTAAAAAAATGCCGACTTCGGAGGTGTTTTCCAGCCCCGCAGGGCAAGTTGTTTTGAGATGCTGAATTCATTTCAAGCATCTCAAAACACAACTTGCTATTTTCTCTCGAAAATATTATTACTGATGATTATTATTTGAAAGGGCTGAAGCCCTTTTTTTTTCTAATGGCAATGAAATAATTATTTTACTGAAGTAATGAAATACTGGCTGTACATTACAGTCTTAGCACAATGCAGGTTTTAATAAAGTGGGAAAAGATATTGGCGTACAAATAGAAAAATATGTATGCAGGCAGGCGGGCAATTCCACAGGTATCCTTTCATTCAGGTACTCAAGTAATCATGTTTTCAAATGCGCATGTAAGCATGTACGCAGGTTGGCATTCCTGCCTGCACGCCTGCACGCAGTCCCGTACTCAAGTAATCAAGCCTGCAAGTATATACAAAGGTCAGCAGGTACTCAGGCATTCAAGCAGTTCCAGCAAAAAGAAATATTTTCCCAAAAGAAACAGAAAAACGGAAAAAAGAAAAAGAAAGCAATTTTACAGGACGGGATGCAGGCAGACAAAAAGGAAACGGAATAAGTCCCGAAGGGTGGTTTGTGAGGCACGAGCAAAACGTTATGCCGTAGTCTTTTTGGCAGACTGAATCAGCCCGTCATACCTTTGTTTTCTTTTTATTTCTTTTGGTAAAATTATAAAGTAAAAGAATCTTGTGTTTAAGTGAAGATGCAGGATTAAATCCAGTGATAGGGTTTGTCCTTGCGGTTGAGGTAACAGTACATTTCTTCCTTCTGGAGCTCGGGAAAGAATTTTAAAGCGCGGTCAATGGCATAATTGGGAAGGAAATAAATTTCCTTACGAATAGCTTTTATAACTTTTTCATGTCCATAAAAGCGTACGATTTCATCCATTTCATCCTGCCCTCCACGTTCTATGATACGTGCGATAATAGTTTTGTAGGCTTTATCAAAGTCCATAGCATCGATATCGAAATCCCAAAAAAAGACCCGATCCAAATTAGGAATTCTATTATTTTTTTTAGCTACTGCCATGTAGTAAAAATACGTTTTTTAAGCTTAATAATCAAGTTTTATCTCCTAAATCCACGCCCTTTATTGGGTGGAGGCATCTGATTCTTTGGCTCAGAAAAATCAAAAGAAGGATTAAAAACTGCTTTTTTTATACGGTGGGTCATTTTTGCCCAGCTGGTTTCTTTCCCTTTCAATAGTTTGACTTTTTCTTCCCTGTCTATTTTTTCATGCTGCAGTAATGAATGCGCGACCAATGAGGGATTTCCATTGTATTTGTTCTGATAAGCATCTAGATAGGTCTTAAGCGGATGATACTCCAAAAGAAAATACATATCCACAAAATCTTTTATTCTTGTACCATTTTGAAATATAGCATGAAGCTTCATAGCACCTATGTCATGCAGAGATACCAGTCTGATTCCCTGCTGGGTTTGAACAGGTTTCTGCCACGGGTATTTATGAGCTAGAATATCTACTTTAACCTTGCCTATATCCAAAAGCATTGTGTTGTTCAACAGCTCCCTAACTGTAACTGGATGTTCCCTGCTTAAATGCGAAAGCATAGACTGTACATCAAAATCTTGCGTAGAGAAAAGGTCTAAATCGATACTTAATCGATGTCCTATCATAAGGCTTAATGCTGTGCCTCCTACAAGATTAAATTCTTTTAATTTTTCATCTTTCATAAGCCTTTGGAGAAGTTTCCACATCTGCTCGGTTACAGTTTCCTTGTGAAGCATAATTCTATATTTTCAGAAAAATTAATTCTGAAAAAGCCCTGCTCTTTAAGGGTGTCCTCTTATGGCTTTATTTGGCAGGGAACGTCGACTATTAAAGCTTTGAAATTTTTTTCAGGACGATTAAGCCAAATGCTTCCAAGCACTTCCACTAACTTCCAAATTGGAGTTTAACTGCTGATTATAAAATATATTGGATTTAATTTTTTTTAACGATACCCATAATTGAAGTCATGGAAAATGAACAAAAGAAGAACCCGCATAAAGGAGGCAGGCATCCCAAAATAGATCCTGCAATTCATCGCTATTCAATTAGTCTCAATGCTGAGGAAAATGCAAGGTTTCTGACCCTTTTTGAGAGCTCGGACATGAATGTAATGGCACATTTTATTACGGCTTGTATTTTTCAAAAAGGAATCAAGACAGTTAAGATTGATAAAGCGACAATGGACTATTACGTACTTCTAACTTCCTTATTCGGGCAGTTCCGCGCTATTGGGGTTAATTACAATCAGGTTGTAAAGATTATGCACCGCAATTTTTCTGAAAAGAAAGCTTCCGTGCATCTCTGCAAATTGGTAAATCAAACAATGGAGTTTGCTCTTTTAGCTCAAAAGATAATACAGCTTACAGCTGAATTTGAAGAGAAACACCTCAAAAAATGATTGCAAAAATAGGAAGAGGGAGCAGTCTGTACGGAGCATTAGCCTATAATTATCAAAAACTTGAAAAAGAAAGTGCACAGGTTTTGTTTACCCAAAAAATAATCCAATCCCCTGATGGTAGTTATTCCTTAGAACAGCTCTCCCGATCTTTTGAACTGCACCTGCTGGCTAACAGAAAGACAGAAAAGCCGATACTTCATATCTCCTTAAATCCTGATCCGAAAGACAATTTAAGTGATACTGATTTTGAGAGTATGGCGCAGGACTATATGAGGCAGATGGGCTACGGTAATCAGCCTTTTGTGGTATTTAAACATACTGATATAGATCGTGCACATATTCATATGGTGTCTGTCTGCGTGGATGAGGACGGCAGGAAAATATCTGACAAGTTTGAAAAAAGGCGTTCTATGGCTCTCTGCCGTGAACTTGAAAAACAGTACGGTCTTATATCAGCTGTAGATAAACAACAGGAGGTGCACAACTTAACATTCAAACCAGTTGACTATAAGGCAGGAGATATAAAAAGCCAGATGGCTTCAGTACTGCGTTATCTGCCTAAATATTACCAGTTCCAGACCTTTGGAGGATATAATGCCGTGCTTTCGCTTTTTAATATTACTGCCCAGGAAGTCAAAGGGGAATATAACGGAATTCCAAAACAAGGATTGGTATATTTTGCATTGAATGAAAAGGGAGAAAAAGCAGGTAATCCTTTTAAGGCTTCTCTGTTTGGCAAAAATGCTGGTTATCTACAACTGCAATCCCAGTGCGACCAAAACAGAATAAAACTAAAGGACAGTTCTGCTAAGGAATCAGTTAAAGACAGGATCGAATCAGTATTGCAGACTGTATCAAACGAATTAGATTTTAGGAAAAAGCTGATGGAAGAAAGGATCAATATTGTTGTAAGGCGAAATGCTGAAGGAAGGATTTACGGCATCACTTTTATTGACCACAAATCCCGCAGTGTCTGGAACGGATCAGAGCTCGCTAAAAACCTTTCTGCTAATGTATTCAATGACTGGTGGAATAAAGGTAACAAAACAGATCTGGCTTTAAAAAATAATACCAAAGCAAAGGAGACTTTCCGTGAAGGTAATCAGATCAATCACGTAAATAGCCAGCCTGATTCGTTAGGAAAGGAAAATGCGCCTTCCAGCGAACAGGAGAATAATGTTTTTGAAACATTTGGAAGCTTACTGCCTCTGGCTCAGGGAGAAGATTTTCAGGAAACTGATTTTGCCAATCAGTTGAAACGAAAGGCTAACCGCAGGAAACCAAAGTTTTAAATATGTTTCTGGAATTTATAATTTAAATCAAATGTATGAAACACAAATTTCAATGTACTGTATATAAAGGATTGATAGGATACATCCTTAACATTTAATTAATTGCATTAAATATTTGCTAAATATAATAACATTAAAATACAAAGGGTATCAGCAGTGCCAGTAATGAAGTAATTTATAGCATGCATTTTCATTTAAAGAATGTATAATTAGTAGAGATTGTGAAAACGGTCTTTTGAAGTTTAAAGCAGAAGTTGACAGATAGTCAACGAATAACCTATTAAAAGAAGAATCATGGCAAGTAGAAGTTTGGTAAAGATACAGGTTGAAAGTCGGGATGTAACACTGGAACAAAAAGAAAGCAATTTTTGCGATCAGAAACAAAAAACTGAAAAATTAACTATCGAAGAATTAAGAAGCATTAAAGGTTTTGAAACAGTATCAGAAAGGGAGGGACAGGATATAATTGAAAGCCTGTTCCGGTTAGCAGTAATAGTTTATAATTTTTAAACTAAAATTATAAGTAATGAAAACTTCCAGAAAGAAAAACTAACTCAAAAGGATGAGATTAAAGGAATTTGGAATGTAATTGGTAAGCTCTAAACAGCAGTCACTAAATAAAAGTCTGGAATAGCGTAAGGAATATCATTTACTTGGTATTGCTTACGCCATCCATCAGTTTTTGGATATCGTCATAGCGGTAATACATAAGTCCGCCAATTTTATTATAGGGAAGAGTGCCGTTTAATCTAAGATTCTGAAGAGTTCCAGCTGAAATACTTAGAAGTTTACGTACCTCATAACTTTTGAGCCATATGCGCGTTTCCTCACCTTTCTTGCGAGGATACTGCTGATATCGCTTAATTTCTTCCAGCAATTCTTTTTTAAACTTTTCAAGGTCGTCTCTCGTAATAAGGTCTACATTCATGATACTCACATTTAAATTAGTTTATCATCACAATAATGAAGTTGGTTTCAGATAAGAACAAAATAAAACCGTAATAGCATTAGAAGGCAAAATGGTGTACCGTTTGGCAGGCTTTTGCTCTTTTTTTCTGTTAAAGCGTCATTTGATGTTTTTAAGTAAATTTTTCAGTTATCAAACATTAGTATTGTAAAATATATAAGAATGGGGTTAATCATCAAAGATCAAAGCTTTGTAGGTAATGGATATTGGCAATATAATCTCAGTTATAATTCAATAATATTAGTTTCACAATAAGGTGTTTTTAAAAGTGAATTAAAAGCAACAGTTTAATTTATCATGGAAATGAATATCAAATATAGACTAACAATTAAAGCATAAAGAAAGGAGGTTTAAAATGATCGATAATCGACAAGAAAATACTGATGAGGAAAATAGTATTTCAAAAACTTATGATGATTTGGAGCGTGAGAAAGAAGAAAGATTTGTAAAATTAATGATAGAGATTATAGTTTCACTGACATTAAAAGAATTGTATGGTGAAGATAATGATGATTCACTCACGCCAAAAGCAGATAGAAAAAGCTGATATATCGCTGTCTTTTGTTTGTATTAAGGATAGTAAAAAATACTAAAGCCTTTTTTATAGGTTCAAATTACTTTTTTTTTGGATGATGAAGATTTGAACCTATAAAAAAAACTCATGGGATTAGGGATATTAGGACACGTTTGCAGACATCCGCTGTTCCAGCTTGCGCATATCCTCGCTGAGTTTTTGTTCAACCACCTTAGCATAGATTTGAGTAGTGCGAATGCTTGTGTGCCCAAGCATTTTGGATACGCTTTCAATAGGCACTCCATTGCTCAGGGTAATAGTAGTTGCAAAAGTATGACGGGCAATATGGTAGGTAAGAATTTTTGTTATACCGCAGATGTCAGCAATTTCTTTTAGATAGCCGTTCATTCGCTGGTTTGAAATTACGGGGAATACGGTGCCGTTATTCAGCGCCCTTGGGTCATCACGGTATTTTTCCATTAAATCAGTTGCCTGTGGAAGTAGAGGCACAAGCACCCCTGTGTCAGTTTTTGCCCTGGTTGTAGATATCCATAGACACCCGTCTATGCCTGTGACAATCTTGTTTGGAGTTAGTTCAGCGAGTTCAATATACGAGAGACCCGTATAACAGCTAAACAGAAACATATCCCTGACATGTCTAAGACGCTCAATGGAAAACTCTTTGTATGCCAGTGCTGTAAGCTCTTTACCGTTCAATGAATGCCGTTCCACTTTGTCAAAATGTTTTTTGAAGCTGGCAAAAGGATCTTTGACCAGCCAATCCAGCTTGACAGCCATATTTATCATTTTTCGCAATCTTTCGATATGCTTCATGATGCCGTTGTTATTAAGTGGCTTCTGATGATCCTTGGGAACATAATTAAATAGATAGCGTTCAAAATCCAGAATAAATTTGTACTTAAGCTGAGAAAGGGCAATATCATTTCTGTAGAGTTTCTCCCTCAGGAATGTTTTTAAATACCGTTGCGTGGTATGGTAATTCTTCATGGTTCCCTGAGCAAGTTTATGCATCTGCTGTTCATTATGATATTCCATCAGAGCCATTAGGGTTGGAGTTGTATTGTCCGTGCCCATTACACGGTCGCGTATCGCAGGGCCGTCTATAGCATCATCATTCAATAGCATCTGCTGATAGGTGTTTATAATTTTTGCCTTGAACTGGTTAAGAAAAATGTTGAGTTCTGTAATTTCCTTGCGGTTTCCTTTAGCCATGCCTTTTCTTTCATCCCATTCGGTTGCCTTAACGGAACGCTTGACTGAAATCTCAGTCCGTTTTCCATTTACCGTTACTCGGGCACAGATAGGAGCCGAACCTTGGATCGTGGTTTTTTGGGTCTTTAGGTAGAAGAGGACCCCGAATGTAATTCCTGCTGTTTTCATATCTCAAAAATTTAATGTTTCAGATCATTTGCACATTAAAATGGGTCCCAACAGTGCTCGCTTTTAAGAACAGTACGTACACTATTTAGGAAGCATCAAATGTTAAAATTTGAGTACAATTGACTGATAATTAAATGATTAAATTTTTTTGTGAGACCTAAAGGTAAAAAAAGAAAAAGGGTAGCCGAATAGGTCCCATTTTGTTTGATATAACTTGAATATTTTGGAGTTGAATAAAAAGAAAAACCCCTTAAATCATACGATTTAAGGGGTTTTGACTGCCTTTGAAAGGCTCATTAGTCGTCCTGTCGGGACAATTTTCGAACCATTTTATTAATGATTTAAAACTGTTGTTGTCCGATATTGACTTTTAATATCATAGAAAATTCAAGTAAATGAACTTTATCTTTTTTTATTAACGGTGCAAAAATATGCATTTATAGTAATACAAAGCAACAATTTCGTTGCGAAAATTTCGAAATAATTTATAAAAAACTCTATGCCAATACTTTAATTAAAATTATAAGACAATTTTAAAGCATAAAAGATTAATTTAATCAGTATTTGCAAATAATATGAGTTCTATAAACGCTAAAAATGTTATTGGTAATAATTTAGTAAATTGTATTTACAGCATTTAATTTTTATATAACTATACATACATAACTTCATTTAGTGTATGAAATGTCACACATTTAAACTCTGTTTTCATTTTTCGTCCTGCTCATCCATTCTTTTGATAAGTGCATCGCGAAGACTATCGAGAAATTTGGTTCGATTTATCTTCCTTCCTTTTAATTCTAAATAAGAATGATAGAAGTCTCCTAAATCAATATTAAACATATTCTCAAATGTTTTTGCTATAACCTTAATATCAATATTACCATTTTCAATTGAACCATTGGAATGTAGAGAATAGATTAACTCAACCAAAGCTGTTTTACTACCAGTCCAATTTAAACTTAAATTTTTTGATATATGTTTTTTATTATTGTTATTCAATTGGTCTTCAAGATATACCTGTATTAAATCGTTGGCAATAATTTTAGCTACTTTATAATCGTGTGAGGTTGCAAATTTATGATCTGCTTCAAAATAATAAGTATCTAAGCTTAATTTTATATCATGATTTCCTCTGATAAAGTATTTTTTATCTAAATGGGTGCTATTAGTTCTGTAGTATTTATAAAATTCCAAATTAGCATCAAAAAAACGCTTGATCTTACTAAGCTCAAGATTGAGATATTGTTTAATAATTTTATCACCTCCTCTGGGCCGTTTTGTTTCAATTTTATATATAGAATTTAAATATATCAATTTTGAAACTAACTGAGGTTTAAGTTGTTTGAAAAAGAATATTTCTTCATCTTCATCTTTGAATCCTTTTTTCTTGACATATTCCTTTGCCGAATCAAGCCTTTGTAAAACTAATACAATAGCATTTTCATACAACTCTAACGAGTTATTGCTATGCTCGTAAGTCAGTTCAGTTATTCTATCATCCAATTCATTCATCAAAGAATGGCAATAATCTATCATTAAAACAAGGATTTTAAATTTAAAAACTGGCATAAAAAATAAAATGAGGTAATAATTGCAGGCATCCTACAATAAATTACCTCATTTTAAATTGCGATAGTACAATTATTTAAAAGAATACTATCCATTATCACTCTCAGGATAAAATATAGAGTGATAAATTACTCTGCTAAAGGTTCTGCTTTAAATCCTTTTCTCTTAACGATAGCGATGATCTCATCTTCTGTAATTCCTTCTGATTTTACAGTTAAGATTTTATCATTATTAGCTGTATCTACATTCCATTCACAGATACCTTCCGCACTGTCAAAATCTGCTTTTACTTTTGATACACATCCTCCACAATTAAGGTTTGTCTTGAATTGAAATTCTTTATTTTCCATTTTTTAATTTATTTATAATGTATATTTATACTACAAAATTCTGTATTTTCTTATTTTTTTTATTATGATATTCCTTGTTTGATTTACGATTTTTACTGATTTTTTTTAGTGTTTGTGATGATGATTATGACCTTCGCTCGTTTTGTTACCCTCAGCAACATGTACCGTAAAATCTACAGTGTGCACTTTATTACTAATCTTAAATTGCATCCACATTCTATATAAACCTGGTTTCTTGATTAGTGTTTCTGCATAAATCTGATAACTTTCATTAGACATTGGGTGAATATGCAAAAATTCTTTTTCAGCTTTGCTTATCATTACAATATGAGCTTTTGCTCCTAAATAGTTTTGCAATTCAGCGTCATTAATCTTGTTACCATTTTTTAGAATCTCAAATTGCAATGGCTGGCTTGTATTTGTTTTCAAATCTGCACCATTCAATAATTTGGCAGTATAACCATCTGATTCCGATTCAAATTTTGCATTTGTATCTAACTGTGCTATTTCTGTAGTATTTCCTACTACATTTAACGAATGTTTGTAAACATTCCCTTCCTCGTTCTCAGGCTTATAATCTACAAAAAATAAGTAGTCCCCAGCAGTTGGAAATATTTCATCAATAAGATAAGAACCGTCTTCTTGTTCAATGGGATGGATATGGTCAAACCAAGTTAGTTCTTCATTCACAACTAGAAGATGCATTTTCATTTCATGTACTTCTTCTAATGACACAACTTTATCTTCGTTCTTTACAATGATTTTAAACTGCGTCGATTTCCCTGCTTCAATAACTTCAGGTTCAGAAGATATAATCACATCAAAATGTTTTGCTGTTCCTTTATTTTCTGGAACTAAATTCATTCCACATTTTGAACATTTATCACCTTTATTCCCTTTGACTTCTGGGTGCATAGGGCAAATAAATATATTTTCGCTGCTGGATTGATGTTGTGTATTCATAATATTTTTTTTTAAAACGTTAATTATTTTGATATTATAACTTGATTCTTTTCTAATTACAAAGTTCCTTATTATTTCGTTTTTATTAGTTACGATTTTTTGGAAGATAATTGTGATTTTTACTGATTCTCGTGCGCGCTCTTATTTGTCATTGTAATTTTAATTACCGCAATTAATGTAATAAGAAGCATTGGAATTAAAACAATATTAATGCCATTCCAGCCCCAATTATTAAATAAACTTCCTGCAAAAAAACTGGCAATACTGATTACTGCAAAAACCGTGAAGTCATGAAATGCTTGTGTTTTTTCTTTCTCTTCAGGTCTATATACTTGTGTTAATAATGCGGATCCACCAATAAACAAGAAGTTCCAACCTAAACCAACAATAAATAATGCCGATACGAAATGTGTAAAATCGGTACCAGAAAGAGCAATGAAAATATAGAGAAACAAAATCGACAATCCAGTTGTAATGATTCTATAAACTCCAAATTTCTGAATGAGGATGCCTGTAAAAAATGAGGGCAAAAACATACCTAACACATGCCATTGAATTACAGTTGCCGAATCATCAGAACTATGACCGAAACCATGCATTGCAATAGGCGTAACCGTCATAGACATTCCCATCACCGCAAATGCTGTAGCTGATGAAAGCACAGCTAAAACGGCATCTTTACTTTTGAAAATTTCTTTTAATGAACGACCTTTTTTTAAAGATTCATTATTTCGAGCTACCGGCTTTGCTTGAAATTTAAGTAACGAAACTACTCCAAATGCCAAGACACTTAAAAGTACAATAGAAAAAAAAGAATATGCATAAGGCATGCTTCCCAAATGCTGTGTAAATCTTGCCAAATTAGGTCCCGCAAATGCTGCAACGACACCTCCGGCAATCACAAAAGAAATGGCTTTACTCTTTGCATTATCCGGCACAGAATCTGCAGCCGCAAAACGATAATACTGTGAAAACCCTTGATAAGCGCCAATCAACATATTTCCAATAGCAAAAATCCAGAACGAATTCTGAACAATTCCATACCAAGAAACTAAGCCAGCAAGAACGCCTATCAATGTTCCAATCATAAAGGCTTTCCTTTGACCTAAATTTTTAATAATTATTGACGCTGGAATCATCATAGCTGCTGCGCCAACTGTAATCATCGCAACTGGAATGGTTGACATGTTTTTATCAGAAGCCATAACCATTCCTACAATTCCTGAAAGTGTAATGACTAATATCGATGCGGTCTGAAATAATGCTTGTGATAAAAACAAGAGGTATACATTATTCCATTTTATTTTAGCTGTCATAATCTTAAAAATTTACAATACAAAATTGTCAAATTAGTTTAATCTTCTTGTTGTGATATTTCTTGTTTGATTTATGAGGTTTACTGATTATTCCGTACTTGTGTAAAATAAAAAACGGTTATGACGTAATGTAATAACCGTTTTTATTTCCCTTTGTTGTTAATATTAATAATTAACTGATAAACCTACTCCAAAGCCCATATCGCTATCATAATGTGTTCTCACACCGATATGTCTTGTAAGGATATATCGCAAATCTGCCATATATTCCATATCCGTATTTACCATAAACCCTGCTCGCAATCTTTTGGAAAGAGGTATATCCTCTCGCATTAGCGAAACACGAAAAATACCATCGTGATATACCTCCGCTTGTACATTAACCAACATAGGTAAGGTATACATAACACCAAGACTAAATGCTCCTCGTTTATCTTTTTTATTTACTTGTCCAAAAAGATTTTTTTCATGCTCATCCATTCCCATTTTACGATAACGCCAGTCGAAACCAATAAAAGGCATCAACCATTGCATTTTTCCTATATAACGACCAAAATGAGTTTCCACTTCGTAACCGTGCATATCATTGTAACCTAATCTCCATTCTGTACCCAAACTATATCGAGCATTCATAAACATCATTTCACCGTCATTACCATTGGTCGCAAAATCATTCTGAGCCATAAAATGGATCATATTACTTTCACGCTGTAACATTTTATAGGCTTTATCCTTATTGGGCAAATAAGGGTTTTTATAATCACCCACAGCAAAAACTTTGTTCATACCTGCCATCATGTGATACAATATATGACAATGAAAAAACCAATCACCTTCTTCATTTGCGAGGAATTCAATGGTATCGGTTTCCATCGGCATAATGTCAATGATGTTTTTCATCGGAGCGTTTTCTCCTTTATCGTTTAGTAATCTAAAATCGAATCCGTGTAAGTGAATAGGATGTCGCATCATCGAATTATTATAGAGTGTAATGCGCAATACTTCGCCTTTCTTTACAGGTATTTTATCGCTTTCAGATAGTACTTTATCATCCATACTCCATACATAACGGTTCATATTTCCGGTCAATGTAAACTTCAATTCTTTTACGGGTGCATTTTTAGGTAGTTCAGTATTATTTGGAGATTTCAGCATGGCATAATTAAGCGTTACAATCTCGCTTAATGCATTCGCATTATAGCGATTTGGATCTTCATTCATATTCATCTCACCATGGTTCATTTGACTATGATCGGTTTTTTCAGCACTTTGCTTCATGTTCATATCTCCATGATCCATTTTGCTATGATCCATAGCTTCGTCCATTTTCTTTACTTTTTTCTTTTCCTCGCCCGTAATCTCTGGATACATAACGACATTCATATCCATTTGATTCCAACTCATATTCATTCCCATATCATCAAGGTCCCCATTCATTTTCATCATATCGTTCATCATTTTCATGCCTTCAAAATATTTAAGACGAGGCATGGCACCCACCATTGTTTTCTCTCCATTCCCGATAAAGTAACTCGTAGATTGGGTACGATCTTCTGTTGTAGCCATGAACTCATAAGCTTTACCATCTTCGGGAATGGTAACCACCACATCATAGGTCTCGGAAACCGCAATTATTAGACGATCAACATCTATAGGTTCTACGTCATTTCCATCACTAGCCACCACTGTCATTTTACCACCAGCATATCTTAACCAGAAGTAGGACGATGCACCTCCGTTAGAAATGCGCAAACGTACTTTATCACCTGCTTTCAAAGGTTTACCATCAATTGATTTTAAATCTGTCAAATGATTTCCATTCATCAATACTTTGTCGTAGTAAACATCACTTACGTCCATCGCCATCATACGTTTCCATTCATTTTTCAGTTTTGTTTTGAAATTTCCTGTACGAATAGCTTCTGCATAACTTTGAGTAGCTCCTTTTTGTATAGCGAACCAGTCGCTTGCGTTATGTAGCATGCGATGAACGTTTTCCGGCTTAAGATTTGTCCATTCACTTAACATAATGGGTATTTCTGGCAAATCGTCAATCCCTTTTCTAAATGTTTTATCATCAGCTCTCTTATGCATGATAAAGCTCCCATACATACCTATCTGTTCTTGCAATCCTGAATGAGAATGATACCAATGCGTTCCAGTTTGAATAATAGGGAAACGATACGTAAAGGTTTCACCAGGTTCAATTGGCATTTGCGTTAAAAAAGGAACTCCGTCTTCTTTATTGGGTAGAAATAATCCGTGCCAATGCAATGAGGTACTTTCTTTAAGTTGATTATGTAACACTATTTCTGCCGTATCGCCTTCAGTAAATTCAAGTGTTGGCATTGGTATTTGCCCATTTACAGCGATTGCTCTTTTTTCTTTGCCTGCATAGTTTACGATGGTATCTTTTACATACAAATCGTAACGTACTACTTTTTGGGCTATACCGACCTGTGATATGAAGAGCGCTAACAGAGTTAGCAGCAACAACTTTTTGTGAAGAAATTTTTTATTATTCATTTTAAAAATCGCATTGGTTATACAAAGATTAAAAGGCATTGCTCAATAAGCAATGCCTTAAAGGTTTTTATTATTTAGTTTCTGCAACTTTGCCACAGGTAAGCATTGATGAGCCATAATAAGGATTTTTAATATCTTTCTCTTTGCTCAACCAATATGCTTTTTTCATAGGACAATACTGATAATAAACAGGTTGAATTACTTTATCAGACGACTTTACCAGTTTCCACATTATAGTAGAAACATCGTTAAAAGCTGCTCTTTGCTTTTCAATATTGTTTCCAGCCTTGTTTAATTTTTCTGTCGCTTTTAACAGATCAGTTTTCTGTGAAAAATTATCTTCACCTTTTACTGCATCGTTGAAAACCGAAATTGCGGTGCTCGCTGCTTTGCTATCACTACTTACTAAAGCGTTTTTTACACTGATGTAACTGTTTAACAGATTGTTTGTGTTTTGTGCAAAGGCAGAAAATCCAAACAACATTACGGTTATTGCTATTATTAACTTTTTCATTTTTTATCTCTTTTTTATGATTAATGAATTGCTTATTATATTATTGTGAAATAGGTTCGGCTTTAAACCCTTTTTTCTTAATAATTGTAACGATTTCGTCTTCGCTGATTCCTTCCGATTTAACCGTAAGGACTTTATCACTATTTGTAGTATCTACATTCCATTCGCTGATACCATTAGCGCTATCTAAATCACCCTGTACTTTAGCAACACAGTTACCACAGTTAAGGTTTGTCTTGAATTGAAGGTTTTTGCTTTCCATTGTTTTGAACTTTTTAATTGTATTTCTTGAGTACAAAGTTCATAAGATAACAGGTAATATTGGTTGTGATATTCCTTGTTTGATTTATGACATTTACTGATTATTTACCATAAAATAGTTCCACTTGTAATATTTCGGGTTTGTTTTGTGACTTTTACTGATTATAGTGTTTGTTATAAATAAGTGAAATACATTTACAGAGGAATAACTAATTATAAAATGTCTATCAAAACCTTTCTATCGGTTTTGCATCGTGCTATGTTATAGCTGGTATACAAGTTCTAAATGCAACTACACTTCATCAAGTGTACACAAATCATGTATCAAAATCATATTATAAAAATAAAAAACAATGACAAATAAATTAAAAAGCGTTGAATACGGTTTAGAAAAAATATTTGAAGGAGCACAAGACTTTCTTCCACTATTAGGAACTGATTATGTAGAATTTTATGTAGGGAATGCCCTTCAGGCAGCGCATTATTACAAAACGGCTTATGGATTCCAATCTGAAGCTTATGCAGGGTTAGAGACCGGAGTAAAAGACAAAGTATCTTATGTGGTAAAACAAGACAAGATCCGTATTATACTGACCACTGCACTTAACTCTTCTTCTCCAATCGGGGAACATGTGAAAAAACATGGAGACGGAATAAAAGTAGTTGCTTTGTGGGTGGAGGATGCCAAAAGTGCATTTGAAGAAACTACCAAACGTGGAGCAAAGCCATTTATGGAACCTACCGTTACTACAGATGAACACGGAGAAGCAATCCAAGCTGGTGTTTTTGTATATGGTGAAACAGTTTTTATGTTTACAGAACGTAAAAATTATAAAGGAATCTTTTTACCTGGATTTACGAAATGGGAATCAGACTATAATCCGGAACCTGTTGGTCTGAAATTTATTGATCATATGGTTGGAAATGTAGGATGGAACGAAATGGATACATGGGTAAAATGGTTTGAAGATGTAATGGGATTTGTTAATTTCTTATCTTTTGACGATAAACAGGTTTCTACTGAATATTCTGCCCTAATGTCAAAAGTTATGGCAAATGGTAATGGAAGAATTAAGTTCCCGATTAACGAGCCTGCTGAAGGTAAAAAGCGTTCTCAAATAGAAGAGTACTTGGATTTTTATGAAGACGCCGGTGTACAGCATTTAGCTTTGGCTACCGATGATATTATTAAAACGGTAGAAGAAATGAAAAAAAGAGGTGTAGAGTTCCTATCCGTTCCGCCACAGGCATATTATGATGCTATACCGGATCGCATCAAAGCTCATGCCGACAATTTCAAGGAAGATTTAAATGAATTGCAAAAACTGGGAATTCTGATTGATGCTGACGAAGAAGGTTATTTGTTACAGATATTTACCAAACCGATTCAGGATAGACCTACATTCTTTTTCGAAATTATTCAAAGAATGGGAGCTAGAGGTTTTGGTGCAGGAAACTTCAAGGCTCTTTTTGAATCAATTGAAAGAGAACAGGAACGCAGAGGTACCTTGTAATGTATAATGTGTAATTTTAGTTTAATATATACAAAGCCCTAAATCTTTTAAGGGCTTTGTTATTAATGACAAACCTTCGGACTAATACTCATAAATTGATAAAAAATGGATGCCGGATTAAATAAAAGACAATCGATAGGATATCTGGATTTTGATGATAAATCTGGAAATAGGATAAATAGCAATACGCTGCTGGAAGATTACTATAAAATCATTTATATGGAGAAAAACGGTAGCATTATTGTGGATTTCGTAGAGTACAGCTTTACAGAAAACGTCTTGCTTTTCTTCAGTATTGGTAAGCATTTTCAAATATCCAAGGAATCTAGAGGAAGTATTATTTATTTCAATCCTGATTTTTATTGCATAGCTTTCCATGATAAAGAGCTTGCTTGTGGCGGGCTCCTTTTTGATAATGTATTCGAGATGCCTTATCTAAATTTGTCGACGAATCTGGACATACTTTTCTTAAAACTAATCTCGTCTATAAAAAGAGAAATTAATCAAAAAGATTTTTGGGCTGAAGAAATGATAAAAACATACATCAAACAAATAATCATTTCAGCAACCAGAACTTTGATAAAATCAAATAATGATAGTCAAATCATTTCATATGATAAGGAGTTAGCTAGAAAATTCAGTCAATTGGTCGAGCTTCATTATCGAAAGCACCATAATGTCTCTGACTATGCAAATATGCTGAATATCACACCTAAAAACCTCAATAAAAAAATTGTATCTGAAAAACAGGTAGCACCAAGCATCATTATTAAGCAAAGAATTATTCTTCAGGCTAAAAGGTTACTTGCCAATACAACCTTAAGCATTAAAGAAATTGCTGATTATCTCGGGTATGAAGACTACTCCTATTTTGTGCGATTTTTCAAATCTCAAACGGGTCTACCCCCCCTTTCTTTCCGAAACGCTCTTTAAAGTGTTCGTTAAAGGAAAAAAGTCCTATTAAGAATGAAGTATATGCATTGATGACACGTTTTTTAGATAGTAATTTTGTCAAGTAATTTAAAACAAATTTAAAAATGAAAGCAAAAGTAACAGCTAAGTGGCAAGGTAATTTTAAAAATGGAAGCGGTAATTTCGATGCAGCACATTCAGCCATTGGAAGCAGTGTTTTTAAACACAATAAATCTGAAGGAGAAAATACCGCTACAAATCCAGAAGAATTGATGGCCGCAGCACACGCTGCATGTTATACAATGACGTTAAACTATATACTTACAAGCAAAGGGATTGAGGCAGAATCTTTAGAAACATCTTGTACAATAACAGCAACCAGCTTCGATATTACGAACTCTGATTTAGTGCTAAATGCAAAAATATCAGGTTTAAATGAAGAAGAATTTTTAAACTATGCAGAACAAGCAAAAGCTATGTGTCCGGTAGGAAAAGCTTATAAATTAGAAGTTTCACTAGTAGCTACTCTAAATTAAGACTAATTTCGTTTATTCTTATTAAAAAAGTCACGTTTTATATTCCGTGACTTTTTTAATAATTGAATTAATAGATAGAGGAAAGGCAGATGAAAATATCTGCCTTCTTAAAAATTACCAAATCTGGATTTTAGATCTGTATCAACAATCCGAGAAGTGAAGACAGTAACAGTACACACTTCCAACAGTTTAGTCTGTTTTTCATAATCAATCAATTTAAAGATAAATTTAAAAGTATTTTGTATTTATTTATAGATGTATTGCCTCACCTAAGGCATCTTCAATAGCATCTTTTATGGCTTCACTCATAGTTGGATGTGGAAAGATAGTATCCAATTGCTCGTGCCATGTTGTTTCCAATTTACGCGCAGTTGTGGTTTGAGCTATCAACTCCGTTACATTATAGCCAATCATATGCGTTCCAATCCATTCTCCATACTTGGCATCAAAAATCACTTTTACAAAACCATCAGTAGCACCTACTGCACTCGCTTTACCACTTGCCATCAATGGAAATTTACCTACTTTAATATCCATTCCCGCCTCACGTGCCTGCTTTTCGGTTAGACCAACCGAAGCAATTTCAGGTCCAGTGTAGGTACATGCTGGCATATTTCCGTAATCTAAAGGCGTTGGTTGATGGTCGTATTTACTTTCTTTAAAAGCTATAGCTTCGGCACAAATTACAGCTTCTTTCATCGCTTTGTGAGCCAACGCAGGACCAGGAATAATATCGCCGATTGCATATATATTATCTATATTGGTTTTACACCCTTCATCTACCAGCACTTTTCCACGTTCTGTTTTAATCCCCAACTCTTCAATACCAATATTTTCAAGATTTGTTACAATGCCTACAGCACTTAACAGTATATCCGCTTCCAATACCTGTTCGCCACTACCATCCGTCTTTTTAATTGTAGCTTTTACTCCTGTAGCTGAAACATCTGCTTTTTCTACAGAAGCATTGGTAATTATTTCAATTCCTTTTTTCTTAAAGGCTTTTTCCAATTCTTTCGAAATATCTTCATCTTCCACAGGAACAATACGAGGCAAGTATTCCACTACAGTCACTTTAGTACCTATACTGTTATAGAAATAGGCAAATTCTACACCTATCGCTCCACTTCCCACAATGATAATGGATTTGGGTTGTTCAGGTAATACCATTGCCTCACGATAGCCAATGATTTTTTTACCATCTATTGGAAGATTTGGCAATTCTCTAGCTCGTGCACCTGTAGCAAGAACGATGTATTTTGCCTGATAAGTTGCTGTTTTTCCATCTGACCCTTTAACAGTTATTTCATTTTTGGAGATAACTTTACCAACACCGCTAATGACATCAATTTTATTCTTTCTCATCAGAAACTGAACGCCTTTACTCATTTTGTCAGCAACACCGCGACTTCGTTTTATAATGGTAGCAAAATCTGCAGAATACCCATCTACCTTTGCTCCATAGTTTTCTGCATGAGCAAGATATTCAAATACTTCTGCAGATTTCATTAAAGCCTTTGCAGGAATACACCCCCAATTTAAGCAAATTCCTCCTAAGCTTTCCCTTTCTACAATGGCTGTTTTAAGCCCCAATTGTGAAGCTCTAATAGCTGCTACATAGCCTCCTGGACCACTTCCTAAAATAATTACATCATATGTCATAGCATTACTTTTTACGGTTAAATCTTTCTTTAAAGCTATTTAAAATAACATTTACGATTATTGTACGATTTTTTGTTTAATTTATGATTTTTACTGAATTCTAATCTTTCTAATTGTCTTTTATTGCTGGAATAACCAGTACTGGGATTTTTACTAAATGGCGTACTTGATTTATCGTTGCACCATACAATAGATCTTTTAATCCTTTATGCCCATGTGCACCCATTACAATAAGCTCTGCCCCGGATTTATTTACAATCTCTCCAATGCTGTCGGCTGTTTTTCCAAAACCAAGCTTTGCTTCTGCATGATAGCCTTGTTGTTGTAGTTGCTTTACATATTCGTCCAAAAATTCGCGATCTTTTACCGTTTCTTCATCTGTACTATCTTGAAGATGGGAGGCAGAGGCAACACTTTCTACAACGTGTATAAGTGTATAAGTACAATCTTTTCCACCTTGTGTAATAGCATAGTTGATAACCTTTTGGTCAAGTTGTTTGAAATCGACAGTAATGGCAATTTTATTAAATGAAGCATAAAATTTTAATTGCAAAGGTTCAGGTTTATCATGCGGTGTTATTTCACAAAACGCTTTTCTGCTAAACAAAGGATATAATGTGGTATATGCCAACAAGATCATAAAACCAATCCCACCCAAAATGATTAATCCTTTCCAGACTATATTACCTGAAGTAGCAAAGAAAGTGATAGCCTCTTCTACCAATAGTTTGGAGTTGAGATATACCAGTACGATGGTTATAATCCAAGCCGCTATTTTTATTACGGGCTTGATGGCAAATTTGCCCATTGTCTTTTTATCACTTACAAAATGGATAAGAGGAATGACCGCAAAACCTAATTGCATACTTAACACTACCTGGCTGAAGATAAGCAGGCTATCGACATTACCTTCACCATTAATGAGAATTACCAAAGCCGCTGGAACTATGGCAAGTAACCTTGTGATAAGTCTTCGCAACAAAGGGTTCATTCGAAAGCGTAGATAACCTTCCATTACTATTTGTCCGGCAAGCGTACCCGTAATGGTACTGCTTTGTCCGGCAGCAATCAAAGCTACAGCAAATAGTTTTGCTGTAAAATCGCTTCCGAGGTGCTGTGGCAATAATTCATAAGCCTGCTTTAGCTCTGCCACGTCGGAACGTCCGGTTTTATAAAAAACTGTAGCGGCAAGAATTAATATAGCTGCATTTACAAGCAATGCCATATTTAGAGCAATGGCACTATCCCAAAAATTGAGCTTAATTGCTTTTTTGATACTGGCATCATCACGATTAAATTTACGTGTCTGCACCAGTGCAGAGTGTAGGTATAAATTATGTGGCATTACCGTTGCACCGATAATACCGATAGCAATGTACAATGCAGTATCATTCTGTATATGTGGTATCAGTCCTGTTGCAATTTCATCTACATTAGGGTCAGCTACCCATATTTGTACAAGAAACGACATTCCTATAACGAATATCAAACCGATGATAAAGGCTTCGAGCTTGCGCATTCCCCATTTTTGCAAAGTCATCAACAGGAATGTATCTAAGGCTGTAATAGCAACACCCCAAATCAAAGGCATTCCCGTGAGCAACTGTAAACCAATTGCCATCCCCAATATTTCTGCAAGGTCTGTCGCAACAATAGCGACTTCAGCAAGTATATATAATACAAAATTTACCTTCTTAGGATAAGTTTCCCGGTTTGCCTGTGCCAAATCTCTATTTCGAACAATCCCTAACCTGGCAGACAAGCTTTGTAGCAACAAGCCCATAATACTACTCATTACTAAAACCCAGAGTAATGAGTAGCCAAATTGGCTACCACCGGCCAAGCCTGTTGCCCAGTTGCCTGGATCCATATATCCGACACTGACAAGATAAGCCGGTCCAAAAAAAGCCAAAACTCTTCGCCAGCGAGATTGACCAGGAACAGTCGTGTCTACAGAATTATGTACTTCGCTTAATGAAGATTGTGATTGTTTTTTAGCCATTTCACAAATATTTTTAGGATAAAAAAACTGCCGCAAGATTTCTTGCGGCAGTCTAGCTTCTTAGTTAGAACTTCATCTTTTGAATTCGAACCGCATTTAGAATAGCTAATAAAGCTACACCTACATCTGCAAATACGGCTTCCCACATAGTGGCTAATCCTCCTGCACCGAGTATAAGCACTATTGCTTTTACTCCGAATGCCAATGCTATATTTTGAAAGACGATTTTTTTAGTCTGTTTTCCGATATTAATAGCCATTGGTATTTTGGATGGCATATCATCCTGAATGACAACATCAGCAGTTTCAATAGCGGCATCACTACCTAATCCTCCCATTGCAATCCCAGCATCACTCAACGCAATAACAGGCGCATCATTTACACCGTCTCCAACAAACGCCACGCTGCCATTACGGGATTTGATTTCCTTTACTCTATTAACCTTGTCTTCAGGTAATAAATCTCCGTAGGCACTGTCAATGCCCAACTGTCCCGAAACAAACTGAACAACGGTATTTTTATCACCACTCAACATTGTGGTTTTTACACCCATTTTACGCAGCTTTTCAATTGCTGCTTTTGCATCTACCTTAATGCTGTCCGAAATGGTTAAATATCCTACAAACTTTCTATCATAAGCAACAGCTATTACCGTGTAAACGATGTTTGCGGTATCTGCATCATGGCTGATGTTGAATTTATCGAGCAATTTGAAATTACCTACTAAAAGCTCTTTACCGTTAACGGTGGCTTTTAATCCGTGTCCTGCTATTTCTTCAACATTTGCTAAATTTACGTCGGCATCTACCTCTCCCCAATAATTGTGGATTGCCGTTGCAACAGGGTGTGTACTTTGACTTTCCAATACGTTGACGAGGTTGAGAATTTCGTCTTTATTGAATTCTGGTTTGATAAAGACTTCCTGTACTTTGAAAACACCTTCGGTGAGGGTTCCCGTTTTATCCATCACTACATTTTCTACTTTGGCAAGAATATCAAGGAAATTAGACCCTTTAAGCAGAATACCATTTCGACTTGCGGCCCCAATACCACCAAAATAACCCAGAGGGATGGAGATTACCAAAGCGCAAGGACAAGAGATAACAAGGAATACCAATGCTCTATACAACCATTCACTGAATACATAATTATCTACGAAAAGTGCGGGAAGTAAGGTAATAGCAATAGACAGATATACGACTATCGGCGTATAAATTTTGGAAAATTTACGGATAAACAACTCCGTTGGTGCTTTTTGTGATGTAGCATCCTGAACCAGTTCCAAAATTCTGCTCAACTTACTATCCGAATAATCGGTTGTTACCTTTATTTGGCTTACGGTGTTGAGGTTAATCATACCTGCCAATACAGTTTCACCTTTACTTTTTGTATCAGGTTTGCTTTCTCCTGTAAGGGCTGCTGTATTGAAAGAGGCGGTTTCTGAAATTAACTCCCCGTCCAATCCTAATTTTTCGCCCGGCTTTAATTGAATAACATCACCTATGTAGGCATCTTCAGCTTTTACAACAATAGGCTTACCTGCTCTGATAACCGTTACCTCATCAGGGCGTTGGTCTAACAGGGCTTTAATATTACCTTTTGCTCTTGATACTGCAATAGTCTGAAAGACTTCGCCTACGGAGTAGAACAGCATTACAGCTACTGCTTCAGGATATTCGCCAAGTGCAAATGCACCGATTGTTGCAATAGCCATTAAGAAAAATTCTGAAAAGAAATCTTTGTATCTGATACTTTCAACAGCTTCTTTGATTACTGGCAACCCAACAGGCAAATAAGCGATAACGTACCAGGCAATTCTAACCCAACCCGTGAACCAGGTTTGGGGAAAGTAATTATCAAAACCAATAGCAACAAGTAATAAAGCTAAAGATATACCCGCAGGCATAAATAACTGAAAGGTGGTTTTACCCTCTATGTCGTGACTGTGGTCGTGGTCATCACCGTGGCTGTGCCCGTGGTGGTCGTGATTGTGTCCGCTATGGTCATGATCGTTGTGGCTCTCGTGATCGTGTCCATCACCATCGCCATGATCGTGTCCACTATGGTCGTGATCGTCGTGATTGGCATCTTTCAACAAATCTGCCGCACCGGCATTTTTATAAATTTTTTCTGTTTTTAAACAGCATAACTGATTACCTTGAGTATCATATTTATGTTTGTGCGGTTTTTTACCCGTAAGATCCAGGCCACCATCATCGGTGCTGCAACATATTTTTGACATAATTATTATTTTTTTAGTAAACTGTATTAGTAGTCGTTTTTAACTAATTCCTATTTGTACAGCAAAATTATAATCTAAATTTGGGAACCTGGTTGCAAATACAAAACTGCTTTTCAGACTCCCCGAAAAACTGATACAAGCCTTAATTTGCTACTAAAAAAACATTAAGGCTTGTAAAATTTTCATCTAAATATGAATAGCTATCTTATCAACATCAAGGCAAGCTTCACGCAAGTTTTCATAATACGTTGGATGCCCGTGCGAAATGCGTGCAATATCTTCTGCTGAAGCTCTGAATGCCATTGCTACAGTCGGTTCACCTATTAAATCAGAGGCTCTTTCACCAATAATGTGAAAACCTAAAATTTCATCCGTTTCCGCATCTGTCAAGACTTTTGCAATACCCTCTGTTTTACCACTTGTGATAGCTCTTCCTGATGCAGAAAAAGGAAATTGTCCTACTTTGTAATTTTTCCCTTCAGTTTTCAGCTCTTCTTCGGTTTTCCCTACACTTGAAACTTCAGGACTGGTATAAACAATTCCAGGAATTAAATTATAATCAATGTGAGGTTTTTGCCCAGCGATGATTTCTGCCACATAAATACCTTCTTCAGACGCTTTGTGAGCAAGCATAGGTCCTACAACAACATCACCGATGGCATAGATTCCTTTTACATTGGTTTCAAGATTGCTATCGGTGGCAACCTGTCCGCGTGGAGTCAATTCAACTCCAACATTTTCCAAACCTAAACCTGTTGTATAAGGTTTTCTACCTATTGCCATTAGACAATAATCCCCTTCAATTGCTACGGTATTACCGTTTTTATCTTCGGCAGTAACGGTTACATTATCACCATTATTGGTTGCTCCGGTAACTTTATGATTTAGCAAAAATTCAAAACCTAAATTCTTTTTTAAAGATTTTTGAAGTTCGACTCCCATTTTTTTGTCCATACTCGGAAGTATTCCTCCTGTATATTCAAGTACGGTTACTTTGCTTCCTAATCTTGCGTAAACCGAACCTAATTCCATTCCGATTACACCACCACCAACTACGATAAGATGTTTCGGAATTTCTTTTAAAACCAACGCTTCGGTAGAACTGATGATTCTTTTTTTATCAATGTCAATTCCCGGAAGCGAAGCGGGCTTAGAGCCCGTCGCTATAATGATATTTTTACCGGTAATTGTTTTTTCTTCGTTTTCGGATTTCAGAAGAATGGTGTTTTTATCCACAAAAGATCCCGTTGCCTGAAATACTTCAACCTTATTCTTCTTCATCAGATAACTTACACCGCCGTTTATTTTAGAAACAACATCTGCTTTTCTGGCAATCATTTTTTCCAAATCAACTTGCAAATTATCAACAGAGATCCCATGAACATTTACGTTATCCTTGATTTCATGGTACCGCTCAGAACTGTCTAACATTGCTTTTGAAGGAATACATCCTACATTTAGACAAGTTCCTCCAAGTACTGCATATTTTTCGATAATAGCTGTTTTTAAGCCTAATTGAGCACAACGGATTGCGGTTACATAGCCACCTGGTCCAGATCCGATAATGATTACATCAAAATTATTTTTCATGATTTTTTTTAAATTATGTTAATGGCTATGACCACCTGTATTACTAAGCTTAGCATTAATAAAAAAAGCACCTTTAGTTACAATCTGAGCATTTTGTGGAATCTCTTTAACCGGAGTAATAGCTGTATATCCCATGTTTGAAGTACCCTTTGCTACTTCAATTTTTTCAAAATTCAATTTCTGTGCTGCTTGGGTAGCATGCTCAGAAGCTTCTTTTTCATTTTTATGCCCATGTGTTGCTTCTCCTTCATCATGACCATGACCATGATCGTCATGACCTCCCTCATTATGTTCTTCCGGTTCCTTATCTGTCTTAATAAATATGTAGTATTTACCATCCGCTTCCACAATTGCCTCATTTGGAACAGCAGAAGTCAACACATCATCAAGACTTACGAGCCCAGTGATATTCATTCCATCTATTAAACCTGATTTGTCTCCAATAATTTCACTATGAACAGCAATTGATTTACTTTCTCCACTAAAAGATGATCCTATAGTAGTTACTTTAGCGGCATAGCTTTTTTGCGGATTATTAGTAATAGTGAAGTTAATTTTCTGTCCTACCTTGATTAATGGAAGATCTTTTTCAAAAACCTGTAAATCTAAATGAATAGAGCTATTATTAATAATTTCAACAATAGGCGAGGAAACGTCCACATAACTTCCAATTTTTGCAAATACATCACTGATGGTACCATCAATTGGACTTGTTACCGTTAGACTTGAACGAAAATTATTATTAGCAATATTGTTGGGGTTAATTCCCATCATCTGAATTTGTTGCTGTAATGAAGCTTTTCTAGCTTTTAGAGTACTTAATTCTGCAGTAGCATTTTGTAAGTTCTTTTTAGCTCCTGCATTTCCTTCGTTCAACTCTCTCTGACGCTCTAACTCTTGTTCTGCAAACGTTATTCTGCTTTGGATGGAAGAGTATTCTTCTTGTAACTGAACAAACTGAGGGTTAGAGATAGTTGCAATCACCTGACCTTTTCTTACATAATCACCAAGTTCAACAGTTAAGGTTTTAATAACTCCACCAAACAAGGAAGTTGCATTAGCTTTGCTCTTATTCGGAACCCGAAGTTTACCGATGGCTTTTAAAGATGCCGTTAGAGACTTTTGCTCAATACTTCCTAATTCAATTCCTGCCGTCTTTATCTGGTCTTCAGTTAACGTTGCTATATTTTCAGCCTCTTCTGAGTGACTTTCTTTTGATGATTCTTGGGAAGTAGAGTGGTCATGTCCATCTCCTTCTTTATGCTCTTTACCTCCACATGATATCAAAAATAAGGATGCTAGAATAATACTTAACACCGATGTTACTTTTATTATATTGACTTTCATTTTGTTTATTTATTTGTTAATGAATAGATAACAATCACAGATTCATTTATTTGCTGTATACTTTTAAGATAGTTTAAATAGGTATCAGTAGCTGTTTGAACGGCATACAGATATTCTACATAAGAAAGGTCTCCTGTGCTATATCCCAAACGTGAAGCATTTATAATTTCTTCTGCATTCGGAATTGCCTGTTCAATAAAATAATTAAACTGACTCACATTTTGCTCATATTGAGTCATGGCATTTTTCATTTCTGTTTTCAAAACATTTTCCTGCCATTGCGCATTCATTTCTGCAGATTCTTTTTGAATTTCCAACGAACGAACCCTTGATCTTGTGGTTGTAAAAATTGGAATAGAAATTCCTACATCGACAAATCCAAATCTTTGACCTCTTCCATAAAACTTTTCTACACCATTTTTGCTATGTTCACCAATCAATGAGATATTGCTGTAACCTAAAGTAAAGTCTGGCAATCCATTCGCTCTTTCTACCTTTTTACTTTTTTCAGCAACAAGTGCTTCTTGATACAGAGATTGAATACTTGGATGATTCCTAACAGCATCATTATCTATTATGTCACTTATAAATACAGGCTTATATTCTAGTGCTTTTTCGATGGTGAAATCCTCCTCAATCTGCATTAGATTTTTTAAATTCAGGTATGCATTTTTTCTTAATACCTCATTTTGTTGAGCAAGAAGGTTGATTTCACCTCGTTTAGTGTTTGCTGTACTTACATCAATTTTACCAATATCACCAGTCTTATATCGCAAGTTAGCTACTCTTATAAAATCAAGATAAATGCTATCAAGGTATTGAAGTTTTTTAGCATTATTTTCAAGATACTCCAACTGATAATAATAGGTACGTACTTGCTTCTTTAATTCATTTTCTGAAAGAGCCTTTGCCCATTCTTTGCTTTTAATTTCTTCTTTAATAAGATCCTTTTTTGCTCCAAATAGTGTGGGAAAAGGAATGTTTTGAGAAATCATAACTCCATCATTATATTCAAATCCTTCGTTATTTCCGTATTGAATATTTAGTTCGGTTTTCGGTAATTCATAAGCTGTTCGTTTCAGACTTTCAGCTGCCCTTACGTCTAAATCTTTAGATTTAATTCCTGAATTATTTTCTAATGCAATTCGGACAGCTTTATCTGCGGAAATATCTTGTGCTTGAATATTTTGTGAGAGACCTAAAAATATGCCCAATAATATTATTGGAGTTATCGATTTAATTTTATTATTATTCATTGCTTTATTTGTTTTCATAAATACCAAATACAGTAGCGGAAGAACAAAGAGTGTTAATGCTGTAGCTGAAATCAGCCCGCCAATTACTACGGTAGCAAGAGGTTTTTGTACTTCAGCTCCCGCACTGGTACTTAAAGCCATAGGAAGAAAACCTAAACTGGCAACAGATGCCGTCATTAGAACAGGACGTAACCTTGTTTTGGTTCCTTCAATTACCCGTGCAACTATGTCATCCCAACCTTCTTTTTCTAACCTATTGAATGTTGCTATAAGTACGATTCCGTTTAGTACCGCCACACCGAACAAAGCAATAAAACCAACTCCGGCTGAAATACTAAATGGCATATCTCTCAACAACAATGCAAATACTCCACCTATGGCACTCATAGGTATTGCAGCATATACAAGTGCCGCTTCTTTAAGTGAACGGAATGTAAAGTAAAGAAGTACAAATATTAGAAGAAGTGAGATCGGCACTGCGATGAGTAAACGATCGCTTGCTTTTTGTAAATTTTCAAATTGACCACCATACGTTACATAGTAGCCGCTCGGAAGTTTCACTTCTTGAGCGAGTTTGTCTTGAATATCTTTCACCACACTTGCAACATCTCTTCCCTGAACGTTAAAGCCAACATATATACGACGTTTTCCGTCTTCACGGCTTATTTGTGCTGGACCTAATTTATAGTTGACATCAGCTACTTGAGAAAGCGGAATTTGTTCTCCACTAGGCGTTGGTATGAATAGATTACTTACATCTTCTATAGAGGTTCTGTGCTCATTGTCCAGACGAACTACCAGATCAAATTTTCGCTCATTTTCATATACTACACCTGCTGCTTTTCCTGCAAAGGCAGTACTCACAATGTCATTAATATCTTGAATTTTTAAACCATAGTTGGCAATTCTCGCCCGATCATAATCAATGTTGATTTGAGGGAGTCCATCCACTCTTTCTACTTGTGGCGCAGTCGCTCCCGGAATTGTCTGTACTATAGTATTAACTTTATTAGCATACACCAATAGAGAATCCAGATTTTCTCCAAAAATTTTCACTGCCACATCCTGACGAATCCCCGTCATTAATTCATTGAATCTCATCTGAATAGGCTGATTAGCTTCAAAGAAAACCCCTGGGATACTTTCTAGTTTTTCCATCATTTCGTTTGAAAGCTCATCATAAGATTTTTTTTCTTTCCATTCTTTTTGTGGCTTAAGAATGACCATTAAATCTGTAGCCTCCGGAGGCATCGGATCAGTAGGTATCTCACCGGCACCTGTTTTTCCTACCACCATTTTAACTTCGTCAAATTCTTTCAGAATTCGAGACGCTTGCATAGATGTCTCCAAACTTTGACTTAAAGAAGTCCCTTGAGGTAGAATACAATGCATTGCAAAATCTCCTTCACCTAGTTTCGGTAAGAATTCACCACCCATTCGGGAAAATAAGAATAAGCTGATTGCAAATAAACCTACCGCTGATCCTATCACTACATATTTTAATCTAATAGCTTTTTCTAAAAGGGGCTGATACACTTTGTTTAAGAAATCCATCATTTTATCTGACAGGTTCTTTTTTGTGATAGGTTTCTTTGACAAGAACAGTGCACTCATCATAGGGATATAGGTGAATGAAAGAATTAAAGCTCCAATAATTGCAAAACTGACTGTTTGAGCCATTGGTGTAAACATTTTTCCTTCGATCCCTACTAATGTTAATATTGGGATGTATACAATAAGAATGATGATTTCTCCGAAAGCCGCACTTGTACGTATTTTTCTTGCAGAATCGAACACTTCTTCATCCATTTCTCCCTGTGTAAGTCTCTTATTTGATTTTCTAAGCCCTAGATGATGCATTGTTGCTTCCACTACAATCAAAGAACCATCCACAATCAAACCAAAGTCTATAGCTCCTAAACTCATCAGATTGGCACTCACTCCAAACAATCTCATCATACCTAATGCAAATAGCATTGACAAAGGAATAGCAGAAGCGACAATTAAACCAGCTCTTAAATTACCTAGAAACAGAATTAAGACAAAAATTACAATTAAAGCTCCCTCTATAAGATTTTTCTCAACCGTATCTATGGCACGTCCAACAAGGTCTGTTCTGTCGAGATAAGGTTCGATAACGATATCGTCTGGTAGAGATTGTTGTATTGTCGGAATTTTCTCCTTAATACGTTCTACCACTTTGGCACTGTTTTCTCCTTTGAGCATCATGACGATTCCTCCCACAGCATCTACCTCTCCGTTGTAGGTGAGCGCACCGTAACGAATGGCATTACCAAAACGTACTTCTGCTACATCTTTTACCAGTATAGGAACTCCTGAAATATTCTTTACAACAATATTCCCTACATCTTCAAGTGTGTTTACCAAACCTACACCTCTAATAAAATATGCATTGGGTTTCTTGTCAATATATGCACCTCCTGTATTTTGGTTATTAGTTTCCAATGCAGAAAATATTTCGGAAATACTCACATCCATAGCTCTTAAACGATCTGGATTGACAGAAACTTCATATTGCTTCAGCAGCCCTCCAAAGCTATTGATTTCAGCAATTCCTGGTGTTCCATATAGTTGACGAGCAACAATCCAATCTTGCATTGTTCTCAGATCCATAGCGGTATATTTGTCTTCGCTACCTTTTTTAGGATGTAGTATATACTGATACACTTCACCTAAGCCAGTGCTAACAGGGGATAGTTCCGGTGTGCCTACACCCTCAGGAATTTGCTCCTCAGCTTCTTTCAATTTCTCATTAACTAGTTGTCTAGCAAAGTAGATGTCTACTTCATCCTTAAAAACAACGGTAACGACTGAAAGTCCAAAACGGGAAATACTTCGTATCTCTTCCACATCAGGAAGATTGACAATACTTTGCTCTACTGGAAATGTAACTAATTGTTCAACTTCCTGCCCCGCTAGAGTAGGACATAGAGTTATAACTTGTACCTGATTATTTGTAATATCAGGCTGGGCATCTATAGGAAGTTTTGTAGCACTCCATACGCCCCATATTATCAGCAGCAAAGTCATTACTCCAATAATGAGCTTATTCTTGATACTGAATTTAATTATGTTATCTAACATTTTTGATTAGTATTAATATTTAAAGTATATACGATTTCTATCATTTAAAATGATAGTACAATAATTTTTACTGACGCACACGAAGAAATATTCTTCACAAGCGCAAGAGAAAAGACTAGTAATTACTTTTTAAACATTAATCTTTGGCGGTTGCCATATGCTCCCGGAGTATTGGGAATAGAGATTTACATTTCTAAGAGAAACCTTTTGTTTAGCGTTCAATTTAAGTTTTGGGGATACTACTTCGGTTATGTTGAAATCCGAAATAGCTACAGTAATGGTTCCACAACATTGGCAAGAACAAAAAGGACTACAAAAATCTTTGTGTTCCGTTTTATGATTATCTTCATGTGATAGTCCAATTTCTACTAACTGGTTGTTATTTGCTGTACATTCATACAAAGCGTCTGTGCAGGGAAGTTATTGACATCCCTAACATATAAACACTGAATATAAATACAAATATTTTCACCTCTCTAATTTTAAACTTTAATTGATTGATAATCCATCCAATAAGTCGGTACAAACTTACAAAAAATATAATAGCACTCAACTTAACAAATAAGTTATTTTTCTCATGAATGAAATCTATAAAAGATTATGTAATTAGCAATTTATTTAAAATAAATTTAGTCATTTAACACCTCTTTCATTATAAAGCAGCCTGTATATCTATCATCTATCATTACAAGAATCACCTTTTCATTGATATGATTCAAGCTTTCATCATAATAAAAATCGTAACATTTCATCAATTCAAGATTTCCAATAATTACTTCATGATTATCAATAAAACCTTTAATTCCTCCTTGTATTTCTTCAACTTTTTCAATTCTATAGTCTGATAATTGTACAGATGGCAACACTTTAAAAATAGCTCTTGCTATAGGGTGTGATGACATAGATTGAAGTATTGATGTATAGGTATACATTGTTTCTTTTTCAGAAACTACACATTCAATTTTTTTTACCTCAAAATCTGGGTTATCTACGTAACCTGATTTTATTTTCGAGTTATTATTATATCTATTTTCCATATCTATATTATGAATTTTTACACAACAAAATTAGCTGTAGTATTTGGGAACCTGGTTGCAAATGCAAAACAGCCATATTTACATATGGCTGTTTTTTAAAATGCGGTTTTATTTGGAGTTATTTGTTTCTTAAAAAATCTCGAACACTCATTACACATTCCCTTCATTACAAAATTTATACTTTCCAATAAAAAACTATCTGGCAGCTGAATCGGTGGAATAGCAATACTTTCAAGACAAAAAGTATTCTTACAGCGGTTACAGTTGAAATGTACATGTAGGTCACCTACATTGCACATACATGAATCACTACAAATTGAATATTTCATTGAGCCGGAACCATCATCGATCGTATGAATGAGTAAGTTGTCATGAAAAAGGGTCAAGGTCCTAAAAATAGTAGATTTATTTACCGTCTCTAGTTCCGTTTCCAAATCGGTCAGGCTAAATGCTTTTTTAAATTCAGACATTGTCTGAAAAATTAATAATCTAACTGATGTTGGTTTTATACTTCTTTTTTCTAACCTTTCTTCTAAACTTTTCATCTTGCTTTTATGGATTAAATGAGCTAATAAATCCAATGTAAAAGTATAGAAGTCGATTTTATTCCATCTTGTAATATTCTTTGATAGATTTACGAGATTTACTGGTTACTGTCTTATAAATAGTGAATGTAGCCTATTTCGGGCAAATATTTACAGTCTTCGCAATTATCGTATTCTAATGTTGATTGTTCAGGTTGCTCAAAATTGGCTTGTAAAAAAGCATTTGAAAACAAAGCATAAGGGGGATATTCTGCAATATGATTTTTAAGCATTTTGTGTGCTTCTACTACAGGTGCACCATAAAGTTTCTCAAATTTTCCGATTTTGTACTGGGTAAATTCACCGTAATGGACTATTGTCTTTAAAGAAAGAGGTATTTCTATTGCTAACTGTTGAGATAAGCGCTGTAATTCCTTTTGAAAATTACCGTAGATAAGCTCTATCTGCATTAAACTCTCTTCAAACGTCGGTAAGTTTTGGTACTTATAGAAAAGTATTGCATCGCCTTCAATTTCAGAAATTTCAAAACACAGAATATTACTATCCATTATTACTTTCAGGAGATTTTCTGTTATATATTTTCCAACAAACATATTCGACTTGACAACAAAATCTGTAAAGCCTGAAATATCCGGTATCATCAATACACCTTTTGGGTTATCAGTATGCTGTTCTTGTATCATTTTATCATAATTTCAATTTTAAAAATGTAGAGGCATATTGAGCCTCTACATTATATTGTTAATGACTACTGTTTTATTTGTCCGATGGCTTTGTGATAAACAGCTTCAGCAATTTTGTATCTTACTTTTGCATCAAGCATACTGCTATACGCACGCTGCCAAAGTGTTTCTGCTATTAATACATCTTCTCCAGTGATAGTTCCTGCTTGAAAACGATCATTACTTAATTTTAGATTTTCATCAGCTTCAATTAGTGAAGCCTGCATTAAATCTATATTGTTTGCCTGCAGTTGAAGGTTAAGTGTTGCTTGTTCTATCTCCACATTAATCTGGCTTTGAAGTTCTCTCAATCCATATTCTGCCGAACGTATGTTAGCTTCCTGTTGCTTTACTTTCTCTCGCTTACTTCCCCAATCGAATACGGGAATCTTTACGCTTAACATTCCGAAATAAGTAAGCATACTGTTTTTGGTTGGATCTCCAAAATTAATACCTTCTTTTCCAAAGGCAGCCATTCCGTTAAGTGATAAGCCAACTGTCGGTTTTAGATCGGCTCTGAGCATATTCTTTGTAAGTTCACTCATTTTTATGGCACTTGTGGCTAAGTCTACTTCAGGACGATTTACTTGTACGCTTTGTAACATCTCATAGTTTCTAAATTCATCATCACTCAATGAACCAACTACATCAATATCCGTTTGTTCTTCTATTCCAGTTAACTGGATTAATCTTTTTTTGGCTAATATTAGTTTGTTCTCAGCCGCCTGTAATCGAGCTTCATTTTCATTTTGAAGTACTTTTGCCCGAAGCACATCATTTTTATAAATAATACCTGCCTGGAATTGATTATTTAAAAAAGTATAATGGGAAGCTAACTGTCTTTTAACTTGTTTCTCCATTTTTATTTCTTCTTTAGCCTGTACTACAATCCAATAGGCAGTTTCGGTAGCTAACAACACATCGTCTTCGACCAATCTCTGCTGAGCATTGCTCATCTCTATATTGGTTTCCGCCATTTGTTTACCGTACTTAATCTTTCCTCCTGTATAAATAGGCTGAGTAACGCTTACCATCGGGGCGAAACCGTACTCA
This sequence comes from Flavobacterium notoginsengisoli, assembly GCF_042686225.1. Lineage (NCBI taxonomy): Bacteria > Pseudomonadati > Bacteroidota > Flavobacteriia > Flavobacteriales > Flavobacteriaceae > Flavobacterium > Flavobacterium notoginsengisoli. The sequence goes on from NZ_JBHUOT010000002.1 coordinate 339,751, forward strand.
GGAAGCATGGAATTTAATGGCTCACCAAAGTAAAATGCAGTTGCAGAAGCATCTATTTTGGGTCTTGCCGTCGCGTCTGATATTTGTTTCTCAGATCTGGAAGCAGTAACATCTTCTTTGGCTTTACTAATCCTGTAATTGTTTTTCAGGGTTAGTTCTTTACTTTCTGCAAGAGTTAATTGCTGTTGGGCAAACAGGTTATCTGTTCCCTGTAAAACAGCAAAAGCAAATACAAAAGCTTTTACGAATATTTTATATTTTCTTTGTAACATGATTTATTTTTTTTCAATTAACTTTCGTGATGAAAATCATATTTCTCGTGTATACCTTTATTCAAGGGTTTCTTTGACGGTTTTACGAATCTGCTATACAATACCGGAACTATAAATAAGGTAGTAACCATAGAGACTAAAATACCTATTGATATTGTACTCGAGATTGGACCCCACTCAGGAGAACCACTCGACATTAGCGGGATCAATCCAATAGCTGCTGCCATAGAAGTAAGAAAAATGGGTCTCATTCTTCGCTTAGCCGCTAATAGAGCTGCCTCTTTAATCGTGTGTCCATGATCACGCACCAATTCATCAGCGTAGTCTACAAGGATAATTCCGTTTCGAACTACAATACCCAATAAGGCTGTAATACCGATAATTGCCATAAAACCAAATTCATAACCTGTAAGAAATAATCCCAGCATCGCTCCAAGTAAACTCAATGGGAATGATGCCAGTACAATGAACACTTTGCCCACTCGTTTGAATTGGAATAGCAGAACTAAGAATATCAACACGAAACTTATCATAAAAGCTTTTCCCATTTTAGGACCGCTTTCCAGACCATCTTCATACTCTCCTCCATAGGCAATTTTAACTCCTTTAGGTAGTTCTAAGCTATCGATTTTCGGTTGTGCCTCGGCGAACACTTCAGCAGGTTTTCTACCCAATTGTGCTTCAGAAGAAACAGTTAATGTTCGCAATCCGTTACGGTGTACAATAGCTCCCGTATGCCATGAAGGTTGTAAATCCACTACTTGTTTTAAAGGTACTTTAGCTCCAAATGATGAGGTGATGTACATATTTCCCAAAGCATCCAGATCTTGCCTGTCAGCTTCGTCCGTACGCAATAGTATATCTATGGCTTTGTTACCTTCCCACATTTGTGATATAGGAAAACCTTTTATTTTAGCACCTAAAGCCTGTGCAATCTGTGCTTTGGTAACACCTAATCGTAAAGCGACATCTTCTTTTACTACAGCCTTAAGGCCTACATAATCATCCTGATAATCTGTACGTACCCAGTTTGCTCCTTTTGTGTTTTCTAGTATTGTAGCTACTTCTTTGGCTACTTTTTTCTGTTGCGTAATATCTTTACCAATCACACGGATCTCAATCGGAGCAGGCTGTTGTTTTTTACTTAACTGTCTAACGCGGACATATCCATTTGGCAGGAAATTATTGAATTTTTGAACATATTCATCTATCATTTCATTTGTGGCATCATTACTTTCTGTATTGATAAATATTTGCGCAAAATTTTCTCGCGGGTTTTCCGGTGAATATGTTGAATAAAATCGTGGTGAACTTGTACCAATAAAACTTGCTGTGGTAACAATACGCTTGTCTCCTGCGATTTCCTTTTCAATCTTTTTAACTGCCGCTTCTGTTTCGTGAATATTTGTACCGTTGTCCATCCACAATTCAAGATTAAACTGATTTCTTTCCACAATTGGGAAAAACTCGGTTTTCACTTGGCTTCCTACTACAAATGAAAGGAAGAAAATCGCCAGACCTGCAAACAAAGTCGTTTTCTGATATTTCATACAGAACTCTATAGCTCTGTCGAAACCATCCTGCATTCTATCTAAGAAATTACGTTTTTTAGGTTTTTGTGTATCATGGTTTTTCAATCCTTTTTTAAGGAAATGATAACACATATATGGTGTAAGAAACAACGCGACTAAGAATGAAACTGCCAAGGCTATGCTAACCGTAATTGGTATCCATTGTACGAACTCTCGTGTCATTCCTGTTAGTGTAAATGCTAATGGTAAGAATGATAGAACAATAGTAAGTGTCGCAGTGAATATCGGAACCATAAGCTGTGTTGCACTTTGCCAGGCAGCAGTCCATGACGGTACTTTTTCATCTACTTTTTCTATATAATTGTCTACGACAATTATGGCATCATCGACGACCATTCCAAGTACAATAATCAATGCAGCTAAACTAACCTGGTGCATTTCTACACCTATCATATTCAGAATGGCAAATGTCGCCAAAATGGTTACAGGTGCCGCAATAGCAGAAATCGTAGCTACTCTAAACGGAAGCAAAATCATTACCACCAGAATAACGGCTCCAATGGCAATTGCAAACTCAATAAAGAAATGCCCTAAGTTCATATCTACTACAGCAGGCTGATCTACAATGGTATTGACCTGTACATCTGCAGGTAAAACTTCTTTTACTTCTGTTACTTTTTGGGTCAATGCTTTACCTAAGTCAACAATATTCTGACCAGGTTGCATTTCTACAGTAAGCATCATTACATCATTACCAGCTACAGTAATTTTACTTTTTAGGTCTTCATATCTTCGTTCTATTTTGGCAATATCTTGCAAACGGATATTACCACCTTGAGGAGAACTATATACAATCAGATTACCGATTTCATTTTCATTTTGGTACTGAGCATCTGTAAAAATCAATAAGCGATTTTTGTCAATTTCAATATCTCCACTTGGGATCGTAACATTCTGCTGGCTCAATGTGGAAGCAATTTCATTGATGCCAAAACCATATTGTTTTAATACATCTTCACGAAGTGTGACATATATCTGTTGCTTCTGACCTCCGTAACGTTTTATTTTTGAAACTTGAGGAATCGTTTTAATACCGTCTTCCAATTCATCCAGATAATTTTCCAATTCGGCATATGTACGTCCTGGTGCAGACACAGCAATCATCTGAACCACCACGTCACCAAAATCACTGTTCACATACGGCCCTTGTACGCCTCGCGGAAGTATCAAAGGCATATTGGCATCTAAACCGTGCTGTAAAGTATTCCAGAATTTTTTAGTATCCTTGACATAGTCCTGTAATTCAACTGTGATTACAACCTGTCCAGGTTTACTTTCTGAATGTGTTTTTTCCTTCTTTATTTCTTCAAAACCGAACAGATATTGTTCCAGTTTATCCGTTACTTCTTTCTCCATCTGTTCTTCGTCACTTCCTGGATAAAAAGCAACGACAAGCCCTTGTCTAACTGTTATACGCGGGTCTTCACTCCTTGGCATTGTCAATAATGAAATCAAACCTGCAAGCACCATGATAACGGTAATCGCTATCGGTACCTGTGGATATTTCATTGCCGCCTCAACGAGGTTTATCTTTTTTTTCATAAATTATTCTGTTTTTGAAGCAGTTGTATTTACTGAAGCTGTTTCGGTTTTTACTTTTTGTCCGTCCTTTACATTATTTTGCCCGGCAAGGATAATAGTTTGATTTTCATCAAGTCCGTTGGTTATTATAACCTCATCGCCTGCAATTTTACCAACAGTAACCCTTGTCAGTTTTGCATTGCTATTTTTGTCTATCACATACACGTGAGGGATTTTATCAACATTGTTTATGATAGCTGTAAGTGGTACACGCACTTGTTTAACTTTAGCCGGAATACCTGCAAATATTTCGCTAATCATCCCAGGCATTAAAACACCTTTTGAATTGTCAAGACGTACTTTTAAAGTATATGCTTTGGAAATTTCATCAGCCACAGGATTGATAATTGTAATTTTACCGGTGAAATTTTGTTGCAGTGTAGGTATGTTTACTTCTACCTGCATACCTTGTTTGAAGTTTCCTATTTCGCTTTCAGGTACTGAGAATTGAGCGTATACAAGATCTGTTTTAACAATTGTAAAAGCCGGTACTCCTGGTGCTGCCATACCTCCGATTTCAGCTGATTTAACTGTAATTATTCCATTAGTAGGCGACATTAAACGGCTGTCGGCAATACGCTTTTTATTAATTTTTTTATTTGCCTGTGCCTGTGCAACTTTAGTTTTGATATCGATGTAATCTTTTTCAGGAAAACTTCCTTTTTTATACAATTCATCAAACCTTCTGAATGCATCCTCGCTCTGTTCTAATGTAGCATTGGCTATTTGCAAGGCCGCTTCATATTCTGTAGCATCTATACTTGCTAAAAACTGTCCTTTACTAACTTTTTGACCTTCATTGACACTCACATTATTGATTGTTCCGGGAACAGCGAAGCTCACGGTGGTCATATTATCTGGAACGATGGAACCTGAATAAACAACAGATTCTTCTGTTTCTGAACTTTGGATCGTACCTACTGTTACAACCGGAGGCTCATCTTTTAATTGTTTTTCTTCTTTTTGTTTACAACTCTGTATCAAACCTATCCCTATTAGGAAAAGGAATAGTAAACCTATTTTACCTGTTTTCATCTTTACATTTATTTTGTTACGTTTATTTTAACTTTAGATTTCAGGGACAAAGGTCGGTTTACAACATACAAACAGCTATACGAAATGACCGCTAAAAGTTGTGAAATTTACTTTTCATAAGGTGTAATAATTGACATAAAACGAAGAGCTACTGAATGATCAGTAGCTCTTCACAGTTACATTTAACTTAAATAACAGGACGTGAATAATTCAGTCTTTTGATTTAAAGAATCAAAGTTTGATTATCCCTATCCTTTAGCTGTTTAAAATAGCTTGATGTAAAGCCTGTATGCTTTTTCAATTGATTGGAAAGGTATGCCTGACTACTATAACCTAATACATTAGCAATCTCGGTCAAAGACATTTCTGTATTCATCAAAAGTTCTTTTACTTTTTCAATCTTACAGTGAATAATGTACTTTTCAAGTGTTATTCCTTCTTCTGAAGAAAACAATGCACTCAGTGTATCGTAATTCTTGTTTAACTTATTACTTATAAGAGCTGTAAATTTTGTAGGTATTCCACTTTCCAATTGCATATTAATACCATTATCAACCAACTCTTTAATATTGTTTATTGCTTTTTGGTTTTTATTATACATTAATTCAAAGCCATTACTTTTCAGCATCGCTTCGATTGCTCCCAGTTTTTGCGAAAAAGCTACTGTATCTTTTATTATCGCTTCTCCTAGTTTTACATCCACTACTTCAAAACCCAAAATAGTTAACTCTTTTTCAAGAACATACATACATCTATTGCACACCATTCCTTTTATTAACAGTGTCATAAGCTCTATATTATATTTAAAAAACAAAATTCAGCATTTACTAAAAATAAGACTTTATGATATTTCGGTTTTCTTTTGTGATATTTTAAGAAAGTATATTCAACAACATTAAATATCATAAACTAATCAAGGAAAAGTATATATCCAGTACCATTAATCATAACGAATTTTGTAATAGACAATATCCATTAAAATGAATAGTAAAGAAATAAACGAACATCCAGTTTTAGATATATTGAAAGATTATAACGCAGGTAAAACCGGTCTGGAACTTTTTGAGAAATATGGTATATATGGTACAAATATTTTTGAATTGAAATCAAAATATAAGGATTTAAGATCCGATATCCTTTTAGAATTGGTAAATTTAAACGACGAAAATAGCCGATTAAAAATAATGTATGCTGACTTGTCCGTACAACACCAAAAATTAAAAGATTTGTTGCAGGAGGATTTCTAAAAGTACAGCGATAGAATAATAGTAACTTAATAATATTATGATATGACAAATGTAATGTACAAATATGCCACAGTGTTGGTAGCGATTGAAAATCTTCGCAAGGAAGGTTACGATGTAGATTTTAATCTTGAAGACAACTGCTTAATTTGTGGCAACAATAAATATACTATTGATGACTTTGAAATTGAGCAAGTCTACCGATATGAGGGAGATAGCAACCCCAGTGATGAATCTACTGTTTATGGAATAGCCTCAAAAGATGGCTTAAAGGGAATTTTGGTCACTGCTTACGGTGCTTATACAGATGGAATGAGTGCTGCGATGCTTAGGAAATTATCGCTTAAAAATGAGTAGAAATTGTATTTCCATTTGATTTAAGGACCTAATAGAAAGTTATTAGAAAAAATTATGTTCTTGTTTCATAAACAATACTATTAACATAACTTTTTGATAAATGAGAAGATAAAAAAGCCAGGTTAAATTGTTGTAACCTGGCTTTTGAATATTAATATAGGGCTACATTATTTGATTGTTGTTCCTCCATCTACTGGTAAATTTACCCCTGTAATGTATTTTGCTTCCTCTGATGCCAAGAATAATGCAGCATTCGAAATATCTTCAGCCATTCCCAATTTTTTCATCGGAATAATTCCTAAAAAATAGGCTTGATAGTCTGGACTATTCAAAAATGCCTCGCTCATAGGTGTTAAGATATAGCCCGGATTAATGGCATTTACTCTAATTCCAAAAGGTCCGAAATCCACGGCGGCTGCTCTGGTAATTGCTGAAACCCCACCTTTGGAAGCCGTATAAACTCCGGGACCTGACATTCCGGTTAAAGCGGCAATCGAAGAAATATTCACGACACTCCCACCTCTTTCTTTCAGGTGTGGTAATACAGCCTGCATCCCCAGCATCACGCTGCTTATGTTGATGTCATATGCCTTTTTCCAGGTGTCTTCGGTTTGATCTTCAAAAGGAACTGCCACTGAAATCCCAGCATTATTGATTAAAATATCCAGTTTTCCAAAAACGCTGATTGTTTCTGGAAGTACTTTTTCAAACCAGTCTTCCCGTTTTGATACGTTATGTACTAGAGCAATGGCATCACCACCATCTGATTTGATTTTTTGTACAATAGTTTCTAATTTATCTTTTTGAATATCGGTCGCTACTACTTTTGCTCCTTCTTTGGCAAAAGAATAAGCCATAGCTTCCCCCATTCCGGAAGCTGCCCCAGTTATTATTGCTACCTTATTATTTAGTCTCATATATCTTATTATTTTTTTGCTGCGTGATGTGCTATAATATAACCAAATACCAATCCCTGCCCGATGGTTCCGCCAGCTCCGGGATATTTATTTCCAAAAATATTTGAGGCATTATTTCCCAAAGCGTACAAGCCCTGGAAAGCGGCCTGATTGGTTTTCAATACTTGTCCATGTTCGTTTGTCATCATTCCACCGCATGTTCCCAAGTCTGATAAAACGATTTTTACCGCATATAATTTTCCAGAAAGCGGTCGAAGACAATTATTAGGCATTTGTGTTGGATCTCCATAATAACGGTCGTAAGCGCTGTTGCCTTTTCCAAAATCGGTATCTTTTCCTGTAGCTGCAATGGTGTTGAACCTGCCAAATGTTTCCGTAAACGCTTCGACAGGTAATCCCACTTTTTGAGCCAGTTCAGATGCATTTTCAGCCGTAAAAGCAATTTTTGCATCAAACCACTCTTGTGGAATTTTCATTCCCGGAAAAAGTGTGCCGGCAAGCAGATAACTATTTCTGTAGTTCTGATCAAAAATCAACCACATATCTTTTATAGGCGTTCCATACTTTTCCTGTTCTAAAACGATTTGTCCAAAACTCATATAATCCACCGCTTCGTTTATAAACCTTTTTCCCGTATAGTTTACCAAAAATGATCCCGGAAGCGAACGCTCTGCCAATAATACTTGTGGTTCGCCTTCTTCTGTTAATGGAGCTATAGCAGGAAACCACCATGTTGAAGTCATATTGGTAATTTCTGCTCCAATCTTTTCTCCTAACAGAATGGTATCACCTGTATTGCCTTCGCTACCTAAACTTACATTTTTTAAAGAGGGAGATTGGTATTGGTGGCGCATTAGCATATTATGATCAAATCCGCCTCCTGCCAAAACCACACCTTTCTTCGCATTTATCTGAACCAATTTTCCGTTTTGAACCGCTTTTATTCCAGTTACTTTATCACCATCAAACAATAATTCTGTAATTGAAGTATTGGTCCAAACCGGTACACCTGACCGAAGCAAACCAGCAAACATCCCTGAAGCCAGTGCCTGACCACCACCAACTAATCGTTTTCCAATCAACAATCCGCCAATTCCCTGAATTCCTCTTTTCAGCATAATCGGTATAGACTTAAATGGTGTTTTTGTCATTAAGTTGAGCCATTTGTAATCGTAACCTGTCACTGGAACTGGTACAGGTGCCTCAAGTTGACCGGGGCGAAACCTTGCTGTGTCTTTTCCTAATAAGTTCATATTGAAAGGACGACATTCGCAGGTTCTTCCTAAGACTTTACCACCTACAACTTCTGGAAAATAATCTGAATATCCTTTTGCCCAAAAGAATTTCATAGGCGTGGTTCTCTCCAACATTTCTACTGCTGCTGAACCATTTTGCAAGAAGTTTTCCCAACGGGATTTAGGAGCATTATCTCCAACTAAATTCGTTAAATATGTTTCTCCATCTTTCAATGTATCATCGGAACCATCTTGTTTCAAAACAGGATTTGCCGGTATCCAAAATGCACCACCGGAGCGTGCAGTAGAGCCACCAACCAAAGCTGTTTTTTCGATAACTAATACTTTTAATCCTAATTCATGGGCTGCTAGTGCAGCTGCCATACCGGTTCCCGAACCTACAACTACCAAATCTACGGTAATATCTGTGGCTGTTGGCCCCGGGATTATTTCTTTCTTGCTCATATTCAGTCTTTTTTAATTATAATTTATACAGGTAGTTTAGACGAAGTAGCGTATTCGGGTATAAAAACACAGTTGGTTGTCTGAAAAACAGTAGACATACATTTATTGCATTGAATACATCTTCCTCTTCCCAACGGATTATCTTTTAATTTATTGATGATATCGGGCTCGCGAAGTAATGCCCTTCCCATCGCAACAAAGTCAAAACCTTCCTGCATAGCCGTTTGCAAATGCACATAATCATTAATTCCTCCCAACAAAATCAGTTGAGCTTTTTTCACTACTGTCTGGAATTGCCGAGCCGATTTAAGCATATAAAGATGTTCGTACGGGTATTCACCTAACACTAATTTTCCAAACCATTTTACCCCCAATCTGAAAATTCCTTTCTGTGTTTTTGACATGCCCTCTAAATCAGTTTCACCTCTGAACAGATACATTTGATTTTTTACCGAAGATCCCATCGTTAACTCAAACGCATCAACAGCGCCTGTTTCGTCCAGAATTCTTGCTGTTTGTGTGGACTCATCTAACCAGATTGAGTTTTTAATACCATCATCCATAGACATTTTAACAATAATTGCCAAACGGTCTTTCACCCTTTCTTTTACGGCAAGAAGGATTTCTTTTGCAAAACGTGTACGATTTTCAATAGAACCGCCATATTCATCTTTTCTTTTGTTGATCCAAGGACTGAAAAAAGAAGATACCAGATACAAATGCCCAAAATGAAGTTCGATCGCATCAAAATTGGCATCGGCAGCAACTTCTGCGGCATCCGCAAATTGCCTGATAATGGTTTTCATTTCCTCTCGGCCGATTTCACGACAAACCTGAAAACTAGAAGGACTTCTAAACCTTGACGGAGCAATTGGTTGTACACCTGTGATTTGTTTGGTGGCTACGGGACCGGCATGCCCTAACTGTGCGGAGGCTTTTCCGCCAGCCTTATGCATCGCCTGTGTAAATTGTTTGAGGCCTGAAATATTTTCACGAACCATCAAAATTTCTCCCGGTGCTGCAAAACCTTCTGCGGAAATAGCGCAGTAGGCAATATTTGTCATACCAACCCCTCCTTTTATAAAGCCCTCATGAAAGTCTATTAATGATTGTGTAACTTTTCCGTCAGGGCTTCTGCCTTCACTGGTTGCCGCTTTTATAACCCGATTCGGAAGAGTAATGGGTCCTAATTTTGCGGGTGAAAATACTTTATCAGGATTAATTGCATTCATAGGATATTGAAGTTATTGTTTCTTATCAAAGATAAACAAATAACAAATAAATGTTACATAGTGTAACATTTAAAAAATTATTAATTTTGCACCAATTAAAATCATTATATGAATTTGAAAGCTAGATCCGATTCTGTTCAAAATAAAGTAAAAATTGTAAAAACTGCTTTGAATCTATTCATGGAGAAAGGAATAGATATTCCATTGACTGAAATTGCCAAAGAATCTGATGTTTCCAGAATGACTTTTTATCGTCATTTTCCGGATCGGGAAGCTCTTGTGTCGGCAGTATTTCATTACAATCTAGATCAACTTGATTTATACGCTAAAGCATTGCAAGAAAACAAAAATGGATTCTATCTGTTGTTAAAAAAGGTATTGATACAACGGGTGGAATATCATAACTTTTTACCTTATATCAACGGACAGGAACAAACCTTGACTTCTTCCAGATTGTTTGAGATTTTCGAAAAACCAATTCAACTCGCAAAAAATAGCAACTTATTACGAGATGACTTTTGTTGTGAAAAAGATTTACTGATATTAATATCAATGGTAGGTGGCGCAGTTGCATATGTTCAGATGTCTGGTCAATCTGCCATTGAGCGAACATTAGAATTGCTTATGAACGGAATTAAAGTAGTTACAAAAGAGTAAGTTGCACATCTCTAGCTATTTCGATATGTCGTCAGTATTTTAATATCAAATTAAAGGCTTAACAGCATATTATTTAATCAATATCGTTTTTCTTATTCACGATACAGTTACACATACATCCGCATTTGTCGGATAGCTTTGGCACAATAAAATTATTCCCTCGGCAATATCCTGTTCTGTCAGAGCCCCATTATGGAGCATCCGTACTTCGCCATCTGTTTTTACTGCCCAACAAGCCCCACAGGTTCCGTTTTTGCAGGAACTCGCTACTTTGATATGATGCTCTTTCATTGCATCCAAAAGAGATTGCTTCGGCTGCACCTCAATGAGTGATGTGCATTCATAGGTCTGCTTTTCATCATTCTCGTAGTAGTCCTCATAGTAATTTACAATCACATCTTTTACAACACCGTCAGTTTCCAAATCTCCCACATCAACTGGAACTGGGTCGAAATATTCCAAATGAATATTTTCTTCTGGAATATTCAATCCTGTTAAGGCATTTTTATATAAATCCATTAAGCCGGTAGGTCCACAAATGTAGTAATGGGCATCGTTTATTTCAGGAACAAGTCGTTTGATTATGGAACGAAGTACCAATAGAGAGAATCGTCCTGCAATATGATTGATTTTAGTAGAGATAAATTCGGGGGAAGTAAAGGAATAGCATATTTCGAGACTTTCATTTATCTCTAAAGTTTCCAGTTCATTATAAAAAATAGTTTCACTTGGCGTTTTATTACTGTATATCAGTAAGGGAATTTGACGACTACTATCAATACTATTGAGCATAGAGAATAAAGGTGCGATACCGCTACCACCGGCCAAAAGAACTATTTTGGATTGTCCAGCTATTGTATCTTCCAAAACAAAATTCCCAAACGGTGCTTCAATTTCCCATATTTCTATTTGGTCTGCATTTTCAAAAATATAGTTACTCATTTTTCCTCCAGTTACTCTTTTTACAGTAATAGCTGGATTAGGATCTGAGGGTTTGGAACTAAATGAATACGAGCGAATTACCATCTCTCCATCTATGTTGCATCTGATGTTTAGATACTGACCAGGCAAGTAGGAAAATTGTTGTTGATCGGTTTCAAAGTATATGGTCAGAGTATCCTGTGTTTCCTTCACAGTTTTATGGGTTCGCCATGTAAATTTCTTCATTTTAAATAATTTCTATCTGCTTTGTTATCTTTAAAAGGAAACCTCTACTTGTTGTTCACAAAGAGAGGTTCATCAAAACATGATATTTGATAATTAAATTTCGTTTTACTTTTCTTGCTGTCTTCTGATAATTGCCAGCTTGTTTTTTCTTATCTGTTTGAAATGGGCAGACGTTAATCCTGTATAGGTCTTTAATTGCTCGGTAAGCTCCGAAGCTTTTTTATAACCTAACGATTTTGCAATTTGCGTGATAGTTTGCTCGGTATATACCAGCAATTCTTTTACCTTTTCAATTATTCGCTTTGTAAATATAATTTCAAGGCTGACATCACATTTTAAAAGAAACAGATTGTTCAGTTCTTGATAATCCGTATTGAGTTCGCTTGTTATCTGAATCGCAAACGGAGCAGATGAACCTGTATCCAATTGGGTCTGAATAATCTGATCTGCTACCCGGTGTACTTTCGTTATTACATCCGAACAGTCACCTAATTTTAATTGATGTAACATAACTTTTTATGTTAGAGATTGGGAAACACTGTTTTGGTACCCTAAGAGTAAATGGAGAAAAGCCCAGGGATATATTCAGCAAATCCCCGAGCAATATTGAACTTACACGCAGCAAGAGCAGCTTGACGTTTTTTCGCTATCTCCGCCATCTACTTTGTAGCCAGCTTTCTCAATAGCCTGGACCAACTCTTGTTTCACACTATCATTCTCTATTGAAACAGCAAGTTTCCCTGCTTCTAATTTTTCAATAGTAACGCCATTAATATCTTTGATTGCTCCATTTACTCTTGATTGGCAGTGAGCACTTTGCATGTCTGGTATGCTTAATTCCAAATTTTTCATTTTATCTTATTTTTAATGTTTAACAAATTTCCGTCTTAATTTGATACTTATTATTATGGTATTCCTTGTAAGATTTGTGACTTTTACTGATTTTAAAATTATGATTTTATTCTACAATGAACTTACCCTTCATATAGATGTAGTGGCCTGGGAAAGAACATAAAAAATCATAAGAACCTTTTGCAGGAGCATTAAAAGTAATTTCGGTAGTTTGTCCGCCACCAATCATATCTGTTTTGGTAATAACGGCTTTTTCCATTTCTTTTGGAATATAGTCATTATCTTTAGCATTGATTGCTGCATTAGCGAAAGCATTGAAGTCTGTACCTTGTGCAAGAATAACAACATTATGTCCCATTGCTTCAATTGGTGCTTTTCCGGTATGCTTAAGAATCAACTTTACAGTTTGTCCTTCTTTTACTTTAAGTTCGGTTTTATCAAATTTCATATCATCACCGCCACTGATGGTCAACTCAACTTCGTTTGCTTGTTCCGTCGGGACAGTTGTTTGTTCTAATACAGGCTGATTGTTTTCTTGTACACTTTGTTCTGTTTTCTTATTATTGTTACAAGCAGTAAATATGATTACTGACAAGCCTAAAACTAACTTTTTCATTTTCTATGTAATTTTAAATTGTTATCTTATACTGCAAATTTCAGTACATTTGTTATCCTAAATATTATGCAATTCCTTTTTAGATTTATGATATTTACTGAATTGTAAAATTGTATTGTTGATGCAATGCAAAACCCCCATTGTAATTATTACAACGGGTGTCTGTTCCTCTAATTTTATAAGGTTACTTTTGACTATTTGGAACGCTCAATACGATAATAGTACCAAGAATTGCAGGAATTGCCCATACTGCGAAATTAGCAAAGTTGGACAGTTCTGATGCGATAAGAATACCGCCAAGAATGATTGCAACTGCTGCACCTATACGACCTACTGCAAGGATAGTACCTAAAGCTGTACCACGAGTGGCATCGGGATAATAGGTAGCGATAAAGCCATTCAACAAAATTTGTGCACCTATGGAGCCGAAACCAACTACGGCTACAAGCAAGTAAGTAAGGCTCATAGACCATCCATTACCGTCGCCTGTACTAAAGCCAAGAGCCATTAGGAATAATGCAATGCCTGCCATCGCAAATGCCGCTGAAACAACTCTTTTTGCTCCGAACTTGTCTGCCAATGGGGAAGCAATTAGCGAACCTGCTACTGCTCCAGCATTCGTGACCAACAAGAACGTTAATGCTGAAGTAGCCGAATAACCTGCAATAGTTAATAACGTAGGCAACCACGTATTAAGTCCATAGATTAAAATCTGACCAGAAATAGCTGCGAGCAAAAACACAATTGTAATCAATGCCCAGCGACCTGTAAAGATTGCCAATAAAGGATTGCGTTTTTTTTCGACTTGCCGAACTTCTTTTTTAATTGGCGAAGTTGGTTCTATGGGTGTTAAGCCATATTCTGCTATAATTGTATCTGCTTCTCTAATGCGACCTTTTGATCTTAAATATACCGGACTTTCAGGGAGATAATAGAGTAATAGTGGTACAACGGTAATTAATGGCAATGCACCGATCCCTAACATTCCACGGAAACCAATTGTTTCTACTAAACCGATAGCCAACAATGCGGCGAAAATACCTCCCATAGAATAACCGGAAAACATTAAAGCGTTATTGAAATTTTTACGCCCTGCTCTTGAAAACTCTACTGTTGTAGCTACTGCTGTAGGGATTACACCACCGAGACCTAAACCAGAAATAAAGCGAAAAAGCCCGAACAGAAACGGTGTAGGAGCCAACGCCGTCGCAATCATAAAGAGAGAAAAAAATGTGACTGCTCCAATTAAAACTTTTCTACGTCCAATTAAATCTGTAAGGTAGCCAACAGTAAGTGACCCTATTGCCATTCCCACAAGAGCCAGACTATTTATAGAGCCTGTTTCAGCGGTAGTTAACCCCCATGCTTCATAAGCTAGAATAGATTTTACTATTGTTCCGTATACTACTAAATCATAGCCATCAAATACTAAGACGATAAATGCTAATGCAATAACAATGGCTGGGGATTTTTTTATTTTAGTTTTAGAGTGATTGGACAAACCTGTCTCAAGGGCACTCTCTTGAATATTTTGTTTCATTATTAATATTTGTAAGAATTAAAAAATTGTTTATCAATTTGAGTTGGATTGATATTTGCCAAACCCAGAAAAAGTAAAGTGTCTTATCGGGTTTGAATATAGTCCTCAACAGTGACAACAACAATCAGATTTCTCACTGTGGTAGTGAGTTAATCCAAAAATAATTCTATTAATAATGTTCAACATTTTGTTTTTACTTTAATTATAACTTCTATACTGCAAATTTCGGTATTGCAACCAAGCTTTCCATTATACTTTTCTTTATTAGTTTTATGATATTTACTGATTGTACAAGACATAAAAAAAAGAGGATGTAATACCCTCTTTTTTTTAGAAAAATACTTATTAAATTATGCTGCCATCATTTCTTCACAAGCTTGAGCACATTTTCTACAAGCTTCGGCACATTCTCTACAATGCTCCATTCCCATAGCAACATGTTTTTCACATTCTTCAGCACAAGCGTTGCAAATTTCCATACAAAGTTTGCAAATGTCTTTACTAAATTTACCGTCAAGACTTAGAATATTGGCTGCTGCCTGACAAATTGCAACACATTCTAAATTGAGTTGAATACATTTTTTTAGATGAGCTACTTCTTTCTCATTTAAGCAAGCAATAGCACACTGGTTACAGATCGCCACACAGTCAAGGCAGGCTTCTATACACGATTGGAATTTTGTCTGTATCATATCTATATATTTTTGTGAATACTAAATTTAAAACAAAATAAAGTCATTTTAGTTCTTTTTAAGTTAACTTTAATAAACTTCAATGGTATTTTTATAGGTTCTACATCAACATTCCTTTAATATATTCAACTGCAAATACTGTTCCTTAATAAAAATAGCCTCTTTCAATTTGTCATATCGGCTGGGTAATTGTTCTGAAATTTGATAGTAATTTTTGAGTATGATATTTTTTCTAATATAACCTGAGTTCGGTTTAAGCGAAGTTTAAAAATAATTGACCGTCATTTACTTTTTTCAAGTTGAGTGACGGTTTTTTTGGAAAGAAGCAATAAGCGGTTAGCCCTCCCAAAATGTTCATCATAAAATTGTTCACGCTTCTATGTCTGGTGTGTTCTACCTGACAATGGTTCTTCAATTCATCATTTATTGTCTCAATGATGGCTCTTTTTCTCAGCAAAATCTTGTCTTCCATTTTCATAATATGATTTTTCATATTCTTTCTAAGTTTTGTGAAAAGTTGTATTCCATCTGCAAAAAGCATCTCCCAAAGTGCTTTGGAAAGGTATCCTTTGTCGGCAAAGAGTTTTCCAAAGAGTTGATCTGTCATATTTTTAATATGTTTCGGATTTCGGTCATCCACATTCCCTTTCGTTATATAAAAGGATAATAGCTCTCCTTTTTCATTGCAAATCAGATGAAGCTTGAACCCATAAAACCAACCCATTGAAGACTTTCCGCGCTCTGCTAAACCTTTGAAAACTTTGTGATTATGGATTCTTTGATTTCTGCAAACTTTCAAAGTTGTACTGTCCATAAAACTTATTCCTGTGCATTTTCCCAAACATTTTTCTTTCAGAAACAAGGCAAAAACCACAAAGCTTCTTTGCTGAAGTTCAATAAATCTATTGTAAGACAGGCTTTTAGGAAATAAGTCTTTCCAGTAGCCACAAACAATTTCTTTATAATAATGCTTAAACGTTTTGTGAGCGCCCAGATGAAAGCCAATCATAATGGTGATCATTTCAGAATCTGACATTAGTGAGGCTCTGTTTCTTCTTTTCTTGCTATCGCCGAGTGCTTCAAGTTTCATTTTCTTGATTTGAGCATTAAACTCTTTACAAAAATCATCAATTTGTACAAAAATATTCGTAATTTGGTCTTTCAAATCCATAGCAGTAATTCGTTTAAATATTTGAATGTTAGATACTTAAATATACGAATTATTGCTATTTTACACAAATCTTATTTCTATTCTTATCCCGAACTCAGGTTAATATATATTGTTCTCAACAAACTTATCTCAGACACCAGATTTTTCCTATCATTCTTATTTTTTATACTTAATCCAATCAGTTCATAAATCTTATCAAGTTCCTCTGCTATTACTAATTCCAATACCGTATTAATCCCACCAAAGAAACTAAAAAACTTACTTTTAGAAATGTTGGCAACTGAGGTAATATCAGATATTTTTACGTCTTGTATGTTCTTTTTCATCAGAACTGTCCTTATATTTCCAATAGCTTGGTATACAAGGCTAGCATTTCTTCTATCAATATTCGTCATATGAAAAATTCCTCCATTTATTTTGACCATACACAAATCTAGTTGTCTGCAAGGTAGCAAAAGTGCAATTTGACTATTAACAATTGTAATTTTTACGGATTTTGGGCAAATAAAAAGCGGTAGTTCCTTTTCAGAAACCACCGCTTTAGCAAACGCAATAAAGCTACTCGACCTTATTATTTTTTCAACTTGTCCGCAGGCGGATTATAATCAGGTAAAGAGGTTACCCTTACCGTATCTACCCCAGTAATATCCCAGGTAATAGGAATCATCGTCATATACTCGCATTTAGGACACATATCACCTTCAGAGCCTACCATTTCTTTATGTCCGGGACAACCGGTAATCAAGTGTCCGTGTGCATCGATCAATTCACCTTTTTCATTTCTGTCTTTGCCCGCAATTTTATCGACAGACTTCTCAACTTGTTGTTCTGTAGCATGGTTATGTCCATCGCCTTCTGCGTGTGCGTGTCCATCTTTTCCTGCTTTTGTATCACCTCCACAAGCAGTAAAGAAAATGGCTAAAGAGGCTAAAGCCGATATCATTAATTTGTTCATTTTCATTTTATTTATTTTTTAAAGATTAAAGCTTATTTAAGTACTATTGAATGATTCTTAAGTTTAATGCTGATGGTCATGTGCTGAAGGAACAGCTTTTACATTACATAATATTGAATTATCATGTTGATGTTGGGGTGTCTCTAATTGAATAGTTACGTGATTAATACCTAAATGTTCCAATTCATGTTCTATTTTCCGAAGAAGTGTCTCACTTTGACCTATTGTCATTTGTTCATCTACCACAGCGTGACAAGTAAGCGCATTTAACCCACTTGTAATTGTCCAAATATGCAAATCGTGAATAGCTTGGACACCCTCGGTTTTTAAGATTTCTTCTGTTACCTTCTCAATTTCGATATTATCGGGTGTCCCTTCCATCAATACATGAACAGATGATTTGGTAACCAGATATCCACTTCTTAAAACCAAGACAGAGACGATAATACTTGCTAAAGGATCTGCCCAACCCCATCCGAAAAACATAATAAGTAAGGCTGCGATAATTGCCCCTACAGATCCTAGCATATCACTGATGACATGCAGATAGGCACCACGCATATTGAGGTTTTCTTTTACATCCGCTCCACGCATCATTATCCAGGCCACTAAGATATTAACCAGTAATCCTATAAATGCTACAATCAACATTCCGCTAGACTGGATTTCTGGCGGACTCTGAAAACGTTCAACAGCCTCATAGATAATATATCCAGAAATCAATATTAGTGTTGCACCGTTGATAACGGCTGCCAATATTTCAAAGCGTTTATATCCATAGGTTTTAGCATAATCGGCTATTTTGCTACTGAATTTAAAAGCCATTAATGCAATGAATAGTGAAATGGCATCACTTAACATGTGTCCAGCATCCGCTAATAAAGCAAGACTATTTGTCAAAAATCCTCCCACAACTTCTACAGCCATATAAGCTGTAATAATCACCAAACTAATGGTTAGTGTCTTTTTGTTTGCGCTATGCGAGTGATTATGCTCTTGTCCCATAATTTTATAATTATTGTTTTGCTGCTGCAAATATCAGCAGCAAAACGTGTTAAACTATTTCGATATTTTTTGTTTGATTTGTAAGATTTACTTCTTCCACTTCAAACGCAAACTGTTACTAACCACACTTACACTACTTAAAGCCATCGCAGCTCCTGCAATCATCGGATTCAATAAGAAACCATTAATTGGATACAATATACCTGCTGCAATTGGAATGCCTATAAGGTTGTAAATAAAGGCCCAGAACAAGTTTTGTTTGATGGTAGCTACTGTTTGTTTAGACAATCTGATCGCTTGTGGAATCTTAGTCAAATCGGAAGAGATGATGGTCATTTTTGCTACGTCCATCGCAATATCCGAACCTTTACCCATTGCGATACTTACATCGGCTGTTGCCAAAGCGGTACTATCGTTGATACCGTCACCGACCATTGCAACTACTTTGCCTTGGGCCTGTAGTTCTTTTACAAATTCTGCTTTCTGATGTGGTAATACTTCAGCTTTGTAATGACCAATTCCAGTTTGCTCGGCAATAGCTTTTGCTGTGGCTTCATTGTCGCCAGTAAGCATATACAGATCAATACCCATATCTTGCAATTCTTTGATTGCAGCTACTGAAGTTTCTTTGATTTTATCAGAGATAGCCACTACAGAAAGTGCTTCTTTACTATTGGCAAACCAAATTACCGTTTTTGATTCTTTACCCCATTCATCAGCTTGAGATTGTAACTGAGCAGGAATACTAATGTTATTTTCAAACAATAACTTTTTGTTTCCAACATAGTAAGTTTCGTTATTGTAGTCGGCTTTTGCACCTTTACCTGTAATACTGTCAAATCCACTCAAACTTACGGTTGATATACCTTCTAAGTTTTTCACCACCGCTTCTGCCAATGGATGTTCTGATTGTTTTTCGATACTCAACAAAATATTTTTAGTCGTATCATCATTGTTCAACCACGTAATACCGGTTACTTCTGGCTTACCTTCGGTAATGGTTCCTGTTTTATCTAAAATGATAGCTTGCACTTTTTTAGCCAATTCCAAACTTTCAGCATCTTTAATTAAAATACCACTCTCAGCCCCTTTACCTACTCCCACCATAATAGCTGTTGGTGTAGCTAAACCTAAAGCACAAGGACAAGCAATAACCAATACTGTAACAGCTGCTAACAGACCTTGTACCACACCATTGTCACCGCCTAAAATTAACCATAGAATAAAGGTAAAAATAGCGATACCAATAACCACGGGAACAAAAATACCTGCAATTTTATCAACCAGTTTTTGCACTGGTGCTTTACTACCTTGTGCATCTTGCACCATTCTGATGATTTGTGCCAACATAGTTTCTTTACCCACTTTCACGGCTTCAAATTGGAAGCTTCCTTTTTGATTGATGGTTCCGGCAAATACTTTTTCTTTCTCTTTTTTCAATACAGGAACGGGTTCGCCACTCAACATACTTTCATCCACATAAGAATTACCAGATATCACCATTCCGTCCACTGCGATTTTCTCACCTGGCTTTACTAAAATAATATCGCCAGCATTTACATCTTCAATAGCCGTTTGTTTTTCTGTCCCATCTTTTTGAATGACGATAACGGTTTTAGGCTGTAATCCCATCAATTTTTTGATAGCAGTCGAAGTATTTCCTTTTGCTTTTTCTTCCAATAATTTACCTAAAAGAATGAAGGCTATAATAACCGCTGCGGCTTCAAAATACACGTGGGGGTGAATGCCTCTTGCCATCCAGAAATCCATAAACACCATATTGAAAACACTGAACAGATAGGCGATACCGGTGCTCAACGCTACTAAAGTATCCATATTGGCAGATTTATTTTTGGTTTGCTTCCAGGCATTGATAAAGAAATCACGACCAATCCATAACACTACCGGAGTAGAAAATACCAACATAATTTCATTGGCATAAGGCATATCCATAAAGAACATTCCTATAACAACTACAGGTAATGATAGAATGATCGCCCAGGTGGTTTTATTTTTTAACTGTTTGAATTTCTTTTCGTGGATGGCTTCTAAAGTTTCCTGTTGTTTAGACTCATCTTCAATCAACAAGTCATAGCCTCCAGCTTGAACAGCTTTTCGAATAGCATTGGCATCTGTCATATTTGGAAAATATTCAACAGATAGATTACCAGTAGCAAAGTTTACAGATGAATTAACCACGCCTGGCACATAACGCACCACACTTTCTGCACTACCTGCACATGAAGCACAAGTCATCCCCAAAACCGGAAAACTAGCTTTTACTGTTGGTACACCATAACCTAAATCTCTTATGGCATTTACAGCATCAGCGACTACTTCTTCATCCTTAACCGTAATAGCCGCTCTGTGATTATTTATTTCTACTTTGTGACTTTCAACTCCCTTTACTTGTGCAAGTCCTTTTTCTACGATTAATGCACAATGTTCGCTTTCTACATCCTCTAGAGGTATGTAAATTATTTCTTTATTTGTTGCCATATTTCGATTGCTTTATTTTACAATACAAAATTGACAATAAATTGATAGATATTTATTGTGAAATTATGGGTTTGATTTGTAAGATTTACTTAAACCTCATCTAAAGGCTTACGTTTGTCTTCTCGAATTTGTTTAAAATGGCTAGGTGTAAGACCTGTTACCTTCTTGAACTGATTACTTAGATAAGCCACACTTGAATAGTTCATGCGATCGGCAATTTCACTTAATGATAACTCATCATAAACTAAAAGTTCTTTTACTTTTTCTACTTTTTGAGCTATAAAATATTTTTCAATAGTTGTACCCTCAATATCAGAAAACAAATTAGAAAGATAATTGTAATCATTATGTAATGCATCACTTAAAACATCGGAAAGATTTGTTTTTACGTCATTGTCCTGATGATGCACTAATTCAATAATTACGTTTTTTATCTTCTCAATCATGCGACTTTTCTTGTCATCAATGACCTGAAAACCTAAGGGATCTAACGCACTTTCTATTGCTTCTCGTTCTTTTGTAGTCAGATCTTTCACGAGAGAAACTTCTCCCAATTTTATATTACTAGCCTCTAAACCGAGCTTATCGAGTTCGTTCTGAACAACGAGAATACAGCGGTTGCAGACCATATTTTTTATAAACAATGTCCCCATATATCACAAAGTCAGTTTTTAATTTACATAAATACACAAATACAAATTTATGATTAATAATTTAGTATTTATCGTTTATGGGTGGTTAAGTGATAAACCGCCGATGAAAAACGATTAAAATCTTTCCCATTGTAGGGACACATTGGTTATTAAATTACTATTTATTGGTAAAATTTGTGTGATACCGATATTGATAGTAAAATCTTCCTTTATGAGAAAGTCAATAAACAATATTGTTAGCGAAATTCAGGAGCAAGAACGGAAACTCTCAGTCACGTGCTCGGGACTAATTGAAGAAGCTTTTCAAATGACGGTCTTTCTTCAGGAGCTATTGGTTTCGGCAAAAGAATATGTGTTAAGTTCGGGATTTGAGAACGAGGCAAAAGAGATTGAATTCTTTAAAATGACTAAGCCCCAAATCCTCGGAAAGCTAATTTACTATAATAAACTGTACCGGATAGAAACCTCGTGCCCGGTCAATAATGGAAAAATCTACCGCAACTATTTCTCGAAACATTTAACAGAGCTGAAGATTGAGTTCAGGGAACATATCTGCAATTCCCACTTTTACCGATACTACCGTTCAGGCAGAATAGATAAAGATCAAGAATATTTTAAACGGGGGCAGATAAATTACCTCGAAGGGCTTAATAGTTATGTGTTTGAAATCGACCCGCTTTTCTCAACCTATTACGATTACAAATTAGCTCGTATTCTCTCCAACGACCTGTTATATGCCTACCTCTTAACCAAAATCAGTCCCGAAGAAAACTCTGATACATTTTTCAGCAGCACCAGCGAAATTAAAGAGCTATCTTGGACGGACAGCAAGAATGCTTTGATTGAGCTAACGTATGCCCTATACGCATCTGGTGCTATTTCGGACGGTAAGTTAGGCATCCGGAAGCTCACTGCTATTTCACAAGTGTTGTTTCGAATACCACTGACCGATGTGCATCACGCATTCCACCGGATGAAAACCCGTGCAGGTTCTCGAACCTTGTTTTTAGATCAGTTGAAACAGGCATTGGAAGAATATATGGATAAAGACTTATAAACACTCCAATCAATAAAGAGTTTGAAAGCGATACGCATCCCGTATTGCTTTTTTGTGTTTGCATCTGCCCATATATGCCAACTGGCATAAGGGCTTGTTTTACCATGGCTCAAATCGGAAAATCTAACGAAAGCCTTATTTAATAAGGCTTTCCGTCAAATTGTAAAATTTTCAAAAAACCGCTAAACCAATTGGCAAGGCTTGGCAGACAAACACTGCCACCTTTCTCAATTTTGCATTGTAAACATTAAAGAGCAATGCGATGAAAATTATAACTATTGAAGCAGCAGCAGGGATACAGCTTAATAACTGGATAAATACTATTGCTGATTATCTACAAAGGCTGAATGATACAAGCTATGATGACTTATGGCAAAAGGCAGAAAGCTGAAAACAGACAAAAAAATAAATCCTTAAAAACATGTGCTATGAATATTGATAGAATGGAATTTATATCGTGGATGGAACGCATCATGGACAGATTTGATATGTTGGGCGACAATATTAACGATTTAAAAAAGAAACGAAATACCATTGATGGAGAGGAACTACTCGACAATCAGGATATTTTGCAAATGCTGAAAGTCAGTAATCGTTCTCTGCAACGTTATCGCTCTATTGGGAAGCTCCCATATTACACGATTAGCGGGAAATTGTATTATAAATTATCAGATGTACATCAGTTTATCAGAGAGAGCTTTAATAAATAGAACAGAACGCCAATGAAAGCCAAACATTTCCATTGACTGCCACTTTAGGCTAAGCAGGAAGCACTTCCTTTACTTTCGGCATAAAAACTTTAAAATTTTCAGATTATGAGCGAAGAAACAAAGAAACAGGAAACCTCCGAGCAATCTGTTCAGAACGTACCAGAACAACTGTCGGACATACTGTTAATATTGGATAAGGAAAAAATGAAAATCCAAGCCGTAAAGAGCATTGACGAAAACGGCAAAATGGAAACCGTTGACCCTACCAAAAAGAACCAATCTGATTTTATGCGTGTGGACAAACACGGCGATTTCGTTTCCAATTTCCTATCCAATTTTTGGAGACAGCTAAAAGATCCTACCAATTTCACATTCTTTAAAGTGCCGGCAGGAGAAGCTGTAGAAAAGGCAAAAAAATTTCAAAAGCAGGTAGATAACCCTACACCGGAGGGTAAAAAAGAAATGGAAAAACACGAGGTGAAAAATGAACCCGAAAAAGAACAAAAACAAGAAAATAAAAATGATATGGCAACAACACACACAACACCAGAAACAAACGAATACCGTTTCAAGCCGGAACAGATTGATTGGGAAACAATGAACAATCTCGGATTAAGCAAGGAATACCTTGAAAAAAAGAACCTCCTTGAACCATTATTGAAAGGTTACAAGACTAATGAGCTTGTACCTATTAGTATTAATCTTGGCGGTGCAGTAGTACGCACAGATGCCCGTTTATCGTTACAGCCTACACCAGATGGAAGTATCGTGGCGGCAGTACATGGTATCAGACGTGAACCCAACCTAAACTTTGAGTTCTTTGGACACAAGTTTAACGAAGAAGACAAAAAGAACTTGCTCGATACGGGTAATATGGGGCGTGTGGTAGATTTGAAAAATCCCAAAACAGAAGAAATGATGCCGTCCATTATCAGTGTGGACAGGCTTACCAATGAGCTGATTGCTTTAAAAACAGAATTTATCAAAATCCCTGATGAATTAAAGGGGATAAAACTGAACGATGTGCAAAAGCAAACCTTAATGGAGGGGAAACCTCTGTTTATCGAGGGAATGATTTCTACAAAGGGAACCACCTTTGATGCAAATGTTCAGTATAATGCTGACAAAAGATTTGTTGAGTTTTTGTTTGACAGAAACAACAATAACCAGCAATCCCAAAATAAGCAACAAAGTAATAAGCAAACCAGTCAACAAAAGCAATCGCACGAAGCTCCGAGAACTTTCAGAGGTAAGGAACTGACTGATGAGCAGTACAACAAATTCAAAGACGGACAAACCGTATATATTGAGTTGAAAGACAAAAAGGACCAGCCCTACCAGGGTTACATCACTTTCAATAAACAAGATGGAAAAACCAATTTTGAGTTCCCAAATCAATATAAGGAACGTGTAAAACCTACCGAAGCTCACAAAACACAAACTGCGGTTAATTCTGAAGGAAAAACCAACGAAGCAACCAAAAATGTGAAAGAACCTTTGCAAAAAGAACAGCAAAAACCGAAGAATGAAAAGCAACAGGAGCAACAGGAAAAACCGAAAGCTCCAGCAAAATCAAAAGGTAAAAAAGTGAGTTAATTATGAAAACAGTTATCGCAGAAAAACCAAGCGTAGCAAGAGAAATAGCCAGCCTGTTGGGAGCATCTGATAAAAAAGACGGCTACTTAACGGGTAATGGCTATTTTATTACGTGGGCATTCGGTCATTTAATTGGCTTAGGAATGCCCGAAGATTACGGGATTTCGGGGTTTGATAAGACTTCATTGCCTATCCTCCCGAACCCGTTCATATTGACCGTTAGAAAGGTCAAAAAAGACAAGGGCTACCAAGCCGATACGGGAGCATTAAAGCAACTGAAAATCATCAAAGAATTGTTCAACAAAAGCGACAGCATTATCGTTGCTACCGATGCAGGACGTGAGGGCGAGTTGATTTTTAGGTATATTTACGAGCATCTAAAATGCTGTAAACCCTTTGAGCGACTTTGGATTAGTTCACTTACCGAAAAGGCAATCAAGCAAGGCTTTGATAGCTTGAAAGACGGCAAAGAATTTGACGGATTGTATCAGGCTGCGCAAGGCAGAAGCCGGGCCGATTGGTTGGTGGGCATCAATGCTACACAAGCATTGAGTATTTCGGCAGGCAATGGTATTTATTCGTTAGGTAGGGTGCAAACGCCTACATTGGCTCTTATTTGTAAACGCTATTTGGAAAACAAAAATTTCTCTATTAAGAAGTATAGGCAAATTCAGCTATCACACAACAAAGAAAATGTTGATTTCAAAAGCCTTTCCAAAACCAAATGGGAAAACCAAAAACTTGCCGATGATACATTGAAAGCCATTCAGCGAAGCGATACGGCAACAATTACATCGGTAGAAACCAAAAGCGTTACAGAGCAACCGCCTTTGTTGTTTGACCTTACAGGACTGCAAAAGGAAGCTAATAAAAAGCTCAACCTTTCTGCCGAAGAAACCCTGAATATTGCCCAAAGCCTTTACGAAAAGAAGTTTATCACTTACCCACGCACCGGAAGTAAATATATCCCTGAAGATATGTGGGCTGAAATTCCCAACCTTGTAAGAGCATTGCAGAATAATGAGCAATTTAAACAAGCGGTATCAAAAGTAAAATGGGGTCGGTTTAATAAGCGTATCGTAAACGATTTACGTGTGACAGACCACCACGGTTTACTTATTACCGACAAAATTCCGTCTGCTCTCAAAACGGACGAAACGAAAGTTTATAATATGATTGCCTTTCGACTGCTCGAAGCCATATCACAACCTTGTATCAAAGAAGTAACAGATATAGCGTTGCAAGTATCGCATTACGATTTTACGTTGAAAGGCTGTAAAGTTTTGGAAGCAGGTTGGCGTTTGATAAAGGGAACTTTCTCGGACGAAGACACTGAACCAATTCAGGACTTACCCGATTTAAAAAAAGGTGACGAACTGAACATTAAGGAAGCCATTTGTTTAGAAAAGAAAACCAAACCGCCTGTGCTTTATACAGAAGCCGGGCTATTGTCGGCAATGGAAAATGCAGGAAAGGAAATTGAAAACGAGGACGAACGGAAAGCCCTGCAAAATATCGGTATTGGCACGCCTGCTACAAGGGCAGCGATAATCGAAACGCTGTTTACCCGCAACTATATCCAACGAGAAAAGAAATCCCTGATACCCACTGAAAAAGGATTGCAGGTATATGAACTAGTAAAAGACCGCAAAATTGCAGATGTGGCAATGACCGCTGAATGGGAACTTGCCTTGCAGAAAATAGAAAACAATGAAGCTGATGTCGGAGCATTTCAAACAGAAATGGAAAAATATGCAATATCTATTACCGATGAACTATTGCAAACTTCCATTGCTCAAAACAACCTGCCTAAACTGAATTGCCCGAAATGTAAAAGCCAGCAACTCATCATCCGGGATAAAATTGTAAAGTGTCCTGATGAAGTTTGTAATTGGATACAGTTCCGTAATGTGTGTGGCGTACAAATCAGGATAGCCGATATTGAAAGTCTTATCAATAAAGGTAAAACTTCACTTATTAAAGGAATGAAAAGCAAGGCAGGAAAGAAGTTCGATGCCTTTATCATATTGGATGAAGAATACAAAACCTCTTTTGAATTTGAAAAAAACAAAAGTTACAAAAAGTAATGGAAAACAAACCTACCATTAGCACAATGGAAATCAAGAGCCTGATTTATTCCTTACGTGGAAAGCAAGTAATGCTAGATAGCGACCTCGCTTCCTTACACCAAGTGGAAACAAAGAACCTCAACAAAGCGGTAAAAAGAAATATGAAAGGTTTCCTATTTCATTTTGCTTTCAATTGACAGATGAAGAATTTGAAAACTTGAGGTTCCAATTTGGAACCTCAAGTTTAAACTATGGTGGAAGACGTTATCTACCTTATGCTTTTACCGAACAAGGTATTGCAATGGCATCTGCTATACTTCGTTCACATATTGCTATTAAAGTGAGCGTTGAAATTATGGAAGCTTTCGTAGAAATGAGAAGAATGCTAATCAGTAACGCCTCTTTATTTCATCGTTTGGATAAGATTGAATTGAAGCAATTACAAGCCGATCAAAAATTTGAGAAAATCTTTAAGGCTTTGGAAAACGACAAGCTCCACAGCGAAAAAGGTATCTTTTACAACGGACAGGTTTTTGATGCCGATGCTTTTGTTTCTGATATTATCCGTAGTGCTGGAAATTCCATTATCCTGCTTGATAATTATGTGGATGATACGGTGCTGACCTTATTGAGTAAGCGCAATACAAATGTAGCCTCCACCATACATACCAAATCTATCAGCAATCAATTACGGCTGGATTTACAACGGTACAACATCCAATATCCTCCCATTATTGAGATTGAGATTTTCTCCGATGCTCACGACCGATTTTTGATTATTGACGATACGGAACTTTACCATATCGGGGCATCACTCAAAGACCTGGGCAAAAAATGGTTTGCCTTTTCACGAATGGATATTGAAGTTTGCAGGATGCTTCAAATATTGAATAAACAATAAAAACCTCTCGTTTCTATAAAGAGTTTGTTTATACCATTCTCAAATTTCAATTGAATGATTTTCTAAATTCTAAAGGAGATTGGTTAGTCTTACTTTTGAATATTCTATTAAAAGATTGAGAATGCTCAAAACCTAATCCATATGCAATTTCACTAACCGTCAAATCTGTTGTTGAAAGTTTTTCTTTAGCTTTTAAAATCAGTTTATCGTGAATGTGTTGCTGCGTGGTCTGTCCTGTCAATATTTTAAGTAAGCCACTTAAATAGTTTGGCGACACGTTTAATTTATCCGATACATATTGAACTGTAGGAAGTCCTCTTGAAGCCAGATCGTTGTCGTTAAAGTAATCGTTTAATAATTTATCCAGTCTGTCCAGAATTTGATGATTAGTGATTTTTCTTGTCAGAAACTGCCGCTCATAAAACCGTTCGGCATAATTGAGCAACGTTTCTATTTGTGAAATAATAATATGTTGGCTGAACTTATCCATATTCGTGTGATACTCCTGCTGAATACCCAGAATAATATTCTTCAATAGTAATTCTTCCTTTTCCGATAGGAATAATGCCTCGTGTACATCATAACCAAAGAACTCGTATTTTAAGATCTTATCAGCGAGGCTCGTATGCCATAAAAAGTCAGGGTGAACAAGCAATATCCACCCTGAAAAATCGGGCGTTGCCTCTTTATCTATTTCAAAACTAAATAACTGCTTCGGTGCAGAAAAATACATAATCCCCTCATCAAAGTCATATTCCTGTTGCCCATATATTGCCTTAGAATACGAAGACCGTTTGAGCGATATGGAATAAAAATCGAGCATCCATCTATAATCACATACGTTGCCTATATGTCGAATGTCGGCACAATTAATCACACTGATAAGAGGGTGCTGTGGCTTGGGCAACTCCCTGACCTTATGGTATTCGCTAATGGTTTTTATTCGATATGTAGGCTTATTTTGCACAGTATAAAGATATTTATTTTTTATTGAAGACGGTTGCAAATTCGCCTGCAAAATCGGTCAATTTTACTTTACCCAATGATTGCGGTTTGTACAAATTGTAATCTTCGTAGGCATCCGTTCTTCGGCTGGCGTTCATTTCTGTATAACCTTTGGCAACCTGTGGATTGAAACCAATAGCCAACAGAGCATTTAAAAATTGTTCATCAGAAACCATCTGCCATTTCAGATCGGGTTTTCCAATTGCCTCGCCCAGCACTTGAGCCACTTTGTTTGGAGAAACTTCATCGCTGGCAATATAACGAATTGTCCTGCCGTTAAATGGTTTTTCCATCTCTTCTACAATGGCACTGGCAATATCTAAAGGCGAAACCCAAGGTTCTTTTTTATCGCCACCATAATTTTGGATAATTGCCCCCTGTGATTTGATAGCAGGTATAAATGCAAACATGTTATAGTAAAAGCCAACAGGTCGCATTTCTTTCAGGGAAACCGATTCCGGTAATTCTTTTAAAATCTGCTCTACCTCATAATGAATTCGGAGCATTCCGTTTCCGTGATCTGTATGTGCACCGATACTGCTCAAATGCACCACTTTGGTTACACCTGCCAATAGAATAGCCTGTACGTAAATATTAGCTATCCTTATCCTGTGTGCGTAAACATCGATAGTTTTATTGAAATAATTTGCGGGCGGTTCCATCAGATAAACGATGTTTGCACCTGTAAAAGTTTTCACAAGAAAACCTACGTCTTCAAGCGAGCCAACAGCAGGAACTGCCCCAATAGCTTCGATCTCATTTTGTCTGCCGACATTACTGCTGATAACCGTTACGGAATGTCCTTTTGCTACCAACCCTTCTGCAAGTGGTTTTCCGATATGCCCTAAAGAACCTGTCAATACAATTTTCATATTTTAAAATTTAATTATTGACAAAGTTCAGTGGTTTAAAAATCCGGGATGTAACCAAATCTATCTTTGTTGTAACCGAAAAAATAAGTATAAAATTTCTCTATATCAACGACCGTTTTTAAATTATTGACAAGACAGAGCTTTACCACATCGGGTCATCACTCAAAGACCTCGGCAAAAAATGGTTTGCCTCTTCCCGAATGGATATTGAAGTCGGCAGGATGCTTCAAATATTGGGTAGTCAGTAAGTGTGTTAGCAATTTAAGTGGATTTAATATTTTTATCCTTTACAAATTGTTTATTTATGATTTCCATTGAGTTCAGTTAAGCGTTTTCCTTGGTGATTTGAAAATCTGCGGTTCTTTGGTTCGCCAATCATTTGTTTACCGTAAATACTAGTGTGGCCTGACAAGAGATACGAAATTACACAAGCGATAGCTACATATACACCACATTCAACACCAAATAGTTCAATTGCCATAATAATACAAGCTAATGGTGTATTGGTTGCTCCTGCAAATACAGCAACAAATCCCATTCCTGCCAAAAGTCCTGTTGGTAACGGAATGAATAAACTTATAGTATTTCCCAAAGTTGCTCCGATAAAGAATAACGGCGTTATTTCGCCGCCTTTGAAACCTGCCGAAAGTGTGATAATAGTAAAAGCCATTTTCAACGCAAAATCATATGCAGGTAATTGTTGGTCAAACGAGTGAACAATAGTTGGAATACCTAACCCAATGTATTTTGTTGTGCCGATTGCCCAAACCGCAAAAGCCACAATCACTCCGCCAACTAAGGGACGAAAAGGAGCAAATTCAATTTTTGATTTAAAAATCGCACTTGTTTTATGAATGACCTTGCTAAATGTTGCGGAACATAACCCAAAAATAATCCCTGCAATAATTGCATATATAATATTTAGAAATGAAATGTTGGGTACAAAATTGATGTGATAATGTGTGTGATGTGTCTGCCAAAGTTTGGTAACTAAATCGGCAATAATTCCTGCGGCAAATGCAGGAAAAATAGCATCATATTTCAGTCGTCCGATTAGAAAAACTTCCAAACCAAAGACTGCACCTGCTAATGGTGTTCCGAATACGGAGCCGAAACCTGCGGAAATAGCCGAAATAATTAAAATTTTTCGTTCGCTCTCTGTCAATCGAAAAGGTTTGACAAATTGGTCGGCAATAGCACCCGCCATTTGTAAAGCCGTCCCCTCACGTCCTGCCGAGCCGCCAAAAAAATGCGTAGCAATAGTTCCGATATACACATACGGAGCCATTCGGAACGAGATAATTTCTTTTGGATTGTGAATGGTGTCAATAAGCAAATTATTTCCTGATTCAATGTCTTTGCCCAAATAGTAATAGAGCAAACCGATGAAAAAACCACCAATTGGCAATAATGCAATTAACCATAAATGATTTTCACGATAATTTGTAACCCAGTCCAATGATTGCAGAAAACCTGCTGAAGCACTACCAACACAAAGTCCGATAAGCAAACATAAAAATGTCCATTTAAGGATGTAGGAAATTGAAGGATACTTTCTGAAAAATACTTTCGTAGATAAATTGATTTTTTGACCGAATGACTTTTTGTTATTTATTGACATAACCAACCCGATTAAAATGTTAAACATTTAATTTAATCAGGCGTCATCAGCTTTTAAAAGCGGTTGGGTAAGGAAGAACACCATTTCCTTTTGGAACGACAAATGTATTAAAAAAATATTATAATATATCTGCCGTAAAGAAATATCCTTTTTGTCTTTTCATTCTATTACGCCAAATACCGCCTCTCAACGCCAAACCCTGCAACATTCACAAAGGCATTTGCTTCCGCTTATAATTTTAGGCTTCAAGCAAAATTCTAAACAAAATTATAGTATGAGTACACAGCAAAAAGACCTATCGTATTTCAGGTTACGACTGCAAGAATTATTAAACAGCAGCTTCCCTGAAAAGGCACACGACCAAAAGTTTATCGACCAACGTTCATCGTGGGCTGCCAATGCTTATGAGGTGGCTTTCCGTTCGGGAAACGTAGTTGAGCAATGCAACGAGATTGCCAATTATATCCTGTTTGAAAATCTGCATTTCTCCAAATTCGATACGGTTTTCCAAGTCGTATGCAATGAGTTTGATACCCTAATGGCAGACGAAGAACTACGACCGTTCGCTCTTAAAATGTTCACCGTCTGTGAGCCTGTTTTCTCCAACTATAAATTAACTGATGATTTCGCTTACACCTATGAGTTTGATGCTCTTTATACCGAAGTAACTGGAACCATTGCAATATGGATAGAGAAAAATGGGCTTCAGTAAAAAGCAACATCTCCAACAAAACATTGATGCCTTACGAATTGCTTTTAAACTGGAAAAGGAGAACCGTCAAGCCACCGTAGGCGAAAGACTGCTAATGATGCAATACAGCGGATTTGGCGGTCTTAAATTCGTGCTGAACCCCATAGCGGATGATATAGACATCAACCATTGGAGAAAAACCGAACATAACCTTTTCCCGATTGTGCAGGAACTCCACCAACTGCTAAAAGAAAATCCCCAAGACGAAAAGCAATACCGCAGGTACGTGGACAGTATGAAAAGCTCGGTACTAACCGCTTTTTATACACCACCGCAGGTGATAGATGCCATTTCGCAATCAATGCGTGATAAGGGTTTGCACATTGACAAGTTCCTTGAACCATCGGCAGGTATCGGATCATTTGTCGAATCCTTTGCAGGGAACGAAACCAAAGTTACAGCCTATGAAAAAGATGTGCTCACAGGAAAAATATTAAAACAGCTTTATCCCGAAAGCACTGTCCGTATAAGCGGTTTTGAAGAAATACCCGAAAAAGAACAAAACAGTTACGATGTTGTTGCCAGCAATATCCCTTTTGGCGATACTTCTGTTTTTGACCTTTCGTATTCTCGTAGTAAAGAGAGTGCAAAAGTTCAGGCTGCCCGAAGCATTCACAATTATTTCTTTCTGAAAGGTAACGATATGCTCCGTGAGGGCGGTTTACAGGCTTTTATTACCTCACAAGGGATTTTAAACAGTCCGAATAACGAGCCTATACGCAGAGCGTTGATGGAAAACAACGATTTGGTATCCGTAATTCGCTTACCCAATAATCTATTTACTGATTATGCAGGTACTGAGGTCGGCAGTGATCTTATCATTCTCCAAAAGAATACAGCAAAACAAAATCTGACCGAAAGAGAAGATTTATTTTGCCAAAGTACGAAAACAGGCTACGGTACGCCAAGCAATGCTTTGTTAGATAAAAGTGGACAAATTGTACATACACATTGGAAAGTAGCTACCGACCCTTACGGGCAACCTGCTTTAATCTATACACACAACAAGGGTGTTGAGGGCATTGCAAATAGCCTTGAACAGATGCTTTCCGATGATTTTGGAAAGCATTTAAACTTGTCTTTGTACAAAGAAAAACGGAATGATGAACCTATTGTTCAAATTCCGACACAGCCCATTGTTACACCTCCAGTTATTGAACGTGAAATTCAAGAGCGTGAAATCATTCAGCCGGAACAACATCGTTTAACACAATCAGCCATCATACTGGAAAGTCCGCAGGAATTAAAACAGTTAAGCATTTTCGACCTGTTTGAAAATGATGATGAAAACATAGCGGTTTTAACTCCACCAAAGAAAGCAACGAAATCTAAAAAGCAAACTACCAAAAAACAACGGGCTAACATTGGTCGCCAAATCGACCTGTTCAGTTCAGCAATGCAGCAACCTTATACGCCTTCAGTTTCCAATGGCTCGGTCAATAGAACCGTTCCACCCAACGGAACAAAACAGGAAATTATTCGCGATTTATTTTCGCAGTCTAACGGAAATGACCAGGCTGATAAACCAGCTATTTCCGTACCTGTTCTTGCAGCCATTCCTAAGCCTGCTCCGTATAGTGGCGAATTGCAATCGTTCCATCGTAACGATTGCCTTGTGGTTGATAATGGTTGGGTAGGTCATTTACAGGAAGTAGATAAAGTGGATAAAACTGCAATGTTCTACCCCTTGCAATTACCTTCTTTACAGAAAGCAAGAGCCGAAGCGTATATCGGAGTACGTGATATTTACCAACAGCTTTACAATAAAGAAGCGGAACTACAAACCGAACATAAGGCAGAAAGAGAAAATTTAAACCAACTGTACGATGCTTTTGTAAAAAGGTACGGTAGTCTGAACAGTGCCGATAATATCAAGCTGATTAAGACGGATAGTGCCGGAAAAGAAATCCCTTATTTGGAGCGTGTAAAAGGGAGTGTTATCCATAAAGCGGATATTTTCAGCCATCCTGTAAGTTTTTCCACGACAACATTAGCAACCGATAATCCCGAAGAAGCATTAGCATCCTCATTGAATAAATACGGAAGTGTTGATTTGGACTATATGTCCGAAATCAGCAGTATGTCCGCAGATGCCTTGAAAGATGCTCTGCACGGTCGTATTTTTTATAATCCCCTGCAAAGTGAATACGAAATTTCCGAACGCTGGATAGCCGGTAACGTGGTAGAAAAAGCACAGGAAATAATAGAATATGTAGAAAGCAATCCCGAAAATACCGAAGCAAAGCACAGCCTTATGGTATTGGAAGAAGCCCGACCAAGACGTATCGAATTTGAGGAACTGGACTTTAACCTTGGTGAACGCTGGATACCCACAGGTATTTATGCCAAATTTGCTTCGCACCTGTTCGATGCGGAAGTGAATATCCATTATTCCGACAGTTCCGATGATTTTTCCGTAATCTGTAATCGGGGCAATCAAAATATATGGGTAAAATATGCGGTAAAGGCTGAAAGCAGGACGTTTGATGGCGTTGCTCTGCTCAAACACGCTCTTGTCAATACGACGCCCGATATCACCAAAAAAGTCGAAATAGACGGCAAGGAAGTCAAAGTAAAGGATATGGAAGCCATACAGATGGCAAACACTAAGATTGACGAAATACGTACCGCTTTTACCGATTGGTTACACGCACAGAGCAATGAGTTTAAAAAAAGGCTAACCGACCAATACAATGATAAGTTTAATTGTTTTGTTCGCCCAAACTATGATGGAAGCCATCAGGAGTTTCCGGGATTAGACCGTAAAGCATTGGGCATTGAAGACCTGTACGGAAGTCAAAAAGATGCCGTATTGATGATTAAACTCAATAACGGTGCTATCTGCGATCACGAAGTAGGTACAGGAAAAACATTGATAATGTGTACGGCAGCACAGGAAATGAAGCGTTTGGGACTTGCTCATAAACCAATGATAATCGGGCTGAAAAGTAATGTGCACGAAATCGCCGAAGCCTATCGCACTGCCTATCCGCACGCTAAAATCCTCTTTCCGGGCAAAGAAGATTTTACACCGCAAAAACGCCTGCGAATTTTCGGAGATATTAAAAACAACGATTGGGACTGTGTGATTTTAACACACGACCAATTCGGTATGATACCGCAATCGCCAGAAATTCAAAAGGAAATCCTCGAAATAGAATTGGATAATGTGGAGCGAAACCTCGATGCGATGCAGTCGCAGGGAGCTGAAGTAACAAGAGGTATGCTTGCCGGGTCCATTAAACGGAAAGAAAACCTCGAAGTAAAGCTAAAGACTTTACAGCACGATATTGAAAATCGCAAAGATGATATTGTGGACTTTAAAATGATGGGCATAGACCATTTGTTTATCGACGAGAGCCACCAGTTTAAAAACCTGATGTTTAACACCCGTCACAGCCGTGTAGCTGGATTGGGTAACGTGGACGGTAGCCAAAAAGCGTTAAACCTGCTGTTTGCAATCAGAACCATACAGGAGCGTACCGATGCAGATATGGGTGCAACCTTTCTTTCGGGTACAACCATCAGCAATTCATTGACGGAATTGTACCTGCTCTTTAAATACCTGCGACCACGGGCATTGGAAAAACAAGGTATTAACTGTTTTGATGCGTGGGCAGCAATCTATGCCCGTAAAACGACCGATTATGAGTTTTCAGTTGCCAACAATATTGTGGCGAAAGAACGTTTTCGATACTTTATCAAAGTACCCGAGCTTGCACAGTTTTACTCGGAAATTACGGATTACCGTACTGCAAAGGATATTGGCATTGACCGACCTGTAAAAAACGAAATCCTGTACAACATTCCACCAACGCCCGACCAGGGCGTATTTATCAAAAAGTTGATGGAGTTTGCTAAAACAGGAAATGCAGTCTTGCTCGAACGACCGCCCTTATCTCCAACAGAAGAAAAAGCAAAGATGCTGATTGCTACGGACTATGCTCGTAAGATGTCATTAGATATGCGAATGGTAAGCGGAGCTTATGAAGATCATCCCGATAGCAAGGCTTCGCATTGTGCAGCTAATATTGCCAAGTATTACAACAAATTCAATGCACAGAAAGGAACGCAGTTCGTCTTTTCGGATTTGGGTACGTACAAACCTAACGAATGGAATGTGTACTCCGAAATCAAACGTAAGCTCGTGGAAGATCACGGTATACCTGCACACGAAGTACGCTTCATTCAGGAAGCCAAAACAGATAACCAACGCAAGGAGCTTATCAAAGGAATGAACGAGGGCAAAATCCGTGTGCTGTTCGGCTCAACGAGTATGCTCGGTACAGGTGTCAATGCACAGAAAAGAGCCGTTGCCATTCATCATTTAGATACACCGTGGCGACCAAGCGACCTTGCCCAGCGTGACGGTCGGGCAATCCGCAAAGGCAATGAGATTGCCAAGTTCTTTGCCGATAATAAAGTAGATGTAGTTATCTATGCCGTTGAAAAATCATTGGATAGTTATAAGTTTAATCTGCTCTTCAACAAACAGTTATTTATCGACCAATTAAAATCCAACAATCTCGGCAAGCGAACCATAGATGAAGGCAGTATGGACGAAAAATCGGGTATGAACTTCTCCGAGTATGTGGCAATCCTGTCGGGAAATACCGATCTGCTGGATAAAGCCAAAGTAGAAAAACAGATTGCCGGATTGGAAAGTGAAAAACAGGCGTTTAACCGTTCCAAGTCAAGTGCCAAATACAAGCTGGAAGATTTTACAGATGAACTGAGCAAAGCTCAATCCCGTTTGAACCGGATGAGTACAGACTGGGAAAACTTGCAGCAACGCCTACAAAAGCATTCAGACGGAACAATCGCAAATCCTGTGCTGTTGGATGGCTTACCGCCCAATGCAAACCCGAAACAAATCGGCACGAAACTTAATGAGATTGCGGATAGGGCTCGTACCGCAGGGCAATATGAAGAAATCGGCAGCTTGTACGGTTTTACGCTGTTGGTTAAAACTGAAATGTCTGAAAAAGAGGGGGCAGATATTAGGGTAAACCGTTTTTTGGTTCAGGGCGAGGGCAACATCAAATACACCTACAACAACGGTTTAATGGCGAAAGACCCTGAAACCGCAGCAATGAACTTTTTGAAGGCTTTAAAAAAGCTGCCGGGCTTTATTAAGCAGGAGCAGGAGAAAATTTCTGAAATACAAAAAGACCTGCCTATACTTCAGGAAGTGCTTAGCGGTACGTGGTCTAAGGAAAGCCGATTGAGCGAACTCAAAACGGAACTGGCTGCGGTAGAACGGAAGATACAGCTATCAATTACGCCGGAAACAAAAACAGATGCTCCGGAGCAGGAAGAAAAGAAGAAAGAAACCCCGACGGTTCAGGAAAGCATTGTGCGGGTAAAAGGTGTTCATATGCCCCGTGGTATATTGTAGTAATATAGCATACGGGCAAAATAAAAGGGAGGTGTTAGACCTCCCTTTTATTTTATCACTCCTGTACCAAATGCTGTAAATCGGGGTCATTCTTGATGCGTTCCATTTCACTTACAACAATATTTAGTATATCTGATTTTATCTGCTTGTAATTGGCTTCAATTTCCTGCTTCATTTTATCTTCACCCTGCTTATCAACAAAGGACAGGATTTCCGGTATTTTCTGATAGGCTTTTGTTTCGGCAGCAACTGTTTCATTATCTACCACAATTTCGGCGTGGAAAATCTTTTGCTCGATACGCTCGTCAAAGTTATCTGATACCGAACCTACGAACATCCCCTGCGTTAAGGTCGAAATTTTAGAGGCAGGTATCAGGCTATCCAACTGGGTAGATATAGAGGTAGATTTATCGTTTCGGTTGATGGTCATACTCTGGCGTTTCTGCAACACTTTACCGAAGCGTTCGGAAAGGCTCTTTGCCGTTTCGCCTACAACCTGCCCGCTGAAAACATTACCGACGGTATTCTGAATAACCTTGCTTTCCTTATCGCCGTAATCTCTTGTTAATTGCGAAAAGTCCTGAAAACCCAGACATACCGCCACCTTATTACTTCTCGCCGTTGCGATGAGATTGTCCAGTCCCCTAAAATAAATTGTGGGCAGCTCATCAATTATAACCGAACTCTTTAGCTGTCCTTTTTTATTGATGAGCTTTACAATCCTTGAATTGTACAAACCCAAAGCTGCCGAATATATATTTTGCCTGTCGGGATTGTTACCTACACATAAAATCTTAGGTTCATTCGGGTTATTAATGTCGAGCGTGAAGTCGTTGCCAGTCATTACCCAATAAAGCTGCGGGCTAATCATTCTTGATAGTGGAATTTTTGCAGATGCGATTTGACCTTGTAATTGGTCTTGTGCGCCGCCTTGCCACGCATCCATAAACGATGACAAATAATTTTCTAAATCGGGATAGGAAGTTAAAATCGTGAACACGTCCGAATACTTTTTATTCAGCAATTCGATGGCGTGCGGGAAAGTGCAATACTTCCCGTTTTCGTAGATTTTGAGATACCAAATAATGGCTGCAAGCAATATAATTGGGCTTTCCACGAAGAAATCCCCTTGCTTCAAAATCCACGACTTGTTAAGATTTAGCATTATCGTATATGCCGCTTCGTAGGCATCCGATATGTCCGTCATAAATTCGGGATTGAGTGGATTACAACGGTGGCTCTTGCGTGGGTCGTCGAAGTTTATCACGTAGAATTTGGGTTGTACTTCGTACTTATCCCGATGCTTCAGTAAGTGATTGTAGGCAATAGTAGAAAGGTCGTCGAACTTGAAATCGTAGATGTACATACTAAACCCTTTCTCTATCTGCTGCTTGATGTAGTTGTTTACAATTGCATAGCTCTTGCCCGAACCTGGTGTGCCCAACACAATCGAGGCTCGAAAAGGGTTCACGATGTTAATCCAACCGTTGTTCCATTTGTTTTTGTAAAAGAACTTTGTGGGTAGATTGACGGAATATTCGTTTTCCATCAGCTTTGTTTCCTGTTGGAAGCTCTCGTTTTCATTATTGAAAACGTCGTCCATCAGGTTGTTCTTTAATAGTCTGCTCATCCATACACCCGCCATCAGCAAAGCGATATAGCCTAACGATATAGTCAGGATATACAGGAACGTGCCTACTGCCGGGGATAGCTTTAGCAATGGTGTGTTCAGGAAAAACAGCACGAAACCGATACCCAAAGTCACGTAAATTTTAGTCCAGGTTATCTTCTCATTCTTTACGCCCTTAGTGCCTAAACAGCTTAAAGCGAGCAATACCAAAGCAAAGGCTTTGGTATATAGGGTATGTGAGAACAAACCCGCCGTTCTGTCGAAATTGCCTAAAATCTTGTTGATTACTTCCAGTGTCC
The DNA here is from genome assembly GCF_042686225.1 of Flavobacterium notoginsengisoli. Taxonomy (NCBI): domain Bacteria; kingdom Pseudomonadati; phylum Bacteroidota; class Flavobacteriia; order Flavobacteriales; family Flavobacteriaceae; genus Flavobacterium; species Flavobacterium notoginsengisoli. The sequence goes on from NZ_JBHUOT010000002.1 coordinate 379,397, forward strand.
AGCCACGTTCTAAAAAGAACCCGTAGCAGAACCAATAAAGGTGCATCAGTACCAATAGAATACTGACTGCCCGCATAAAAGCCATTATCTTGGCTAAGCCTCTTAAATCGTCCTCTCCCTGCATTATTTTGAGTTTTAATGTTCGGGCGTGAATTTAAAGTCTGTTCGGAATAGTTATAAGATTGTGGTAGTCTAAGGCAGTACGTGGCGGTATTTGGCTTAATCAGTGTATTTATTTAGGAGCGGATTTCATTAATGATTTATAGGAAGTAAGGAATGCGGACAAACTCTTGTATCCTACTTTGAATGCTACTTCTGTAAGGGTATATTTTTTAGTATCAATTAGTTCAATACTCTTCAAAATACGGGTAAGCTGTATATATTTCTGTATGGTTATCCCCGTTTCATTTTTAAAGATACGTTGTAAATTGCGTACCGACATATTCGCAATTTCTACATAATCTTCGACTTTAAACTCATATCTGAAATTTTCATTGATATGACTGCAAATCGGAATTAGTCGCTCGTCTGAAGGTACAGGGATTTCCAAAGCATTATTTTTCTGATAAAAATTTGGAAGGTTTTGCAAAATGGCTAATAAAAAGACTTTCTGATTATCATCTTCAATAAGTTGTTTATTCCACTTAGTTGCATAATTGAGCATTTCGTGTAAGACAATAGGAACACGGAAAATCTTTACGGAATTGTAAAATTGATTTTGCGGAATATACTTAAAGAGCAATACTGTCAGATTAACGGTTTCTGCTGATGATGATATGCGGTGTTTTATATTTGACGGTATCCATATTGCGTGATTTTGAGGTACAAAATAAACCTTATTCTCTATGTAAAAATACTGAAAACCCTCTGTAACATAGGATAGCTGATAACGTGCGTGAGAATGCTCGTAATCATCGTGTTTCCAGTTTTGTTGCTGCCATATATAAGCATCGCTTATAACATCATCTGAATAATTGCCAGGAGTTGTTTCCTTAAGACCACATTTTAGCATTGCGTTTTAAATACACTTTTTGGCAAAGCTAATAAAAACGAAATATTTAATTTTGCAATATTATTAGAAAAATTTCCTGTGCAATGAATAAAACAATCTCATTTTTAGTTTTCACGCTCTCCTTTTTATTATCAATCAACACTACTGCTATGGCTCAAAATAAGAAAACAAACATACTGGTGCTTATCCATTCTGATAATGGCGGCACTTATGAACTGGCAAAGAACATTACCGAAGGAATTGAGAAAAATAGCGATGCTAATGCTACTATAAAGTTGGTGAAAGCATCAGATAATGTCAAGTTGAAAGACATTCCCGTAGCCAACGTTGATGAATTAAGTTCCTACGATGGCATAGCTTTTGGCTCGCCTGTGTACTTCGGGAATATCAGTACGGCAATGAGCGAATTTTTATCAAAAACGGTAGATGTCTGGACAAAACACGAATTAGAAGGTATGCCTGCAACTGTTTTTATGTCTGCAGGAAGCGGAGCCGGAAAAGAACTGGCATTGCAATCTTTCTGGAATAGTCTGGCAGTACACGGTATGATACTGGTATCAAATGGTATTCGTGGATATGAAAACATAGAAAAAAATATACCGCAAGGGAACTCGGTGTTAGGTACAACTAGTCTGGCTTCCTTAAAAGATGTGACAAGACCAAGCAAAAGCGAGCGTTATCTTGCCAAATTACAGGGAGAAAATTTTGCTAAAGTTTCCACGGCATTAAAAGGAACTTTCAAACAAAAGTCAATCGAAACTAAATCTGCATACACAGTGGATATCAACGAGGTATTGAAACAGAAAAATATTGTTTTACCTGAATTACCAAAACCTGTAGGAAACTACGAGCTTTTTTCGCGTTCCGGGAATTTAGTATTTATCAATCAGGTTTCACTTAAAGACGGAAAGATTTTATATCCTGGAAAAGTCGGTATTGATGTTACTGAACAACAAGTAGAAGAAGCGACCAAAGTTACTATGCTCAACATTATTGCAATTTTGAAAGAGGCAGTGGGAGGCGATTTGAACAAAGTAAAAAAATGTGTGCAATTGATTGGCGTTTTTAATACTCCTGAAACATATACGCAGCACGCTATGTTGATGAATGCAGCTTCTGACCTGACAGTGGAAATATTCGGAGAAAAGGGAAAGCATACACGAAATACATCGGGGGCATATTCCTTACCAGTTGGTTCTTCTGTATCTATTCAGGCAATTTTTGAAGTTGAGTAGATAGCTGTTATACGCAGATAGATAATTATTGATAATGAGAAAAATAATTCTGATTACCATTCTTTCATTCACTATGTTGCAATATACTGTCTTTCAGAAAGGTCAGCGTAATGTTAAAGAACGAATCCAATATATTTTTAGTGAACTATAAAAGGAAGAATTACATTTTTTTCTTCCTTTTCTTCTTCATCTTGTTAGCAAAATCCTGTTCCTCATAATCCTCGCCCTGGGCTTCGGGTAGCAAACCGCCCAATGCTTCAATCAAACCATCTTCGTGTTTTTCCGTAGTTAAGAAGTCGAACAAATGGTGTGGTTCTTCCGCAGGAAGATCCGCATCATTTGATGTGGATAGTTTGGGGATTGGTACAGCAGCTTCTTTTATATCCGGTTTGATATTATTATTCCAGTAATCATTAAAGACATTGGCAGAAAGCTCCTTGTCTAAACGTGAACCGTTCCAAACTGCTTTGGAATTATGGTCTATGAATGTGATACCATAAATACGACCTGTATCGTTCTGTCGTACCACCACGTTAATGCCCTGTTCAATTAGCTGCTTTTTAAAACCCTGCTCGTCGCTCGTGGTTTTCAGGGCAACGGTAACGGCAGCTTTTAGGGTCTGCTTGCCTGGGTGGTCTTTCAAAGCCGTTTTGCATTTCGCAAAATGCAATTCCAAAGCCGGAAGCCCTGCGCTCTTTCCGAACAGGGAAGCCTTGAACGGATGCCCGGCTTTTTCGCCATTTTCATTTAAGGGGATGTACAGTAAACCCTGCCGCATCTTTTTGTGTAGTTCGCCCTCCACTTTTTCGGTAGTAATATTGAACAGGGATAGCAGGGCATTGTATTCGCCCAAAGTCTGGTACTGGTAATAGTTTGGCAGGTGACGAACAACCGAAGCGATTTGGCTCTTTACGTCGCCTGCCTTATAATCTATCGGGAGGAAAACATTGTCATTTTGGTTACGCTCTTTATCGGTTGCGGGTATCAATCCATGTTTCTGCTCCAGTTCACGGCACAGGTTCATAGACCGCATTTTCTCGAATTTGTCCGAAATCTTTTTGCCTTGTTCATCAACACAAACCGATACAATATGAATATGGCTTCGGTCAATATCAGTGTGCTTGAATACCACAAAAGGCTGTTCTTCATAACCCAGCTCCCGCATATACTGTTGTGCTATTTCCCGATATTTATCATCACTAACATTATCTTTCGGGTCGGGATTGAGTGAAATATGCAAAGTATGTTTCTCGGTTTTTTGATTTGCCAGAAGATAAGGAGCAAAAGATTGTGCCAATTGCGCAACGGAATATTGCCCGCTTGCCGTTTCAATAATCTTATTTGTAAACAAGATTTGTCCGTTTTCTTTCTCTACTTTTAGATTATTATATGCCAACGCACCGTACAAATTTGCACTTCTACCGATTTTTGCTATCATTTCTAAGGTTATTTTTTGAGGTATTTCTTGTCAAATTCCTCGGTTATTTCCAGCACTTTTTTAAACAGCTCAACCATTTCTGTCGTCTGCTTTTCTAATTTATACAGGTATGCCGATGCTTTTTTCTCCGAAAAGCTCTTGTACAATAGCTTTACAATCTGGTTATAATTGACACCAATAGAACGAAACTGACTGTGAAACGAAGTCAACCGCATATAGAAATCAACCGTTCCTTTGTCAATCTGAACGGACTTCATTTTGTTTCCGAACAGTTGTGTAATGATAAATTTTGCTTTGTTGGGCATTCCTGATCCTTCAAAAAGCGATAAAAATTTGGCGTTTTCTTCGTCCGTAAGACGAAAAACGTGACGGTGGGTACTTGGGTCAAGCTTTGGCTTACGACCGCCCTTATTTCGTTTGTTATTATTGCTCTCGTTCATCACTAATCCATTTTTTAATCCGTACAAAACCTCGACTTCGGAGAGTGTTTTTCAGCTCCCAGCAGGGCAAGTTGTTTTGAGACACGAACTCGGTTTCGAGTGCCTCAAAACACAACTTGCCGTGTTCTGTTGAACACAAAAATCCGCCCTGCGGGACGGATTGATTTTAACAGGGAAAAACGGCTCGATGCCGTGGCTGTTAAACTCCATTTTGTCCATTCGATTTTGCATAAATCCGTTAATAAAAATCATTATACAAAGTAAAGACCTGTTTTTGAAAGCATTGTACTGTGATACAGTGCCAAACAATGCCTTTGAACGCCAAACAATGCCACATTGAAAGAACTGCTTATTTATCTCTTTTTATTTGTACCAACAAAAGGATATAAGTGCATAAATAGTTATGCACGTAACAACCTAAGTATATAACTATCGAGGTAGATAGATAAAAAAACAAGTACATAGGAAAGTACATGTTCAGATACCTATCTGTGTAATTCTACATGTAGAGATGCAGGCACATCAGTAAATAGGTTTTTCGATACAAACTTACTTACCTGCACACCTACAGAGGTATGTGTTTAGGTGTATAGATACCTGCCTAAATATATCTGTATTGAGTAACATATCTATATGCAGAGATAAATAGGTAGCAGACTGCAAACATAGGCACCTACGCAAATAGGTAAATGAGTATATAAATAATTAAAAAAAAGTTAAAGAGATGAATGCAAAACACAAAACAGTTTTTATCGCCTTTTCTTCTCAAAAAGGTGGCGTAGGTAAGAGTACGTTTACAACACTTGCGGCAAGCATCCTGCATTATCGTTTGGGCTACAATGTAGCTGTATTTGATGCAGATTTTCCACAGCATAGCCTGTTGAAAATGAAAGAGCGTGATTTGAAAATGGTAATGGAAAACGAGGCTTTGAAAAAGCTGGCGTATAAACAGTTTACCACCATCAACAAAAAGGCGTACGAAATTATTCAGCACAGAGCGGATAGCGTACTGGAAGCAGCCAACGAATTTGTTGAGGCTTCTCCGGTTTCAATTGATGCTGTATTTTTTGACCTTCCGGGAACGGTAAACACGCCGGGTATTCTGAAAGCATTGGCGGGAATGCACCACATTTTTACGCCAATCACGGCAGATCGTGTAGTAATGGAAAGCACGCTCGTTTTCACACAGCTCTTGCAAGACGTGATTATGAAAAAAGGCGAAACGTCCATAAAAACGATCAACCTGTTCTGGAACCAGGTTGATGGCAGGGAGAGCACACCTTTATACGATGTGTATAACAACCTTATCAATGATTTGGGATTTAGCCTGATGCAAAGCCAAGTAAAAAACAGCACACGCTTTCGCAAAGAAAGCGAAGTGAACAGCAAAGCTATTTTTCGCTCAACGCTGATGCCTCCGGACGAAAGGTTGATGAACGCCTGCCAACTAGACCTTTTTATGAACGAATTTTTAAAAATCATTCAATTATAATCCCTATGGAAAAAGATAATAAGAAAAAAATTACTCCTGATATTGACGAGGAGCTAATGATGAACCTGATGGTTGACGGTGTAAAGAAAGAAGGGTTACAGCTTCCACCGGAACCTGAACCAAAAGCAACCGAAACTGTGGTCGTTAAGCCAAAGGAACTATCACAGGATAAACAGGCTGTCAAGGATAAGAGCCGTAGTAAGAGAACTTCTGAAATAGATTACGAAAATACATTTTTTAAGAAATCAGACACCAATGCCCGTGACGGAAAAACAGTTTATATCAGACCAGAATTTCATGAAAAATTGACACGAATCATACAGGTGATTGGCGAAGATAAGATTACTATTTATGCTTATTTGGACAACTTACTGGATTATCATTTTCAGGAATTTAGCGAACAGATTACCAAAAGTTATAACGACAAGTATAAACCTATTTAATAATTATGGAAACATTAATTGTAATATGCCTGCTGATAGTCATTGGGCTATTGTTGCATGATAAGATTGTTATCAAAAAGAGGTCGGAGCAAAAGCCGAAACAGGAAAAAGTCAATCCTAATCTTCCAGATATAATGGGGCAACCGAAACCTATAAGATGCCAATTAGTGCCAAACACCGCCACTGAACGCCAAATGGAGGACCTACAGTTTAATCCTGCTAATTTAGACATAGAATACGACGAGAATGAAAACTTAGGTATTCAAATTCCGCAGGAAGAACTGGATGAGGTTTTTAGTAATACGCCTGATTTTGAGGAAGAGGAAGAAGAATGGAACAGGTATGGAATATCCGGTGGCAATAATGGTTTAGCCCAAGGGGTTACTTTTGAAGAACTAAGCTCCGTGGGGGTATTGCTCCAAAAAGAAAAATTGGAAACAGCCCAAAAGGAAACAGCGATAGCTATAGTTCATAAAATACAGGGAACCGAATTATTCAGCCTACTGGAAAATTCCATGGACGGTGCATCCAGAAAAATTGCGGAGCTTTTGGATAGCACAATCATTTCTGAAACGGATGCCAGTTCTTCCACTTTGCGGAAAAGTGATTTGAATGATTTTGACATTGGGGAGTTTGTGTAAGGATTTTTATCCTTCAGCAATAACAAAAGCCTGAGAGAAAGAAGAAGAATGGCTTATACTAACATGCCAGTTCTTAATCCCTAAAGATATAGATAGGTGTAGTGGAGTACCTGATAAGATTATATTTGGTCTTCCTGCATCTTCTTTTAATATTTCAATATCGGTTAAAGCAATTCCGTCTTCCATACCTGTAAACAAGCATTTTAGAATAGCCTCCTTTGCCGCAAATCTACCCGAAAGAAATTGTAGTGTTCCTTTTGCTGGACAGAGGTCTAACTCTCTATTAGAAAAGATTCTAGATTGTATAGCTCTATTATTTTCCCAATCTAACTTTCGTGAAACAGTATGTTCTACTATATCACAGCCAATTGAAATAATCATTACTAAAATGAAATATGTTTTAATTTTCTATTTGCTGTATCAAATTCTATAAGACCTCCCTGATTTGATATCAGAAATCTAAAAGCAGCATAAGATTGTAATATGGCATATTCCCATTCTTCAGAGGTACGAACGCTTACTTCAAAATTCTCTGTCATTTCTTTAATTATTCTCAAAGTAGTTTTTGATACTTTTGATTTTCCTTTAAAAAAATTCTTTCTTTTTGCTTCATTAAATATAATCATAGAAATTGCTTCCTCCGTAATTGTGGCTCTTGCACCGTCTTCTATTTCATCAACCAAACTGTTACTTTTTCGTTTTCTTTTCATCATGGCTCTTGTACATGGAGACCATCCCAATAGAGCGGCAAACGAATAATGAAATATATCATGATAACGATAGTAATCATTTTTATAAGAGTTGTCATTAATAACATCTCCAAGTTGTTCAGTTCCATTAGAAATTACTCTTACTTCGTTCTTTTGGTCATTTCCTACTTCTTTAAATGACACGTTAAAATATCTAGGGATTTGCTCCCTAGATATATAGTTGTCGTCAAAAAACTTTTTCTTAATTTGTTTTATCATCGTATTTTATTCTTTAAATCAAAAATAATGTTTTCGTTAATTCCCCATTTTGGAGGAAACCAATAGTCAATAGGTTTAGAGTTAAGTTTGTACACTTGCTTAATCCTTACTCTATCACTATTGCCTTTTATATCAGGATGTTTTACTCTTGCATATTTATCTACTTCACAAAATAAATTTTGACAATCTATCAGTTGTAATCGCCTTCCCCAAAGTGTTTTGAAATCTAACTGTAATCTTTCAAATTCCATTTCCTGCCTATCGGTCATTAGTTTAATGATTTCAACATTGCTTAACCCTCCTGTATTAGCAAAGCATTTACTTATTCCACCTAAAGCTCCAGGGCCAGGTACTACAAATTCTGATTCTGAAAAATCAATTATATTAGAGTAATTAATGTCAATTAAAATTTGATACGCTAAAAAATCGCCTAATCCCGGAAAACTTTTAACAATGTCAAATGCTTGTTGCATTTTGTTACAATCCATAAGTTGTATAGAAGTGTCTTTTTTCAAGATATAATCTATCAATTTTAAATGATTTGAGTGTTTTCGCTCGTAGCCAAATTGCCTTACAGAAGGCATTATATATGCTGCTGAATAGATTGTCTTCTTTTCTGCGAAAGCCTTACTTAGAACTTTATCATACCTTTTAAAATCAAATTCTTCATAATTTAAGTCTCCAATATTTTTTTTTAGCAATTCCCATGTGTCAATTTTGTTAAACAATTTGAACAACAGTATTCTAAAAAGAACTTCATCGGGTGAGTTAGAATAATCATCATTGTAAATAACTTCCTTAATTAAATACTGACTTACTCTATCCGAAGCCCTGTAAGCATTTGTAAATTTATGTTTAGATAAAATGGGGTCGTTTGTCCAAGGATATTTATCCCCTTGTATTCGACTAAAAAAAACATCTTGTCGTAATACCGCAAACCTCCAATAGCTATCAAATACCTCTGTTGTTTTAGCAGGTAATAATGGCTTATATATTGTAAAAGTGTTCTGCTTTTTAGCTATTGTACTCATTAGTTTTCTACCTTCATTTTAATTATTAATCCTTTTGCTTGAGCTTTTGTTAAATGGTCTAATTTTTCAACTCCAACAAAACAATTAAATCGTTCCAATTCTAATCCAGCTTGCTGTGCTACAAACTTTCCAAGATTGATTAACCCTAACCAGTTTCCATAAGCTCTCTGATACAAATACTGCATAGCATAAAAGCTATTTATTATTAATCCTCCATTTTCTGATTTATAGAATGAAACATGTTGTAAACAAGGAAAACTCTGGAATACGCCATTTTTATGGTCTTTTAATGGGTCAAAAATAGCAGCTTGTGATTTCGAGCGACGTTTTATTTTAGAGTCTTCACTTAAAGAATCAATTATTATTTCTAATTGATTCTTTTTACTGTCTCCAAATGCTATAAGGCGTTCAAAATAAGTTCCTGCACTGTTTCGCTTATCAATTTTCTTTAGCCTTGGTAAAACGTTTTCTAAATACAATCTAAACAACTCTTGCCGGTTACTTTTGTTAAACAGATATAAAGATTGTGGAAATATTGTTTCAGAAACAATATCAATTGAATCTAGTTGGTGTTCTGCCAAATCTTTGTTCAATTCGTTTTTTATAGTGTTATCCTCGTCAAAATCAGATAAAGTCAAAACTAATGGTGTAATTTCATTACCCGAGTTATCGATTATATGTTGTAAGACTTTACACCATGCTTTCGATAAATTATTCTCTTCTATTAGTACTGGTATATTCATTTTATTAGTTTTCTAAATGTCTATATTCCGCAAAACCAATATAGTTCTGTGGTTGGATTCTCACAAAGCAACTGGTTTCACCACTTGTTGAATAAATGGAAGATATTCCAGATTTTTTCGCTAAATATAGTGTCCCAACTTCTGTGCTTTTTATCTTTTCTAAATAGTTATTATCAACTTCTAAATCAGAAGGAATAACTAAGTAGTTTGAAACTTCTAAATCAATAGGTTGATTATTTGTTTTAAAATCAATAATCTTGAAATATGCTTTTTCTTCAACGTTGCCAAAATGCTTTTTGAATATTTTGGAAGGTGTATGTTTAGATAATTCCATGTATTTATATTCATTCATTAACATATTGACTTTACAATGTGTAATTAACGTTTGATATCCAACCCCTAATACAGAACTAACTATATAATAATCAATTTCTCTTGCGGTATTAAAATCAAGCTTTCTTTTTTTGAACTCTGATTGTACACAAGCAATTGGCATTAACAAATGTGCAGAAAATGCATCAACTAATTTCTCATCATCACTTTTGTAATTTGAGTTGTCATTTTCGTCTGTAAGAATATCTAATTTTAATCCATGGTTAAAAACATGATGACCTAATTCATGTCCGCAAGTAAAAATTCTTCTTGGGAGCGGACGTAGACGTGAAATTATAATTTTGGGTTGGCTTGTATTGTTCATAATGATATTATTTACATAAAGACCTTCCATATTAATATCAACGAATTGTACATCTATGTTTAATTTAGAACAAACATCGTAGATGTTTATAGCCTCATATAAACTGAGCCCTAATTTTAGTCTTGTTTCACTTGCTTTTCGGATAGCACTTGTATATAACTCATTCATTTATTTCGGAAGTATTCTTAAGATTTCTAATAGCTTCTTTCTGTCGGATTCATCCATTTTCCCCAATTCCCTTGCAGCAATTTTTGTTTGCTCATCTAAAGCCGATTCATTTTCCTCTTTCAACAAAAGCCATGAAGTGCTTACTTTGTACAACTTAGCAAATTGAATAATCTCTTCTGCACTTACTTTTCGTTTTCCACTTTCTATTTCAGAAATAGCTGGTCTTTGTATTTGTAAGATTTTTGCAGCATTTTCTTGCGACAAGCCAGACATAACCCTTGCTTCTTTTAATCTTTCAGCAATTTGTTCTCTTTCAGTCATAGTACCCTTATTGTTCATTTTTTGACAATTTTAATAGCTTCGTTGCAGCCTCTTTTATATTTAATTGTTTCTTCGTTTTTTGATCATGGAAAATATAGCAATCATTTGGTATAGTAATACCTGTTTTAATCTCAATTTGAGAAAAAATGGAAACTAACACTTGACTCATAATGAAATTTCCAGGATAGAAATTTCCACTTACGACTTCTTCAACTTCTTGATGAATACAAACTTCTTGTATAATCTCAATTATTTCTTTTTCTAATTCTAATATTCCCATGATTGTAAGAATTTCATACAAAATTATGTAAGATTTTCTTACAATCAAAATATTTTGATAAATATTTATGCCACTCAACGCCAAATCATTCCTTTGACTGCCACTTTGTTATAACCCCTTGATTTCCGAAACATCTTTGTCCCGAAAGCCCGCAAGGTGTGGGATAACAAAAACAAATTAATGTGTTTCAATTATGGAAAAACAAAGAAAAAAAGTTTTGCTGGCAACCGTAGCGATGTTGTCAGGAATTGGTTCTTTCGCACAGGGAAATGGTTCGGCTGGGATCAACGAAGCTACCCAAATGGTAACAAGTTATTTCGACCCCGCAACCCAATTAATTTACGCCATCGGTGCGGTGGTTGGGCTTATCGGAGGCGTTAAGGTGTACAACAAATTCAGTAGTGGCGACCCCGATACTTCGAAGACGGCAGCTTCATGGTTCGGTGCGTGTATCTTCCTGATTGTAGCGGCTACTATTCTACGTTCATTCTTTCTTTAATCTTTTGCCTTATGAATTACAATATCAACAAAGGCATCGGAAGAACGGTAGAATTTAAGGGATTGAAAGCACAGTACCTTTTCATCTTCGCAGGTGGATTGCTCGGTACCTTAATCTTCGTGATGATAATGTATATGGCAGGTGTAAATTCTTACATCTGTCTATTACTCGGAACCGGAGGTGCTTCACTCATCGTATGGCAGACTTTTTCACTGAACAGGAAATATGGCGAACACGGACTGATGAAGTTGGGAGCCATAAAAAGGCATCCTCGCTACATAATCTGTCGCAAGCCTGTACACAGGTATTTAAGATTCACTCCTAAACCCAAAACCGTATGAGAAATGTAGCTAAGACAGCCACATTGGAAAACAAATTTCCTTTGCTAGCAATAGAGAACAACTGCATTCTTTCTAAAGATGCAGACATTACCGCCTGTTTTGAAGTACGGTTGCCAGAACTGTTTACCGTTGCGTCGGCAGAATACGAGGCTATCCATTCCGCTTGGCACAAGGCAATCAAAACCTTGCCAGACTTTACAGTCATTCATAAACAGGATTGGTACATCAAAGAAAACTACGCTCCCGATCTGGCACAGGAAGACCAAAGTTTTCTGTCAAAATCCTACCAACGTCATTTTAACGAGCGACCATTCCTAAACCATTATTGCTATCTGTTTCTAACCAAGACGACCAAGAATAGAATGCGTATGCAAAGTAATTTCAGTTCGCTTTGTAAGGGTACGCTTATTCCAAAGGAAATCAATAAAGAAACGATACACCGATTTATGGAAGTGGTGGCTCAGTTTGAGCGTATTGTGAACGATAGCGGCTTTATAAGCCTGCGACGTTTGACTGAAGACGATATCATTGGTACGGACGAAACACAGGGATTGCTGGAACAATACCTAACGCTGTCAAGAGAAAACGGAACGGCAATGCAGGATATAGCACTCAGTGCTGAAGAAGTCCGTATTGGAAACAAAAGGTTGTCCCTGCATACCTTGTCGGATACAGACGATTTGCCTGCAACCGTTTCGGCGGATACCCGATTTGAAAAACTTTCCACTGATCGAAGCGACTGTCGTTTGTCATTCGCTGCTCCTGTGGGATTATTGTTGAGCTGTAACCACATCTACAACCAATACCTGTTTTTAGATAACAGCGAAGACAACCTGCAAAAGTTTGAGAAGTCAGCAAGGAATATGCACTCACTGGCTCGGTACAGTCGTGCCAATCAAATCAACAAAGAGTGGATTGAGAAGTACCTGAACGAAGCACATTCGTTTGGGCTGTCTTCCGTAAGGGCACACTTCAACATTATGGCTTGGTCGGAAGATTCTACAGAGTTGAAACAACTAAAGAACGATTGCGGAAGTGCATTAGCATTGATGGAATGCAAGCCACGCCACAATACAACGGATGTAGCTACCCTGTATTGGACAGGAATGCCAGGCAATGCAGGTGATTTTCCAAGCGAAGAAAGTTTTTACACTTTTATTGAGCCAGCCTTGTGCTTCTTCACCGAAGAAACCAATTATCACAATTCACCATCGCCATTTGGTATCAAGATGGCTGACAGGCTTACAGGAAAACCTATTCATTTGGATATTTCGGATTTGCCAATGAAGCGGGGCATTATCACGAACCGGAACAAGTTTATTCTTGGTCCGTCAGGTTCGGGTAAATCTTTTTTTACCAATCACATGGTTAGGCAATACTACGAGCAAGGTGCTCACGTACTGCTGGTAGATACAGGTAACTCCTATCAGGGGTTGTGCGAATTAATCAAAGGAAAGACTAAAGGCGAAGACGGTGTTTACTTCACTTATACCGAAGATAACCCGATTGCCTTTAATCCATTTTACACCGATGATGGTGTGTTCGACATTGAAAAGCGTGAGAGTATCAAGACTTTGATACTCACGCTTTGGAAACGTGACGATGAACCGCCTACAAGGTCAGAGGAAGTTGCTCTTTCCAATGCGGTTTCAGGTTATATCGACCGTATAAAAAACGAGGGCATTTTCCCATCGTTCAATGGCTTTTACGAATATGTAAAAGGAGATTACCGCAAGGTACTCGAAGAAAAACAGGTTCGTGAAAAAGACTTTGATATAGCCAATTTCCTCAACGTTTTAGAGCCTTATTACAAAGGTGGCGAGTATGACTATCTGCTGAACTCGGACAAACAGTTAGACCTACTTTCTAAACGCTTCATCGTGTTTGAAATTGATGCGATCAAGGATCACAAAATACTTTTCCCAATCGTAACCATTATCATCATGGAGGTTTTTATCAACAAAATGCGAAGACTGAAAGGTATTCGCAAACTGATACTGATTGAGGAGGCTTGGAAAGCAATCGCAAAGGAAGGAATGGCAGAGTACATAAAGTACCTCTTTAAAACGGTTAGAAAGTTTTTCGGCGAAGCTATAGTCGTAACCCAGGAAGTAGATGATATTATTCAATCGCCCATCGTCAAAGAAAGTATCATCAACAATTCAGATTGTAAAATTCTCTTAGATCAGCGTAAGTACATGAACAAGTTTGATGATATACAGACGATGCTGGGGCTTACGGATAAAGAGAAAGCACAGGTACTATCCATCAACATGAATAACGATGCCAGTCGCTTGTACAAGGAAGTTTGGATTGGATTGGGCGGAACACACTCGGCAGTGTACGCAACGGAAGTAAGCCTTGAAGAATATTTGGTGCGCCCATAAGGGCATATAGTGAATGTGGTTTGGCAACCACTGGGCAAGTGTTTATAACGCCCATCAACAGCCGACTTATCCGAACGGGAAACCCGACGGGGAGTGTAGCATGTCGGAAAAGCCATAAGTCAACTAATTGTCGTGTTGCGACTGAATGGCGAGTTGAAAAGTTAGATATAAGGATGAAGTCTTGATTGATTGAACGACAGTCCGAACGGTCAGTTCTTAGGCAGTGACGGAAGACAGTTACCAACGTCACTTTGTGGTAATATCCTAATGACAGGTAGTAGTGATAGCATAAACAGACCACAACGTAACTGCAATAAGCAGAAAAGGGCGAACATCGCATCCGACAATCTAACGTGCCAATAGTTGCTATATGTCTAAATGGGGATTGCCTAAGTCGGAATGCCACAGGCGTGGCTATGGAAAAAGCTCCTGAATATCCGATACGGCAACGGAGTCTCCGTAGTAGTCCGAGCAGGGGAAAGCCCTGTACATGGCGAAGGGAGACAGTCAATTTAGTTTAATACGATTAACGGAAAATGTGAGAGACATTATGAGAAATCCAGAAAAAGTATTGAACAGTCTAATAAGGCACAGCGGAAACACGGACTATAAATTCGAAAGGCTGTACAAGGTTCTGTTCAATGAAGAGATGTACTTTATCGCCTATCAGAAAATCTACAGTAAAGTAGGCAATATGACGGCAGGAGTTGATGGAAAGACCATCGACGGAATGAGTATATCCCGCATTGAAAGGCTGATTGCATCGTTGCGAAACGAGACCTATCAGCCAAACCCATCCAAGAGGACATACATTCCGAAAAAGAACGGGAAGAAACGTCCGCTTGGTATACCATCTTTTGATGACAAATTAGTGCAGGAGGTTATCAGAATGATATTGGAAGCAATTTATGAGGGGAGCTTTGAGCATACTTCACATGGGTTCCGATCCAATAGAAGCTGTCACACAGCCCTATTAAGCGTCCAACAGTCATTCACTGCTGTACGGTGGTTCATCGAGGGCGATATAAAAGGCTTCTTCGACAATATCAATCACGAAATATTGATTGGTATCCTAAAGGAGCGTATCGCTGACGACAGGTTCATTCGGTTGATACGAAAGTTCCTCAATGCAGGGTATATTGAAGATTGGGTGTACCACAAAACATACAGTGGCACACCGCAAGGTGGGATTGTAAGCCCCATCCTTGCCAACATTTACCTTGATAAACTCGATAAATATGTCAAGGATTATATCAAGGACTTCGATAAGGGTAAAAGAACTACGGCAACACGCCAGTACAGGCTACACGAACAGAGACGATACCGCTTGGCCAAGAAACTCAAATGTGAGACAGACGAAACTGTCAGAGAGCAGATGATTAAGTACATCAAAGAGTTGAGACAGGAAAGAAACAAATATCCAGCTTATGACAAGATGGATGGTAGTTTCAGAAAGTTAAAATACGTTAGGTATGCGGACGATTTTCTTATCGGGGTCATAGGTAGCAAAGAAGACTGCAAAAAGATAAAGGAAGACATCAAGGTTTACCTTGATGAAAAACTGAAACTTGAACTGTCTGATGAAAAAACCTTGGTGACTAATGCTAAGAAACCAGCCAAATTCTTAGGCTTTGATGTCTCCGTGCGAAACTCCGATGAAGCCAAGAGAGATAAGCACGGTAGAACCGTAAGATGTTTCGGAGATAAGATTGTACTCCGTGTCACAGTAGACGTGATGAAGAAAAGGCTACTGAGCTATAATGCCATGAACCTGGTAAATGAAAAAGGCACAGAAGTTTGGAAACCACGCTCACGCTATTACATGAAAGACTTGGATGACTTAGAAATCATCAGTCAGTACAACGCTGAAATACGGGGCTTTTACAATTATTACTCAATTGCCAACAACAGCTCGTTTGTCCAGTCATTTTCTTACATCTTGGAGTACAGTATGTACAAAACGTATGCACTGAAATACCAAACTTCAATTAGTCAGGAAAAGACTAAAAGATGTATCAACGGAGTGTTTTCCATTCCCTACAAAAACAGGAAAGGAGATATAATGTACAGACGCTTTTACAAAGAGGGTTTCAAACGCCAAAAAGCTGCCCGTGGTGCTTACGTGGATAGTTTACCTGTCACAGTTACCATTACAGGAGGAAGAAACAGCCTTATAACAAGGTTGCAAAACCAGAAATGCGAATTATGCGGTGCCAACGAGAAATTGGAAATGCACCATATACGCAAATTGAAAGACCTGAAAGGTAAGCAAGACTGGGAAAAACGAATGAGTGCAAGGAGAAGAAAAACCTTGGCAGTATGCTCAAAATGCCACGATAAGATACACGCAGGCAAGTTAGACTGAATAAATTGATGGAGAGCCGTATACCTGGAGACAGGTACGTACGGTTCGGGGGAGAGTTCTTGGAAACCTACCATAGTCAATATGGCAAGGCGCCGGGTCCTTATCCTACGCTTACACGACAGAAGAAACCGAAAAAATGGAAGTGATGCAACTCGCTTCCGAATTGGACGGTAATGTGGAACTCGCCATTAAGCATATCGCTATGCAAAGGCGTGATGAATTAAATCAATAAGTAATCATTTAAAATTTCAAGACAATGAAAAAAATATTTTTAATGATGCTCACGGCAATACTGTTTGTCGTAGCACCGTCAGCAAAAGCTCAATTTGTCGTAACTGACCCAGCAAATTTAGCATCAGGTATTCTCAACTCTGCGAACGAAATCGTACAGACTTCCTCTACGGTTAGCAATGTGGTAAAGAACTTCAAAGAGGTTGAAAAAGTGTACAAACAAGGCAAGGAATATTACGATAAACTCCAAGCCATCAACAACCTTGTGAAAGATGCCCGTAAGGTGCAACAAACAGTTTTAATCGTGGGCGATGTATCCGAGATGTATGTGACCAATTTCGGTAAGATGATGAACGATCCAAATTTCAAACCAAATGAGTTAGTAGCCATTGGTAACGGTTATTCGGCACTGCTGAATGAAAGTACAGAACTGCTAAAGGAATTGAAGCAAATTATCAGTGCATCAAGTCTTTCGCTAAATGACAAAGAGCGTATGGATATTATTGACCGTGTGTACAAAGAAGTAAAAGAATACCACAGCCTTGTACGCTATTACACCAATAAGAACATATCAGTAAGCTACCTAAGAGCAAAGAAGAAAAACGATGCCAAAAGGGTGCTTGATCTGTACGGAACTTCTAACCAAAAATACTGGTAAATCATGGAATGGGATAATCTTCACGAACTTCTGCGTTCGCTCTACGATGATATGATGCCTCTTGCAGGCGATATGGCTGCGGTTGCGAAAGGTTTGGCAGGATTGGGAGCTTTGTTCTATGTAGCATTAAAGGTTTGGCAGGCTTTAAGCCGTGCCGAACCTATTGATGTGTTCCCCTTACTTCGCCCATTTTCCTTAGGACTTTGCATTATGTTTTTCCCAACTATCGTGTTGGGAACCATTAATGCGGTATTAAGTCCTGTTGTAACCGGAACCCATCAAATACTCGAAGACCAGGTACTCGATCTGAACAAACTGCAACAACAGAAAGACCAATTGGAATATGAAGCAATGGTCAGAAACCCCGAAACAGCCTATATGGTATCGGACGAAGAGTTTGATAAAAAGCTGGAGGAACTGGGCTGGTCGCCATCGGATATTGGAACAATGGCCGGAATGTATATGGATAGGCAAGCCTACAAAATCGAAAAAGCCATCAAAGATTGGTTTCGTAACCTACTCGAAATACTATTTCAAGCTGCGGCTTTAGTCATTGATACTATCCGAACGTTCTTCCTGATTGTTTTAAGCATTCTCGGCCCAATTGCTTTTGCCATCTCCGTGTGGGATGGCTTTCAATCAACACTAACACAATGGATCACCAGGTATGTCAGTGTATATCTCTGGCTACCTGTTTCAGATCTGTTCAGCTCTATGTTGGCAAGGATACAATCCCTCATATTAGAACGGGATATAGCTATGCTCGCAGACCCAACTTATATACCTGATACGAGCAATACGGTGTACATCATTTTTATGATTATTGGCATTATCGGATACTTCACCATACCAACAGTGACAGGTTGGGTAATCCAAGCCGGAGGTGCAGGAAACTTTACACGCAACGTAAACCAAACGGCTATGAAAACTGGCAATATCGCAGGTGCAGGAGCTGGTTCGGCAGCAGGGAATATCGGTGGCAAATTAATGGGAAAATAAAATAATTAAATCAGTTAAAAATGGAATTTAAAACTTTAAGAAATATAGAAAACAGCTTTAGGCAGATACGTTTGTATGCCATAGTATTTGCAGTTCTCTGTATTGGTGTTGTAGGATATGCCGTATGGAAATCGTACAGCTTTGCCGATGAGCAACGCCAAAAAATCTATGTGCTGGATAACGGCAAATCCTTAATGCTTGCCCTGTCTCAAGATGCCAATATTAATCGACCTGTTGAGGCTCGGGAACACGTTAGGCGTTTTCATGAACTGTTCTTTACGCTGGCTCCCGACAAGAATGCCATTGAAAGTAATATGAGCAGGGCTTTCAATCTTGCCGATAAATCAGCCTTTGATTATTACAAAGACCTTTCTGAAAAAGGGTATTACAGCCGTATTATTTCGGGTAATGTACAGCAAAGCATAGAGGTAGATAGTGTAGTGTGCAACTTTGACAATTATCCTTATGCGGTGCGTACCTACGCAAAGCAGTTCATCATTAGGTCAAGTAATGTAACACGTCGTAACCTGGTTACTTCCTGCTATCTCGTAAACTCCGTTCGTTCCGACAACAATCCCCAAGGTTTTAACATCGAAAAATTTGCGGTGGTAGAGAACAAGGATATAGAGGTCATCGAACGTTAAAACAGGATATATGAAAAAATTCAAGGAAAATATGGACAGGTTTTTTGACAAGCTGGACAACAGTTGGAGGGCTTTACCATTGAGGAAGCAACACCTATACACGCTGTACTTCTTTATTGGTTATCTACTGCTTACTGTAGGCGTTGTTACCAAAGTATGGTACGATACAAGCAATTCAAAAAACGATATACAGATAGAGCATATTGAAAACCCTGTCCTTAAAAAGAACGAAAGTCCTGCAAGGTTACAGGACACATTATCAACAATTTTAAAAAATCAGATTTATGAAAGAAAATGAGAACAAAAAGTCGGTTGTTCGGGTAACGGAGGGTAACCCGAAAGAAACCGCGGATGTACTGCAAAACGGTAAGGAGAATAAAACGGAAAAGCTCAAAAAGCCTTTGATTTTTGGTTTGATGGGTATTGTTTTCGTGGGTTGTATGTATTTAATTTTTAAACCGTCGGAAGACAAAAAGGAAATCGAAAACATCGGGCTAAACGATGACGTGCCACAGGCTACCGGAGCAGGAATGCCTGCCGACAAAGGCAAGGCGTATGAACTTGAAATGTTGGAACGCAAAGAACAGGAGAAGCGTAATGGTTTAGCAACGCTTTCAGATTATTGGAACACCGATGACAAGAAAGAGCCTGTGGATGAATTTACCGAAGATGATGATGAAAGCACCGGCTATGGAGGTGGTAGTAGAAATTCGGGAAGAAACAGTAATCCTGCATTGAACAGCTATCGAAATGCACAAAGTACATTGGGTAATTTCTATCAGGACAACAATTCTGAAACAATGGAACTTCGCAAGCAATTGGACGAGTTGAAAGAACAACTAGCTGATAGAGATCTGCCAAAGCCTACAACTGTAGATGACCAGATTGCATTGATGGAAAAATCCTATCAGATGGCGGCAAAATATCTCCCGACAAATACGAATACCAACACCGCAGAACAACCTGTACCTGCAACAAATAGTACCACTTCAGTGGCTTCGGGTGAGAATAAAAAAGAACATTTTGTATCATTTACTGCTGCAAGGAAAAATACGGTATCTGCTTTATATCGGGAGCCTACAGATAGTGAGTTTTTGGAAAATTGGAGCGAAACCCGAAACAGAGGATTTTATACCGCAGGTATTTCCGAACAAATTGTACAGCCCAAAAATAGTATCAAAGCCTGTGTAAACGATGCACAGACGGTGGTTGGCGAAACTGGTGTTCGGTTACGATTATTAGAACCTGCAAAAACACCAAGCCGTACTATTCCGCAGGGAACGGTTGTAACGGCTAATGCCAAGTTTCAAAACGGACGTTTACAGCTTAAAATTACCTCTGTTGAATTGGAAGGTAATATCATTCCGGTTGATATTACTATCTATGATCTGGATGGACAGCAAGGTCTGTATGTTCCGTATTCTCCGGAAATGAATGCTCTTACCGAAATGGCGGGTAATATGAGCCAACAATCAGGAACAAGTCTGATGCTTACCCAAAATGCAGGACAACAAGTAGCTGCTGATTTAAGCCGTGGCGTGGTGCAGGGCATTTCGGGCTATTTCGCCAAGAAAGTACGTACCCCAAAAGTTTCGCTAAAAGCAGGACATCAGGTCTTTCTTGTATCAAAACAATAATGTTAAACTCAATATTTAGACAAATGAAAAATATTTTTAAAACCTTTTGGGCAGTTGCCCTGACCATCGGCTTTGCCGTAACCTCCTTTGCACAGGATAGTGTACCTGTAAAAACACCCCTTGAATTGGGCAGAATTGAGCCATATCGTATGGAAGTAACCTACGATAAAACCTCGCACCTGATTTTCCCTACTGCCATTCGTTATGTGGATTTAGGAAGTGAGTACCTGATTGCCGGAAAAGCAGAAGATACAGAAAACGTATTGCGTGTAAAAGCATCGGTTCGGAATTTTGAAGCCGAAACCAACTTTTCCGTCATTACCAATGATGGTCGTTTTTACTCTTTCAATGTGTATTACAGTTCTTACCCGGAAGCGTTGAGCTACGACCTGCTAACAATGCAAAAAGCAGTAGATAAAGCCAACGGAAACGATGTGCTGTTTGAAGAATTGGGCAACAATTCTCCGTCTTTGGCTGGTTTGTTATTGGAAACCATTTACAAGAAAGACAAACGTATAGTAAAACACATCGGGGCAAAGAGCTTCGGTATTCAGTTTATCCTGAAAGGTATCTATATCCACAATGGGAAATACTATTTCCATACGGAATTAAGGAACAAAAGCAATGTGCCGTTTAACATTGATTTTATCAATTTCAAGGTAGTAGATAAAAAGGTAGCCAAACGTACCGTAATACAGGAACGACCTATAATACCGCTTCGCACTTACAAGCCTTTGGAAGACGGAATAAACGGACAATCTACCGAACAAAATGTTTTTCTGTTAGACCAGTTTACCATTGCCGATGATAAGGTATTGCTAATTGAAATCTTTGAGAAAAACGGTGGACGACACCAAACACTTCAGGTAGAAAATTCGGACTTAATCAAAGCCCGTGTAATCAATGATATACACCTGAAATTTTAATTACCTTTTAAAGCAATTACAATGAAAAAATATATCTACACCGTGATGTTGCTCTTTATGGCCATCATGGTAACACAGGCACAAAGAATGTTACCTAAACAAAAAGGTTTGGAAATAAGCACAGGTATTTTGTCTGATGATAAAATCGGTAATGATTATTACATCAGTCTTGGTATGACCGTGAACGGTAAAAACGGAAATTATCAGATATGGGCTTTGGAATACACACACCAATACCACGATTATAAATCGCTCCAAATACCGCAGGAAACCTACACCGTTGAAGGAGGTTACAGTTTCTTTTTATTAGGCGATGCCCGTAAGAATATCACACTGAATGCCGGGATAACAGGTGTTGTTGGTTACGAAAACATCAACCGTGGCGAAACGATGCTGTATGATGGTGCGAAAATAATGAGTGAGGATAATTTCATTTACGGTGCCGGTGGTCGCCTGACCTTT
The DNA here is from genome assembly GCF_042686225.1 of Flavobacterium notoginsengisoli. Lineage (NCBI taxonomy): Bacteria > Pseudomonadati > Bacteroidota > Flavobacteriia > Flavobacteriales > Flavobacteriaceae > Flavobacterium > Flavobacterium notoginsengisoli. The sequence continues at coordinate 401,455 of NZ_JBHUOT010000002.1, forward strand.
GAAACGTACCTGTCTGACAGATTTGTATTGGTTTTGCAAGGGCGTACCAAAGTGTTATGGAGTACAGATTTGCGACAGTTCCGACTGTCCGCAGGTGTGGGATTAAGGTTTAACTTTTAAAACATAAAACGATGATAGCAATATTTAATAAATTCAGAATAGGATTACTAGCGATATATGTACTATTGGCAATCTTTACAGCTTCGGTTACTTTGGTATCTTGTAGCAAAGATGATGAACTCGAAATAAAGAACGATTTTCCTTTCGAGGTCAATGTAATGCCAGTGCCTAAAGATGTTACCAATGGGCAGACCGTTGAGATACGCATTACCATACAGCGTACAGGAAATTACAGCAACACACAATATTTCCTACGCTACTTCCAATTCGACGGACAAGGTACTTTGCAGTATTATAATGAGCCTCCGTATCTTCCGAATGATTTGTATCCTTTGGCATCGGAACAATTTCGATTGTATTATACTTCAACTTCAGCAGTTTCACAATCCTTTGACGTTTGGATTTCGGATAGTTTTGGGAACGAAAAACAATTGAGTTTTCAGTTCAATAGTAGTGATTAAAAAGAAAAAGAAATCCTGCCTTTTTATGACAGGATTTCTTTTTTAGGATAATGAGTGGGAAAATTATTTTGTAAATTTAAAATGTGAATTTAAAGTGATTTTGTTATGATTTCTTCATTGGTTATAGGGATAATATCTTTAGTTGCAGGTTTGGCACTCCGTTACTGGATTAACCGAAGAAAGTTTTATAGAAGAAGTCACTCTGGTGCAGAGGGCTTTTCGTCTTATGAAAAGCAGGTCACCATTAAGTTTCTTGAACGAGTTGGTAAATGGATAGCTTATGCACTGATTATTTTCGGGCTGTTGTCAGTGTGGGTTTACTCTCGTGAAAAAAAGGCAATAAAAACAGAGCAATCAAATCAAAAATAATTTCTAATTACATTTTTAGGAGAATCGGATATCTAAAAGGTTATCCGATTTTTTGTTTTTAAAAGAGATAAAGATTGATAAGGGTTACAATTATAGAGAGAATGCTAATCAATTAAAACGACTTTAGTATATTTACTTAGTAAAATAAGACAACAAGACAATAAGTAGGAACGCTCACGCTAGGCGTGGGCGCTCGCTTATTCGTTGTCGGGTATACCAGTGCCTCAGTATCGATAAGTTGTAGTTGCCTACGCTTCTTTTTTGTGCAGGCAATCCATTAATTTGATACGAGAATAAATATGGAAACTGGTACATCACAACAAAAAATCACCCTTGCTTTTATCGATGGCAAAAGCCCAATTTTGGATCTGATTTACAACGAACTCATAGCTTCAGGAATTGAAGTGTTGTTTAGATCGGAAAGTATTAAAGATGGATTAATTCAATTATCTGATTTAAAATCTATACCAAAGGTTTGTATTATTGACATTGATTTTTACGACAAGAATATACTGGAACAGCTACAGAAATTGAGATCAAAATATCCATCGATTAAGCTACTTGCTCATAGTGATATTGACGATGAGCAAGTAGGCAAGGCTCTTTTGGATATTGGTTTTTCAAATTATCTAATTCTTGGTAGTGACGTAGATAATTTTAAAAAAGCCATTGACAAGGCTGTCAATGGCTAGGATTTATAGATATCTTTCAATTAATTTAAAATTGTCAAAATTTTCAGTGTATTCATCTATATTTTTCTTAAAGACGATTTCTGTTTCATCTATTTTTTCAACATATTCGATAAGTTCTTCAATTTCATCAAAACTAAATCCGTATTTAATTAACCATATTTCAGTCTCATTATTAGTACCGTATTTTATATAATTGCTTAAAACTTGTGCTCTAATATCATTAGTTTTTTGAAAATATAATATAAAGGCACTTGACAAAGGATCTTTAAGGGATAATGACAACACTTTGTCTATATAATCATAGGTATCATATATTATCTTGTCAAAATCAATATCAACTATATTGGTATCTCTTGGAAATAATGAAACTGGTCGTTTAAAGGTCTTATTTGGCAAAGGTTCTGCGATGCAAGAAAACCTAACTTTTTTCTTTGATAATAATAGTCTAAATTCTCTAGAAGTTATCTCTTTTTTTAATAATTGTCTTCTCAATGCCCTCCTATAATCTTTTTCTGACAAAAAAGCATGTCGTAATGAAATAATTTCAGCAAACGATTTACCTTGAATTTGCCAGAGTAAAATTGGAATAGACGTACTGAGAACATTTTTTTCTCCATTTGATAACTCAGTACGCCTAAGATGTGCTTTATATATATTTTCAAACGATATTTTAATTTTTTTTCTTTGATCATCTTCTAGTCTATAATATTCCTTTACAGTTAACGGTTGTGATTGCTTATTTAGAAATTTATCTAAGATAAAAACTATTTCGTCATCAAGGTTTGCACCTGATATCCGTTTAATCTGGCTCTCAGTAAGCTGTAAATCAACATTAAAGGTGTCATTTTTAATTGCGTCAACAATATCTATAAAATCTTCATTGTTAGGATCTGTTGTGTCATCTAAATTAGATGTAGTTGTTAACTTCGACTCTTTATTTAGCCTTTCTATAAAGAGCTTTTTGTTTTTTTTCTCTATCACTACGTAACCGAAGTCAAAACAATCATTTTCAGTTGTTGTCCGTCCAGCTCTACCAATCAAATTTTTTAGATTAAGAGTTTTTTGATCTTCGTTTCCAGTAAATGTGAAATTATTGATCCAGACTATATCGAAAGGCATATTAATGCCTTGAATTAAAGTTGATGTTGAAAAGCAAATTTTTGCATGATGTCCATTAACGAAATCTTCGATTATTAAACGAGCTTTAAGCGGTATTGAACCATGATGGATAACAATTCCTCGTTTCATTAAATAAATTAATACAGAGTTTTTTTCTCGGTCATCTTTTGTTCCCAAAAACTCTTCAAGTTTACTGATATAAGATAAACCTTTTTCATCTGAAATTTCAGGACACAATTCAATATACTCGGCAAAAGTTTCAATAAAACTCCCATCATATATTTTTGATTTAGATATATAAATTAAAGCTGTACCATTATTTTGAATGATCTCTTTAACAATATTATTATCTATACCTCTTCCTTTTATTCTATCGTCGAAAGGCGAAAAGTATTTAAAACCATTATCAAAATGCTCAATGTATATTTTTCCGACAGTCTTTTGATTGTATGTTTCTGAATCTGTGTTGTTTGTAATGTCATGTTTTTTGAATTGAGCATCTGGGTTGAGTACAAATGGATGAGTAAAAATTTTTTTAACATTTTTTAGCTTTTTATCAATTCTCCTAACCAAAGAATCAAATTTCATTCCTCTAATTCCTTCTTCTGAAATCTGAGCCTCGTCCAATAATATTAGTTCTAAATTTAGATTATCTATATTCCTGAAAATCTCTTCACCCCGTTCAGGAGTAATAATATAAATTCTGTTTTTTGTGCGCTTAGTGTTGACAATTTCAATGAATTGAAGTACTAATGTTTCCTTAGAAACTAATTTTTTAACTTTTATTAAGTATTCTGAAAGTAATGCTCGTGATGGCAAAATAATAATTATATCTCCCTTGGATTCTTTTATCAGTTCTTGAAATAGAAAAGATTTCCCTGCACTTGTTGGAGCAGAAAACGAAAAATTGGTGTATTTCTTTATTGAATTATACGCATCGGCTTGAACAGGTGTAAAATTATGCCCTGTTTCTTCAATTATTGATTCAGCATATACATTATATATTGTTTCGATGAACGAATTAGGTGTGCTTGTTTTGTAAAACAGTCCCATAAGAAACATTAATTTCCCTTCATATTTTTTAAAATCTTCTGGTATATATTTTTTTAAATACGATAAAGATTCTAAATGACTGTTGCTGACAGGTCCATATTTATGAAAGTCAAAAAGAATTTCTTTAATAGTTTGTTCATCAACCTTCTGCTGAAATAAAATGTTACTTAACATAATTCTACCGCGATTAAATATAATTCTTTGTTTTTAATTATCTCTTTAATTGGTTTAGAATCAAGAGCATTATTCAATATCGTGATAATACTAGCACTATTGAAAGAAAATGCCGCGGCATATCCCTTTTCATCATTAATGATGTTGTTTTTTGTAGTTTCGTCTAAAAATGGTTGTAACCAAAGTAATTCTCCATTATCTCTATCATTAATAAAATTATTTATTTGTACTAATGCTTCAGGTCTTGGAGTATCATTTGTGCTAAACTTTGCTTCTCCAAATATTAAATAATTAGCAGAACTAATGCTGTGAAAGTCAAAACCAGGATTACCAGATATTTTTTCTTTCAAAAGTTCGGCTAGAGGTATTTTTTTATGTAGGAATTTAACTTCCAACGCGTGTTGTGCTGAGTATGAAACAATATATTCGCCAATATCCGTATTCACAGTAGTTGAAACTTTTGCAATTATTTCATTAACTATCTTGTTAATAGTTTTTTCAGCATTTGCTTTAAAAACTTTCTTGGAAATTTCATCCAAATTATTTATCCAACTCGTATCAGAAATATTAGTTTCTATTTCTTTAATGATAGGCTTAAAATCATCAATTCTTATATGAATGCAGTTAATATTGCATTCAGAACCAATTGGGAGTTTACTAAGTATTTTATTATCAATATGGTTAATATTCATTAGTGGTTCTGATTTATAATTACTTATTTTTGGTCAAATAGAAATTCAATAACGAATCTTGCTACAAATAACAAACTTACTGAATTAAAGCAATGTTTAAACAACTAGCAAACAAAAATCTATCCTAACCAAGCGACGTTCTTTTGCTTCTTTTCTTTGGTCGATGCGTGGAAAGAAAAGAAGTCATATCATAAACGACAAAAAGGGATAACGAATATCCCTGCAAAACAGATCGCAACCTGTTTGATGAAATGTGACGTGAGGACGGTTCGTAGCCTTACATTTTGGCAAAGTGGTTGTTCCGCTTAGATGCAAAAAGACTGCCCCGACCTTCGGGAGGGAGTATCTTTTTGCCGCCCGATTTCGGCTATCGGGCGACTGGAATGGGTTGTGAACGAAAGTCTTTCAGATTTAGAAAAAAGCCTCTGTATTCTGTCAATCCGTTACGAAATAGACCCCATCACAAAGAACTTCCCATTTGAGCCAATGACGAATTGATATACAAATCCTGTTTTTCCAATGCTTCAGCTAAACTGCAACTTGGTGTGTCGTCTTGCTGTTCGGACTGCTTCAGCAAATCGCCAAATTCTTCTGTAACCATTGGCAGATTAGAAACGGTTTCGTATCTGTCGGAATTGGGTTGTTTTATATCTCCTATGGTTGATAATAATACCTGTCCTGTGTATTGGCTGTTGCCGTAATCTAGCCAATATTTTGGTGTATGATGGTAATACTTTCCGTAGTCCAATGCTTTTAATATTTCAGCAATACCAAATCTTGCTCTTACACTATCCACGCAGGTAATAAAGATTGTCGCTTGTGCGTTTTCGGGAACTTTGCTCAAACTGTCCTTTTCAAACTTCTGCGTTTCGGCTTTCCAGTTTGTACCTGCAAAACGGTTTGCTCGGTTGATGAGAGCAACGGATTTATATAATCCTACCTCACATTCAGCGAAACGCTGTCTGCCCAAATTTGCTTCTGTAATAACATCATCATCCCAAAGGCGAACGGACAATCCTGCGTGTCCTAAAGCTATTAAACTGTGGTTCATTTCCATTAAGGCGGTCAAAACCTTTGAGCCTGTACCACCTGCACCGATAAGGTTTACCGATATGGGATTGGTAGCATTTATCAAACTGCTGTCTGTAAAATGGACTTTTATTTTTTCGTTGTTCATCGCAATATGTCTTTTAAGGTTAGATTACTTTTTGTCAATACTTCCATTGGAAAGGCTTCGCCAGTGACAATTAAACTCTCCCAATGGCTTACGCAATTTCCATTTATCGGGTTATGACCGTGCATTAAATGACTGAAATAGCTGTTAAAGAAAAAACCTTCCCATTTGTTTATAAATTCTTCCAATGAAGCGGTTTTCTTTATGCGTACATCTACCGTACCCATACATACATTGCCGTCCTCATACACGTTAAAAAAGGGAGCATTGTACAGCTTTGTTTTTATTGTAGGTCTTCTGCTATTTGACAAGGCGAAAACTGCTAAACCCTTTCGGTTGGCTACCCACAGCATAGGCGGTACATTGGCTTTGCCTTTAGGTATGCCCAGACTTTCTACAAAATACATTTCCCTTTGTGTGGCTTTGGTAAACCAAACTACTTTGTTTGCATTAGGCTCAAAGTATAAAACCTCATTGCTTAATATTCCCTGCGGTTTCAATAACGGTTCTTTTTCCTCTTTGGCGGTCTTCAAAGCCTTAGCCAGTTGGTTAGCTTCCTTTACGGTTAAAGGGTGTGCATTAATGGGCGTACCGTTTTTATCCATATCAAAATGCTCTACATAAGTATTGTTACCCTTTCCAGTAGTCTGATAAAATACCAATGCTGATTTTGGGTAGTATAGCGTTCCGAAATCCTGTGTTATATCGTTCATAGCTTTGTTTTTAAAAATTATTCAAAATGTATGTCAATTCATTTATCATCGGTAGCAAACGGTTTTCAAAATCCAAAGTATTGGCGGTTATATCACTTCCGTCAAACCGTTTGATAATAATGGGTTCTTCCATCTGTCCGTATTCCTGTAATTCGTTGTTAACGGATTCTACCACATTATCCATAAGCCAGCCTGTACCGTCTGCACAGAATGAAACATATTTCTCCATTGAAATGATATTTTCCATGTCTTCTTCATTGGCTTCGCCATTTGGTCGGGCATTGCGGAATACGTTTGCATTAGGGTATTGCTGATAAATGGCATAGGCTTCCTGTGCTACTTTAAAGCAATCAGCATCAATCTTATCTTTCGATTTAAAACGGTTTAACCGTTCTTTAAAGAGCCTTAAATTAGCTTCGTTGTAAATTTTCTGTTCCATACGGTCGCCAATCCATTCTGCTTGAGAAAATTCGCTGAGGTAGGCTTCTGTATCTTCTCCGTAATCATCCTCGGTTACCCAATCTTTGTGCATTTCATACATCCAGTACAGATAACTACTTTCCTGTCTGTAGTATGGAATGTCGGCAATGTGGTACAAATAACTGCAAACTGACAAAAACAGTTGAGCGGTATGTTTTCGCTTTGGGTCTTTCAACCAACGAAATAAGGGTATTACAGGAATGTAATACAGGGTTGCACCAGTATTATATCTTTCCTCGCTTGTAAAAAACACTTTCTTGCTATCCTGTATCAGTCTGATTTCTTCCCAATCCGTTATTTTAAGTTTTAGCTGTTCTTCGGTGTCTTTTAAAGCCAATGCGATATTGTAGGGGTAGCCATAAGATTGCGTTGATTTCGGAATGATACCGTAATGCTCTGCCAATTGAGAAAGGGAACTATAAAAATCCCTTTCCATTTTAGCATTATCCCTGCAAGCCTGTACGGTTTCTGTTTCGTTCAGTCTTGGGAGAAACGAAGTCCTTAAAAAACCATTGGCAACATGGCTACTGGTACGGACTGCTGTTTGTCCTTTTGGATTTCGTTTGCGTCTTTCGGTCGTTGCATCCAGTTTGCAAACTCGCTCAACTGACGGTGCAATTGCTTTTGCTTGGGTTCTTGGGGCATTTGGAATGTTCCCGATACGGTATGTCGTTGCATAAGTCATTGTTTTACTGTTTTAGTTTAACCTTTTGTTCCCATTGCACTTTCAAAACGGTACTGTACGGTATCGTCCTTGATTTGTGGTGCTGATACTTTTGCGGTAGTCAGAATGGGGTATGTATTGGAATAAAAATTCATTACTGCTTGTACACTCCATTGCGGTTCGGGGTCGTTGAGTTTGATTTCCTGCCCCTTATCATTCAATATAAAAACTCGTTGTAATTGCGTTGCTAATAACATAACATTTGATTTTTGGGTTAGTACTTCTATTCTTCTTCTCCTGCTTTATCAATGGGGTAATCGTCTGTAACTTCTGCCGATTGTATCGGTTCGGGTGTTGCTTCTTCTGTTGCACCGAAAAGGCTCGGTGTGGCAAATTTGTCCGATAGTGAAGTTTTACGTTTGCGTATGGCATCGGCATAGTCGGGAAAATCGGCAGGGTTCGGCACTTTCATCCACGCTTCACGGAATTTACCCTCTTTTTCCAGTTCGTCAGCCTTTGCCATAGCTTCTTTATATTTCTTTTCCTTGGCTTCCTTTTCTTTCTTCTCCTTATCGGCTTTTTCCTTTTCCATTGCCGATTGTTTTTTGACTTCTTCCATTTGCTTCAAGAATTTCTCCATATCCACCATCAAACCCGAAACGGTCTGTACTGGTGCGGTTATCTGTTCAAAAAATCCCTCATCAAACTCCTGTGCGGTAGCATTGAATGTAAGGGGCGGAATAAGGTTTTTTGCACTATCCCCGCATTGTTCATTGTTAAGCATAACCGATACGATTAGCTTGGTTTCTGCTCCCTTTGAAATGTTCAGTTGCAATACTCCTGTAAAGTCCAACTGCTGTATCTGATTGAAAAAATTTGTGTTCATCGTTCTAATTTTTTTGTTTATCCTCTAATCGTTTTTTCTTAGCTGTCAGTTTATTGAACATATCTGTCCAGTAGGCGTTCTGTCTCTTGTCGAACTCTGAAAAACTTTCGTCCTCGTGCCTGTAACCAGTGAACCGTTTGCTAATCTTTATGGCTTCATCAAGATCAGTGACTTCGATAGAGCATCCGTTTAAATCCGTTACTTTCATAGCAATGATAATTTGCGTTCCAAAAGCGTTTCCAGTATTTCGTAATCGCTGTCATAGGTTTTTCCCTCAAAATGGTAGGTGTCTTTATCTTCGTCAAAATCATACGCTTCTAGGTCTTCATCGCTCAAAAATACATCGTCCAGTATTCCGTTTTGATAGATTGCCCTGCCATATATTCCGTTTCCCATTTCCTCATAATCCTGTATAAAATCAACTTGGTAGCGGTCTGCTATGCTCCGCAGTATCTCGGAGTTTGGCGACCATTTTGTTTCGTACTGAAAATTCCCTTCATCGCCCTCGTTCCAGTAGATATTGAAGAAATACCCACCGTTTGTACTGTCTGTAAAGTCGGGCAATTGCCCCTCTTCGGCTTGTTCTTCCTTTTCCTTTAGGGTTTGAAAAAGTTGTTGTATCTGTCTGATTGCTTCGGGTTTCCCCTCAAATACAACCGTATTACTGCACCAATTCGCCATAATATTTGTTTTTAAAAGGCTACCACCGTTTGCAAGGCAGTAGCCTATGGTTTAATTAATTGAGTTGAAAAACGTCTGCACCAACTTTCTGAAAAGAAGTACATAATTCAAATGCTTTCTGTGATTTAAGTTGAGCAGTACCGCCCATTACAATACTCTGTAATTTGGCTTCGTTGTCTTTGTAATTTCTTACGTTCTGATAATAGCCTGTTACTGCATTATATGCCCCGAACAAAGTACCTTTTGTGGTGTCCATCTGTTGGGTATCGCTTACCATTGCATAAGCAAAAGCATCTTCAACCACGTTTTTGTATACGGTGGAAACTTCATCTTCCGCACCTTTTTTTAGCAGTTCCAATGTTTCCTTATTTGGGCAAAGTGCCAGTTGGATTAGCTTTTTAACTTCTTGGTCTGAAACTTTTACTTTCGTCCACTCATTGAAAATTCCTTCTAATTGGTCACTGAACTGGTTCGCAATTCCCATAACTTTATGTGCATTGTCCAAACGTTGTTTTGCTCCTGCGGTGTGCTTAATGCGTACTACATTGCTCATATTACGCAAAGAAGCATTTAAGGTATTTTGGCAAACGATACGGATAGGTGTAAAAGCGGCTGTAATACTACCGCTACCGTCATGCGAAGTCGTAAGGAAGATGTATTTTTCTGTCACATCATCGCCATTGCCCACACGGATATAACTAGGTAATTTGGCGGTGATAAAAATGCGTTCCCCATTACCCAAAGCTCCTGCGGTTTCGTATAAAATGCCGTCCGTACCACCTACAATACTGTCAAAGAATGAAAAAGCATCCCTGTTTTGTACGATATGATAGTCTTTACCCACCACACCCAAAACTGCATTGTTATCGGTGCGTATGTTGGCGAAATAGTTAGGTACTTCCAGTTCGCTATTTCCAATCTCGATACCGTTAGCAGTTTCTATAATGCCTGAGCTTTTTGTAAAGAGTGGAGATTTTACCACTTCATAATCTAACCCTGCGTGTCTGATAGCTTGCTCACTTGTTGGGTAGTCCTGTACGATTTGCCCCAAACCGTGCCACGCTTTTTCCTTTACGCTAAAAAATGAGTAACGTCCTGTTTTGCTGTTGAAATTGATATTATGTGCCATGTTGTTGAAATTTTAAAAGTTTGAAAAATGAATATTTGATAGCTGTTAAAATGGTAGGTCATCTTCGGTTTGCTCCGCTTTAGCCTTGCCTTTGTTGTTATTGTCAGTAGCCTGTGCGGTTTCTGTTTTCCTGCTACCTCCGTGCAGTTTGATTTGTGAGGTATGGAAATTCAGTCCTGCTTTTGGCTCTCCGTCATTTCCTTTCCACGCTCTTGTACTTACTCTGCCTGTCAGTTCTACCAGTGTGCCTTTTGTGAGTAGTCTGGCTACGTTGGGAGTTATCCAGTACGAGCAGTCGAAATAGGTTGTTTGTTCTATGCGTTCGCCCTGCTTGTTTTTGTAGCTGTCGTTTGTTGCTACTGAAAAGTTTACTACTTGTTTGTCCTGTGACGTTGTGCGTACTTCCGCATCTCTTGTCAGTCTTCCTGTGATGTTCATGATTTTCGATTTTTACGTTGTTAAATTCCTGTTCGATTTTTTTTGATTTGATTTATTCGGCAATGAGAGGAGGTGCTTGTTTTCGTTTCACTTTTTCCATTTCCAATGCTGATATTTTTCATTTCTGACATTTTTTTTATTCGTGTAAAGAGCCGGAGTATGCTTTGTTTCGTTTCACGAGCATAAAAGGTTAGTGTTTAGCAGCAGCAAGGTTTTGTCAAAAAAATACGACCCGCATGGGTGGAGATTATTTTGCAAACCCAAAGGGCACGACCTTGCTGTTGCGTTATGAACACTGAAATACCTTTGCTCTTGAAATGGGACAAAAACAGCATACCGGCTCTTGGATAAAAAATAATGTGGAAGCCAATGGAAAAGGTATTGGATAATGACCCGATGTGCGTAGAAAACACGCAGCCATCGAGGCTGAGTTTTACAACACTTTAGTGTTCAATCAGTAGCTTATTATTTTCTATCTCATTCGGTCACCAATAATATATGGTCAAATACTGCCTTTAAAAGACAAAGACTACATCTTTGGGCTTTCTCTTTAAAATCATCCATAATTTCAAAATCCATATTTTCTAAATAGGATTGGTTATGAGAGATAATTCACAGAAAACTAAGGTCACCGCTGAGAAACTTAAGAAAGTTATGAAAGGTGATAAAACGGAAATGTCAAATGAAGATGCTACGAGAATGCTTCTGTTTTTAAAAAGACTAGCACGGATCGCTGTAAAAAAATATTTGGAAAGATGAGAGTAAGTAGAGAGCCCATTGCAGACATTTATGTACGTGTAAGCACAGATGAACAGGCCGATAAAGGTTACTCGCAACGTAACCAGGAAGAAATGCTGCGCAAATACTGTGAAAGCCATTCCATAGAAATACGTCATGTCATATACGAAGACCATTCTGCCAAAACCTTTAATAGGCCTGAATGGAAAAAATTGATAGCTAATCTGAAGAAAAACAAGAATCGTATCGATCTTATTCTATTTACCAAATGGGACCGTTTTAGCCGTAATGCAGGCGATGCATACCAAATGATAAATATTCTACGTGACCTCAATATTGAACCACAAGCCATAGAACAGCCGTTAGATCTCTCAATACCAGAGAATAAGATGATGCTGGCATTCTATCTTGCAGCTCCAGAAGTTGAAAATGATAGGCGTGCATTGAACGTTTTTTATGGAATGCGTCGAGCAAAGAAAGAAGGAAGGTATATGGGGTTGGCACCTGTAGGTTATAAAAATAAAGTTGATGAGAGCGGTCTCAAATTTATCACACCAAAAGAACCTGATGCATCAGTCTTGCGTTGGTCATTTGAACAATTGGCGAAAGGTCTTTACAATACCGAACAGATTTGGAAAAAATCAAGAGAAAAAGGGTTAAAATGCAGTAAAAATGCGTTCTGGCAGATGATAAGAAATCCGCTTTACTGTGGTAAGATATTCATTCCGCCATTCAAAGATGAAGAAGGTTATTTTGTAGAAGGACAACACGAGGCAATTCTAGAAGAAAAACTGTTTGAAGAAGTCCAGGATATCCTAGACGGGCGTGGGAGAAAATATCGCTTAAAAATTGATACACGTAATGAGTTTCCACTACGGGGATTTCTGATCTGTCCAAAATGTGGAAAATTATTAACAGCTAGCCGATCAAAAGGTAGAAGCAGATATTACAACTATTACCATTGTTATAAAGGATGTTCACTGCGTATTGGGAGTGATAAATTAACTGAACTGTTTGAACAGGAATTAGGGAGATATAAACCACGCAAAGAATTATTAGAAGTATATAAGGAAATTTTGAAAGAGTGCTATTTTGAGCAAACAAGAGATATACAGACTGCAAAAAAACAAATTTTTACACAATTGAAAGATTTTGAAAACCGGATATCCCATATAAGGGACCTATTGGCTACAGACAAGATCGACGCATCAGAATACAATGAAATAAAGAGCCAATACGGTATCTCAATCGATCAATTAAATAAGAAGTTTTCTGATGTAAGCGGAAGAATTCCAGATATAGAAGAACTTTTAAAAAATGATATTTCAGAACTTCTTAAACTTGATGGCGTTCTAAGTCAGAGCAGTAGTGAAGATTTAAGAGCTTTCCTAAACATATTATTCCCTGAAAAATTGATATTTGATGGAGAATCTTTCACAAAATCAAAATTCTGTCCGGCAGTGAAAAAGGGGTATCGATACATTGTATAGTATCTGAAATATCTAAAAGCTTTCAATACATAAAGTTTCAATCAAAATATGCCTTTATAGGGCATTTTTTTTTGATTTTCCCATAAAGGATTGTAGGAAATTAAACTCTGACAGTCCTACAATTCAATTTACAACAAAACAAACAATTTTTATGAACATTGCTGAAAAATAAGATGTTAGGTGTTTTGATTTTTGTAATTTAGTGCCAAACAAAGCCAACGAGCACCATTGAAAGACAGGATACATTACTTAAATAGTTTATTGTTAAGGGTTCCAGGATCTATGTATAATTTTTGTGCGGAGTTGTCTATAAATTATTTTTAGCGATGGGAAATATAGCAGACTTATACATTCGAGTTAGTACAGATGAACAGGCTGATAAGGGCTATTCACAGAGAAACCAAGAAGAGATGTTGCGCAAGTATTGCATCAATCAGTCGATTGAGGTAAGAAATATTATCTATGAGGACCATTCCGCAAAGACATTCAATAGACCCGAATGGAAAAATCTTGTACTGACACTTAAAAAAAAGAAAAATAATGTGAACCTTATTCTGTTCACAAAATGGGATCGTTTCAGCAGAAATGCTGGTGATGCCTATCAAATGATTAACATTCTTCGCGGGTTGGGCGTAGAACCGCAGGCGATAGAACAACCACTTGATTTGTCTATCCCTGAGAATAAAATGATGCTGGCATTTTATCTTGCGGCTCCTGAAGTTGAAAATGACCGTCGTGCATTGAATGTATTTTACGGAATGCGCCGAGCGAAGAAAGAGGGTCGCTATATGGGATTAGCTCCTGTAGCATATGAAAATAAAACTTCCGAAAATGGAAAGAAATTTATTGCACCGAAAGAGCCTGACGCTTCCGTTTTAAGGTACGCATTTAAAGAAATAGCGAAAGGTATATTCAATACCGAGCAGGTGTTTAAGCAAGCGAAAGAAAAGGGATTGAAATGTAGCAAGAATGCTTTTTGGCAGGTTATACGAAATCCATTGTACTGTGGTAAAATATTCGTTCCCCAGTTCAAAGACGAAGAAAGCTGTTTCGTTGATGGGCAACACGAGGGAATCATATCTGAATCGCTCTACTATGAAGTACAGGACGTATTAGATGGACGCGGACGAAACTATCGTCCCAAGATAAAAACCATTGATGAGTTTCCGGTTAGAGGATATTTGGTTTGCCCTGAATGCAGTAAGTTATTGACTGGAAGTAAATCAAAAGGTAGAAGCCGTTACTATGCATATTATCATTGTATCGGAGGATGTACGCATCGTGTGAATGCTGAAAAAGTCAACGCGGCTATTGTAGAAGACTTAATTGAATTTCTTCCTAAAATCCAAAATAGATCTTTCTATGAAGAAACCATTTCGAAAGACTACCTAGGTGGAACACTAGAAGTACAATCAGAAAAAAAGGAGATTTTGGCAGAAATTAAAGATTATGAAGATCGATTATCTCACACGCGAGACCTGCTTGCTACTCGTCAGATTGAAGCTGAAGACTATAGAGAAATGAAATCAGTCTATAGTTCAAAGATTTCTGCTCTGGAAGCAAAGCTAAATAGAGTTAATTATGATTCAGATAACATTCAAGACCTTATAAAACAAGGAATTAACAAGATAATTGAGATAGAGAAAAATGTAATGAAAGGAGAACTTGCAGAGATATCAAAAGATATTGGTTCAATTTACCCTGAAAAAATCATTTTTTCAGAAAGCCAAGTTCGAACCGCTCGTCGAAACGATTTTATACAACATATCAACTTGATAAACAAAAAGTTATATACAAAAAAAAACGGGACAAAAGTAGATTTTTCTACTTTGTCCCGTGAAGTCGGGGTGGCAGGATTCGAACCTGCGGCCTCCTGCTCCCAAAGCAGGCGCGATAACCGGGCTACGCTACACCCCGAAGATGTATTTGTAATACTGCCCGAAAGCGGATGCAAAGATAGAAATAAATTTCATTTACAAAAGGAAAAAATGAAAATAAATAAAACTTATTTTGACATAGTTATTTAGGATTTATTTTAGCCCTAATTTTTTATAATAAAGTTTACATTTGCAACTCAAAAAAACTATAGATACTATGTCAGATACAATTGAAAAAATAAAATGCCTTATTATAGGTTCTGGTCCTGCAGGCTATACTGCAGCAATTTACGCAGCCAGAGCAAATATGACCCCAGTATTATACCAAGGAATGCAGCCAGGTGGTCAGTTGACTACAACTAATGAAGTGGAAAACTTCCCAGGATATGTTGATGGGGTTACTGGACCGGAAATGATGATTCAGTTACAGGAACAGGCAAAACGTTTTGGTGCTGATATTCGTGACGGATGGGCTACAAAAGTTGATTTTTCCGGAGATATTCATAAAGTTTGGATTAATGATTCTATCGAATTGCACTGTGAAACAGTAATTATTTCTACAGGTGCTTCGGCTAAATATTTAGGATTGCCATCAGAACAACACTATTTAAATATGGGTGGTGGAGTTTCTGCATGTGCTGTTTGTGATGGTTTCTTCTACAGAAATCAGGATGTTGTTATAGTTGGGGCAGGTGATTCTGCTTGTGAAGAAGCACATTACTTGTCTAAACTTTGTAAAAAAGTAACGATGTTAGTGAGAAGTGAGAAATTCAGAGCTTCTAAAATTATGGAAGAACGTGTTCGTAAAACTGAAAATATCGAGATTTTAATGAATCACGATACTGTTGAAGTTTTAGGAGACAACAATGTGGTTCATGCGATTAAAGCTTTAAATAAAACTACTGGTGAAACAATAGAAATTCCTGCAACTGGTTTCTTTGTAGCAATTGGACATAAACCAAACACAGATATTTTTAAAGATTATATTACTCTTGATGAAACTGGATATATTGTAAATACTCCTGGTACATCTAAAACCAATGTTGAGGGTGTTTTTGTAGCAGGTGATGCAGCTGATCATGTGTACCGTCAGGCAATTACTGCAGCAGGAACAGGATGTATGGCTGCTTTGGATGCTGAAAGATATTTGGCTTCTAAAGAGTAAAAAATAGTTTCAGTTTTCAGGTTTATTTTGTTTCAAGTGTTGGAACACTGAAATCTTTGCAATAAAAAATCCCCGTTGAAAAACTTCAGCGGGGATTTTCTTTTTATAGTTAGTTTTCTAATTCAACTTGAGAAAATAAAAGCCTCAGGCAAAATTATTTAATCTTCTTAAACAGCTTAGCTTCTTCAGAAAAACGGGTCAGCGTGATAGCAGGATTTCCTAAAAGAGAAATTTCTGCTTTATCCCCAACAGCTAAAGAAAGGGTTGTTTCTGCAAAAATACTTCCTACTGCAAAATTTTCAGCTGTAACATTCGCTTCTTTCAAGGTAAATTTAGTTCCCGTAAAAACGGCATTATTGTCTAATCTTATAGTAGCTTTTTCAGCAATACCTTCGATTGCAGCATTTGCTTTTTGGTACAAATCACATTTGAATTTTATAGCAGAAACCAATGTTTTGATCGAAGCATATTTACTTAGTTGTAAACTTCCGTCATCGGCTTTTAAATTCAGTTCAGTTTTAGATTTGTCATCTGCAATTAAAGTGAATTTTTTTGCTTTAACATTCAGATATAATTTTGAAAAGTCTAGGCAATTCATCGTAATATCGTCTAATTGTAGTTCTTGTATAGCGTAAACAATCGCATCATTTTTAGTAATAACTTTATTTAATGATTTGGTATAAGTTACTCTAACAGCCAGTTTCTTGAAGATTGTAGATTCTTTGTTCGTATATAAGCGAAGTGTTTTTTCTCTTAAATCCATTCCAATGATATCATGTAAATTATCATCGGCTTCAATTTTGATTTCGTTTTTTTCTCCTTGCTCCAAATAAACTTCCAAATTATCATCGACTTCAATGGCGTCAAAACTACCAACTTCTTTTACTGAAGTCGTTACAACTTTAGAACCTTTAATTTTTTCTCTCTTTTGAGCGAAAGTTAATGTTGTAACAAATAATAATAGGAGCAGCGCTGTACTTTTTTTCATTAATTCTAGATTTGATTTTGACAAATATAAAAAAATCATCCACTTTTGATGAATGATTTCTTTTATATTTAACAGTTACATTGTTTTAGCTTTTGCTAACATTTCCTCCTGAACTTTCAGATTTCTCAATAGTTTTAGGAGTTCCACTGTAATTGATATTTCCTCCGCTGGAAGCCTTAGCTTTTAAACTTACAATTGGACGTACAGAAATTGTTCCTCCGCTTGAAGCTTCAGCCTGAATGTCATTTGCCATTAATTTGTCGGCATCAATACTTCCTCCACTTGAAACTGAAGTGCTGACACTTAAAGATTTACCTTCAATATTTACAGAGCTTCCGCTGCTGGAATCTACAGAGATTTTGTCCGACTCAATGTTTACCTGCATAGATGCTGCACTTGAAGTCTCTAATGTAATATTTTCTCCTTCGATAGTATTTTTAGTGTGAACAGATGAAGCACTTGAAGCTTCAATCCTATCTACAACAGGCATTTTTACGGTTACTTTTTTTGAAGTAATATTACGGAAAGAGCTGTACTTACATTCAATAATCAATGTTCCGTTTTCTACTTTAGTAACAATTTCTTTTTGAAGATTATCATCAGCTTCAACAGTGATTTCTTTAGAATCAGCTTGTTCGATTACTACATCAATGGCGTTGCTTACCTTTATATTGGTAAAATCACCCTGAACAGTTCTTTTTTCAGTCGTAACATTTCCGCTTCCTTCAATTGCATTCATGTTAAAATTACATGAAGCAAACAATAATGCTGTTAGGGTTGCGATAACAAATTTTGTAATATGAAAGATTATTTTGATCATGGCTTAGTTAATTTTGATTATAACTCCGTTTTTATCTGTGGTTAGTTTTCCTTTGGTTTTTTTGCCGTTTATAACTTCTTTTCCGTTAATTTTAACCGAAACTTCATTTATAGTGTCATTTTCAATAGTGGTTACTTCTTCTGAATCATTATCATCATTATCGTCTGCCGGACAGTTCAGACATTTAACTTTAGATCCTTCTACTTTATAATTGTAATCTCCATTGTAATTTAGGTTAAAGAAATCGTCTTCATAGTTGAAATAATCTCTAACAGAACTATCTGGTTTAAATAGTTGTCCTTCTGGAAGATATAGATAAATGTCAACTTCTTGTCCTCTAAATTTGTTTTTTACATCTGTCAGAAAAAAGTTATCCAAAATTAATTGATTTCCATTAACCTGAAACTTATAATTGATTTTTTCTGCTCTTTTTTTAGCGTTAGTGAAAGAATTTCCTCTTGCACTTTTTTCTATCTGAAGAAATGGAACTGTCTGGTCTGTATGTAAAACATGTAATCGAACGTCATTTGAATAAATCAATTCATTGTTAGCAGAATCCTGTACAAATTCAAACTCTCTGTAATGATTAAGACTTTTTGTATAATAATCACTGTATTTGAACTTTACATACAATGTGTCAGTTGTTTTGATGTTTATGGTTTTCTTTTCAATTACTTTATTATCATGAGAGATTTCAGTTGCCTGTTTAATTCCGATACTTGCTAAAATGGCAATTGAAATAATCCAAACTGCTAACAGCGTATATTTTGTAATATTTCCAATTGATTTTAAGTTTGGAGATAACAATTTAAAGCCTAAAAGCGTTAAGAAAAAGAACGGAATTCCAACAGCAAAGAACATTAATAATCCAAATGACCAAAGCGGATATTCTGTAAAGTTTCCGGCTTCAATAAAATTCTGCCAAGGGAAGTCAACAAAAATATTGGTTCCTAAAGTAAAAACTCCGATTAACAACATGATTAAAGTTGCGATTCCGCTTATGATTAGAATTACACCTAAAAACTTAGCAAAAATTTTAAAAACTGTCATGATAAAGTCTCCAAATGAACTACTTATTCTCTCAGCTCCCGACTTTACCTGGTTTCCCATTTTGTCATAATCCGCATTTTTGAATTTTTCAGAAAGGGTGTCAATTTCTTCACGAACTTTTTTTTCGATGTTCGAAATAGTTACCGGCTCTCCTGTCATTTCCAGTTTTTCTGAAGTTGTAACCGCTTCAGGAGTTACGATCCAAAGAACGAAATAAGCTAAAATTCCAGTTCCAAAACCTGCAAAAACGAAGATCAGGAAAATGATTTTAATCCAAACTGCATCAATTCCAAAATAATGACCTAACCCTGTAGCGACACCTCCAATTAAACCTTTTTCTTTATCACGGTATAATTTTTTGTGTTTTCTTTGACTGTAATTATTAAAAGATTGATTTGAATTTTCTTCGTCTTCCAGTCTGTAATCTTCCGGTTGTCCCATCACCGCAATCACTTCATCAACATCTTTCAGTCCTACAACATGCTTTTCACTTTTTTGTTTCTCTGTTAATAATTCAGAAACACGCATTTCGATATCTTTAATAATTTCATCCTGACCAGAAGAGTTGTTAAGTGATCGTTTTATAGCGTCAAAGTAGCGTGTCAATTTTAAGTATGCGTCTTCATCGATGTGAAAAAACATCCCGCCTAAGTTAATATTTACTGTTTTGTTCATGACTTATTGATTTTGATTGGTGATTAAGTTTACAGCGTCAGACAATTCTGTCCAGGTACCGCTAAGTTCATTTAAAAAAGTTTGTCCTATCTCGGTTAATCCATAATATTTTCGTGGTGGCCCTGAGGTCGATTCTTCCCAGCGATAATTAAGTAAACCGTCATTTTTTAATCTAGTTAACAACGGATAAACAGTTCCTTCTACAACTAGTAATTTTGCGTTTTTTAAAGTGTCTAATATTTCTGATGTATAAGCATCTTTTTCTTTTAGTACTGATAAGATGCAAAACTCAAGAACACCTTTGCGCATCTGTGCTTTTGTGTTTTCAATGTTCATAATTTCATTTTGTTTTTTTTTGATTGAACAATTCGTTTTTTGATTGATGATGATTGATTGATGATTGATTTCGAATATAACTTTTAACCTGTTTCAGGATTACTTTATAAAAGGAATCGTAATTGGATATTTATATAATTCTCCGTTTGAGGCTTTTATTGAAGCATAAATCACTAAAAAGAATTCAACAAATTTTAGTAATCCAAAAAGTACTACAGCTGTAATTCCTACACTTAGCATTCCGATATGTGATTGAAAATCGAAGTTTCTAATCACAAAATCACGATCATTAAAAACAGCTTCTATTGGAATATTCTGTAAGATGACAGATATAAAAATTGGTATAGCAATAAGTGCTAAAATCAAAGTATAAAGCAATAAGCTTAACTGAAAGTTCAAAGCCTGTTTTCCGTGATGATCTGCAAATTCAGATCTGTCTCTGTAATTTGTCCAGATGATTAACGGAAAAATATAGTTCCCAAACGGAATTATATATTGACTTAATGTACTCAAATGAGTAAATGCTGCTGTATTCTTTTCTGATGTTTTTTCCATGATGAGTGGTGTTGATGATTGCATGATTAAAAGTATATAGTAATTTCTTATGCAAATATATGTCTAAAAACTAGTATCTTGTTTTGCATAGTACCAAATATTAACATAATTTTAACAAAAAGAAGAGGTGAGTTTTTTGTTTAAATTGCTGAAAATCATCGGGAAGGATTGGATTTGTTGAGTTTATTCTGATAGTCAAATAATTTATTGTGCGCGCATAGTTTTTTTGTATTTTTACATAAAAAAATAAATCACATGGCACTTTCTGTATCAAAACTTAATAAGTTCGTTCTGTTTAAACTTCCTTCAGCCTACTTCTGCGGGGTTCGTGTTAAGGATATAAATGATTCAAGTTGTACTGTAACAGTCAAACACAGATGGATTAATCAGAATCCTTTTAATTCGATGTATTTTGCAGTTCAGGCTATGGCGGCAGAATTGACAACAGGCGCTTTGGTTATTTCTCAAATTCAACAGAGCGGAAAGAAAATATCAATGTTAGTAGCCAATAACAAAGGAAACTTTACCAAAAAAGCAACCGGAAGAATAACTTTCGTATGCAACGACGGACATTTAATTGCTGATGCGATTAAAAAAACAATCGAAACCGGAGATGGACAGACGTTCTGGATGAAATCTATCGGAACAAATGAAGAAGGTGTCCAAGTTTCGGAAATGGATTTTGAATGGAGTATTCGAGTGAAATAAGGTTTTGTTTGCAACGGATTTCACGAATTAGCACAAATTTTAAATGCAAAGTTATTAGTGTAAATTAGTGAAATTCGTGGCGAAAAAACATAAAAAAGGCTTCGAATTGTTTGAAGCCTTTTGTTTATTCTCTAAGTTTAAAAGTCTGCTTCATAGCCATGCCCATTTTTTCCATAAAAAATAAGCCATTTTGCTAATGAAAAAACAATGTGTAATTTGCTCTCTATACTTGTTTCATCAGCATTTTCTGGCGGATATTTTTCATTTTTTAGATATTCCAGATTGTTTTCTCTAGCAATTTTTAAAGCTTTTTCCATTAAACGATTTCCATAATCTAATGCTTCGTCAGCAAATTTAGTATCCCAAGCTTCATTTACTAAATCTTCGCCAATTACATCGACGCAATCAGATAGAAATTGGCCTCTAAATACATTTTCATCTTGCCCCATTGCTCGGTAAATTGGTACAGCATCAGGTTCTTTAGATAGTTCAATTACATAAAAGCCATTATATTCTTTTAGAAAATCCTCTTCAGAGAGTTCCTTATCACTTTCATTGTACCTTTCCCTTATCCAGTCATTCGCAATTTGATCATATCCAACTCTAGGTGCTTTGATAGTTTCATAACTCTGAATTTGGTTTTCAAACCATTCTTCCAGAAGCTCTTCTTTAGACAAAACCTTTTTCCCTTTTAGTTTGTCAAAGAAGCTGAGTTCCTGTTTTTCTTTTCCTTGAATAATATGCATTATTTGTTTGAATCTATTTTCAAATCCAGGTTTGGGTTTTCCCAAAGGTCTCATGTCTAATCCCATAAAATTTAGGTGTTGGTTTATTTAAGCAATGAAATTCAAATATATACAGAATTTTATTTGGTTTTTATTTTGACTACAAAAAAAGGCTTCGAACAATTCGAAGCCTTTTACTTTATAACTTACCGTTACTTTTTAGCACAACAAGATTTTTTGTCTTTTTTGTCTGCTGTCTTTTTACAACAAGATTCTTTTTTAGCTTTATCTTTTGATGCCGGTTTTGTGTCCTGAGCACTTACGCTAATTGTAAATAAAGCAACGGTAACGATTGTGATTACTTTTGTCATTTTGTTTTAATTGTTTTTTGTTAGAAGAATTATAATTGAGTGAATCAAATATAGATGGATTTATTGTTTGTAAGAATAGTTCTCTTGTTAATGTTTTGGTAAAAGTGAGTTTTCTTTACTAGAAGCCATAAGCAACTTTACGCTCTTTATATTGTCCTTTTTCTATGATCCAAACAATTTCATATCCACCAGCTCCGTCGCTATTACTAGATGATATATATAGAATGTCAGATTTTGAGTCATAATTTATTCGAGTGTTAAAAAGAGTAGGTTCAAATAAATCATCAAAAGAGCTTTTAGGAAGTTCAATAGTTTTTTTGTCAATAATTAAAGTTATTTTTTTGTAAGTCATTTTAGGAATTTCACCATCAGTACCCCAAAAGGATTTTCCGTTAATTTCTTTTAGAAAAGATTTGTTGTTACCTAAGAAGGTTAATTTTTCCAAATTTGATTCGAATTTTTTGCTTTCAATACTAATGATAAGATCATCTTTCTCAAAAATAACTTTAGTTTGAGTTTCTTTGATTAAAGGAATTTTTGTGAATTCAGTTAAATATTGAACTCTGTCTTTGTATAGATAACCATTTTTGTCTTTGTCATTTTTGGAATAATCAATGTTGATCCAATTGTTTTTTGGTTCAAAACAATACACTACAAAACCGTTATTCAATTTGTCTGAAGTATTATTTCCTTTCGATGCTTCAGTTCTAATGTTCACGTATCCGTCATTGTCTTTTATAACTGCAAATTGCGCTGATGCATTTATTCTGGTAAACATTATTAAGAAGACAAATATTTTCTTCATTGTTAATTTTTATTTGAAAAAATCATCATCAATTTTAATGTTTAACGATTTCATGATTATACCCTTATAGTTTTCTTTTAGTAAATTCCGTATTGCAGGTTGAGATTTGTATCCTATCTTATAATTATCATTTTCAATTTCAATGCTTTTAATCGATTTACTGATTTCGCTAATATTTTCATCGTTCCATCGTCCTCTTCCAAAATAAATATGACCTTCTGTTTCTTCCGGATTATGCGGAATTAATTTAAAAACAATTGAATCTCCTTTTTTCATCTCATCCAATTGATCGTTTTTAACTGCCGAATTGATAATTAGTTTTACTTTTACGTTGCTTTCACCTTTATTGGTAAAAAGAATACCTTGTGAAGGATCGCAACTTGTTAGGAGAAAAGTGAAGAGGAACAAGAATAATAAATTTATTTTTTTCATTTTTGGAAATTACGTTTTAGTTTCGGATTTACAATTTCAGTTATTTTTCCCGTTCCAATTATGCGTGCACCTTCACGAAAATCAAACTCTAAACCTTCATATAGTTTGCCTTCAAAATATTCGAAAGATAAAATGCTTATCGCTGCAGAAACTGATTCTCCTGGAAGTACAAATTCTGTACCAATGAAAAGTTGCATTCCAGAAGTCATATATTCATCAAATGAAAACTTTATGTGTGGTCTGTATCCAGAGCTTGCTGCAGTTTTTCGGCCGCCTTCTTCGGTACTTTTGTATTGTAATAATGCAATAAAATGAGGTTCACCAAACATAGTAATTGAATAAAATTTCTATGCTAATGTAGTATTAATAATTCAAATTAACCCCAAAACCAATTCCCATATCGCTGTCATAATGCGTTGTGATTCCGAAGTTTCTAGCGACAATATATTTAAGTCCCGCCATATATTCTTTATCCGTATTCCACATTAAATTCATTCGAAGTCGTTGCGAAATCGGAATGTCTTTTCGTTCAAATTGTACTCTCACATTTCCATCCGTATAAACCTCAACTTGTGCTTTTATAAGCATTGGTAAAGTATATTCCGCACCGATGCTGAAAACCGAACGATTGTCTTTGGTATTTTTTTGTCCGAAAAGATTCTGTTCCTGTTCGTCCATTCCCATTTTTCGATAGCGCCAGTCAAAACCAATAAAAGGCATTAACCATTGATTTTTTCCGATATAACGACCAATATGAGTTTCGGTTTCATAACCGTGTTTGTCATTGTAACCTAATCTCCATTCCGTTCCAATGCTCCAACGTGTATTGCTGAACATCGCTTCACCGTCATTTCCATTGGTTGCAAAATCATTTTCTGCCATAAAATGAAACATTCGATCATCCATTTTCAACATTTTGAAAGCCATTTCCGGATGATGAATCAACGGATTTGGAGCTGAATTTTCATAACTAAAAATTCTTCCCATTCCAGCCATCATGTGATACAAAATATGACAATGAAAAAACCAGTCGCCATCAGCATTTGCCTGAAATTCGATCGTATCGGTTTCCATTGGCATAATATCAATTACATTTTTCAGAGGAGAATAGTCGCCGTGTTCATTCAAGATTCTAAAATCATGTCCATGTAAATGCATTGGGTGGCGCATCATTGATCCATTATATAAAACGATACGAACGTTTTCTCCTTTTTTGATTAAAATTTTATCGGTTTCAGAAACTACTTTATTGTCCAAACTCCAAACGTAGCGATTCATATTTCCAGAAAGTGTAAAACGCAATTCTTTTACAGGAGCGTCTTTTGGAAGATTGGTTTTGAAAGGAGATTTCAGCATTCCATAATTCAGAGTCACAATTTCAGAAGTTTCGGTGCTGTCACTTTCCATCTTCATATCATCCATATTATGATTGGAATGATCCATCGCAGGTTTTGCATTTTCATCTTCCCCAGAAATTTCCGGATACATTACGGCATTCATGTCCATTTTGTTCAGAGACATATTCATACCCATATCGTTCATTTCGCCATTCATTTTCATCATATCGTTCATCATTTTCATACCTTCAAAATATTTTAGTTTTGAAAGATGATGAACAGGCTGTTTTTCTCCATTTCCTAAAAACAAAGATGCAGATCCCGTTCTGTCTTCGGCTGTAGCCAAAAAAGCAAAAGATTTATGATCTTCTGGAATTGTAACGACAATATCATAAGTTTCAGAAACGGCAATAATTAAACGATCGACTTCTACAGGTTCAACATCATTTCCGTCGCTGGCTACAACGGTAATTTTTCCTCCGCCATAAGTCAGCCAGAAATAACTCGAAGCGCCTCCATTTGCAATTCGTAATCGAACTTTTGAGCCGGGTTTCAGGTCTGAAATCTGTTGCTCGTTTTTTCCATTAATGAGAAACTTTTCATAATAAACATCGCTGACATCCATAGCATTCATTCGTTTCCATTCGTTGGTAACTTTGGTTGAAAAATGCCCTTTTTTCAAAGCTTCGGAATAACTTTGCGTTGTTCCTTTTTTGATAGCAAACCAATCATTGGCATTGTGCAACATTCGCTGAATATTCTCTGGTTTAAGATCTGACCATTCGCTTAAAATAACCGGAATCGTTGGCAAATCATCAATTCCTTTTCGAATAGTTGGATCGTCTTTTTTCTTGTTGATGATAAAAAGTCCGTACAAACCAATTTGTTCCTGTAAGCCCGAATGACTGTGATACCAATACGTTCCATTCTGAATAATCGGAAAAGAATATTTATGAGTTGTTCCGGGTTCAATAGGCATTTGAGTTAGATAGGGAACTCCATCTTCTTTATTAGGAAGAAATAATCCGTGCCAATGCATCGAAGTCGTTTCTTTTTTTAATTCGTTATGAACGTAAATTTCGGCAATATCACCTTCGGTAAAAGTCAGAGTTGGCATTGGAATTTGTCCGTTTACAGCAATCGCACGTTTTTCTTTACCTGAAAAATTGACAATCGTATCACGAACGTGTAAATCGTAACGCACTACTTTTTGGGCCTTTAACTGAAAAGCAATTAAGAAAAATATAAAGAGGTATTTGATTTTCATGATACATTATAATTTTAAATCGTTGGTCTACATTGAACACAATTTATTTTTAACACGTAGAGATATTCCCGATAGCTATCGGGATTCTGTCTAAAAAAAGAGCATAAAAGAAACTAGTTTCCACACATAGCTATGTGTATTTATGCAAGTGAAACGCCTTTACCACAATGCAAAGCTATGTTTCTATGTGTTGAAATAATTACGCCTAACCTACAATTTTAGATTTCTCAATCGCAAAGCATTTACGATTACCGAAACAGAACTCAAACTCATTGCCACCGCAGCCAACATCGGCGAAAGCAAAATCCCTAAAAATGGATATAAAATCCCAGCTGCAATTGGCACGCCTAAAGTATTATATATAAAAGCAAAAAATAAATTCTGTTTGATATTTGACATTACCGCATGGCTGAGGTTTTTAGCTTTTACGATTCCGTTTAAATCGCCTTTTACCAAAGTGATTTTAGCGCTTTCTATCGCAACGTCAGTTCCTGTTCCCATTGCAATTCCGATATTGGATTGAGCCAAAGCAGGTGCATCGTTAATTCCGTCTCCAGCCATGGCTACAATTTTTCCTTGTGATTGAAGGCGTTCAATTTCTTTTAGTTTATCTTCTGGAAGACAATCCGCTTTAAAAGAACTCAAATGCAAATGCTCCGCAACAGCTTTTGCTGTGTTGTGATTATCGCCCGTCATCATGATAACCTCAACGCCTTGCGCAATTAATTCTTTAATGGCTTTTGCACTGTTTTCTTTAATAGCATCGGTAATCGCAACATAACCTAAAACTTCTTTTTCTATAGATATATAAGAAATAGTTTTTCCAAGATTTTGTTCAGCAGTTACTTTTTGTTCTAAATCATTAGAAATAGAAACACCGATTTCATCCATTAATTTTTTATTTCCTAAAGCGACTTTTTTGTTTTCGATAGTTCCTAAAACTCCTTTCCCAGCAATAGTTTCAAAACCTTGAACTTCTTTGAATGAACTATTTTTTGATTTCGCGAAATTGACTACGGCCTGCGCCAAAGGATGTTCGCTATGCTGATTTAACGAAGCAATATTTTGAAGCAGGAAATTTTCCTCATTATTAACCGAATATATTTTTTCTACAGATGGTTTTCCTTCCGTAATGGTTCCCGTTTTATCGGTAATTAAAACATCAATTTTATTCATGTTTTCCAGAGCTTCGGCATTTTTGATCAGGATTCCGTTTTGTGCCCCTTTCCCAACGCCAACCATAACTGACATCGGAGTTGCCAATCCAAGCGCACAGGGACAGGCAATAATTAATACGGCAATTGTATTGATCAGTCCGTAAACGTAAGCGGGTTCTGGGCCAAATTTTGCCCAAAGAAAGAATGTCAAAATCGAAATAATAACAACTGTCGGTACGAAATATTTAGAAACTCGGTCGGCTAATTTCTGAATTGGCGCGCGAGATCTGCTGGCGTCATTTACCATTTGTATAATTTGTGACAACATAGTTTCTGAACCTACTTTCTCAGCAATCATAACAAATGACTTTGTACTGTTTATCGTTCCTGAAATTACTATGTCGCCTGTTTTTTTATCAACAGGAATAGGTTCTCCCGTAATCATAGATTCATCGATACTGCTTTCACCAAAATAGATTTTTCCATCAACGGGAATTTTCTCTCCGGGTTTTACTCTTAATAAATCGTCTTTTTGGATAGTGTGAATGGAGATTACTTTATCAATTCCTTTTTCTACTAAAGTCGCTTCGGTCGGAGCTAATTTCAATAATTCTTTTATCGCCCCGTTTGTTTGTCCGTGTGCTTTGGCTTCCAATAATTGTCCTAGTAAAACTAAAGTGATAATTACAGTCGCTGCTTCAAAATACAAATGAATCGTTCCGTGATGCGATTTGAATTCGTCTGGGAAAATATCAGGAAAAAACATTCCGACAATACTAAATAGGAAAGCAACACTGGTTCCGATTCCAATTAAAGTAAACATATTTAAATTCCAAGTCACAATCGATTTGTAAGCGCGAATAAAAAACATCCAGCCCGCATAAAACAAAACAGGAATTGAAAATAAGAATTGAACCCAATTCCATTTTTCAATAGACATTATATTGTAAAGTGGATTATTCGGAATCATTTCTGACATTGAAATAATGAAAATAGGAAGCGTAAACAAAATCGAAATTTTCATTTTCTTCAATAAATCAGAATAGGTTTTGTTTTCTTCACTTTCAGAAGCCTGCATCGGAACCAAATCCATTTCGCAAATCGGACAGTCGCCAGGTTCGTTTGAAACAATTTCCGGATGCATCGGACAAGTAAATTGTGTTGTAGTTATTGCAACTTGAGGTACCAAGTCCATTCCGCAAACTGGACAGTCTCCAGGTTTGTTATAGGTTTTATCTCCTTCGCAATGCATTGGACAGTAATAAACGCCATTTGCACTCTTCTGATGCATTTTTTTTGTTTCTGATTTATGTTGGTCATGATGCTCTTTTTTGTGACCTGAACAGCATAATTTAACAGCTGATTCTCCATGATTTTTAGGAGAATTCATTTCGATAGTATAATTTCCTGCAGCAGACAAAACCTCTTGAAATTTTTCTGTCGGAACATGCTTTTCCATTGTTATGGTAGCCGTTGGAGGATTTAGTGTTACTTCTGCCTGAACGCCTTCAACTTCATTTAAAGTTTTTTCTACTTTAGTTCGGCATCCATTGCACGACATTCCTGAAATTATATATTGATGAGTCATTGTATTGGTTTTTAAGTATTACAATGCAAATTTCTTAACTATTGTCGAGTTTGATTTGTAGAATTTTGGGAATGATTTGTAAGATTTACTAAATTTTATTTAACCGCAAAGAGCGCTAAGATTTACGCAAAGGAGAATAAGTTTTTTTTATTTGAGATTTTTAAAAGTTCGCAAAGCTTTGTGTAGATTACTTTGCGAACTGTATTTAAACATAGCCCAAGGTTTCAACCTTGGGGACGTATTGTGATGAATTTGCTTTGAGATAATTATTAGGTACTGATGATTGTGTTCCAATGGTTGAAACCATTGGCTATGTTTACAATCTTTGGAATAAAATTTTCATGCAGATATCGCAGATTAATTTGCAAATAAATATCTGCCGAATCTGCTTAAATCTTTAAAAATCTGCGTGAAATAATAACTTTGCGCCTCTGGGGCTTTGCGAGAAATTATATATTTTCGATCTGAATACGTTTTTTTTCTTTCAATTGTTTGAATGAAGTAGGAGTGTAACCCGTAATTTTTTTGAATTGATTGCTTAAATGCGCTACATTACTATAATTTAAAATATCAGCAATTTCACTTAGCGAAAGCTCATTGTAAATCAATAATTCTTTTACTTTTTCAATTTTCTGACTGATGAAATACTTTTCAATTGTAGTGTTTTCTATTTCAGAGAATAAATTGCTCAGGGAATTGTAGTCCTGATTTAGATTTTCAGCTAAATGATCAGACAAATTGATTTTAAGATCATTGTTTTTATGATGAACTAAATCGACGATTAGATTTTTTATTCTTTCTACCGTTTTTGTTTTTTTATCATCGATTAAATCGAAGCCTAAAGCTTGTAGATTTTCTAGTAAAATTTCCTTCTGGTTGTTGCTGATTTCTTCTTTCAGTTCTACTTCTCCCAATTCTACAGCAATAGTTTGAAGTCCGAGTTTTTCAAACTCAGACTTCACAACCATTTTGCATCGGCTGCACACCATGTTTTTGATGTAAAGCTTCATATTTATTTGATTGTTTCAACCACGTTTCCACAAGTCAACATCGAAGAACCATAATATGGGTTTTTCACTGCTTTTTCTTTGCTTAACCAATCAGCATCTGCCATTGGGCAATATTGTTTGTAGATTGGTTCGGTTGGACTTGAAACTTTTATTAAGTCATAAGTTCCTTTAGATAAAGATTTAAAAGTCTCACGTTGTTTTTTAAGATCTGTTGTTGCTGAAATACTTTTAGCGTCGGCGGTTAATTTCTTTACCACTTTCATCCAAACAGTATGTTCGTTGCTTTTTAGTTTATCCATTTTTACCGCTGTAATAGCAGTTAATAAAGTTGCAGCTTTCGCCGAAGTCAGTTTGCTGTCACTTTTAATAAGGGCATCTTTTACAGTAAAGTAAGCATCGAAAACAGATTGTAATTGAGAGTCGGCAATTTCGATTGTTGTTGCTTCAGTATTATTTGTGCTTGCCTGAATAATAGTTGTAGAAAATAATACTGCGATTGTTGCTGTTAAAGCTATAATTGATTTTTTCATTGTATTTGTATTTGATAAAGAATTTTGAAATTCCTTTAGATTAATTTAAAATTTTTGGATTCAAAAAAGACCCAATATGGGCTGTCATAAATGCAATAATTATATTTTCGGCTTCAGCCAAATGGAAGTAAAACCAGAAGAAATGGTTATTTCTGGGTAATAAGAAAAAGTATTTTTTAAACCGAAATTGAACACATCATTTTGAAAATCAAAGTTATTTGAAGTCAAAATAACAAATTGCAGTGCAGAAGTTGTACAGCCCGAATGGCGGCATTTTCCATCACAATTATGCTTTTCTTGTTTTGAGGTTTTCTTTTCACAGCATTTTTTAGAACAGCTGTTTTCATCTTTTTGAGTCATTTCTTTGTGATGTCCATTATTGCATGCATAAGTATAACCCGGATTCAAAAAGAAACTAAGTGTTATAAAAAGTAGTATTATATGGATTTTCTTTTTCAAAGAAATTGTTTTTAGAAATACAAATTTAACTAAAAATGTTCGAGTAAATCACTATTTAAGATTTTGCTAACTAGAGTTTCTTATAATCGGTTGGTTTCATGTTTTTCCGTTTTTTGAAATAGTTTGTCAAATGACTTTCATCGGTAAAACCAAATTCGTACGCAATTTGTTTAATCGGCAATTGATTGTTATGAAATCTTTTTTCGATTAAGGTAGTTCTTAAGTTATGAATGTATTCACGATAACTAACACCAAAAGTTCTCTTGAAATAAGCACTGAAATAGGTTTGTGCTATATTAAAATGAGCGGCAATTACTTTGATCTGAACCAATTTTGGCTGATAAATATTCTGATGAATATAATTGGAAATTTGTTCATTATCCAAATGTGTCGATTTCATTTGTAAATTCATACCTCGAATGGTTTCCTTAATTAAACCAAAAATCGAAAGAATCTGATAGAATACAATTGGAGAAGTGGTAACATCGATATACTTACCATAAGTTACAATGTTTTCTACTGTGTTTTTGAGAATCGTTTTGCAAGGTTCATCAAACTTTAAAACGGTCTCTTTTAAAATTTTATCTCTCATGAAACTTTCGGGAGTATTGACCAAAAAGTCATCGCAGGTCAGATTCTGTTTCGAGTTGAAATAATTATCTGTGAATTTAATGAAAATGAATCCTGTACTCTTCTTGATATCAAAATAATGTTCGTCGTCTGGCGAAATTACAAAGAGATCTCCCGCTTTGTAAGGAAGAAGATTGTTGTTTAAATGATGAACACCGCTTCCTTTTTTGATGTAGATAATCTCATAGTAGGTATGTGTATGAGGCGGAAGATGAAATTTCTCTTCTTCAAATTCATCAAGTACAAGCGTTTGAAACTGATTTAACTTCGGCATAACTTAAATGTACAATTTTATGTTGTAAATATACAATTTCTATTCCGCTTAACGGTGTTAATTTTGCAACGTAGAAATCATTCCTTTCTACTTTTAATAAAATGAAAAAAAGTCTTATTGCACTCTCATTAGGAGGGTTAACTATTGGAATTACAGAATTTGTAATGATGGGCTTACTGCCTGATATTGCTTCAGATATGAAAGTTTCAATTCCTGTGGCAGGATATTTAATTTCGGCTTATGCACTTGGAGTTGTTATTGGAGCACCTTTATTGGTAATCGCAGGAAGAAATTATGCGCCTAAAAAAATGCTTTTAATTTTAGCTTTAATGCTGGCAGTTTTTAATGCTTTGTCCATTATTGCTCCTGATTATAATGTTTTATTTGCTTCCCGATTTCTTTCTGGATTACCGCATGGAGCATTCTTTGGAGTTGGAGCGGTAGTCGCAAGCCGTTTGGCAGATAAAGGAAAAGAGGCGCAGGCAATTTCTATCATGTTTGCCGGTTTAACAATTGCAAACTTAATAGGTGTGCCAATTGGAACTTATATTGGACATCACTTTATTTGGCGTTATACTTTTGTATTGATTGCTATTGTAGGTCTGCTCACATTTTTAGCTATTTATTTCTGGATGCCGAATCTAGAAAAAGGAGAAAGCGTAAATATGAAAACACAGCTTCAATTTTTTAAGAAAACAGAAGCCTGGTTAATTATAGGTATTACGGCAATTGGTTTCGGCGGATTATTTGCTTGGATCAGTTATATTGCTCCTTTATTGATAAATGTGTCTAAATTTTCTCCAGAAGATGTCTCGTATATCTTGATTTTGGCTGGATTAGGAATGGTTGTAGGGAACTTTGCAGGAGGTAAATTGGCGGACCGATTTTCGCCGGCACCCACTACATTAGCATTATTATTAGTAATGTCAACTGATTTGGTTTTGGTTTATTTTTTCTCTTTTAATCAATACGTATCGTTATTTTTGACATTCTTAACGGGGGCGATTTCTTTCTCTGTTATTGCGCCAATTCAAATGCTTATGATTCGCACTGCAAAAGGAGCAGAAATGATTGCTTCAGCTTCCCTTCAGGGAAGTTTTAATATTGGCAATGCTTTAGGAGCTTTTCTTGGCGGATTGCCTTTGGCGGCAGGATTTAGTTACTCATCACCAAATTTAGTCGGTGTTGTAATGTCAATTATAGGAATGGTTATCACATTCATATTGATGAGATTACACCGTAAACAAGTAACAGTTCAGCATATTTAAAAACATTTTTTACTTCTTTTTGAAGCCCTTAACTTTTGTTTAAGGGCTTTTTTTATGTTCAAGATTGATTGATTTGAGTCTGATATTGTCTTTTTTCTTCTTTTTATAGGAAAATACGCTTTAAAAAACAAGGTGTTTTATTTCGGTTTTTCATTTTTTTTAGCATCTCCTTCATTTTTTAAGTGTAAAAATAACACCTAATAATTTCGTAATTAATATTCATGTAATCGATTGTTTTTTTTATAAAAATAGAATCAAATGAACGATTAGTAATAATATTTTTAATATTTTAAGTTAAGATAAATTATATATCTCACATAAAAAAGCAATAAAAATTTCAATATGTAATTTTTTTTAGCAAATTTTTATGAGAATTTATTTTTCGTTTAAAAAAAATATCTATGTTTGTGTAATCGATTACAACATTTTTTTTGATGTTCGAAATCGATTAAGTGATAAGAACTAAAAAGTAGCAGGAATTAACACTGTTATTTGAGGATATAGGAAAATTAAGAATAAAATAATACCTGTAATAATTTAAAAAATGAATTGAAAGTAACCACAAAAAACCACTTAAACCAAAACGAAAAAAATTAACAACTTAAACAATCAACCATGAACTTTAAAGAACTATTAAACAAAGGAGCAAATTTTTGCTTTAAACTTGTTTTCTTACTGTGCTTTTTGACCGGCAGTCAAATGTATGCACAGGGCACAACTATAGAGGGAACCGTGAAAGACGCCGCAGGACTTTCTCTACCGGGAGTAAATGTCCTGGAGAAAGGAACTAAGAACGGAACCTCTACCGACTTTGACGGTCACTATAAAATAAAATTAACCAATCCGAAAGCGGTATTGAGTTTTTCTTTTATAGGATTTAAGGGTATCGATATTTCTACAGAAGGAAAATCGAAAGTAAATGCAACGATGACCGAAGATTCTAATAACCTGAATGAGGTTGTTGTAATTGGATATGGGACATCTAAAAAATCTGATTTGACGGGGGCGGTAGCTACTATCTCAGGTAATGATTTGAAGAAAGTGCCAGTAGCAAATGTTGCTGAGGCTTTGACAGGTCGAATCGCTGGTGTGCAGGTAACTGCAGCAGAGGGGTCTCCAGATGCAGAGATTAAAATTAGAGTTCGTGGAGGTGGTTCACTTACTCAAGATTCTTCACCATTGATTATTGTGGATGGATTTCCTATTAATAGTATGAATGATATTTCTTCATCAGATATCGATTCCATGACTGTTTTAAAAGATGCTGCTTCAACTGCAATCTACGGATCACGTGGTGCAAATGGAGTAATTTTGATTACTACAAAAAGCGGTAAAGATGGAAAAATGGCGGTGAACTTCAATATGTTCTACGGTATGAAAACAATGGCTAAACAAATTGATGTTTTGGCACCAGAAGATTATACTAAATGGCAATATGAGTATGCTTTACTTTCTCAAAGCGGTACAAAAGTGCCTACTAATCCAGATTCATACACTAAATATTTTGGAAATTGGGAAGATCACGACATGTACAATGGTTTAAAAGGAGATAATTGGCAAAAGCAGATCTTTGGACGTACAGGCGAGGTGCAAAGCCGTGATTTAGGAATTAGAGGCGGAACGGATAAGCTTAATTATAACTTTAATTATGCTCGTTACGATGAAAAAGCAATCATGGTAGGTTCAGATTACAGAAGAAACAACTTAGCATTAGCTTTAAAAAGCAAATTAAATGATAAGATTGATGTAGCTTTTACAATGCGTTATTCAGATACAGAAATTGATGGTGGTGGTGTAAACGAGCAAAACGAAAAATCTTCTTCAGATTCTCGTATGCGTACTATTGTGGGTTACGCACCGCTTCCTGTACAAGGTTTGACATCAGATGATACTACTGGAGACGGAACAGATGTTTTAATAAATCCTTTTACAGCGATATCAGATAATAACGCACAGCAGTTTCGTAAAAACTTTAATATGTTAGGAAGTTTTGGATGGGAAATTGTTGATAATTTGAAATTGAAAGTAGATTTAGGTTTAGATAATTCTAACATTACAGATTATCGTTTTTACGGAAGATCAACTTATTACGTAAATAATTCGCCAACAGCTACTTTACAAGGTTTACCTGCAATGATTATGTCAGATGGCAAACAGAAACGTTTTAGAAATGCTAATACATTAAATTACGACTTCAAAAAAATAATGGGAGAGGATCATCATTTGACTGCTCTTCTTGGGGAAGAAAGTATTACCTATACTACAAATACAATAACAAATACAATACATGGATACCCAAGTTTCTTTGATTTTGAAAAAGCAAAAACACTTACGACACAAGGTGTTCCTCAAGCAGTAGATAATTATTACAGCCCTGATGATAGATTATTATCTTTCTTCGGACGTGCAAATTATGATTACAAAAATCGTTATTTACTTTCAGCGACATTCCGTGCAGATGGATCTAGTAAATTTTTAGGAACAAACCGTTGGGGATATTTCCCAGCTTTTGCAGCAGGATGGAAAATGTCTGAAGAAAATTGGCTAAAAAATAAAACTTGGTTAAGTCTTTTAAAATTAAGAGCGAGTTATGGTGAAGCAGGTAATAATAATATTCCTGTTGGACAGCAAATTCAAATTTTTCAATCTACACCAACAACATGGCTTAATGGAGTTACTAGCGTTTGGGCACCTTCTAAAACAATGCCTAATCCTGATTTGAAATGGGAAACAACAGTTACTCAGAACATTGGTTTAGATTTTGCATTTTTCAAAAATCGCTTAAGTGGTAATTTTGATATCTATAAAAATCTAACAAACGACTTATTGCTTAATTTCCCAGTTTCAGGAGTTGGATAT
Source organism: Flavobacterium notoginsengisoli (assembly GCF_042686225.1). NCBI lineage: Bacteria > Pseudomonadati > Bacteroidota > Flavobacteriia > Flavobacteriales > Flavobacteriaceae > Flavobacterium > Flavobacterium notoginsengisoli. The sequence continues at coordinate 437,414 of NZ_JBHUOT010000002.1, forward strand.
GATTTTCAATACCGTAACATGGGACAAAACCAAAATAAAGGTTTCGAGGCTACTATAAACGTTGTTGCAATTGAAAAAGCGAAATATGGATTGAATTTTTCATTCAACATGGCAGTAAACAAAAATCGTATTAACTCATTGGGTATTATGAATGATTTTGGTGCAGCTACTAATTGGGCTTCTTCACAAATTGGAGATGATTATCTTATAGCGGTTGGTTCTTCTTTAGGAAGTATGTACGGTTACAAAAATGATGGAAGATATGAAGTTTCAGACTTTGATTATGTTGGAGGAAAATATGTCTTAAAAAGTGGTGTAGTGAATACTTCTACTTCTTTAGTTGGTGACGGAAGTTCTCTTAAACCTGGAGACATGAAACTTAAAGATGTTAATGGAGATAACGTAGTAGATGGTAAGGATAAAACAGTTATTGGTAATGTTAATCCTAAAAGTTCAGGAGGTTTTGTTATTAACGGTAACGCTTATGGTTTTGACTTAATGGCGGCTTTTAACTGGAGTATTGGTAATGACGTATACAATGCTGATAAAATTGAGTTTTCTACAGCTACAGCTTCTGGAAAATATAAGAACTTAAATTCTACGATGGCTGATGGAAAAAGATGGACTAACTTAGATCCTGCAACAGGCCAATTAGTAACAGATCCTACAGCGTTGGCAGATTTAAATGCCAATACAACGATGTGGTCTCCATATATGAGACAAGCTATCTTTACTGATTGGGCAGTTGAAGATGGATCTTTCTTAAGATTGAATACGTTGACATTAGGGTATACAATGCCTGAGATGTTTACATCTAAACTTGGAGTTTCTAAATTGAGATTTTACTTGACAGGAAGCAATATTTTTGTTTGGACTAACTATTCTGGTTCTGACCCAGAAGTTTCAACAAAAAGAAAAACTCCACTTACTCCTGGGGTTGATTCGAGTCCTTATCCAAGAAGCAGGCAAATGATTTTTGGTATGAATCTTAATTTCTAATTTAAACGATTACAAAAATGAAACATAAAATAATAATAGCAGGATTGATAATTTCGGGTTTATTTAGTTCTTGCCAGCAATTTGAAGATGATTACCTAGATACACCTGCAAAATCGACACTAGAGCCATCTTTGATCTTTTCTGAAGTAGCACTTGCAAAAGGAGCTATTGATGGAATAAAAGTGCCATTTGCTGAAACAAACTCTTATAGAGGAAGATTTTTACCATATTACGGACTTAATACTGACGTAGAATGGTTTGCTGCTTCACAAACGGCAGGAGACAAAGCAGATCTTTGCGTTTATGATCCTAAGCCAACCAATACCGAAATGAATACTACCAATAATGCTTATGCAATGATGTATCAAGGTATTGAGCGTGCCAATATTTGTATTGTAGGTTTACGTCAATATGGAAACCCTGTGGCTGGTAGCGAAATGGGGCAATTACTAGGAGAGGCTTTAACCCTTAGAGCGATTTACTATGCTGACTTGCTTAAAACTTGGGGAGATGTTCCAGCTCGTTTTGAACCAATATCTACAGCAACTTTATATTTGCCTAAATCAAGCAGAGACGTTATTTACAAGCAAATAATTCAAGATTTGGGAGAGGCATCTACGTTGGTGGCGTGGCCTAATCAAACTTCATATACAAGTACAGTAGAACACGTTAATAAGGCTTTTGTAAAAGGATTTAGAGCACGTTTGGCTTTGGCTGCAAGTGGTTTCCAACAATATCCTGATGGAGTAAGAAGAAGTAATGATCCAGATCTTTCAGTTGCTGCTATGTATGCATTGGCATTAAAAGAATCTCGTGAAGTAATCCAAAGTGGTTCTGCTCGTTTAGAATCTACTTTTGAAGGATTATGGAGAAAATACAACGAAGAAGTTACTACAGCAGGAGGAGAATCTCTATGGGAACTTCCTTTTTCTGACGGACGTGGTAGAATGTTGTTTACGTTTGCTGTAAAACATACTGCTGCTGCAGATCAATTTCAAGCTAATGGTGCTAACCGTGGAGGTGTAGCTGGACCATTGCCATTTGTTTTCTACGATTACGATCAAGCAGATACTCGTAGAGATGTTACTTGTGTACCTTATAAATATGGTGCAGCAGTTAATGGAATTGCAAAACAAGAATTAGGTTCATTAGATACGTGGTATTTTGGTAAATATCGTTACGAATGGATGAAACGTTATGTGACATCTACAAATGATGACGGAGTTAATAAAATGTACATGCGTTATGCTGAGGTACTTCTTATAGCTGCTGAAACGGCAAACGAATTAGAAGGACCAAGTGCAGCAGCACCTTATTTAAAAGAAATCCGCAGAAGATCATTTGCATCAGCTAATCAGGCTGTAAAAGTTGACGCTTATGTAGATGGTTTAACTAGTAAGGATGCAATGTTTAATGCTCTTGTTTTGGAAAATAAATATGAATTTACAGGAGAAATGGAGCGTAAACAAGCGCTTATTCGTTGGAATTTGCTTAAAGTAAAATTAGACGAAGCAAAACAAAAAATGACAGAACTATCAGCTCGCTCAGGACAGTATGCTGATGTGCCAGCAACTTTGTATTATAAATATAAAGCGGATAATGTAAGTTTAGATATTTACGGGCTTAATCGCGGAGAAACTACAAATCCGGGAGTATTGTATTCATCTACTTCATGGACTTGGACAGGCACAGCAGCTGATACTAAGATAGCTTCATTGTACAAACCAGGAGTTAATCCTGATAACAGACAATTTTGGCCAATATGGCAAGTGTTTATTAGTGCAAGTAATGGTCAATTAAAAAATGATTACGGTTATGAAAATCTTTAGAAATTAATAATCAATTAGAAGTTATTATCATGAAAACAATAAATATATTTAAAGGATTAATAGCCGTATTGTTTCTTTCGATTGCTGTTTCTAGCTGTGAAAGTTATAATGAAGCGTTATTAGACGGTATAGGAAATACAAGAGAATTTTCTCCAATTGGACTTAAAGCTACAATTAGAAATAAAACTACAGTTGAATTGACTTGGACAGTTAAAAAAGGCGAAAATGCAGATCATTTTGTAGTAGAATTTAGTGCAGATGATCCTAGTTTTGGCACAATTTATAAAACTATAAATGTAGCACCAACAGAACTTCCTATTCAAGTAGCATTAGAAGGAGAAACTACTTATTCGATAAGAGTAAAGGCAGTAAGCGCTGCTGGTATTGAAGATTCTAAATGGTCGATTACAACTGCTACTACTTTATCTGAGCAAATCATGTTTCCTGTGCAGGATGCTGATATTGAAGCAAAAGAGGTAACTTTGAGATGGACTCCAAATAGCAGTGTGACTCAAATTGTTTTAAACCCCGGAAATATTATTCATGCAATAACACCGGCTGAAAAAACAGCTGGAGTTGCTACAATAACAGGACTTACACCAGAAACAGATTATACTGCTGTTTTGTACAATGGAACAAAGAAAAGAGGAGATGCTACATTTAAAACAGGAATTGATATCGGTACAGGCATTTTAGTTAAACCAGAAGATGATCTGAATGCAAAAGTTCAAGCTGCCGCCGCAGATGCAATTTTAGTTTTGATGCCAGGAAATTATACTGTTTATACAGGAGAAATTATTTTAAATAAACCAATAACCATAAGAGGTCTACGTCCAGGAGACAAACCAAAACTTAGTGTGAGGTTCACACTCAATGCAGGTGCTACATCACTAAATTTAGTAGATTTAGAATTAAATGGGGATAATACACAGACTGATATCGTAAAATACAACCAAAATGGTAATTATGGAAAATTATTAGTAAGCGGATGCACAGTACATGATTACTTAGGATCATTTACTAATACAACATCAAATATTGTGGCTAAAATTGAATCAATTACAATAGAAAATTCTATTTTCACAAATATTGATACAGCTGCTACAGGAGAATTTATCGATTTTAGAACTAGTTATGTTAATAATATTGTTCTAACAAAGAGTACATTTAATAAATGTGCAGCTGCAAGAGCTTTTATCAGATTAGATGCAGCGGCAACTTTGTCAGGAACAGGACTAACAAGTAATACATTAATTGATAGTTGTACATTTTATGGAGTTACAAATACTGTTTCGGCTAGTGGTTATCAAGTGCTTTATGTTCGTTTTGTTTCAAATGCTACTACTGTTCGTAATTCAATATTTGCTGAAACAGTGGCGAGATATGCTAATCAAGCTGCAACAGTGGCACCTACGTTCTCTAATAATAATTATTATAATGCAGCAACGCTAAATTTAGCAAATCCAACATCACCTCTTAGAGCAGATTCTGCAGGGTCTGCATTAAACCCTCAGTTTACAAATGCTGCAAGTGGCGATTTTACAATTGGTAATCAAACATTAAAAGATAATAATATTGGAGATCCACGTTGGATAAAATAAGAATTCATGGTTAATAAATAGGAAAAGCGGGATACAAGTTAAATTGTATTCCGCTTTCTGTTTTTATGATGATTCTAAAAGAAGAACTTTTAAATTATTCAATAACTAAATCAAATTTTTCCAGTAATCCTGCAAGTGCAATGTGCGAAACTTTAGTTCCTTTAATTTTATTCTCTGAAGGATCGAAAGCATAATTTCTGGAAGTTCTGAAATCGGTTTTTTCCAAAATACTTTCAACGAAAGTAGCACCGGAAAGATCACAGTTTTTAAAAACAGCTAAAGACAAATCCGTATTCGAGAAATCGGTTTCTTTTAAAGAACAATCTGTAAAGTTGGTTTTCTTTAGCTTTTTATAAATGAAAGTAGAATAATCCAAAAGACAATCTTCGAAATTCATGGAGAATAAAAAACTATTGCTGGCATTAAAATCCAATCCCATTAATTTGCATCCGATAAATTTGATGTTTTTTAAACCTGTGTTCTTAAGAACAGCCAATGATAAATTACAGTTTTTAAAAGTAGAATCTAAGAAATCGTTATGACTCAAATCACTTTTAGAAAAGTTACAGTTAATGAATTCGCAGTTTACAAATTCCACATTCGATAAACTCTGATCGGAGTAATCTACAGTATCAAAAGTTCGGTTTTGATATAATTTGGTTTCCATATTTTTTTATGAAGAGGTTGAGGGTAATTTTATTCTAATTCGATACAATCAAAAATGCCGTTATTGAGAATTAGATTCGGAATATCAAGTTCACTGTCGATTCTTAAAATATTATCACAGTCTTCAAGATCAAAATTCCACTGGGATTCGGGCAATAATTGATCTAGTAATACAGATGCCGACTCAAATTTAGCCTGGCTGTCAACGGAAGTTTTAAAAACATAAATCATAATTTGCATTTTTTTCAAGAGGCAAATTTCTGAAAAAAGTAAAGCTTTTTGTTAGGATGTAATAATCAATAATTAGGACTTATCAATCATTTTTCGGTATCGAATAGGAGAAATTCCTTCTGCTTTTTTAAAGAAACGACTAAAGTAAGATTGATCTTCAAAACCTACCCGAGTTGCGATTTCACCTACAGAAAGGGAGGTTTGGAACAGTAAATATTTGGCTTCTAACAATATGTTTTCATCAATCCATTTTACAGCCGATTTTCCAGTTACAGTTTTGACACATTTATTCAAATGATTAGGAGTGACACTTAGCAGAGAAGAATAATAGTTGACCTGATGCTGGTTTTTTATATGATCGTGAATGAGCTCTTTGAATTTGGCTGTAATAACCTCAGCAGCCGAAATTCCTTTTGCTGTTTTCACTGCATATTTATTCATTTCATAAAAAAGAGTAATTAAATAGGATTGCACAATATTAAGATCTGTAAATGCAGTTTCAGAATATTCTTTTTTCAATCTTTCTAAAATATTGACAATAGAACCGATATCTTCCTGTGGAAGACTAACTTTCGGATTTCCTGAAATTTTTAAGAAATCAAATTCATTGAGCAGTTCACGGCTCCCGTATTTTCTAATTAAAATATCGGGATGAAACTGACAGATAAAACCTTTGTGTATGTTGTTGACATTTTCAAGAGAGAAAATCTGTCCAGCGGGTACCATAATCATTTCGTTATCGGTCGTGATGTATTCCTGATGTCCCAATTTCATTACATGTTGTCCGGAAGAAATAAAGATTAAAGTATGACAAGAATGTTTAGAAGGTGGAACAGGATGCTGCATCTGCATGATTTCCTCAATCTCTAGACAGAAAAAATGATCCGAATTGGATTTGAAAAGTAAATGTATGGGATTATCTTCTCCCAGAAACTTCTCCCGAAATCCTGATGGACTGTATGTCTTTATTTTCTCAGCCTGCTTCTTTTTCATTTTAATAGTATAATCTAAAATCAAGCAGTTTGCATAGATTATAATGTTTAGCATAAAGGTCTTCGACAACTTCAATCAAGTTATCGTTTTCCTGATACAAACTAAAAAATGCTTTATCAATCGTACTGCAGCTTGCAATTTTGTTATAAGTAGATCCATAACCGGAAATGGCTCTTGCTCCTGTTATATCTAGAAAATATTGCGACTCTTCTTCATTTAAATCCAAAACTTTAAGATTGGCAAAGTGGATGATTTTGCCCTTCATTTTTCCTTCAAAAAGTTCGGCGATTTCTTCTATGCTGTAATAATAATCATGAAGACAAATGTTGTTTTCCTGTCCCGGCATGGCAAGATAAATGATTTCATAATCTTTAAAATTATGATCTTCATACAATAAAATATTCAAACTTTCTTCTAAACCTTCAATGGTATCGCAAGTTTTATGAATGCTCGAAATGCCTTGGTCAATAGCCAATTCTTCGAGACATTTTACCACATGCGTTGGGGTAAGATCGTCTATATCTTTCACGCCTTCGAGGCAGAAAATAAATTTTTCGCTATCCATGCAGTTTTTCTTTCTTGTTTCTAGAGATGGAAATTCTTTTTAACTGTTTCTAACAAAAGTATTTTTTAAAAAACAAAATCCCGCATTCAAACCAGAATTTAACGTGTTTTTTAGATTTTAAATTTAGGTTAGAACTGCGTAAATTTTAAAACGTATTTTTGTAAACCGAAAATTAAATTACGCATGATACAAATTAACCAGACAGAATCTTTTGCTGTCCAAGATATATTATTCTCATTTGCTCTTGAATCTGAAGCAGCTGAAGTTTTTAAAGGACATAACGTTTTAATTACTGGAATTGGTAAAGTAAATGCGGCTTATGAATTGACTAAAGCTATACAAAAGAAAAAACCTGCAGTAATTATAAATCTGGGATCTGCTGGGAGTAGCAGTTTTCAAAAAGGCGAAGTAATTTGTTGTACTCAATTTGTGCAAAGAGATATGGATGTTCGCGGTTTGGGTTTTGCATTATACGAAACGCCGCTATCTGGTCTGCATCCAGTTTTGGAATACGGTTTAAAAATGGATGGTTTGCCTGAAGGCATTTGCGGAACAGGAGATAACTTCGAAATGGAACATAAATCTGACGCTTACAATGTGGTCGATATGGAAGCCTATGCTTTAGCCATGATTGCCATGAAAGAAAATATTCCGTTTTTGAGTTTAAAATACATTTCAGACGGTGCTGATGACAATGCTGCCGAAGACTGGACGGTTCAGGTTCATAAAGCGGCGATTGCTTATGGGAAAATTTTAGGATTGATAGAAAATAAAGAAGTCGTTTTGTAGTGAAACGGCTTCTTTATTTCTAATTCTTGGCTGACTTTTCCTGAGATTTTCGATAGTTATTTAATGCAGAAACTTTAGTTGCATCTATTTGCAAATACTTTAAAATTCTTGCTAAAAAATGATCTGAAACATATTTGCCTACTAAAAAATCTATATAATAGTCATTATTAGGTTTAAGAATAATTCCGGTGGAGAGGAAATTAATATATTCTTTTGTACCATCATGATCTTTTCTAACAAATTCGATAAGAATAGTTCCTTCGAATGGTTTTGTAGGTAAATTATTTTCTTGCTTTAATGATAATAATTCATTGCATAGAGAAGCTATTTCTTTTTTATCGGTAATTCTATATTCTTTAATTCCTCCAAATCGATGATTTGCTCTGTTTTGTATATGTATCTCACATACAGAATCTAATAACTTTTGGGTAATATCACTTCTCTTATCGCAAGATATCAATAGAAAAGATAGTACTATGAAAAGGTAAAATTTGCACATGTTTTTTAAGTCCGTTGTATATTTTTAATCATTTCTTTAATTATTTTTAAAGCTTCGGTTGAGGTTTTACGAATAATAATTTTATTCTTTTTATCCTTTATCAAAGCGGTAAACTGATTGTCTTCTATATTGATGTCAACAATAGTTCCGCCATATTTTAAAGTGGTTTCTGCAATTGCAATCGGGAGATTTGTTGCGCCGGAAGTTCCCAGAATAAATAGTATTCCAGAATTTTTGGCAATTTTCAACGAACTGAATTTTTTATTGGTTTTCTCATCGTAATATTCATCAAACCATAAAATATTAGGTCTCATCCAGCTTCCGCAACTTTGACATTTTAAAAGTTCTATTTCTCTTTGAGTCAGATCTTCGTCAATTTCTTTTCCTTTTATTTCTTCGGGCAGATTTACGATTTCTTTACAGCCATTTGAACATTTTATTTCTCTATTGTTGCCATGGATTTCGAAAATTCTTTCAGTTCCGCTTTGCCGGTGTAAATTATCAATGTTTTGCGTAATAAGATGAAATCGGTCTTTTAGGATGTTTTCAATTTCAACCAACTCGTAATGACTTTCATTTGGTTTGGCATTTTGAAACATTTTCTTTCTAAACAACGAATATTGCCAAACTTCTTCCGGATGTTCTTTAAAGTATTTAAAAGTTCCGAATTCTTCCGGTTTATGAAATTGTGTTCCTTTAACCCAAATGCCATCAACACCTCTGTAAGTTGGAATTCCGCTTTCTGAAGAAAGTCCGGCTCCTGTCAAAAAGGTAAAGAGGTTTCTTTTGTTTTTAGTGGAAACATATTGTATTATATCTTCTAATTGTTGCATGTTTAGCTTTGGAAAGTAGAAATGTTTTTAACGAATCAGTTTATATATTTTTAATAGTAAAATTAGGAATTGGTAACAATTCGTCTGTAAGAAAATAATTCATCTGTTCTTTAGTTAGATCACAAATTCTCCTGCATGTCTCAAGGTCATAAGGAGAAGGTTGATTAGGAAAAAAATATTCTTTATCATACGTACTTTGTGAATTAAGTAGTATTTCGATTAAATTACCGCTCTTGTCATACGATGCACTGAATACTTCAAAATCTTTATCTCGGAAAGAATCAAATTCTAAGTTAGGAACACAATAATTATTATAAATAGTTTTGCTGTAAAAACATTTAAAAGATCCTTCGTGTGAAGGTTGATTATTGCTAATGTCAATTTGATTATAAGCGACTATTCTTCCTCGTTTATCCCTTAATAAATTGTTTTTGAGCTCTAAAACTCCATTTTCAATATAATCTTCAATTTCGAAAGTATGATTGCCTGTAACTTTTCTAGTTCTAATTTTAAAAACGTCAGCATTAGGGTATTCTTTTGATAATTTTTCTAAAATATTCTTTTCGTTGTTATCTTTATAATAGGTTACATGAAAGCTTCCACTCGGATAATTGGTTTCAATTTTCTTAGTAATATTATTAACAAGAAATACTTTTTCAGAATCATTCATTTTTAAGTTTTCAATTTCTGAGATTGACCTATTAAATGAGTTTCTATAAATAATTTTCATAATCTATTTTTTAATACTAGATATTAACTTTCAGAAGTGTCTATGTTGTTGCATAAATATTCTTGCTTATAGTTAATGTAATTCAAACAAATATAAACGAAAACTAAATTAAGTACATCTACACCCCTTAAAAAGAAAAAACTCCCTCCTTTATTTTTTGCAATTGCGCTATTTTGCACTGCATTCGATTGATTTTTTTCATAGGTTTATTGCAATTAAATTACTCGGACGTTTATTCTATTTTGTTTATGAAAAGCATCAAAAACTACATTTTAAGTTTTATTCTATTTTTTGCAATGGTTGTGAGTTCATTTGCTCAAAGTTCCGATTTGTACTTTGATCATATTAACTATGATACCAGTTTTTCGCAGAGTATGATTTCGAGTATTCATCAGACCAAAAAAGGTTTTATCTGGATCGGAACGGCGAACGGTTTAATTAGTTATGACGGATATGATTTCCTGCGATATGTTTACAACAAAGACATACTAAACAGCATCAGTAACAATCATGTGAATGTCATTCTGGAGGACAATCAAAAAGAACTTTGGATTGGAACCAATAACGGACTGAATCTTTTTAATAAAAACGAAAGAAGTTTTGTACGGGTTGATGTTCAGAAAATAAAAGGCGGAAGAAACTATATTTCATCTATAATTCAGGACGATGAAAACCGAATCTGGATTGGAACTTTTGGCGGAATTAAACGACTGAACAGACAGAAATATTTGCTGGAAGAAATCTCAAACGATCATAATTCGCCATTCAGAAAAAGCAGGGTTTTGTCTTTGTTTTATGATCGTAATTATGGCATTTTGGTAGGAACTTCTAAAGGATTAGAATGTTTTGATCCTAAAAACGGTTCGAAAAAAACACTTCCAAAAGCTTTGGCAGAAAATGAAGCTTTGCTTAAATCTAAAATCTGGAAAGTAATCAAAGAAAAAAATGGCGATTTATGGTTTGCCACCGAAGCCAATGGCGTTTTTCATTTTGATGTCGATAAAAATGTTGTCAAAAATTATCTTCTGAATACAAATAATAGAAATAGTTTATCTTCAAACTGGGTAAATGATATTGTCGCTGTGGACAATAATACGCTTTGGTTTGCTACAAAAAACGGTCTGTGTGTTTACAAAAAAGACAGAAATCAGTTTACCAAATACGGACACAATCCTTTAGAAAGTTACAGCCTTTCTGACGATGATGTAAAATGTTTTTTAAAAGATCGTCACAATGATATTTGGATTGGGACGAATGGAGGAGGAGTCAATCTTTTTCAGAAAACAAATGCCAATTTTACCAATGTCAGAGAAGTAGTTAAGCCAAATTTCGGATTAAATACCGCTTTCGTAAATGCTGTTGCACGAGAAAATGACGGCGCACTTTGGGTTGGAACGAATGGCGGAGGCTTAAATTATCTTGATTTTAGAAATAACCGAAATACCATCTATCAGATTGAAGGTTATGATTTTGACAAAAGCGTGAATATGATTACCGCTTTGGTCAATCAGAACGAGCAAAATCTGTTTTGCGGGACTTTCAATGGATTATTCAAATTCAATAAAAGCAGTAAAACGTTTCAGTTTATCTCGCTTTCGCGAAAGGATTCCAAAGAAAGAGAACGTCCGATTACTTCTTTGTTGATGGATAATGAAGATCTTTGGGTTGGAACCAACGGAAACGGACTGAAAAAAGTAATGCCCGACGGAACGGTCGAAATTTATATGGCTGATGGAAGTTATAATTCGCTTAGCGATAATTTTATTACCGATTTGGTAAACAGAAAAGACGGACTTTGGATTGCCACACAATATGGATTGAATTATTTTGATAAAAAGCTAAAACACATTACTAGAGTTTTTAAAGCTGGCCCAAAAAGTGGTTTGTCCAACAACAGTCTTACTGTCATGTTTACCGATTCTAAAAACCGATTTTGGATTGGTGCCGAAAGTGGCGGAGTGAATTTATTTGACGAAAAGAAAGGAAGATTCTTCGAAATCAATCGCTCAATGGGTTTTACAGATGAAACCATTAAAAGTATTTCGGAAGATTCAGAAGGAAATATCTGGATTAGCGATAATAATTTGCTTTATAAGTTAAAAACCAAAAAGTTAAGTCCGACTTTTAGAATTTCCGATTTTGAAATTACTTCTTATTCATCCAAAGATGGATTGAAAGTAAAGCAGTTTTCTAATAATTGCAGTATACAGCTGAATGCTAAAGAACTTGCTTTTGGCTGTTCGAACGGATTAGTGCTTTTTAATCCTTCGAAATTAATTAAAACCGAAGATAAAGCGCCAATTGTCCTAACCAAATTAATCGTAAATAACGAAGAAATAAGACCAGGAAATAAAGAGGTTTCGTTGGAAAAACGCATTAGCGAAACTTCTGAAATTACTTTAAAACATGATCAGGGTTATATCGGAATAGAATTTAGTGCCATGAATTTTATTTCGCCCGAAAAAAGTGAATATGCGTATAAACTGGAAAGTTCGTTTAATAAAGACGAATGGCATGTAATAGGTTCACAACATTATATCAATTTGACGAACCTGAATTCGGGAACTTATACCTTAAAAATCAAAACTTCAAGTGGAGGCGGAGAGTGGAATCCATCTGTTAAAACTTTAAAAATTATCATGTTACCACCCTGGTGGAAAACGTGGTGGGCATACTTAATTTATATTGCTTTATTAGCAGGAGCCGGAGTTTTATTGTTCCGTTTTTTAAGAAACCGTGAATTATTAAAACAAGCGTATTATCTGGAACAGGTTGAAAAAGAAAGACAGGAAGAATTATATAAAATGAAACTGGATTTCTTCACGAATGTTTCGCACGAAATTAGAACGCCTTTGACCTTGATAAGCGGACCGGTTGAAGAATTATTAAATGGAGCCGAAAAGAATTCGAATCTGGAACATAAGCTGAAAATCATCAAAAACAATTCGGATCGCTTATTGAAATTGGTTAACGAATTAATGGATTTTAGAAAAGCCGAAAAAGGAAGTATGAAAATCTATTGCGAACAGCAGGATATTGTTTCGTTTTGTTTTGATATTTACGAATCGTTTCGCGGTATTGCGGTCGAGAAAAAAATCGATTATAAGTTTGTACTGAATATCAATACAGCTTTGATTTATTTCGATAAAAACCAAATGGAGAAAGTAATCTACAACTTGCTTTCGAATGCTTTTAAATTTACGGGTAAGAATGGCAGAATTACTTTGGCCGTCGAGCAAAAAGAAGATTCTGATTCGATTGAAATTAAAGTGAAAGACAACGGAATTGGGATTCCCGAAAACAGGAAAAAGAAAATATTTAAGAACTTTTTCCAGCTGGACGAACGCGGAAGCGCCAATTTAGGAAGCGGAATTGGTTTGGCGCTAAGTAAAAGTATTGTTGAATTACATCATGGCGAAATAAAAGTACAGACTGAAGCCGACGCTAATTTCAACACCATTTTTACAATTACTTTAAAGAAAGGAAAAGAGCATTTTAAGAAATCGCAGATTGTTGAAAATTCGGTTAAGATTGAAGAAAATGCAAATCCGATTTCAGATGTTAAAACTGAAATTGATCTTTATGAACCAGAATATGTTGAGGATACAGAAAACACTTCTAAAAAGACCGTCTTAGTAATTGAAGATAATGAAGAAGTACTCTCTTTTGTCTACGATATTTTGTACACCGATTATAAAGTGCTGAAATTCATAAATGGAATCCAGGCGCTGGAATATATGGAAAAAGAAATTCCGGATTTGATTGTAACCGATGTGATGATGCCCGAAATGGATGGATTTGAATTGTGTACGATTTTAAAAACAAGTCAAAATACCAATCATATTCCCGTTATTTTATTGACAGCAAAATCGTCAACTTTAAACAGAATCGAAGGGCTTTCAACTGGTGCAGATGCTTATATTTCGAAACCTTTCAGTATTGAAGAATTAAAACTGACGATCGCGAATTTATTATCAGCAAAAGAAATCATGCGTCAGAAATATGGCGACGGATTTATTGAAGATACGGAACAGGAAAATCTAAATACACCCGAAGGACAGTTTCTAAAAAAACTAATTCAGATTATTGAAGCCAATCTCGATAATACTGATTTTGATGTAAATGATCTGGTCAACGAAATTGGAATGAGCCGAACGGTACTGTATAAAAAAGTGCAAACGTTGACGAATCAGTCTGTGGCTGGCCTTATTAAAAATATGCGTTTAAAGAAAGCGGCGAGTCTTTTAGCTAATACAAGTTATTCGGTTTCTGAAGTTACTTATATGGTTGGTTTTAATGATCGAAAACACTTTAGTAAAGAGTTTAAGAAATTTTTTAATTTGTCTCCTAGTGAGTATAAAGGAACTCAGAGTAAAGTTTAACCGCAATCCCGATAACTATCGGGAGCGAAGGTTTACGCAATATCGGGAGCAAAGTTTTAATATTTAACTTTACAGACTTTATATTTTCTATTAGTAAGAGATTTTATAAGTAAAGTAATTTTAAGTTATAAATCTGCTCTGAAAGAGCAAAAAGCAATAGCATGATGCATCGCATCATAAGTAAAAAGAGCAATTCATAATCTAGCCCTGTAAGGGCGACAGCAATTTAATAGTTCTCTTTATTCTTTATTCATATTAAAACCCTTTCAGGGTAATTTTGTAGGGGTGTATTTTTTAGTAGTGCTTTGCACTACTTTTTTTGCTTTTAGGCTTTCAGCCTATTTAAAAGTTTTGCATTTAGAATTTTGTACTTAAAATGATTTTAAATTTAAAATTAACACCTCACAATTTTTTAAGGTTTATATTACGAATAATGCTTTTTAAAGGCTTTAAAATACAAATAAACACATTCACGCCCCCAAATGCGAATGTTTTACTCCCCTAAGACCATCATTTATTAGTCACATTTGCAACATAAATCATGACTGATTTCTATCTAACTAACCAATAAAAATTATGAAACAAAACAAACATGTCAAGATGTTTTGCCGTGAAGGAAAATATCTTAAGCTAGTTTTATTACTGTTTATGTGTATTCTCTCAACCACAGCGAGTGCACAAGAAAGTCCGATTACGGGAAAAGTAGTCGATAATGCAGGATTGCCTCTTCCGGGTGTAAACGTTCACGTTAAAGGAAGTACAAAAGGAACCCAAACCGATTTCGACGGTAACTTCACCATCAGTACTGCCCCAAAAAGTACGCTTGTATTTTCTTTCATCGGAATGGATGAGGTTTCGGTGGAAACCGAAAACAAGAAAAACCTAAAAGTAGTTTTAAAACCAAGTTCTCAAGCCTTAGACGAAATCATCGTTGTAGGTTATGGCACCAAAAAGAAAAGCGATGTCATCAGTTCTGTAGCTTCGGTAAAACCGGGCGACATGACCAAAGTAGCAACTTCAGATGTTGGGGAAATGCTTCGTGGTAAAGCAGCCGGAGTACAAGTAAGTTTAAATGATGGCGGACCGGGAAGTTCTTCTTCCATCCAAATCAGAGGAAAAAAATCGATTAATGGAAGCAACGAACCAATCGTTATTGCAGACGGAATCGTAATTGGAAACATTAATGATATTAATGCCAACGATATTGCTTCTCTAGAAATCTTAAAAGATGCTGCTGCTCAATCTATTTATGGAGCAAGAGCTTCAAATGGTGTAATCTTAATTACGACTAAAAGAGGAAAAACAGGAAAAGCAAAAATCTCTTACAATGGTTTTTCGGGAGTTCAAACCATCAACAGAAATTTCGATGTTTATAGCGGAGAAGAATTTGCACAGCTAAAAAGAGAAGCCTACAGAACAAGCAATGGTGGAGTTTACAGACCAGACGATCAGGTTTTCACTCCTTTAGAATTGGAATCTGTTCAATCCGGAAAATATATCGATTGGGAAAAACTGGTTTTAAGAACGGGTGTAACCAATAACCACAGTGTTAGTATTTCATCTGGAACTGAGAAAACCAGTATTTTTTCGAGTATCAACTACATCAATACTTCTGGAGTAATTGCTAATTCGGATTACGATAAGGTAGCGATGCGAGTAAATGTCGACCAGAGAATTACAGATTGGCTGAAAGTAGGAATGAATGTTTCACTTCAGTATTCAGAATCGAACCGCCCGAATGTAGGGAACATTTTGAATAATGCTATTAATACATCGCCATTAGGACAGGTTTATAATGAAGATGGTTCTTTCCGTTATCTGCCGGGAGGAATTCAGGAAACACCAAATCCGTTGATTGATGTTTACGAAACCAATACAAACGAATTGAATCGTAATGATATCATGAATATATTTCTGGATATTAATCTTGCAAAAGGTTTTACTTATAAATTGAATGCCAGCCGAAGATCTTGGAACTACAAAGCGATGTCTTTCAATTCTTCAAAATCACTTTCAGGAATTGCGAACTCTGGACAAGGAAGCGGTTATATTAGATTTCAAGATAACGTAGAGTATCAATTGAGTAATATTTTGCATTATAACTTAAATGTAGCAGAAAAAAATCATTTTAACGTAACTGGAGTCTATGAGATTACTTCATCAGAATACAATGATTTTAGAAACTCAGCAAGTAGAATTCCGAGTGATATTCTTGGGATTTATGGTTTAGAAAGTGCTTTCTTAAATACACCTGAAATTGGAGGAAACGAAAGATCGTTAATTTCTTTCGCAGGAAAATTAGAGTACGATTTCGACAGCAAATATTATTTTACAGTTTCAGGAAGAGCTGACGGATCTTCCGTTTTTGGAGCCAATAATAAATGGGGATTCTTTCCAGCTGTCAACGCAGCATGGAATGTTTCGAATGAGGAATTCATGAGAGAGCACGTTCCGGTTATCAGCAACCTGAAATTAAGAGCAAGTTACGGTAAAGTAGGAAACCAGCCGAAAGATCCGTATCAAAGTATGGCAACAGCGACACAAAGAGATTACATTATCAATGGTGTAAAAGTTTCGGGTTATGTACCAGGTTCGCAATTATCCAATCCGGATTTAAGATGGGAAACTTCTACACAATTAAACTTGGCTGCCGATTTTGGTTTGTTCAAAAACAGATTGAATGGAACAGTTGAGGTTTATAATACCGATACTTCAGATTTATTGATTTATGAAACGCTTAACGCGAATACAGGTTACACGACCAAACTTTCTAATATTGGAAAAGTAAATAATAAAGGTTTGGAAGTGACTTTGAATGGTGATGTAATTAAAACAAAAGATTTCAGACTGAATCTTGGAGCCACTTTTACTAAAAACAAAAACAGCATTGTGAGTATCTACGGAAAAGATGCAGACGGAGACGGAAGAGAAGATGACGCTGTTGGAAACTTATGGTTCATTGGAAAACCGATTGATGTTTATTACAGATATAAAGCAGTTGGAATTTATCAGGAAGGAGAAAATATTCCGCTGGTAACAGGAACTACTTTATATCCTGGAGATATAAAATTGTGGGATGCAGATCCGTCAAATGGAGCCAATCCAAATCCAGATCAAGATAGAGTAATTACGTCTAAAATGCCGGATTGGTTTGGAACTTTCTCTGTTGCTTTAGAATACAAACAATTTGATTTCTCAGCAGATATTTATACAGTTCAGGGCGTTACAAGAGATAACTTATTCTTGTATGATTATGTTCGTGGAGGTTCTTTAAGAGGAGTTAAAAATGGTATCAAACAAGATTATTGGACACCAGAAAATCCAGGAGGAAACTGGCCGAGACCAAGAGACGGAAATGATCCTCCGTACATCAATACTTTAGGATTGCAAGATGCCTCATACATACGTTTACAAAACGTTTCTGTTGGATTTAAATTCCCAGAAAGCACACTAAAACCATTAGGATTAAGCAATATGAGACTTTACGTAACAGGAAGTAATTTGGTTACGCTTACCGATTACCAATCGTACAGTCCAGAAAAAGAAATATACGATTATCCAGAACCTGTTACTTGTGTTATCGGATTGCAGGTAGGTTTCTAATCATAAGGTTTAAGACATTTCAATAAATAAAAAATAACAAGATAATGAAAAATATAAATTTTCTATTTGTTTTGATTTTCGGACTTTCTTTAGGACTTACTTCGTGCGAAGATTTTCTGGAGGAAACAGTAAAAGATCAAGTTTCTGTAGATTATATCTACAATTCTCCGGCCGGTTTAGAAGTTGGAGTTAATGCACTTTACAACCAGATGCGTTTTTACAATCTGCCATCTGGAGACAACAGCGATTTATGGGCCAATGTATTCTTTATGGTGGCAACTGATTTAGGTTTGCACAGAACCTGGAATACACCTTACGGAACTGGTCATAACCCACAGTCGTTTACAGGTTCAAAATGGATTCAGGGATATAAAATTATTGACAGGTGTTCGGCTATTATTACCTCGGCAAGATCTATAAAAATGGATGAAGCGGCTAAGAAAAGATTAGTAGCACAGGCAAGAGTGATTAGAGGCGAATTGTATTTGGATTTAAAACAAATGTATGGCGGCATTCTAATCGATACAATTCCGACAACACCTCAAAACATCAACGATCCAGTTGAATATAAAGTAGCCAGTGACGCAGATGTTTACAAATTAATTGATGGAGATTTGGATTATGCAATTGCCAATCTGCCTTTTAAAGTAGATCCGGGACGTTATGGACAAGGTGTTGCCAGACACATTCGCGGTAAAAGCGCTTTATGGCAGCAAGACTGGACAGAAGCGGTGGCACAATTTGATGCCATTATTAATGATGGAACTCATGGTTTGGTAAACCTTATTGATGTTTGGGGACAAAACGGGAATCATAAAGAATCACTGTTTACCTATCAAAAAGACTTTTTATTAGGGCCAAGTGATGAATTAGCAGGTGGCGGAGGTTCATGGTTAAGCAGTGTTTTCACTCACAGAACTTACGAATTGAATACAAGCGAATTGGTTCAGGATGTGGCTTATGGAGGTCAGGCTTTAGGTTGGTTTTATCCAAATAATTACTTGAAATCATTATACGATCAGACAAATGACTTGAGATTTAAAACGTATTATTATTCAGATAATTATCAAGATTATAAAATCAACGTTCCAAGTAATCCAAAATTTGGGCAGCCAATTACCAATCCAGCCATTGCAGCGCCAAATGGAAACTACAGAGCCTGGCATTGGAGTTTAAAGAAATATCACGATTCAGAAAAACTGCCAATGACTTCTAATAGTTACAAAGATTATATGTATTACAGACTGGCTGAAACTTATTTATTGGCTTCTGAAGCGTATCATAATTTAGGTAATGATACTAAAGCTTTGGCTTATTTAAACAAAGTGAGAAGAAGAGGATACACTGGAAATCCAGAAAGCACTGTAACCACTTTTGATTTGACAGCTTGGACATTAAATAACTATTTAGACGAATCAGCAAGAGAATTAGCATTCGAAAATAACAGATGGTTTCTGCTGAAAAGACTTGGACTTTTGGTAGAAAGACAAAATTTATATTTCCGTTCAAGTCCGTCTGGAACTATTTCCGGAGAAGTACAATTGAAAATGACTCCAGCAATGGTAAACATGCCAATTCCGCAGAGTCAAATCGATTTAATGGGAAAACCAGCAGGATTTAATGTTGGTTACAATTAATTTGATTTAAACACATAGAAACATAGATTAAAATAAAAAAACTAGTTTCACACACACAGATTACTATGTGAATTTAAATAAGTGAAACGCCTTTTTTTAAGTTTCTCAAAAACTATGTCTCTATGTGTTTAAAAAATCACACCCAAAAAAGTTAAGGTTAAAAGTTAGTAATAACCCATCCGGAAGTTGGAATAATCCTAATCTGACTTCCGGATTTAAAAAGACACAAAATGATAAATAAAAAATATATTCTTGGTATACTAACCGTTTTGTTGTTTGCATCCTGCAGCAACGACGAAAAAGTAGTTTTTATTAATGCAGATGAAGGCGATACAGGAAATCCAAATCCTATTACGCAAACCTTAAAAGAAAAAGCAAAGTTTAAAATTGGAGCCGCAGTCAAAATGAGAGATCTGCAGGGAGAAGCCAATTACAAAAGTGCTGTGTTAAAACATTACAGTCAGATTTCGGCAGAATTTGAAATGAAAATGGCCACTATTTGGTCTTCTTCAACGGCTTACAATTATACTGCAGCCGATTATTTAGTGGGTTTTGCCAAAGACAATAATATGGAAGTTCACGGCCATACTTTGGTTTGGTACGACTCATTTCCAGAATGGTTTAAAAATGCCAAATACGATTCTATTGCCTTCGAGTCAAAAGTAAAAGTTTACATTACAGATGTAGTTGGACGTTACAAAGGAAGAGTAAAAAGCTGGGACGTTGTCAACGAAGTTTTTGCTGACGGCGGCGCAATGAGAAACGAAACTGTGATAAACTCATTATTTAAAGATCCAATCGGATTTTACGGAAGATGTTTTCGATATGCCAAAGCAGCCGATCCCGATGCGAAATTATTTTACAATGATTACAGCGTAGTACTGGATGCAGGAAAAAGAGCTTCAATCAAAAAAATGGTAACCAGATTCAAAGCCAACGGAGTTCCGATTGATGGTATTGGAGATCAATTTCACTATGCCACAGATACCAATAGACAAACTATGAAAACTGGTTTTACGGATATGGCTTCAACTGGATTATTAATTCATATTTCAGAATTGGATATCAAAGTCAATACAAGCAAATCTGATTCCTATGTTTTTAATGATGCAGAAGCTCAAAAACAGTCAGAAACCTACAAGTACATCACGACTATGTACGAAGAACTGCCTCAAACCCAGAAATTTGCCATTACAACTTGGGGCGTAACCGATAAATATACTTGGCTGACAACTTTTTGGCACTATAAAGAATATCCATTGCTTTTAGATGCTGACTATAATAAAAAACCAGCTTACCAAGGATTTTTAGAAGGATTGAAATAGGATTTTAGAATATAGAGAATAGAATATAGAACAAAGAAAATACAATATGGAAATAGAAACTAGAGATATCACAAATGAGATTTTTAAGGAAGTCTTTTTTCTATGTTCTATTCTCTATATTCTTCAAAATAAAAAAGTCTTTTCTCTATAATCGATGTTCTATTTTCTATAAAAAAATAACCAAAAAAATTAAAATCATGACCATAAAACTAAACCATATACCGAGATTAAAATATTTCCTTTTAGTGCTTTTTGTAGGTTTGCTTTCCTGCGAAGACGATGTACGCGAAGTATATCTTTATAAAAAAGGAGAATTAAATGCGACTTCAACAAATACAGCTATCCAAGGAGGGGAAACAGTAACTTATACCGATTCGTCAACAAAAGTGCGTGCCATAAAATGGACTTTTCAGGGTGGTTCTCCGGGAGCTTCAATTGAACCAAATGTTGAAGTAAAATATACCAAATCAGGAACTTTTACAACTACTTTAGAAATCACTTTTGTAGATAACACCATTCAAAAGAAAACGTTCACAGTTGAGGTAGAAGCACCACCTACGCCGCCAATTGTTATCCCGGCCGATGCTCTTAAAATCTATTCTGAAAATCCTGATTTTACCAAAACGGCTCCCGTTTTAAATTGGGTTTCAAGCAATCAGTTTGTAATTAAAGAAGTAGCAACAGATGGATATGAAGGCGCTTACAGAAACTTTTCTCTTCCGGCAACTCCGCCTGCAGCAGAAGCAAAATGGGCAATGGCAATTCTGCAGTTTGTCAATTTCACAGATATTTCATCTTACACTTATATCAATATGGCAGTAAGAACTACAAGTACTGGAAAAATCAGATTTAGAATGAAAGATGCGACTAATACTGGTTATGTTGAATTTGATGCAACAAGCAATTTGTACGGACTGAAAAGAGACGGAAGCTGGAACATGGTTCAAATTCCAATTGCAGAATACAAAAAGCAAAATCCGGCATTAGACTTAACCAAGATCAAAGATATCTTAGTATTAAGAAGCGTTGATCCGGAAGATGTAAGAGCTTTAAACAACTATACTTTCGATTTTGACCACATTTATTTATCTAAATAATTTTTTTTAAACACATAGAGACATAGATTTTTTAGACTTGGAAAGGGTATAGAAAGAAACTAGTTTCTAACACATAGCTGAACTTTGTTAGTAAAATCCAGCTATGTGTATTTATGAAAGTGAAACGTCTTTTATGCTCAAAGTAGAGCTATGTTTCTATGTGTTTAAAAATAAAATCTGCTGATCTGCGAGAGAAATATCAGCTCGCAGATCAGCAGATAAAATCTAGCTATGTGCATTTATGCAAGTGAAACGCCTTTTATGCTCAAAGTAAATCTATCCCGATAGCTATTGGGACTATGTGTTAAAAATTAGAGCTGCTATTTCCTCTCAAAAAAATAATTAAAAAATGAATTTAAAGAAACATTCCATTTGCGTATTGTTCTGTTTTACAAGTGTCATATCGTTGAATGCTCAGAATAAAATTACCTATCAAAAAGTTGAAGCCAGACAAAATGCTTTAGATCCAAAATGGGTGGCTTATGATGCTAAAACCATTGATAAACTGCCTGGATTTAAAATAAAAAAGCAAGAACCGACTTCAATTTACGGCGGATCGAAAGTTTGGCAGAAAGAAGCAACAGGATTTTTCAGAACCGAAAAAATAGACAACAGATGGTGGATTATTGATCCGGAAGGTTATCCGTATATCTATAAAGGAATTGCAGTTTTCAATGCAGGACGTTCGGTAAATCAGCAGAAAGCTTTTGATAAAAAATACGGAAGCAAAGAAAACTGGGTAAAACAGGAATCAAAACTACTTCGCGATAACGGATTCAACGGCGTCGGAGCGTGGTCAAATGTTGATTTAGTTCGAAATGCTGAAAATCCGTTGGTTTATACCGTGATTATTTCGCCAATGGGAATGTATCATTCCGATCACATCAAGAAATACGGCGGAAAATACAAAGAAGCCAGCTGGCAGAATTACCGTTTTGATCTGGTAATGGTTTTTGATAAAGAATTTGACGCTTACATCGAAAAATCGGTAAAAGAGGTTGCGCAGTACAAAAATGATAAGTATTTGATGGGTTATTTTACTGATAATGAACTTCCTTGGTATAACGACGCATTAGATAAACATTTAACTTTATTGGCCAAAGATGAACAAGGATATCTTGCTGCAAAAGAATGGTTAGATAAAAGAAAAGGTTTTAATGCTTCCGCTTCGGATATTACTCAGGAAGACCGAATGGCTTTTACCGCTTTTTATTTTGAAACCTACATGAAAAAGGTAACGGAAGCACTTCGAAAAGCAGATCCCAACCACATGTATTTAGGATGCCGTTTCAATCAGGATAAAGAGCAGGAATTGACCAATCCGGAGATTTTTAAAGTGGCAGGAAAGTACATGGATATTATTTCCATCAATCATTACAGAAAATGGGAACCAAGTCAGGATTTAATGAACAATTGGGGCGAGTGGTCAGGAAAACCGTTTTTAATTACAGAATGGTACACCAAAGGAGAAGATTCAGGTTTGCCCAATAATACAGGTGCTGGATGGCTGGTTCGAACACAGAAAGAACGAGGGCTTTTCTATCAGAATTTCACTTTGGAATTGCTGAAAAACAAAAATTCTGTAGGCTGGCATTGGTTCAAATATATGGATAACGATCCGCTCGATTTAAGTACGGATTATTCGAACAGAGACTCAAATAAAGGAATTGTGAACAGTAATTTCGAACCGTATCAGCCATTGTTAAAAGACATGAAAGTGATTAATGATAATGCTTATGAATTGACGCGTTATTTTGATAAAATGTAAAAGTTTAAACACATAGAAACATAGATTTTTTAGACTTGAAAAAAGGATACTAAAAGAAACTAGTTTCTAACACATAGCTAAACTTTGTTAGTAAAATCCAGCTATGTGTATTTATGCAAGTGAAACGCCTTTTGCACACAAAGAAAACCTATGTTTCTATGTGTTTAAAAAATAAAATCTGCTTAATCTGCCAAATCTGCGAGAGAAATTTCCGCCCGCAGATTTAGCAGATCAGCAGATAAATTAGTTTGCGTAGATAGAACGCGGATAAAACAGATTTGCATTCGCAAAAGCGCAGAAAAAAACAGATTTTATTTTGTTGAAAAAAAATCCGTTTTTATCCGCGTCTTCGTGATAACGAATCCGTTTAATCAGTGTCCTCATACAGCTCCTGAATTAAATCAGATAATTAAAAATAAAAACTATGAAAAAAATTGTAATGCTGTGTTGTACTTTTCTATTGATGGGAAAAGCAATGGCGCAGGAAGTTCCATTAGTTTCCAATATTGCGGCCCGAAACAATATTACCTTAAACGGAAAATGGAGTTATATCGTAGATCCTTTGGAAAATGGATATTACGATTACCGATTAATGCCTTTTAAAAACAACGGATTTTTCGAAAACAAAAAATGGAACACCACAGATTTAACCGAATATAATTTCGCCACTTCTGCCACAATGGATATTCCGTCAGATTGGAATAGCAAAGACGAAAGATTGTTTTTTTATGAAGGAACTGTTTGGTTTCAGAAAGACTTTAATTATAAAAAAGATACTAAAACCAAAGGGATTCTTCATTTCGGAGCAGTCAATTACGATGCAAAAGTGTATGTAAACGGAAAATTGGCTGGAACACATGTGGGCGGTTACACCCCTTTCAATTTTGATGTAACCGATTTATTGGTAGACGGAAACAATTTCGTAGTTGTAAAAGTCGATAACAAACGTCATAAAGACAATGTACCAACCGTAAATATGGATTGGTGGAATTACGGTGGCATTACAAGAGACGTAACTTTGGCTCAAGTTCCAAATACATATGTCGAAGATTATTTAGTTCAATTGGATAAAAAAGAAAAAGGAAAGATTTCCGGCTGGATAAAACTGAATAGTGAAACAGCAAATGAGTCGGTTTCTGTTTCAATTCCAGAATTGAAAATCAAAAAGAGCGTTACTACAGATGCAAAAGGAATGGCCTATTTTGAAATCAAAGCCAATCCCGTTTTATGGACACCTGAAAAACCAAAATTATATGAGGTAACCATTTCTAAAGCTGATGAAAATATTGTAGATCAAATTGGTTTTAGAACTATTGAAACCAAAGGAAAAGAAATTCTTTTAAACGGAAAAAAAGTCTTTTTACGCGGCATCAGTATACACGAAGAAGCACCTTTCAGATCGGGAAGAGCTTGGTCAGAGGATGATGCTATTACGTTACTGAATTGGGCAAAAGAATTAGGCTGTAATTATGTTCGTCTGGCGCATTATCCGCACAACGAAAATATGGTCAGACAAGCCGAAAAAATGGGAATTATGATTTGGTCTGAAGTTCCGGTTTACTGGACAATTTCATGGACAAATCCGGATACGTATGCCAATGCAGAACGACAGTTACACGATATGATTTACAGAGATAAAAACCGTTGTGGTATCGTGATTTGGTCAATTGCAAACGAAACACCACATAGTGAAGAAAGAGATATTTTCCTGAGTAAATTGGCAAAATATGCTCGTACGCAGGATAACACTCGTTTAATCAGCATGGCGATGGAAGTGACCAAAAGTCCGAACAATGTAAATACACTTCATGATAATATGAATGAGTTTGTAGATATCGTAAGTTTCAATCAATATTTAGGCTGGTACAGAGGAACAAACGAATCATGTAAAGATATGCAGTGGGTAATTCCGTACAATAAACCCGTTATTATTAGTGAATTTGGAGGCGAAGCATTGCAAGGACTTCACGGCGACAAAAAAGAACGCTGGAACGAAGAATATCAGGAAGAATTATACATTCAGAATACACAAATGTTTAATAGAATTGAAGGTTTGGCAGGAGTTTCGCCTTGGATTCTCGTAGATTTTAGATCTCCAAGAAGACAGTTGCCAAACATTCAGGATTTCTTCAACCGTAAAGGATTAATCTCGGATCAGGGAATAAAAAAGAAAGCTTTTTACGTGATGAAAGATTGGTATGCTCAAAAAGAGAAAGAATATAAATAAGTTAATAGTTTAAATAGAGTTGAAAAAACCTTCAAAGTCAGAAATGATTTTGAAGGTTTTTCTTTTTTACTGTTGTAGCAGTAAATATTCGTTAATCAGATTGAAAAGAATAAAAAAAGATTGTTTAATGTGTATTTTTACTGTTATAGCGGTAAAAAATGGTAAAAATATCTCTATTTCATTTTTTGTGTTTAAAAAATCAATATATTTACTGTTAAAACGGTAATTATGAATGATTTTAATTTAGGACAATTAATTAAAGAGCATCGTAAAACTGCAGGATTAACACAGCTTGAATTAGCAAATTTAGCAGGTATAGGAAAAACAACTGTATTTGATGTTGAAAAAAATAAAGAATCTGTGAGATGGGATAGTCTAAAAGCGATTCTAAATGTTTTGAATATTGACGTGCAATTTATTAGCCCACTAAAAAAATAAGAGATGAGAAAAGCAATTGTTTATGTACATGGTGTAAGAGCTGGCGAGCTTGTAGAAGAAGAAAATGGCAGCTATCTATTTGAATATGATAATGATTATGTAGCAGAACCAGTTTCGCTTACAATGCCAGTTGCTCATAAAAAATATTCTTTTTCAAATTTTCCACCATTTTTTGAAGGATTACTTCCAGAAGGTATAATGCTGGAGGGACTTTTAAAAATAAATAAAATAGACACGAAAGATTATTTTTCGCAACTTATTGCAACTGGAAGCGATTTAGTGGGAGCGGTAACAGTAAAAGAAGTTGATTATGAATAGGTGCCCAATAACATATGAATTATGTAGAGATGGATTATACAGTAGTAAAGGTTTAAGAATGTTATCTCCTAAATTGAATTCTTTTCATAATCTTCCTTTTTCTGCATCAGAGCAGAGACAAGAAGCGGTTAATAGAGCCAGTAAATTGTCTATACAAGGTGTTCAGCCTAAATTGAGTGCTGTTTTGTCCATTAAAAAAGAACAATTCGAAATCGTAGATCAGTTTGGTAATTTCATTATCAAACCTCAAAGTGATATTTTTCCTGAGCTACCAGAGAATGAAGATCTTACTATGCGTATGGCAAAACTTTACGGAATCGAAGTGCCGCTTCATGGATTGGTTTATTCTAAAGATGATTCAAAATCATATTTTATAAAAAGATTTGATCGTTACAGCAAAGGCAGAAAATTTGCCACAGAAGATTTTGCACAATTAACAGGAAGTTCCAGAGATACCAAGTACAATTTTACAATGGAGAAAATTATAAAGGTTTTGGATGATTTCTGCACATTTCCTTCCATTGAAAAAGCGGAACTTTTTAAAAGAGTATTATTTTGTTTCGTGACAGGGAATGAAGATATGCATCTGAAAAACTTTTCATTGATTACAAAATCAGGAAAAACAACTTTAGCACCTGCTTATGATTTTCTAAACTCTTCTATTGCGATAAAAAATCCTCAGGAAGAAATGGCTCTAAAATTAAAAGGCAAAAAAAGCAATTTTAAATCGGCAGATCTAATTGATTATTTTGGAAAAGACCGATTAGGATTAACTGATAAAGTTATTGAGGAAATAGTAAAGAAAATGTTTCAGAATGTGGAAAAATGGAATGAATTGATTGAAATTTCCTTTTTGTCTGAAGATATGAAAGAGAAGTATTTTAAGTTGTTAAAAGAGCGCGTTGGAAGATTTTAATAATGATAAAATGAATTATCAAAGAATAGCTGAAAAAATAATCGAACTCAAAAATGCCGATTTTGAATTGAGAGAAAAACTCATTCAAAACGGTCAGCTTTCAGCAGGATATAATGTGGAAATGGAAAAATTGCATAATGAAAATGCAAAGCAATTAGAAGCTATAATAAATCAAATTGGTTATCCGTCAATAGATAAAGTTGGAGAAGAAGCCAGCCAAAGCGCATGGATTATAATTCAGCATGCAATTGCACAGCCAGACTTTATGCGAAAATGTGCCAAAGAATTAGAAAAAGCAGTTAACGAAAATAAAGCAGATCCAATAAATCTGGCTTATCTTTCGGATAGAATTACTGTTTTTGAAGATAAGCCTCAGTTATACGGAACTCAGTTTGATTGGGATGTAAACGGCGAGATGAGCCCCAATTTCTTTGATGATTTAACCAAAGTAAACGAAAGAAGAAAACAAATTGGTTTCAATACTTTGGAAGAACAAATTGAGATCATGAGAAGAAGAATTAAAGATGAAAATCAATTGCCACCATTAGATTTTGAAAAAAGAAAACAGGAAATCGAGGAGTGGCGAAAAAAGACTGGCTGGATAAAATAGAGAATAATTTTTTGCATTACATTTTATAAATGAAATCATTTCTTAACCCTTGGTTTCTCTTTAATCACAGCAAAATAGGAAGTACTAAATGCCGATAGACTTTTATACCCAACCATAAAAGCAATTTGGGTCAAAGTATATTGATTGGTATCCAGCAATTCAATACTTTTTAGAATCCGGATTAACTGTAAATATTTCTGAATCGTAATATTGGTGTTCTGTTTAAATATACGCTGTAAACTTCGAACCGACATTTGAGCCAGTTTTGCCAATTCATCAATATCAAAAGCGTATTGATAGTTTTTGTTGATTTCGTTACAAACAGGAATCAAACGACTGTCTGCCGAAACCGGAATTTGCAAAGAATTATTTTCCTGACAAAAGGAAGGCAGACTTGTTAAAAGCGCATTTAGGAAATTAGTTTTTTCTTCATTATCAAATAATTCCTTATCCCATTTAGAAGCATATAAAATCATTTCTTTTAAAACAGAAGGCGCTGAAAATACATGTACATTTTGATAAAACTCTTTTTCAGGAACCGATTTAAAAAGTATAATCATCAGATTAACGGTTTTAGATTCTGAAGTAATTCGGTGTTCTTTAGATGAAGGAATCCAGATCACATGATTTTGCGGGACGAGATATACTTTTTCATCCATGTGAAAATATTGATAACCTTCTTCAACAAAAGTTAGCTGCGAACGATGATGCTTGTGCTCATAATCATCATGTTTCCAATTTTTATCATACCAGACATAAGCATTTGTCACAATGTTGTCGACATAATGACCTTCAGTTTTTTCAGATAATCCGCATTTTAAATTGGCGTTTTGCATATACTTTTTGGCAAAGTTAATAAAAACGTCATTGCTAATTTTGTAAATAGATTTAATTTACAAAGACATGAAAAGATTACAATTTTTATTAATAGCGATTTTAGCAATGGCAAATACGATAACTTCAGCACAAAGTAAAACAGCAAAAGTGTTAGTGCTTATTCATTCTGATAATGGAGGCACTTACGAATTGGCAAAAGAAATAGCCAAAGGAATTGAAAGTGAACCAAACGTTAGGGCAGTTATCAAACAAGTAAAAGTATCTGCAAATGCAAAACTTAAAGATGTGCCGGTTGCTACAGTTGACGAACTAACAAGTTACGACGGAATTGCTTTAGGTTCTCCAGTATATTTCGGAAATATCAGTACAGGGATGAGCGAGTTTCTTTCAAAAACGGTTGATTTATGGTTGAATCATGGTTTGGAAGGAATGCCTGCAACCGTATTTATGTCAGCAGGAAGTGGCGCAGGAAAAGAATTGGCTTTACAATCTTTTTGGAATAGTCTGGCCGTACACGGAATGGTTTTGGTTTCTAACGGAATTAGAGGAAACGAAAAAATAGATAAAAAGATTCCGCAGGGAAATTCGGTTTTGGGAACGACTAGTTTAGCTTCTTTGAAAGATGTTGCAAGACCAACAAAAGATGAACGTTATTTGGCAGAATTGCAAGGAAAAAACTTCGCGAAAGTGGCATTGGCATTAAAAGGAACTTTCTCGAAAAAAGAAATAGCAGAAAAACAACCCACTTCAATAAATGATCTTTTAAAAGAAAAAAATATTGTATTGCCACAAGTTCCAAAACCGGCAGGAAATTATCAGCCTTATGTTCGTACGGGAAATTTGATATTTATTAATCAGGTTGCTTTGAAAGATGGAAAAATTTTAAACCCTGGAAAATTAGGAGTGAATCTTGACGAACAACAAGTTAAAGATGCGACTCAATTAACTATGTTGAACGTAATTTCAGTTTTAAATGAAGCTGTCGACGGTGATTTAAACCGTGTAAAAAGATGTGTGCAACTGACAGGAATTTTCAATACAAAAGACGATTACACCAAACACGCCGATTTAATGAACATAGCTTCTAATCTAACAGTTGAAATCTTCGGAGAAAAAGGAAAACATGCCAGAGCCACTTTTGGAGCTTCATCAATTCCGGTTAATTCTTCGGTAGAAATACAAGCTATTTTTGAAGTGGAATAATTTATGAACTTTAAGTCTTGCTAAAAAACAAATCCCTTAAATAAAAAAATTTAAGGGATTTTGTCTTTTATATATAAACAATTTATTTATTGCATAGTATAAGAAACGGTATTGGCTTCACAAAGTCTGAAATAACCAAGAGCAAAATCATTACTATTATTAGTATTGACAATGTTTCCTCTAATATTTGCCGGCGATCCCCCAAACGGATTTGCGCTTGATGCTTCAAGTATCAAATTCATATAATTAAAAAAGTTTTTAGAAATGCCGCGATGTACGATTTTTACAGTTTTTCCTGGTTTTAAATCAGTGTCTGAGAATTCATCTTTTATTTCATTTCCATTAGAAAATTTATCATTAGAAATTAGATAATAAGGAATTTTTAGAAAATCGGTAGTAAAATAAGTCAGGTAAAAATTTTCCTGATCAGCCGGATCGTTATAAAAAACAGAAAGTACCAATAAGTCATCGCCATCCACATCTGGCATATATCTTTGCTCTATTTTATTAATTGGTGTTACAGAAATAAGTTTTTCAACGGCAGTAAAACTTTTTCCTTCAGCCTCAATAAAAAGAGTGTATTCCATATTAAGAACAGGTACAAAATCAGTACAGACATAAGAACCCGGATCAGTTTCTGCAAAAGTAAAAGTAGTTCCCTCATTATTTACCACTCTTACCTGCGCTCCAGAAACTTTTGGAGTACTGGTATTGTAGTAAGGAGCCATTTTGCTGATTTTTATAGTTTGTGTTTTTCCGTCAGTATCTTTATTCCAAAGAATTTCGGCATCAATTACTATTTTGGCTTCACCTGTTTCAAGATCAAGATTTACAACCTCCTCACAAGAAGATAACAATAGAACAAAAAGAAGACTAAATATGGTCAGTAATTTACTTTTAAAATTATTTTTTGTTGCTTTATTCATATTGTTAAAATTTAAAATTATAAGAAACACCAGGAACCAATCCATAAATAGATAGCTTTTTGGTTTCGTTTATTCCTGTGTCATCGTTTGTAGAAAATGTTATAGAAGCGGCATTTTTTCTGTTGTAGATATTGTAGATACTAAAAACCCAATAGCTTTGCCATCCTTTCTTTTTATCGGGTTTTGGCGTGTAAGTTGCAGCCAAATCTAAGTGGTGGTAAAGAGGAAGTCTATTGCCGTTTCTTTGCGAAAAGTTTGGTACATTAAATCCGTCAAATTCATAATATCCGTTTGCATACGTTACCGGCTGACCAGATTGTAGCGAAAAATTAGCATTATAAGACCATTTTGGACTGTATTGATAAGTACCTACAACACTTAAGTTATGCAATTTGTCATAACCTGATAAATACCATTCTCCGTTGGCAATGCCTGGCTCCTGAGCAGTTCTTCCGGGAGTTTTTTGTTCAGCTCTCGACAAAGTATAAGAAACCCAGCCATTAAATCGGCCTGTATTTTTTCTAAACAATAATTCCATACCATAAGATCGGGCTTTACCACTCAGGATAACTTGTTCTATATTATTGTTGGCCAAGATATCTGCGCCGTCTACATAATCAATACGGTTTTGGATTTTTTTATAAAACAATTCTCCTTCAAAAGAATAATCACGATCCTTAAAATTGCTAAAATACCCTAATGCATATTGATCAAGAAGTTGCGGTTTTGCAAATGGCCCGCTTGGTGTCCAGATGTTCATTGGCAATGGCGATTGTGTGTTAGACAACATATGAATATATTGTGTCATTCTGTTGTAACTTGCCTTAACAGATGCGTCATCGTTAAAAGAATATGACAACGCCGCTCGCGGTTCAAAATTATCAAATTTACTTATCGTTTTACCACTTTTGTAAGATATCGATCCTGTTGGAGTTCCTTTTTCATAGATATTGTATAACGGATTGTAAACTACAGCATTTCCGTTTTCATAAGTACTTATTTCCTCACTTCCTAAGCGATAAAACAAACTGTAACGAAGTCCGTATCGAAGGTTTAATTTCTCTGTAATCTGATGCTCGAAGTCCATGTAGGCAGAAGATTCAAAAGCATATTTTTTGTCCAGTTGTTGGTAATTATACTGCGAATTTGCACCTGTAGGCTGTACTGTACCAGGATTAAAATTATAAAAAGTGCCTTCAACTCCGTAGTTCATTTTAAAATTTGAAGCCAAAATGTGATTCCAATTGTATTTTAAACCATATGTTTGAACCGTATTTTTCCATTTGAAATCCTGAATTAACAAGTCAAGATTAAATTTATAATCACTATAAAAAACAGACAAGTTGGTATCTAAACTATCTGAGAATTTATGTTTCCAGCTTAAAGTTCCCATAGTGTTTCCAAAATTCATATCAATTTGATCTGTAAAAAATATACGGTCATTTCCAAAATAACCCGAGAAACTAAGTGAGTTGTTAGCATCAAAACGATAATTTAATTTGGCATTGAGATCATAGAAATTAATCGAGCTATTAATATCTGTTAATTTTAAAAACAAATGCGCATAAGAAGTACGTCCACCAATTATAAAAGAGCCTTTACCTTTCTTTATAGGACCTTGTACCAGAAGACGACTTGAGATCAGGCCAATTCCTCCGTTTACTTTATAATTTTCAAAATCTCCCGTTTGTTGGTTTACATCTAGAACAGAAGAAACCCTTCCTCCAAATTTAGAGGGAATTCCGCCTTTGTATAAATCCAGGCCGCTAATCATATCAGCATTAAAAATAGAGAAGAAACCAAACATATGAGAATCACCAAATACCGGAGCACCATCCAGTAATACCAGATTTTGATCTGCCGCGCCCCCACGTACGTTAAAACCAGATGAAGCTTCTCCTGCATTTGTGACTCCCGGTAATGTTAATATCGATTTTAAGGGGTCCGGTTCTCCCATTGCGGCCGGAATTCGCTTAATATCTTCCATCGAAAGTTTATTGACACTCATTTGAGTATTTCTTGTATCTACAGCTTTAGAGCCTGTAACGATTACTTCTCCTAATTGCTGACTGTCAGATTCTATGTTGAAATTGAGATTTGTATCATGATTTAAATTTACCTGTTTTTCCTTATTCTTAAATCCAATATAGCTGACAGAAACGGTGTAACTTCCATTCGGAATTTCGATGCTGTACTTTCCATTTAAGTCCGTTACAGTACCAGTTTCCAATTCTATAATATAAATATTAGCACCAATAACTGGCTGTTTTTCATCATCAAGAATTTGTCCGGTTAACTTGCTTTTTTTTTTAGCCGGTTTAGTTGTCTGAGATTTCTGTTTCACAAAAATATTATTGCCAACTATAGAAAATTGCACAGATGCCGTTTTGTTTAGTTCCGAAATAAGCTTTTCAATATCAGTCTGCTTAAAAGTATTTTTTTGATTAAAGTATTTTTTATTGGTGTCAATTTGATCTGTAAAAGCAAATTTATAATCTGTCTGGGTTTCAATTTGTTTAAAAAAATCTTTTAAAGTTACATTTTGATCTACAGTTACTGTAACGCTTTGAGCGGACATACATAAGCTGAATAAAAAAAAGCATGCTGAAATTATATGCTTCATGAAATTTTGTATTTTTGAATAATTATTAACTGGAATAACCTCGTGTTATCCTGAATATGAGGAGGATGTGGAGTTTCGCGGCTTACATCCTTTTTTCTTTTCTACTGAAAAGTAATTTGCTTTAAATCTTCATTGATCTCAAAGTTTAGGTTATACATTTCTGATATTAATTGTACAATTGTTTTTAAATCTTCTTTTTTATTGATTCGGATTGTGATTTTCTGATTCAGATATTCACTTGGAAGAATAATTTTATAACCATAGTTTTCTTCTATATATTTGCTGAGGTTCGTTAGTTTTTCGTTGTCAAAATCTATAAAACGAATGAATTCGGTTACCGAAGCAGTTTGATTTCCATAGGTAAATTTTTCGCCCGGTTTTAAAATCCATTTTTGATTCTGACCTTTTACATTCATTTGAACACTTCCTTCAAAAAGTTCAACCGTTATTTGTTCATTTTCGGATTCTTTCACTATAAATGAAGTTCCTAAAACCGTAGTCGTTGTTTCATCGCAGAAAACCTGAAATGGATGCTGCTTGTCTTTTTTTACTTTAAAATAAGCTTCACCATCAATCTGAATTTTTCTGTTTAAAGCAAAATTATTGCCGTAAGAAATTCTGGAATTTGGGCTCAATTCTACTTTAGAACTATCAGGAAGAACAATATATTTAATTTTTGAAGTTGTATTTTCAATTACATTTTCTGTTGATGCAATTGTATTTTCTACTAAAGGCTGATTATTAAAATAAATTCCGGTTCCAATCAAAACAAAAAGCAATACAGATGCTGCAGCGAGATAACGCCACGGTTGCGATTTGCGTTTCTTTTCGGCGAAAGCCTTAGAATGGAATTCGTCCCATGATGCTTTTTTTATTTCATCTGAATGTGAAGCAGGAGTTTCGTTCCATAATTTATCAAACTCATCATCAAAGTTTTCCTTTTCCATGTTTGTTAAGTGTTAGAGCTTTTTGCAATAAAATCCTTGTTTGGTAAAAACACCATAAACCATTTCCTTTATTTCTCTATTGGTTTCGATTCTAAGAATTCTTTCTCGTTTGGTGAAATCAAAATTTATAATACAATCGGAAATAACAAACTGTAAAAGAGCAACAATCAAACTGGCGTCTTTTTTAGTTCGAACATTGGTTTTATAAGCCTCAATATGCATTTTTTGTTCTTGTTTTTATAGATAACAAACGAGAACAAAAAAGTTCCTAATGGTTTTCGATTTTTTTTCGAATAAATTTACTGGCGAGATAAATATGATTGGCAATGGTCTTTTCAGAAAGATCCGTCATCTCTGCAATCTCCTTATAGCTAAGGTTTTCCAGTTTGTGTAAAGTAAATATTTTTTGCTGCTGTTCAGGAAGCTGATTGATGAAATTTTGAAGCTTTTCTTGTCTTTCTTCAAAAATTCCTGAATCGGTTTCTTCGTCTAAAATGTGAACTTGGGAAGAATCAAGTTGTACAATTTTGTTTTCTCTGTTCACATGATTGATAATGATGTTTTTACAGATGGTAAATAATTGTTTATCAAAGAGAACATCTTCATTTAATAATTCTCTTTTATTATAAAGTCTTAAAAGGCTTTCCTGTACAAAATCATCAGGAGTGAGTACGGTAAGGTTAAATCGACGGGCAATGTTGATCAGTTTATCATAGTAGTTGAAGTAAACCTCTTTAAAGGCTGCTTCATTCCCTTTTTTTAAACTTAAAATAAACTTTTTATTGTCCATAACGAAAATATCGCGACTAGTTTTAACTAATCTAAACTCATTGGTTTCAATATTATTGCATTCAAAAATTATCAGTTTTATATTATGAATGCAATAAGTTACAAAGAACCGTAATTTAATTCTATATTTTGACGCTATAATTGGAAAATGTTACAAAGAAATGATAAATGTTTTTTTGGTTATTTTAAAGACGAAAGATTTACAAATGTAATTTCATTCCTTCGTGAGTTGCAGTAAAACCTAATTTTTCATAAAAATGAATGGCTTCAGGTCTTTTTTTGTCGGATGTCAATTGTATTAAATGTGCGCCTTTTTCTTTTGCTCTTTTGATAGCCCATTCAAAAAAAAGAGTTCCATATCCTTTTCCTCTAAATTCTTTTTTAATTCTGACTGCTTCAATTTGTGCTCTTACACCGCCCTGATAAGTAAGATACTGGATGAAGCTCAATTGTAATGTTCCAACAATTTCGATTTCACAGTTTTCTATAACAATTAATTCCTGATGAGGATCATTATTAATTATGTCAAAAGCATCAAAATATTTTTTCGGTAACGAATTTTGAAAAGATTCCCTCAATTGTCCTAATTTATCATCAGAAAGCATTTCGATAATTTGATAAAGATCTTCTTTGTTTGCTTTTCTAAATTTTAATTCCATTTTAGATTGAAGTTTAGCCGGAAATCTTTATTAATTGATTATTTCTCGCTATCTAAGTCTTCAACAGCAGAAATTTGATCCAAGATATTCGTTTGATTAGGCGAAATGTAGTTCTTCGTTTCGATTGGATTTTCTTTTTTAAATAAAAGATCCAATGCATGATATAGTTTCAATAAAACATCTTTGTCTTCTTTTGCAATATCTAAGGCAGTATTGAAATTAAAAACATAGTTATTCGAATTTCGTACTTCTACTTTTATCGTTTTTGATGTGATTTTAAATTTTACTATATCCATATTGTGTTTATTACTTCGTTGCAAAAATACTATTTTTAATGATGGTTGTAAAAAATCTAAACTATAATTTTTTTGGAATTAGGAAGTTGTTATTAATAGAAAAGCACCACTTAAAAAGGTGTGGTGCTTTTAGTTTATAGAAAGAAATACAATACTAATTTTAGGAAGAAAATGAAAATCAATTTTAGATGTACTTTTTATCTTTTAGCGGACTCTTTTTGTTGTTTAATAAATTTTTAGCAATGGAAATCATGCCTTCATTGTGAGAACCACCCCATAAAGCTCTGCCATAAATATAGCTGGAAGTGTATTCTTTCCAGGTTTTACAATGGGTTTTCAAACCTTCATAGCTTGCTTGTAAATATTGTCTAAATTCTTTTTCAGATAAATATCCCGTTTCAAAACAGCATCTTGCAATGAAAGAAGCTCTTCCGAAATTCCATCCTGCGTCTTTTGTTTTTTTTAATTCGGAATAATTTTCAAATATACCTTGGGCTGTGACTTTGGGAATTGTATTATTTATAGTTCTGTAAATTTGAACATAATAATGTAGTATACTTTCATCATCAGGTAATTTTGATTTTAATATTTCAACATAGTTTTCTTTATTTTCAAATGCTTCATACAAAATAGAAATGTAAGGATCATTGTTTTTCTCTAATAGGCTTTCGATTGTTTCTTGTGCACTTTCAATAGTGTTGATATCCCAATAATCTTTCAGGATTTTTTTTATTTCATTTTTACTTAAACCCGTTGAATAAGAATTTAAGAAAGCCGATTGTTGAGCGGCGTACATAGAGCTCACTAAAATGTAATCAAGTTGTTGTCCGTTTAGAGGCTTTTTGTCGTTTAATCGTAAGCCAGACAAAGCTCTCCATATTTTTAACAAAATCATGATTATTGAGAAATTAAATGAGGAAAGCGAGATTTAAGTTCTTCTAAAAAACCTTCTCCAACCACTAAGTGTTTAGTCCTGATTTGCAGTTGCTTTTTTACACTCCATACATCAGTCGGATCTACATGATAAATGACTCTGTCGTGAATTTCTAAAGGTAGTTGCTGTCCGTCAATATCAAAGGTTATAACATGAACTTTAGGCAAATATTCTTCCGTAAGTTTTGAGTAAAAGCCTATTTGGGTTTTTAAAAGTCCTGAATATTGTAATGTAGCTTTTTCTATTCGAAAAACATCAAAAATTAAATGTTCTTCTAATTCTCCATCAGTATCTGTTGTGAAAAAATGCAGATTATTGCCACTTAAAACCCAGAAAGCGTCAGTATCTATGTAGTTTAGTTTTACACCAACTGCTGACAGTGCGGCATTTTTTAAACCATCGCTTATTAAATTTTTAATTTTACTTCCCATAGTTTGAGGAATAGAAGCAGAGGTAAAAGCATCGATTGTTTTTTCATTCATCCATTTTTTTAGGAAAGAAAAATCATTGTTTAAGAGTTCATTTTTATATAAAGCATAATTTGCTCGTTCTTTATCAAAATCAATTTCAGATTTTGCAGATTGATGGCGCTTTTTCATAATTTTTGAGAGTATTAAACTGGTCAAAATCAAAATCATAATTATTGAAAGTATTAAACTGGCCAAAATCAAAACAATTGGAATAAGGGAATAATTATAGTTCATAATTTAGGGGTTAGGTTAAACGTTTCTTGGTTGAACTTTGTCTTTCTTCGATGGTATAGAACCCCAAATCAATAATCCAATAATTAATACTGCGACCAATTTGCCACCATATTTTGTATAGAATGGCAACTGAAGAAGATTTTCTTTATTTAGCTTTTGTGATGCTATAATTTCATCTATCTCATTTTGAGATAGGTCATAAAAGGTTTCCGTTTTTTCATCGTAACCTACTATTTTTGGTTCTTCGATGATATAGAGTGGGAGAAAGTAGGCAATGTTAAATTCTTTATGGATTCTCGCTAAATCCATAAAATTTCCATCTTTCAATTTAAACTCATCTGTATTGGGCAGGTCATAAACCTTGTTTAATACTTCTCTTTCTCCAAATGGAATTTTAACTTTTGCGGCAATAGAATTAGAAAATAGCATTATAATTAATGCAGCGAATAAAGGTTGTTTAAAAAAAATCATATCAATATAGTTTAAAGGTTACTAAATAGAGAGTTGAAAAGCTTTTGGACTTTTGTACAACTGTTTTGTAATTATAAAAACTGTATTTTGGAAATATAAACTATGTCGAGGTTGATAGTGAGTTGTTTAGAAATAAGAGAGTAAAAAAAAACTCTTTTGAATTATAAAACAAACTGATTATTAGTGGTATTACATATTGCTATAAACGAAAAAAACACCACTTCAAAAGTGGTGTTTTTTTATTTCAAGTAGCGAGGACGGGAGTTGAACCCGTGACCTCAGGGTTATGAATCCTGCGCTCTAACCAACTGAGCTACCTCGCCTGGACTGCTATCATGAATTCCTGATTGCGGGTGCAAAGATAGAAATAATATTAAAGCTTGCAAGCATAAAATGAAGAAAAAAAAATATTTTTAAAAACGCATTGTTTTTGGACATATATTCTTATATTTCCAAAAAAATTAAAAGTAGCACATGGATTCAAAAATACGTTACGAAATCGAGTTTCCGATCAATTCTTCGCCGCAATTATTGTATCAATATATATCAACTCCGTCAGGTTTACAAGAATGGTTCGCTGACAATGTTAACTCTAGAGGTGAATTTTTTACATTCATCTGGAATGATTCGCAGGAAAAAGCACGTCTAGCTTCAAAAAAATCTGGCGAAAAAGTAAAATTTAAATGGGTTGACGAAAGCAGTAAAGACACTGATTACTTTTTTGAACTTCATATTTTAGTAGATGAATTGACTAAAGACGTATCATTAATGGTGGTTGATTTTGCCGAAAAAGAGGAGTTAGGTGAAGCTAAACAATTGTGGGAGAATCAAATCTCAGACCTAAAACATCTTATAGGATCTGTTTAGTAAAAGTCTTTTTTATACCTTATATTTGCCCTGAACAAAATTCAGGGTTTTTTTATGATTAATTTTAACGGAAACATTGCGCAGGAAGATAATATACTAACTCTAAACCGTGGTTTTTTATACGGCGACGGAATATTCGAAACAGTAAAAATTGTCAACGGAAAAATCTTGTTTCTTGAAGATCATTATTTCAGATTAATGGCTTCCATGCGTGTCGTTAGAATGATGATTCCTATGGATTTTACAATGGAATATTTTGAAGAACAGATTTTGAATCTGGTTAATCAATTAAATATAGCCACTTCGGCAAGAGCCAGAATCACCGTTTTTAGAAATGATGGCGGTTTATATCTTCCTAAAAGTAATGAAATTTCATTTTTAATAAATGCTATTTCTCTTGGGAACAAAGCCTACACTATAAATACAAATGAATACGAAGTAGATTTGTATAAAGATTTCTATGTAACAAAACAATTGTTATCGTCGCTAAAAACGACTAACAAAATGATTAATATTACCGGAAGTATTTATGCAAATGAAAATGATCTTGCGAATTGTATTTTACTAAATGACAGCAAGAACGTTGTAGAAGTACTTCAGGGCAATATCTTTATGGTTTCCGGAAATAAGCTGATTACACCGCCTGTTTCTGAGGGAGCTTTAAACGGAGTAATGCGTAAACAGATTTTAGCTTTAGCTAAGAAAATAGAAAGCATAGAGGTGTCAGAAGAAATAATTTCGCCGTTTGATCTTCAAAAAGCAGACGAATTATTTCTGACAAATGTGATCACAGGAATACAGCCGATAACTAAATATCGAAAAAAGGAGTTTAAAGTAAATCTGGTTCATTTATTAGTGCAGAAACTAAACGAATCCATTTCTGAAAATTAATTCAGATATGGATTTTCAGGTGCATTAGACCAAATAAGATAATCGCCGCCAAGCTCAATAATCTGCTCTTTCCAAAAGTGCGTAGTGGATTTTCCGATAATTTTATTTTTATAATTATTATCAGCAATAATCCAGGAGTTTCCCTGCATCTCATTTTCAAGCTGATTTTCGTCCCAACCAGTATAACCTAAGAAAAAGCGAATGTTGTTTTTGCTAATAGCACCGCTGTTTATAAGGTCTTTGGTAGACTCAAAATCACCTCCCCAATAAATTCCGTTCGAAATCTCCACGCTATTTGGGATCAATTCAGGAATATTGTGAATGAAATAAAGGTTATCCTGCTCTACAGGTCCTCCGTTATATATCTTAAAGTTGGCCTCAATTTCCGGTATTAAGTCACTAATAGTATATTTTAATGGCTTATTAATTATAAAACCTATTGATCCTTCTTTGTTATGGTCTGCTAATAAAATTACCGATCTGTTAAAAGATAAATCTCCAATTATTGAAGGCTCGGCAATAAGCAGGTGTCCTTTTTTTAATTTTTCTGAAATCATACGGTTACAATTTTTATTAAA
Organism: Flavobacterium notoginsengisoli; assembly: GCF_042686225.1. NCBI lineage: Bacteria > Pseudomonadati > Bacteroidota > Flavobacteriia > Flavobacteriales > Flavobacteriaceae > Flavobacterium > Flavobacterium notoginsengisoli. The sequence continues at coordinate 478,195 of NZ_JBHUOT010000002.1, forward strand.
TTTAATCATAAAAAAATTAAAATCACAAAAAAAATCGTTAAACCGCATAAAAAAACCTTCCATAAGGAAGGTTTTAATTATATTGTAAGTTTAGAGAACTTTCTTACTTAGTTCACTGCACCTTCTAATTCAGCACCAGCTTTGAATTTTACAACATTTTTAGCTGCGATTTTGATTGTTTTTCCTGTTTGAGGGTTTCTACCATCTCTAGCAGCTCTAGAAGAAACTGACCAAGATCCGAAACCTACTAATGAAACTCTTCCACCTTTTTTCAAAGTTGTCCCTACATTACCTAAAAAAGACTCTAAAGCTAATTTCGCCGCAGCTTTTGTAATTCCTGCATCAGCAGCGATAGCATCGATTAATTCTGATTTGTTCATAATAATTAGTTATTAATTGTTGGTTAAAAAAAATTGTTAATACACAAATTTAGTAGGAAATCCGTTGCGTGCAAGTCTTTTCTTTAATTTTAGCAAAAATTGTTAATAACTTGCTTTTTTTGTTCATAAAGAATGTTATTCATCGATGAAAATCAAGTACAAACCCCTGTTTTACTGATGTTAATAGACTTTTGCAGCATCTGAAAAACTCACTCCGTTTAATATTTCTGAGGCAAGCATTCTCTTTTTTCCTGGAAATTGTAGACTTAATAACTGAATAAAACCCTCTTTTATTGCAATCTTGATTTCTTTTTTACTGCTAATTAATTTTCCAATCTCATAAGAATGGGACTCTGAGACTAGTTTTGCTTCATAAATTTTGATGTTAAGTTCCTCATTTTGATCTTTCAAAAAACACCAAGAAGCAGGATAAGGGCTCAAACCTCGAATAAGATTATTAATTTCTGTTCCAGATTTTGTCCAGTCAATTTTGCAGTTTTCTTTGTTTAATTTGTAAGCTGTTTTTATATCGTCATTATCTTCCTGGATCGTAGTGGTTACATTTCCTGTTTCGATAACTTTTAAAGTGTCAATTACAGTTGTGCTTCCTAAATGCATCAAACGATCGTGTAATTGTCCAGCTGTTTCTTCCGGTTCAATCGCAATTTCAGAATTTAAAATCATCGCACCAGTATCGATTTTATCATCAATAAAGAAAGTGGTAACTCCGGTTTTGGTCTCTCCATTTATAATGGCCCAGTTAATTGGCGCTGCGCCGCGATAATTTGGTAATAAAGAAGCATGAAGATTAAAAGTTCCTAAATCTGGCATTTCCCAAACTACTTTTGGTAGCATTCTAAAGGCAACTACAATTTGTAAATTAGCGTTTAGAGCTTTTAATTCTGCTAAGAAATTCTCGTCTTTTAAATTGGTTGGCTGTAATAAAGTAAGGTTGTTTGCTAAAGCATATTCTTTTACAGCCGAATATTTTATTTTTTGTCCGCGTCCTGCCGGTTTGTCTGCAGCCGTAATCACGCCGACAACTTCATAGTTGTTTTTAATAATGGTATCCAAAATGCCGACAGCAAATTCTGGCGTTCCCATAAAAATAATTCTCAATTTCTCCATTATGATTTTAAAGTGTATTTATTATTCGCTTGTATAATGATATGATTGTTTTCGAGCAATTCCTGAAGAACCAAAATAATGTCCTTTGTGTCCATTTTAATTTGAGTTTCAATTTCTCTCGAAGTCAAAGAAGCTGTTTTTAAAAGTGATAAAATTTTATCGGCAATCGAATCTGCTTCTGTAATTTTTCCTTTTTGAGTAATACAGTAGGAGCAGATGCCGCAGTTTTCGTTGGTTTTTTCTCCAAAATAATCTAAAACCAATCTGTTTTTGCAGGTTTTAGTGTCTTTTATATAATGTAAAACAGATAAAAGCTGTTCTTTTTTAACTTGATTTTGTTTTTCTAAATATTTTGAAACCCTATTTATAGTAAGATCGTCTTCGCGGACTTCATTAAATAAAATAGTAGCATCATTGTTTTTAGATTTGTATTCTATAATTTCCTTTTCCTTTAATTTTTCTAAAAGTGCTGTGACTTGTTCTTCTGTATGATTGGATTTTTTAGCAATCAATCCCAGATTCAGATTTGATTTTACTTCGTAAACGCCAGGATAGGTTCTTAAAATGGCCAGCATAATTTCTTCATCATTAGGATTCAGACTCATGTACCGAATCACTTCTTTAGATTCAAGCAAAAACTGAATACTGATTTTTTCTGAGAATTCCTGAGACATCGTAATAATTCCCTGCTGACTCAAAAACTGCAGTGCATTATAAGTTTTTAAAGTAGGGAAGTCGTATTTATTGCAAAAATGATTCAATTTAAAAGAAAAAGATTCATCTAAACCCTCTCCGTAAGCAATTTGGAAATAAGTACAGAGTTTGATGTACATCGTTTTAAGAAACTTCTTGTCTGGAAGAACATTAATAAACTGTTGTTCCGTCTGGATCATGTCTGAATTATTGTAAAGCAAAACCGAAAAAGCTTTTGCGCCATTTCGTCCCGCTCTACCGGATTCCTGATAATAATTTTCTAAGTTTTCCGGAAGCTGTGTATGAATAACCGTTTTAACATTGTCTTTGTCAATTCCCATTCCAAAAGCATTCGTTGCCACAATCACTTGTGCTTGCTGTGACATCCATAACTGCATGTTCTTGTCTTTTTCTTTTGCCGAAAGTCCGCCATGATAATACGTCGAAGTGAATCCTAACGACTGCAATTGTGAAGACATGTTTAAACAGGACTTTCTATTTCGGACATATATGATAGAAGGCTGTGGATTCTTTTTGAGAATTTGTTCGGTTCGGTACAATTTATCTTCTACTTCAAAAACCATGTAAGCAATGTTCTTACGCTCAAACGATTGTTGAAAATGTCTCGGATTTTTCAATTCCAATTGTGTTCTAATGTCTTCGATAACTCTCGGAGTTGCCGTAGCGGTCAAAGCCAAAAACGGAATTTTAGGAAAGAATTTTTTGAGCTCGGATATTTTAAGATAAGCAGGTCTAAAATCATGCCCCCATTGCGAAACACAATGCGCTTCGTCAATAGCAATTAAATTGATAGGAAGATTTTTGATGCGTTCCAAAATCCAATCCGACTGTAGACGTTCTGGAGATAAATAAAGAAATTTGTAGTTTCCGTATTGGCAATTATCCAAAAGGTCAATAATTTCTTCCGTGTGAATCCCTCCCGTAAGAGCAATAGCTTTAATTTCTCTTTTTTGCAGGTTCATTACCTGATCTTTCATTAAAGCAATAAGAGGAGAAATCACGAGGCAGATACCTTCCTGCATCATAGCCGGAACCTGAAAACAAATCGATTTTCCGCCTCCCGTCGGAAGTACGGCAAAAGTATCCTGTCCTTCGAGAACCGAATCGATAATTTCTTTTTGCAACGGTCTAAAACTGTCGTGTTTCCAGTATTTTAGAAGAATATCCTGCGCTCCGAGCATTGCGTAAGTTTTAAAGTTAAAAATTTAGAAAACAGTTTCTAGTTTTGCAACTTTAAAACCTTTCGCTAAATTTTGTCTAAGATATAAAGAATTCTGTTTTCAACCGTATCTTTTGGAACTTCAATCAATTCGTAACCGTAATTTTTATAGGTCTCGATAAGATGTTCCTGAATTTTAACTGCTTGTTCAAAATTTTCGTAACGTTCTGTATCGCTTTGGTAAATTTCTTGCCAAGGCGGCAGAATAAAAGTTTTAGAATATTTATAATCTTCACAAGCCTTAGTAAAACGTTCCGGATATTGGTCTCCAATATAATCCATATACGCTACAACATCAGGAATTCCTCTGTCAATAAAAACGACGTTATCAGGTTCTTCAAGAGCATTTTTGTACTGTTCGATACGACCTTCCAAAAGCATTTCGCTAAACAAAAGAGGCTGTTCCAGAAACAGTTGCTCAATGCCTTCCTGCTGTGCTTTCATGGTAACCTGTCTGGAAATTTCAGGATAGCAGCAAAAGCCACGAGCTACCAATTCGTTAATAAGTGTTGATTTTCCAGTACCGGGACCGCCAAGTAAAACTATGATTTGTTTTTGCACAATTCTAAAAATAAAGCGCAAATTTACCTAAACTTATTCGTAATTAAAAAGAATATTTATAAGAAGCGAAAGATTTGGTATTTTTAGCAATCATGGGTTCCTGCTGTCCGCTGCAATCTTTTGCTTTTTAAAGGAAAAAGCAAAAGGATTTCCGCTTCCATCAGGGCTAGAGGAGAGGTATGGTTTTGTTTTTGGGATTATTTTTTAGAGGCTCTATCTCTGCAAGGTTTTCAAAACCTTGTAGGTGTATTTTGAGTTTTAATTTTTATTGGTTTAAAAAAAAACTTTTTTTTAAAATGTTAAATTTCGGCTTTAGTTGATATCTTAAAAATCCTTAACCTTTGTTCTAAAATAACCTTTTCCAGAATGGTTGGTTTGGTTGTTGTCTTTATCGGTTTCAATTGATTTAAAATCAATATATCCAAACAAACTATCTCCAATTCGGTAGTTGGCTTTGTCTAGAATTAACTTCTGATAAATGACTTTATGAGTTGGTTTTGTTTCTCCCTCAATAATTACATCTGTAGAGTAATATGCTTCTGTGTAAAATTTATTGTTTTTAAGATTTATTATAAAACCATTTCCGCCAAAACCATTTCCGATACCAATATTTATTGATAATGTATCTGCTCTGGGGGGAAAAAAATATGCTCTGCAATTATAATTTCTGGGAAAATTATTTGCTTGTTCATTTTTTTTTCGAATATAATAAGAGACTCCACTTGATCTCTTACTAGTTGAATCAGGTTTTTTTAATAGTTCAAAAAATGAAAAGATTTCTTGTTCTTTGTTTAGTTCTTTATAAGCTTTATTTTGACTGATTTTGGGGTCTATTATAACCTGATCCCATTTTTGTGCAGATGTTTTTCTGCAACTATAAATTGAAATTAACATTATAAATGTTAAGGCAATATGTTTTTTTGAATGTTTCATTTCTGGCTTATTATTCACAAAATAAATACTTCCCAGCGCCTTTCCCTTTTTTAGAAGGTTCAATCAAATGCGACTCAAATTTCTTTCCTTTCAAAACATCATTCACAAAATCTAAAACATATTGTTGACCTTCATGAAAAAGATAACCAGAGAATTCATGTCCGCCACCACAAAAAGTAATCAGTTTTATGTCTTTATGTAAATCTCTCATTTGGTTATAAACGGCATAAGAACCAAAAAGAATCAGCCAGCCTGAGGCATTTGTCGGACAAGAACGATGAGAACCCGCACTATATGGAACTGTATCATCATTGCTTCCATGCGCCAATAACATTGGAATCGCTTTTTCTTTTGTAATCAAATTAATGTCCTGAATGGCTCCTGAACCTCCTATAAAACCTTTGTATTTAAAGTTTTCAGGCAAATTGCTTTTGTAAAGATTCATCAGTTTATAATCCCAAAACGAAGCATGAAAACCAATTTCGGCTCCCGCACTGATTCCGGAAATAAAGATTTTTGAAGTGTCCAAATTATATTTATCGGCATTTTCAATTAAAAAAGCTGTCGCCTGCCACATATCACTCACGCCAATTTGAATTGCTTTTATTTTTTCAGTTAAAGTTCCTTTGCATCCGAAATCTTTTCCTTTCATGTATAAACTATACGAAATACTCGCAACGGCATAACCATTCTGAGCCATAAATTTCCCGAAGTCTTTTTCGCTTGTACGTTCTCCGCCAGAAAATCCACCGCCAAAAGCAAACATAATTAGAGGGATTTTCTCGCCAGCTTTTTTCTTTGGCAGATATAAATCTAAATCCAGTTTTAAAGTGTCGTTTTGGAAATAAGTCAGTGTTTTGACTTCTTGTGCCTGAATATTGTAAAAAGTGAATATTGTAAAAAGTAAAAGGAGTTTTTTCATTGTAATGTGTTTTTAATCTCGCAAAGTCTAGATGTTAACTTGTCATCCTGAGGAACGAAGGATCACGCAAGCAGCACCACATAGAAATTCTCCAATCTATGGCGAGTTTCGATTGTGATCCTTCGTTCCTCAGGATGACAAAAACAAAAACCTATATGTTTGCGAGCAAATTTTGTAGTAATGTTTTCTCAAATATAACAGTAAATTTTACAAAGAAATAATCTTCGATTGCTTTTTTCTCTGCACCTTTGCGCCTTTGTAACTTTGTCCCTTTAAAACAAAGTTTTAAGCCCAAAAAAAATCTAAAATCTAAACTCAAAAGTCTAAAATCAAAACCGTATATTTGCGTTTATTTTTAATTACGAATGGAGAACGATAAAGAAAAAAATACCGCCGAATTTTACGAAAGATTAAAAGTAGAGCTTGATAACGCAAACACTTGGCCAGCAGAATATTTATACAAATTTATTGTGCCTTCTGTAGCAGATAATGTAGAGCGTGTCGAAAAAGCTTTTGATCGAATGGGAGCGGTTATTAAAACAACAAAATCTAAAACAGGTAAATTTACCAGTGTTTCTGTAGATGTTACGATGCACAGCTCAGACGATGTGATTAGTAAATACAAAGAAGTATCTACAATAGAAGGTATAGTTTCATTATAACTTATGATCGAAAAATATAAAAGAGAAGCCGCAAGCGACGTTGTGTATAATTTAGAATACAATTCTGAAAGACAGCGTTTGATTATTCCGGAGTATGGTCGTCATTTACAAAAATTGATCGATCAGGCTACTGCAATCGAAGATGATGAAACGCGCAACAAAGCAGCGAAATACATTATTCAGGTTATGGGAAGCTTGAATCCTCATTTGCGTGATGTTCCGGATTTCCAGCATAAACTTTGGGATCAGCTTTTTATCATGTCTGATTTTAAACTGAATGTAGAATCGCCATATCCAATTCCGTCAAGAGAGGTTTTAGAGTTAAAACCAGATGTTTTGCAATATCCGCAGAACTTTCCAAAATACAGATTTTATGGAAACAATATCAAGTACATGATTGATGTTGCGAATAAATGGGAAGATGGAGATATGAAAACGGCATTGGTAATGGTTATCGCTAATCACATGAAAAAATCGTTCTTAAGCTGGAATAAAGACACGGTAAAAGACGATGTGATTTTCGAACATTTATATGAATTATCAGGCGGAAAAATTAATTTATTGCATAGTACAGAAGAGTTGTTAAATACAACAGATTTAATGCGTACCAACAAACGCATGTCTAATAAAACAGCTTCTGGTGTTCAGCCGAAAATTCAGAACAACAATAAAAACAACAATAACAAAGGCGGTCAAAAAAAGACATTTCAAAAAAACAATAATCAAAATAAATAAAGAGGCTAAGATGTTAAGCGACTAAGGTGCTAAGGTTTTTGAAAAGAAAAACTTAGAATCTTAGAATTTCAGAATCTTAGGAACTTTAAAAAGAACCTTAACAAAGATCTATGGGAATTTTTAAAATCGAAGGAGGAACTCCTTTAAAAGGAGAAATCACTCCGCAAGGAGCAAAAAATGAGGCATTACAAATTTTATGTGCCGTGCTGCTGACAGGAGAGAAAGTAAAAATTAATAACATTCCTGATATTATAGACATCAATAAATTAATCACTTTGCTGGGTAATTTAGGGGTAAAAATTCAACGTAACGAACCAGGTTCAATTACATTTCAAGCTGACGAAGTTAATGTTGGATATTTAGAAACAGAAGCTTTCAAAAAAGAAGGTGGAGCGCTTCGTGGTTCTATTATGATTGTTGGGCCACTTTTAGCTCGTTTCGGAAAAGGATATATTCCAAAACCAGGTGGAGATAAAATAGGTCGTCGTAGATTAGATACGCACTTTGAAGGTTTTATTAACCTTGGAGCAAAATTCAGATATAACAGAGAAGATCATTTTTATGGAGTAGAGTCTCCGGAAGAAGGTCTTCAGGGAACAGATATGCTTTTAGACGAAGCATCTGTAACCGGAACTGCAAATATTGTAATGGCTGCAGTTTTAGCAAAAGGGCAAACTACAGTTTACAACGCTGCTTGTGAGCCTTATTTACAGCAATTGTGTAAAATGCTAAATTCTATGGGAGCTAAAATCACTGGAGTTGGTTCTAATTTATTGACTATCGAAGGTGTTGAAAGCCTTGGAGGTTGCGAGCACAGAATTCTTCCAGATATGATCGAAATCGGTTCTTGGATTGGTCTTGCGGCTATGACAAAAAGTGAAATCACAATCAAAAATGTAAGCTGGGAAAACTTAGGTTTGATTCCAAATACTTTTAGAAAACTTGGTATTACTATCGAAAAACGTAATGATGATATTTACATTCCGGCTCATAAAAACGGATATGAAGTAAAAACAGATATCGACGGTTCTATCTTAACCATTGCCGATGCACCATGGCCAGGATTTACGCCTGACTTATTAAGTATTGTTTTGGTTGTAGCAACTCAGGCAAAAGGAGATGTTTTAATTCACCAAAAAATGTTCGAAAGCCGTTTATTCTTCGTGGATAAATTAATTGATATGGGTGCAAAAATTATGTTATGTGATCCGCACAGAGCAGTGGTTATGGGACATAATTTCGAATCTCAATTAAAAGCTACAACAATGTCATCTCCTGATATTCGTGCGGGAATCTCATTATTGATTGCAGCGCTTTCTGCAAAAGGAACAAGTACTATTCAGAATATTGAGCAAATCGACCGTGGATACGAGCGTATCGATGAGCGTTTAAGAGCAATCGGTGCGAAAATCGTAAGAGCTTAAAAATTTGATAGCCACCAATTCACGAATTATTTTTTATAATCTTTGAAAATAAAAATTCGTGAATTGCTTCGCCCGTTCGCTATCGCTCGGGTCGTGGCTAAAAAAATATAGTCTAAATGACAAACGAACAAAAAGCTATAAAAGCTACTATTTTTAGTATAATAGGAAATACCTGCCTGGCCCTTATAAAAGGTCTCGCAGGTTTTTTTGGCAATTCATATGCCTTGATTGCAGATGCAATCGAATCTACGACGGATATATTTTCGTCTTGTTTGGTTTTATTCGGAATTAAATATTCTAATAAGCCCGCAGATGAAAATCATCCTTACGGTCATGGTCGTGCAGAACCTTTAATCACCTTTTTGGTTGTTGGTTTTTTAATTACATCGGCAACAATTATTGGATACGAAAGTATTTCCAATATTGGGACTTCCCACGATTTGCCAAAATCCTGGACATTATACGTTTTAGGAGCTATCATTATCTGGAAAGAATATTCTTTTAGAGTAGTAATGAAAAGAAGTAAGCAAACCAACAGTTCTTCTTTAGCGGCAGACGCATGGCATCATAGAAGCGACGCGATAACTTCTGTTGCCGCTTTTATTGGAATTTCGATTGCTTTAATTATGGGAAAAGGCTACGAATCGGCAGATGACTGGGCGGCGCTTTTTGCAGCGTTTTTTATTTTATATAACAGTTATAAAATTTTCAGACCAGCGCTTGGCGAGATCATGGACGAAAACCTAAACGATGACTTGGTAGAAGAAATCCGTGTAGTTTCTTTGAAAGTTCCTGGAATACTTGGAACCGAAAAATGTTTTATAAGAAAGGCAGGAATGCGTTACCACGTAGATTTACATGCCATTGTTTCAGCTAAAATTTCGGTAAAAGAAGGGCATGATTTGTCTCATAAATTACAAGATACCTTGAAAGAGCAAATTCCACAGTTAGGAAATGTTCTGATTCATATAGAACCGGATGATTATCATTGTTAGAGGTTCAAAGGCTCAAAGGTTTTTATAGATGAAAATATTTGGCCAAAGATTGAAGAAAAAAAATCCGTTTACTTTTTAAGAGTAAACGGATTTTTTATATGAGGTTATCAATTCAAGCGATGTTGGGAATATTTGAAGGAATTTAGACTTAGTACAAAACTTTGAGCCTTTGAACCTTTGTTACTTTGCACCTTAGTCTAACGCATTCAAAATCTTCAATCCAAAAACAACTCCGTTTTGCTGAATGCCGCCTTGGTAAGAATGTATATAATCTACACGGAATAATTTGAATTTGCCAAAACCTAAATTATCTAAACCGATCGTAAATTCTGTATAGGGTTTTCGGTCTGGGATTGCCAAAGAATGAAACCCAATATTCATTGTTGATTTTAGGAGATTTAATAAAGGAATTTTATTCGTAACATATCCATTATCATTGTGTTCCAGATGCATTTCAAGATAACTGTCATTCGTACTGTTGGCATAATAAGGCATTAAATTGAAAACATTTAAGTAACGTCCCGTCGTTCCAATGTGGGTTTGATTTCCGTTGAAATGTCTATAATCTATAAAAGCAATATTTTCAGCATTAAAGAATTTTCCAGCCCTGAAATTCATGCCCAAGGTTCCTTTATTGTTTAGGTTTAAATCATATTGTACAGAAGTTCCAATTCGTTCAAATTCGTATTTCTTTTCACTCGCGGCAAAAGCTTTTTCGAATCCTAAAACTACAGTTGGATATCTATCATCTTTAAAATTATATCTTCCGTCAGGTCTTGAAATATATTTATTGCCAAAATTTATTCGTGCATTAATTCCTGTTTTAAACAAATGATGCTGTTCAAACGGAGCAGTGGTGAAATCATTTGGATCGAGAGGATTGTTGGAAGAATACAAATCTTCTCTTTTAAAGAAAGAATAATCAGTAGTATTGAAAAGAGGCTTTCGCTGTTCGTAAGCCACTTTCGCAAATAAATTAACGCCGTTTAAAACGTCTTGGGAATAATTAACCTGCGCATATTCTAAATTGTAAAGCTTCATGTAATTGTCTTTAAAAAACAAAGAACTTATAGAATTGACTAATTTAGTAATTGGTTCAGCACTATTAAACTGTGCTACTTTCGTTCCTCCGGAAGCTCCGATTGTAGCATAATTTATATTGTTGAATTTATGCGAAAAATATCCCGTTGCTCTAAAACGTTCATCTGAAAAACCATAATTAAAAGTGGTTCCAATTGATGTAGATTTTCCTTTCTCTTCATTTTCTTTTTTAAATGAAAAACCAGAATCTAAATTGAATCCTTGTACGGTATTAAAACTTAAAGAAGCAATGTTCAATAAGCCTTGATAATTAAAAGAATATTGTTTGAAAGTGTTTTTATAATCATACCCCATCAAAATATCCCAAACTTTGAATTTATTGTTTTTAGCATCTATGGAGTCCGTATATTTTTTTGATTTTCTAATAACTAAAAGACTGTCTTTTTTGGTATAATCATTACTTTCTTCAATCGTCAAAGGAATAGGGCGAATTTCATTCCAGAAAGCATTGTCTTTTTTATTGGCGTTTGCTTCAAAAGAAACAATTTCATTTCCAAACGTTTTCTTTTCAAAAGAAGCTGGAAATTCATAATTAGAATATATATAATTAAAGTTTCCAGAGAATTTTATTCCAAAAAGACCTGCCGTAAACGAAAGTGTCTGAGCGTTTTTAGACCAGATTTTATTTTTTGCATTATAACTGAAACTCTGTGTTAATGACATTGTTTCGGTAAACTCGTTTTTCATTCGATAGCCTTTCAGGTCTAAATCGATGGCATAAATCGCAAAGCTGTCATCTACAATATAAATATAGCCTTCAAAAACTGGCTCTTTATCTCTTCTGGGAATGATTTTTATTTTGTAGACCTGATTGTTATTGTCGTCATAAAAACTACCTTCCAATTTGTATTTGTAATAATTGAAAGCGTTATCGGCAATGGGAGAAATCATTTTGACGTCAAAATCTAAAGTATTGTCATAAAAATCATAAGTAGATAAGGCAGCAGTGTTGTAGCTGTAACCTCGGTTATTTCCGGAGATTTTAGAAGCAATAATTTTCTCTTTTAATTTGGCAGGTTTTTCAAAAGCAATTTTAGAAACCGTTTCCGATAAATATAAAATTCCTGTTCCGGTCGAATCTAAATTGGAAGCCATATCAGCGCCAAGATCTACTTTTTGACCAAGTATTTTTTTAGGAAGATCTTTGACTTTAAACATTCCTTTTGAATAGAAATCGGCTGTAAATCTTCCTGTTTTATCTGAGTTTTCCTTTTTGTTGGCAATGGCATTTTTTATAATAGCATTGGCAGGATTATTTTTAGGATCAATAACAACTTCATTTAAAGCAAAACTTTCTTCCACCAGTTTTACATCCAATGTTACGGTTTTAGATTCTGAAGAAACCGTAATTTTTTGGGTTTTAAAACCTAAATATTGAAAAACAATTCTGTTTTTACCAATTTCTTTTACTTGTAATTGGTATTGTCCTTGTTCGTTTGAAGTAGTTCCTCTATAAGTTCCCTCCTCAAAAATGGAAACAAACGGAAGCGGATTTCCCTTTTCATCGGTAACAGTTCCTTTGATTTGGGCAAAATTAGAAATCGAAAAAAATAAAAGGGCTAGTAATGTAAAGTTTCTCATGTAAGTGGTTTCTCTTACAAAAATAGAATAACTTAAAAACGAGCTTATTAATAATTTGTTAAATAACGCTTTATAAAAAAGACTGAATTGCTAATTCGTAGCTTTTTAATCCGAAGCCTAAAATAACTCCTTTAGCATTTCCTGAAAGATAGGACTGATGTCTGAAACTTTCGCGGGCATAAGTATTAGAAATGTGAACTTCAATTACCGGAGTGGTAACCGCTTTCATTGCATCGCCAAGACCAATAGAAGTATGAGTGTATGCCCCGGCGTTCAGAATAATTCCATCAAATGAAAAACCAACTTCCTGAATTTTACCAATCAGTTCGCCTTCAATATTACTTTGGTAATACGAAAGTTCAATGTCTGGAAATTTTTGTTTCAACGTTTCAAAATAATCTTCAAAAGTCTGGCTACCGTAAACTTCGGGTTCACGTTTTCCTAAAAGATTCAAATTGGGTCCGTTTATAATGCAGATTTTCATGTTTTAATTATTTATGTTGAGGTATTATATTGTCTTTTGACTTTGACATTGAAATTGCAATTGATTTTTGCCCTTGCCATTGAACTTTGTAAAAATAAAAAAACCGCTCTAATTAATAGAACGGTTTTTATAAAAGTATGTGATATTCTTTTAGAACATGTATCCGGCTGAAAGTTGGAATACAGAGTTTTTGAAGTCAGCTTCTTTAGAAATTTCAGTTAAACCAATTCCGTAACGAGCCTGAACAAAAAGACCTCCAACTACTTTTAATCCTAAACCAGCGTTAAGAGAAAAGTCGAATGTTTTTGGATCTGCAACGTCAAATTCTTTTTTATTACTTACAAGAAATGAAGCTTGTGGACCAAGTTCTAAGCTAAGTGATTTAGTCATATAGATTTTTGCCATTACAGGAATAGCGATATAACCCATTTCGTTTTTAAAATCTTGTACAGCACTTTTATATTCTGCTCCTTGTGTAGTGTACAAAAGCTCTGGCTGAATGGAGAATTTTTCTAATAATTTAAGTTCAGCTACAAGACCTGCGTGGTAACTTGTAATACCTTCTTTGTCAACTGAAATTCCGTCAAAACTAGAACCTCCAGTTTGGTTAGCAAAGTTAACCCCTGCTTTAACCCCGATTTGTACAAATTGTGCATTCATTGTTGCTGATGTTGCTAGGAACAATACAGCGGCTACAATTATTTTTTTCATAAAAATGTTTTTTAAATTTTTGGTATTTAAATGTTATTCTAAAGTTCAAAACTACATATTTAGCATTTTATTGCCTTATAATTTAGATTAAATAATTAATAAAATTCCCACTATAAATCATTTTTTGAGTAGTTAAACGAGGATTTTTACAGTTATAATGTTGATTTTCAGTTTTGTTTTTGCTCTTTTTTTTATGTCTTATTTTATTGTTTTTTAAACTTCTGAGGGAGTGTTTTTTGTAGGTCTAATCTTAGTTTTGACTTACAATAATTAAAAAATTAAAACATGAAAAAATTATTTTTAGCTGCTATTGCAGTTATGGCTTTTGGATTTGCTAATGCACAAGAACAAACAGCAAAAGGGAAATGGTTAATTGAAACTAATACAAGTTTTGGAGCAACAGAAGTTGGAAATACTGGTTTTCATTTATCTTCTTCAGATGGTGAAACAAATTGGGGTTTAGGTGCTGAAGGTGGTTATTTTATTGCAGATAATTTAGCTCTTAAAGCAGGTCTTGGTTATAGTGATTTTGGGCATAGTGATAATGCTTTTTCTTATAAAGTTGGAGCGAAATATTATTTACTAAATAAATTTCCTTTAGAAGCATCTTATACAGGAATGACTATAAAAGATGCTGAGAAAAATCCTTCTTTCTTAGGATTACAAGGAGGGTATGCGATATTTTTAGGAAATAATGTTTCTATCGAGCCAGGAATTCGCTACAATGTTTCTCTTAATGATGATTATTATAAAAGCGTTTTCCAATTCAACGTTGGATTCGCATTACACTTCTAGAAAAAAATTTAGTTGGTTTTTTTTAAGAGCCTTTTCAGAAATGAAAAGGCTTTTTTGTTTTTGCTTAATAAATTAAAACTTAATTGATTTCAAATTAACATTATATACACTTATTACTATTTTATTTGTTAAATTCCAAATTAGTTTTTATGAAGAATATTTTTATATTTGGTTATTAAATTTAACCAAAACAAATTAAGATGAAGAAAATTATTTTATCTGCCATAGCTATAATGGCATTTGCATTTACCAATGCTCAGGAAACCAGATTTGGGGTAAAAGGAGGTTTAAACATATCTTCTTTAGTTGGAGGAGATGTTGACGATACAAAAGCTTTAATAGGATTTCAGGTAGGTGGTTTTGCAGAGATTAAAATCATTGAGAGATTATCTATTCAGCCAGAGCTTTTATTTTCAACTCAAGGGACTAAAGTTGACGGTTTTGGAGGACAAGACGAAGACTGGAAATTGAACTATATTAATGTTCCTGTATTGGCAAAGTTTTATGTAACAAAACAATTTACTGTTGAGGCAGGTCCACAAATTGGATTTTTAGTTTCTGCAAAAGCTGATGGAAATGACGTGAAGGATAGTTTTAAATCTGTAGATCTTGGATTCAATTTTGGAGCAGGTTATAACTTTACGGATAATTTCTCAGCTGGAATTCGTTATACGGTAGGTTTGTCAAATGTTCTTGACTACAATGTTGATGATTTTGATGAGTACTATGATAGTCCAAAAAACAGTAACTTAGCTTTATACGCTGCATATAGATTCTAAACTTTCTTGATAAGTATAACTAAAAGCCTTTCATTATGAAAGGCTTTTTTTTGTATAGTATTTTTATTATTAAATAAAAGCCGGTTTATAGTAAGTATATTTTTATATTTGGCAGAGAAATTTAATCTTTAAACATAATGAAAAGAATTATTTTATCTGCGATTGCGTTTATGGTATTTGGTTTTGCAAATGCCCAAGGAACCGGGAGCAGATTTGGAATTAAAGGAGGTGTTAATTTTCCGAATAGTTCTGGTGATTTCTATGAAAATGAAACTTTAATAGGTTATCAGGTGGGTATTTTTTCGGAAATTAAGACAGATGAAAAATTTGGGATTCAACCTGAAATTCTGTACTCGACTCATGGAGTGAAAAATAAATTTGTAAAGGATGGTATAGCGTACGATAATGATGTTAAATTAAGTTATTTAAATTTACCTATTCTGGCTAAATATTTTATCACTCAGGGGTTAAGTGTTCAGGCAGGCCCGCAAATTGGTTTTTTAATGCATGCTGAAGAAAACAATTTAAATATTACGGACCATGTTAAAACTATCGATTTTGGTTTGAATTTTGGGATTGGCTATAATTTTCTGCAGGATTGTTCGGTAGATCTTCGTTATAACTTAGGTTTGTCAAATGCCTTAGATTTTCATGTAGGAGATGTTAATTATAAAATTAAAAACAACGTGTTTTCTTTGGCTGTGGGATATAAATTATAAATTCAATATTTATTTGAATATAAAAAAAGCCTTTCATTATGAAAGGTTTTTTTGTTTCTATAGTATTTTTATTGTTAAAATAAAAACCAATATATCGTAAGTATATTTTTATATTTGGCAGACAAATTTAATTTTAAAACATAATGAAGAGAATTATTTTATCTGCCATTGCTTTTATGGCTATTGGATTTGCAAATGCACAAAACGGACATTTTAAAGTTGGAGCTCATGCTGGAGCTGTTGTGGGTGATTTACAGGAATCCTATTCTGCTAATTTAGGTATTGATGCCGCATACCTATGGAGTATTACTGACAAATTTAGTCTGGGAGCAACCACAGGCTTTACTGCTTATGTTCAAAAATCGTATAATTACAATACTGGTCCTTATCCTGGATATGTGCACAAAAATCCTAATGCCAGTTTTGTTCCCGTAGCAGGAACTGCGCAATATTCGATTACAGATAATTTATTTTTAGGAGCAGATTTAGGTTTTGCAATTTTTACCGGTAAGAAAGGAACTTCTGACGGAGGTATTCTGTATCAGCCAAAATTTGGTTATCAAACTAACAAAATAGAGTTGTTTGCTGCCTATAAAGGAATTACAAATGACGGGAATATAGCATCTTTAAATATTGGTTTTAATTATAAATTTTGACCTTTTCTGTAAAGAGATTTTTTTTTATATCAGGAATCTTTTAATGTAGTTTTTTATAAGTAAATTTTTATATTTGATTCAATTAATTTTAACCAAAAACAAAAAAATGAAAAAAATTATTTTATCTGCAATTGCAGTTATGGCATTTGGATTTGCAAATGCACAGGATGGACACTTTAAAGTTGGAGCTCACACTGGTGTAGTTTTAGGTGATTTAAAAGATTCTTATTCTGTTAATCTGGGTGTTGATGTGGCATACCTATGGAATGTTGCTGATAAATTCAGTGTTGGAGCAACAACAGGTTATACAACCTATTTTGCAAAAACGTATACCTTTTATAACGGTATGACTTCAGTTGATATTAAAGGTGATAATGCTGGTTTTATTCCAGTGGCTGGTACAGCGCAATATTCAATAACAGATAATTTATTTGTGGGTGCTGATTTAGGATATGCTATCTACGCAGGAAGTGGAAGCGGAGACGGAGGTGTTTTGTATCAGCCAAAATTTGGTTACCAAAATGATAAAATTGAAGTATTTGCTTCTTATAAAGGAATATCTGATGATGCAACACTATCTTCTTTAAATATCGGATTTAACTATAAGTTTTAGTTTTTACAATATTTAAAATTCAACCTTCCTGTAATCAGGAAGGTTTTTTTATGCCAAAAAATCACTTACTTTGTAAATATGAATTGGAGCAGATATATTAAAGATTATCAGTCGTATTTAAGGATAGAAAGAGGTTTGTCTAAAAATACGATTGAAAACTACGGCTTCGATATCGAACGTTTGTGTCTTTTTCTGGAAACCAATCAGATTGAGGTTTCTCCAATAAAAATCTCCGAAGAGACTTTACAACAGTTTATTTATGCTGTTGCAAAAGAGGTAAACCCAAGATCTCAGGCGCGAATTATTTCCGGACTAAAAAGTTTTTTTAATTATCTGGTTTTTGAAGATTACCGAAATGATAATCCTTTAGAATTAATAGAAGCTCCTAAAACAGGGCGTAAATTACCGGATACTTTGTCGGTTCAGGAAATTGATAATTTAATTGATGCAATAGATTTAAGTACCAATGAAGGAGAGCGAAACAGAGCGATACTGGAAACATTGTATGGCTGCGGACTTCGTGTTTCTGAATTAACGACGCTTAAAATTTCTGATTTGTTCTTTGACGAAGGTTTTGTTAAAATTACCGGTAAAGGAAACAAAGAAAGATTTGTTCCTATAGGATCATTAACTCAAAAGTATATTGATATTTATAAAAATGCTGTCCGTCCGAATTTAAATATCAAAAAAGGAGCTGAGGATACCTTGTTTTTAAATCGAAGAGGAAATCAATTAACAAGAGCTATGATCTTTACTATTATAAAGGATTTGGCTCAAAAAATTAACCTAAAAAAAAGTATAAGCCCCCATACGCTGAGACATTCTTTTGCCACACATCTGCTTGAAAATGGTGCAGATTTAAGATCAATTCAGTTAATGCTCGGTCACGAATCAATTACAACAACAGAAATTTATGTGCACTTGGATCGCAGTTTCTTAAAAGAAGTGATGCATAGTTTTCATCCGAGGAAATAATTTTTTAAATGTTGCGTTTGTTTTGTTGTAAAAATTTATATATTGTGTTAAAATATTGTTGTAATAAAAACAATTACAGAATAAGTTGTGATTTTTTCTCTCTTTTTTTAAAGGAAAAATCGAAATATTTTATTTACATAAAGAAGTAGTATATGGTTTTTGATTTGTATGGAAATGAGGATTGCTTGGAGGTAAATAATTTTTATAAAAAATTGTTGGCCGAAATGCCTGACTTACTTTTTCAATTTATTATTGATGCTGATAATGATTATTCATTTCCGCTTGTAAGCAAGTCGGCAGATGAAATATTTGAACTCTCTGCTGCAGATTTTACTAATGATATTAAGTTTATAATTTACGATAGAATTGTAACGCAGGATCGCGAATATTTTTTTCAGTCTTTGATTAAAGCAAGAAAAGAAATTACGCCATGGGAGATTGAGTTTAGGGCTATTCTTCCGAAAAAAGGTCTGCGTTGGTTTAAAATTGCTGCAAAGACAGAATTAATCTTAGAGGATAAAGTGGTTTTTTACGGACATGTTTCGGATATAACGGATTTAAAAGACAAAGAGGAAAAGCTTCGGATATCCGAAGAACGTTTTCAGTTTGCTCTTGGTGCTTCTACAGCAGGAATCTGGGATTGGGATATGGTGACTAACAGTGTTTTTTATTCTTCTTTGTCTCTTAAAATCCTGGAGTTGGAATCTACAGATATTTTTGATGATCCTGAACGATGGGACAAAATTGTGCATCCGGACGATCTTCCAAAATATTACTCGGATATTCAGGAACATTTTGATAATAAAATCCCATACTATGAGAATTATCATCGTGTGATGACTTCTAGTGGAAATTATAAATGGATTTTGGATCGTGGAAAAGTGATTAAACGCGATGAAAACGGAAAGCCGTTGCGTGTCATAGGAACACATACCGATGTTTCTGCACAAAAAGAAAAAGAACTGGAGCTTATAAAAACGATGAAATTGTACAGTGATCAAAATAGTCGTTTGCTGAACTTTTCACATATCGTTTCGCACAATTTAAATACACAGGCTGGTAATATAAAATCGATTTTAGATTTTATAGATGCTGATGTAAACAGACAAACCGTAGAAGAAATGCTGGAACATTTGCGTACTGTTTCAAATGATTTGAATGAAACCATTTCGAATCTGACTCAGATTGTAAAAACGCAGAGCAATATCAACATTGCGGTTGCTCCGTTAATGTTGTGCGAATATATTGAAAAAACAATTTCAACAATTAAAGGTTATGATAAACAACGTAATGTAACAATTATAAACAACGTTCCGAAGTATTTGACGATTAATTTTAATCCAGCTTATATGGAAAGTGTTTTGCTGAACTTTACCACAAATGCAATAAAGTATGCACATCCTGATAGAGATCCCGTGATTGTTTTTGATTTTGCGATAGAGCCTGAAGGATTTAAATCGCTTAAGATTACTGATAATGGACTTGGGATTGATTTGAAGATGTATGGAGAACTTTTATTTGGAATGTATAAAACTTTCCATAAACACGAAGAAGCCAGAGGAATTGGATTGTATATTACCAGAAATCAAATTGAAGCGATGAAAGGGACTGTTTTGGTAGAAAGTGAAGTAGGAGTAGGAACAAGTTTTAAAATCGTTTTTAATGATATGTGAAGCTTAAATTAGGGATAAAAAGAAAGGCTGTCAATTGACAGCCTTTCTTTTTATGTATGTATCCTCGATTATTTAGCAATATTTACCGCTCTGGTTTCTCTAATAACTGTAACTTTTACCTGACCCGGATAAGTCATTTCTGTTTGAATTTTTTGTGAAATCTCGAAAGATAAGTTTGCAGCATTATCATCTGAAACTTTTTCGCTTTCTACAATTACACGAAGTTCTCTACCAGCTTGAATTGCATAAGCATTTTTAACACCGCTGAATCCGTAAGCAACATCTTCAAGATCTTTCAAACGCTGGATATAAGAATCTAAAACCTGACGTCTTGCGCCTGGTCTTGCTCCGGAAATAGCATCACAAACCTGAATAATTGGAGATAGTAAAGATTTCATTTCAATCTCGTCGTGGTGTGCTCCAATCGCGTTGCAAACTTCTTCTTTTTCACCATATTTCTCAGCCCATTGCATACCTAAAAGTGCGTGTGGTAAATCACTTTCTGTATCCGGCACTTTACCAATATCGTGTAGTAAACCGGCTCTTTTGGCTAATTTTACATTCAGTCCTAATTCTGCCGCCATGATACCGCAAAGTTTAGAAACTTCTCTAGAGTGCTGTAATAAGTTTTGTCCGTAAGAAGAACGGTATTTCATTCTACCTACGACTTTAATCAATTCTGGGTGTAAACCGTGAATTCCTAAATCGATTACCGTACGTTTTCCGACTTCGATGATTTCGTCATCGATTTGTTTGGCTGTTTTAGCCACAACTTCTTCAATTCTTGCAGGGTGAATACGTCCGTCGGTTACTAATTTGTGTAAAGACAAACGCGCAATTTCTCTACGAACAGGATCGAAACAAGAAAGGATGATCGCTTCCGGTGTATCATCTACAATAATTTCAACTCCGGTAGCTGCTTCAAGTGCTCTAATGTTACGTCCTTCACGTCCAATAATTCTACCTTTTACGTCATCAGATTCAATGTTGAAAACAGAAACGCAGTTCTCAACCGCTTCTTCAGTTCCAACTCTCTGGATTGTATTGATGATAATTTTCTTAGCCTCTTGTTGTGCTGTAAGTTTTGCCTCTTCAATAGTTTCCTGAATGTGAGACATTGCTTTTGTTTTAGCTTCCGCTTTTAAACCTTCAACCAATTGTTCTTTTGCTTCTTCAGCAGAAAGACCA
Organism: Flavobacterium notoginsengisoli; assembly: GCF_042686225.1. Lineage (NCBI taxonomy): Bacteria > Pseudomonadati > Bacteroidota > Flavobacteriia > Flavobacteriales > Flavobacteriaceae > Flavobacterium > Flavobacterium notoginsengisoli. Next base: position 499,143 of record NZ_JBHUOT010000002.1, read on the forward strand.
GAGATTACTTCTAGTTGTTGCAATTGGCTTTTGTGAAGTTTATCAACTTCAGCTTGTTTTTTGTCTAAGACTTCAATTTTGTTGTTATACTCGGCAGTTTTAGCTTCAAAATCGTCATTGACTTTTTTAGCTTTAGAAAGTTCATTTGAAACTTGAGATTCTTTATCGCGAACGCGTTTTTCTACTTCAGCCACTTTTTTATCGCGTGCTAAAATAACTTGTTCATGTTCTGATTTTAATTCGATAAAGCGCTCTTTGGCTTGAAGAATCTTATCTTTCTTAATATTTTCGGCCTCTAAATTAGCGTCTTTTAAGATGGAAGCCGCTTCTTTTTTAGCGTTTTTGATTAGGTTTGAAATATTACTTTTCTCGATAATTTTAGCTATTGCAAATCCTGCTGCAATACCTACAATACCAATAATGATCGTTATGATGTCCATGTTTGTTAGGGTTTATATATAAAAAAAGCCTACATTAATTGCTTGAATAAACTCGTAAAGACAAGTTTTGAGCTAACTCACTGTTCAAGTTTCCCAGCCAAAAAGGAGGGCATACTATAGTAGCGACGATTTGCTCATTCTAAATTGTTAGTGTTGAGTTTACCAATTGTGAACTAATGTAGGCAGTATCTTAGTTTCTTGTAAAGAACGTTTAATTTTCGAGATATTGATCTAAAAGCAGGTTTAATTTTTTAATTCTCTCGATAGTTTCTTCTCCATCGATTGTGTTATCAATCTGTTTTTGTTCAACCTGTGATGCAAATTGCAATGCGCACATTGCCAGTACATCTTGTTTGTCACGAACCGCGTAATTTTCTTCGAATTGCTTGATCATAGCATCAATTTTTTTAGAAGCACTTCTAAGCCCTTCTTCCTGAGCCGGTTCAACCGTTAACGGGTAAACGCGGTCGGCAATTGATATTTTAATTTTAAGCTTTCCGTCCATATTACTAATCTGATAATTGCGCTATACAGTAATCGATTTCGCGAATTAATGAATTTATTTTAAGCTTTGTCTCTCTCTTGTTATTGTCGCTGCCAAGCAACGAATTGGCTATCTTAAGTGTTTCATTTTGCTTCTTCAAAGCTTCAATTTCTTCAGATTGTTTCTGGATAATTTGCGCAGCTTTAGCTAATTCTAATCGTAATGCTTGATTATTTTTCTCTAACCCTTTTGATTTTTCAAAAAGCTTTTCGACTTTATATTCAAGAGTATCAATTATTTCTGCAATTACACTCATTATACATCCTATTCATTACTTAATCCTACAAAGTTAATATTCCTTTTTATTAATGCAATTTTTTATCGATTTTTTTGCATTAAAATAGATAAATGAATGTTTTTCAGTTGATTGTGTTTTTTGTAGTTTTTTACTTGCTTTTTTAGACTTATTTTTACTTATCTTAGCAAAAATGTTGCTTATGAGATTTTCTGTACTTACCCTTTTTATTTGTAATTTTTTATTTGCTCAAACGCAATATCCTAAAGACTATTTCCGCCCTCCACTTGATATTCCGATGCAGCTTTCCGGTAATTTTGGAGAGCTAAGACCCAATCATTTTCATGCGGGTTTTGATTTGAAAACCAACCAAAGAGAGGGCTTAAGTGTTCATGCAGTTGCTGATGGTTATGTTTCTAGGATTAAAATATCAACCTTTGGAAACGGAAAATGTATTTATATTACGCATCCAAATGGATATACTTCGGTTTATGGACATTTGCAGAGTCCGGTTGGAGCAATTCTAGATTATGTAAAAGCAACGCATTACAAAGAGAAAGCGTATGAAATTGAAATGTTCCTGAAACCAAACGAGCTTTCGGTAACAAAAGGTCAGATTATTGGACTTTCCGGAAATACAGGTTCTTCAGAAGGACCGCATCTTCATTTTGAAATCAGAGATTCTAAAACCGAATTTGTAATTAATCCGATTTTCTTTGGCTTTGACCAGAATATTAAAGATACCAAAAAACCAACGTTATCCAGTCTGTATGTTTATCCTTTGGATAATGCAACCGTGAATCAGTCTAAACAGCCGTTGTTGTTAGCTATGACACTTCAAAAAGACGGGAATTATCTGGCTTCTAAAGTGAAAGCGAATGGGAAGATTGGTTTCGGAATTAATGCAATTGATACAGATGATGTTTCTTTTAATAAAAATGGGGTTTTTAATGTTACCAGTTTCTTAAACGGAAATCAAAACTACAATTACCAGTTTAATACCTATTCTTTTGATGAAATGCGTTGCATCAATGCTTTTATTGATTATTCACGATATAAAAAGACGAGTCAGCGTGTGCAGAAACTTTTTATGAAAACGCCTTTTGCTTTAAGTATTATTAAAACAGATTCGCTTCGCGGTATTATAAAGACGGAACCTAATCTGGCCTCGACTTACAGAATTGAAGTTTCTGATTACTTTGGGAATTTAAGAACGGTTACTGTTCCAATTGAGTTTGATGCTGCAACACCAATTGTAGAAGCTGAACCTGCTACGGGAAAATATTTTATCCGATATAACAAAGATTCTAATTTCGAAAAAGACAATATGTCGGTATTTTTTCCGGCTGGAACGTTCTATGAAGATTTTAATATGAACTTTGATGTTCGGAATAAAAAACTCTACATTCACGATGATACCGTGCCGGTTCATTCTAATTTTACTATTACCATAAAAGACGATTCTTATCCTGAAAATTTGAAAGATAAATTGTATATCGGAAGAGGAACAAGTCATAACGGAACGATTAGAAAAGGCGATGTGTTTACTGCGAAAGCAAAAATATTAGGTCAATATGGTTTGGTTTTAGATACTATTCCGCCAGTTATTAAAATTGCAAAACCGATTCAGGACAAATGGATAAGCGATCAAAAGAAAATTGATCTTACAATTGGAGATTCTTTGTCGGGAATAAAATCATATAACGGTTATATTAACGGAAATTGGGTTTTGTTTGAATATGAAAATAAAGCCAGAAGAATTACGCATGTTTTTGATGAAGCTTTATTGAATGAAGGCGCAAATGATTTAAAAGTTGAAGTAGTTGATAATGTAGGAAATACTGCTATCTTTGAAACTCATTTTTTTAGAAGTCAACAAAAATAAAACCCTAATCTTTGAGTAATAACAGGTTTATATTCGCTTTTCTTTTTTTATTTGTCAGCTATATTTCATTAGCCCAGACTGCCAGTATTAAAGGTGTAATTTTAGATTCAGAAAAACATCCAGTGTCAAGTGTCAATGTTTCTTCGCAGGGAAATTCAGTACAATCTGATTCAAATGGTTTTTTTGAAGTTACAGTTCCTTCCAATAGAAAGGTCTCTCTCATATTCACTCACGTTTCTTTAAAAATGATCAGTTTAACGGTTAATTTGAAAACAAATGAAGTTTTTGTATTTAATCCGATTATGAACAATTCTCAGGAACAAATGGGAGAAGTTTTTGTCTCTTCGGGAAATAGAAAACGAGTTCAGGGAATTGCAACGATTGATGCCGAAACCATAAAAAAGATTCCGGGTGCCAATGCGGGAATAGAAAATGTACTGAAAACGCTTCCGGGAGTGAACTCTAATAATGAGTTAAGTTCACAATACATGGTTCGTGGAGGAAATTATGACGAAAATCTGGTTTATGTAAATGAGGTTGAAGTGTATCGTCCGTTTCTAATTCGTTCAGGACAGCAGGAAGGTTTAAGCTTTACTAATACAGATTTAGTGCAGAATGTTGATTTTTCTGCGGGTGGATTTCAGGCGAAATTTGGAGATAAATTATCTTCTGTTCTGGATATTACTTATAGAAAACCCACTCAGTTTGGAGCTTCTTTTGAGGCGAGTTTTTTGGGAGGAAGCGCTTCTGTAGATTTGGTTTCTAAAAATAAAAAATGGTCAGCTGTAACGGGAGTTCGTTACCGAAATAATAGTCTGTTGGTAAATAGCCAGGATACACAAACCAATTATACCCCGACTTTTGCAGATATTCAGACCAATATTAATTATGATATTTCTGAAAAGTGGCAAATGAGTTTTCTCGGAAATATTTCAGAAAACAAATATCTGTATCAGCCTTTAACGCGCGAAACAAAATTCGGAACAATTGATCAACCGATGGCACTTGCTGTTTATTATCAGGGACAGGAAAAAGATCAGTATGATACGTATTTCGGAGCTTTGAAAACAACTTATAAAGCTTCGCCTTCGTTTACGTTAAAACTAATCGGATCTTTATTTCATACTACTGAAAAAGAACATTTTGACATTTTAGCACAATATCGTTTGGGAAATGTTGATCCGGAAAATCCAACGGATCCATCTGCAATTGATTTTACTCGTGGAATTGGTTCACAACTGAATCATGCCCGAAATGATTTGGATGCTTTAATTGCCAATATCGAATTGAAGGGAACAAAAGAATGGAAAGAAAGTCAGCTGGAGTTTGGTTTAAAATATACCAGAGAATCTATTCGTGATAGAGTAGTAGAGTGGGAAATGATTGATTCTGCTGGATTTTCTATAAATCCGCCAATCGCAATTTTGCCAGAAAATAATCAGCCATACACTCCTTACACAGGACCTCTGTTGCCATATCAGGATATTCGTGCAACGAACTTTAATATCATCAATAGATTTTCTGGTTATGCTCAATGGAATAAACAATCTGAAATAGGTTCAAGTAGAGTTTGGTATCATCTTGGAGCTCGTTTTCAAAGCTGGAATGTTTCAGGAGCTTTAGAAGAAGGAAAAAATCAGACCGTTGTAAGTCCGCGTGCGCAGTTTGCCATAAAACCAGATTGGGATGGTGATATGGTTTTCAGAATTTCAGGAGGATTATATCACCAACCGCCATTTTACAGAGAACTTCGTGATTTGGATGGAGTGGTAAATCCGAATGTGAAAGCACAGGAAGCGGTTCATGTTGTTTTGAGTAACGATTATAATTTCAAAATGTGGAATCGTCCTTTTAAATGGGTGACTGAATTGTATTATAAATCCCTTTCTGATGTCAATGTATATTCGATTGATAATGTCCGAATTCGTTATGTAGCCAATAATAATGCAAAAGCCTATGCGCAAGGTTTAGACTTTAGATTGAACGGAGAATTTGTTCCAGGAACAGAATCGTGGGTGAGTTTTGGTTATATGAAAACGGAGGAAAATTACGAAAACAAAGGATATATCGCCCGTCCGACCGACCAAAGGCTAAAGTTTGCCATGTTGTTTCAGGACTATATGCCGAATATTCCAAGTGTAAAAGTATATCTGAATTTAGTATATAATACAGGTCTTCCGGGAGGAGCGCCAGCTTATTCTGATCCATATTTATATCAAAGCAGATTAAATGATTACAGAAGAGCTGATATTGGTTTTGCTAAAGTTTTTGTTGACAGCAGTACGCAAAATACGAAAAAAGGCTGGTTGAAAAACTTCAAAGAATTAGCTATAGGATTAGAAATTTTCAATCTTTTTAATAATCAAAACGCGATTACCAATACCTGGGTTCGTGATGTATATTCTAAAAATCAATATGCAATTCCAAATTATATGACTTCGAGGGTTTTTAATGTTAAGATTAATGCGAGGTTATGATCGAACAACGTAAAAAAAGAAAAAAGATTTTTTACGTGCCAGGAATGATTTCTTTGGTTTTGATTCCGTTGATATGCATGGTTTATTTTTATAAAACAGATGCTTTTGTTAATAAGGGTTGTATAGATGTTTGGTTTCCTTCAGATTCTTTAGCGACACAGAAATTTTTGTCGGTTGAAAGAAAATATAAAGTTTATGACTTTAATAGTTCGGCAATTGCTGAAAGTACAAAATTAAATAATCTTCAGTTAGAGCTTCGGAAATTGAATCGTGAAAACGACACAATAAAGGGTATTCAAATTCATTTAGGAAATAAAATGAATTATGAAGTTTATGTTAGAATCTTAGATATTCTTTTAATTGAGGGAATGCCAAATTATTTGCAATATAATAATGATTTTTTTGTTTTAATGATACCAAAGCCAAAGCCAAAGCCAGACAAATCCTTGAAGCGGCTTAAGGTTTTTGTTTGCGGAAGCGGAAGTCTTAACGTTGGTGCAGATGATTGGTTAAAAGAGGAACAGGAAGCTAGGCGAAAATATGTTTTGTCGTTGTTTAAAAAATATTGGATTCTTTTTCTGGGCTATTTTGGACTTGTTCTAATTAACATCTTTGCACTAGTAAAATTCAATAAAAACAGAAATTACAATCAAAAATAGTATATTTGATAATCGTATATAATCGTTGCAGATGAAAAAGTATTTTAAATATATCGCCCTAATCCTTGTCGGAACAGTAATTAGTTGCCGAGAGGAAGTAAAAAAGCCAAAAGTAAGTTATGATGTTTCAAACAAGGTAAGTATTGCCAAAACAGATACGACTCAAATCGAAATTGCCGATTTGCCCATTCAAATGGAAGGAACCAATTACTTGATTCATCCGGTTGGAGATTTAAGAGTTTTTGAAAGAGGGTCAAAAGCCCGTTATGGATCTTCGAGTGTAAACGATGTGAGTTTTACAATCTCTAATTTAGGCGAATATGAAATTACAGGATATCTGCAGAATTTAAAATTTCAGAAAGTAGATTCGGATTCTATTCGTCCTTTGTCGGATAAACCAGTTTTGATTTTAACGGCAACTTATTTAAAAACCATTGCCGACAAAACCCATAATAATGTGATGGTTTATACGCTTACAGATTCTGATACCAATAAAGACGGAAAAATTGATACCAGTGATATTAAAACATTGTATTTAAGTGATATCAGTGGAGAAAATTTTACAAAAGTTTCAGCCGATCTGGAAGAATTAGTAGACTGGAATTTAATTGAATCTAAAAACCGTCTGTATTTTAGAACAATTGAAGATACCAACCAAAATGGTCAGTTTGATAAAAATGATGTTTTGCATTATAATTATATAGATTTAGCTTCAAAAAAATGGGAGGTTAAGGCATATAAGCCTATCTAAGGTTCTGAGATGCTAAGATTCTAAGTTTTTTTTAGCCCACAGATTTAAAGGTTTTTTTTTAGATATTAAAAGGCTGTTACAACTTGTTGTAACAGCCTTTTTGTTATAATTATTTTTCATTCCGTAGGAATGTCTGGTCGGTAGAAAAAAATGTTGAATAATTATTTACGTTCCGTAGGAACCGTTTTATGTGTTAGATTGTCGAAAAAATATATCAAAATCAAACGTTCCTACGGAACGTACAATAACCATGAACATATAATTTCTACCAATGAAATGTTCCTACGGAACATAAATCAGAAACTGAAAAAAAAATCCTTCTAATCCTTTTAATCTGTGGGCTAAAAAAAACTTAGAATCTTAGCGTCTCAGAACCTTAGTATCTCAGAACAGAATCTTAGCGTCTCTAAATCAAAATATCACTTTCCAAGTCTGATTTTTCGATTTCAAAACCAAAATCCAAACGTTCCACCAGTTCAATTACCAGTTTTTTATACCAGTTTTCAGATTTTGGATGAATGTAAATCTTTTCAATTAATTGATTAATGTCAACATGGATTTTTAATCCGTCGTTTAGTTTTATATCGCTTTTTGAAGTGTCGGTAAGAATGCGGACTTCTCGTTCATATTGAAAACTTTTTCGCTTAAATAAAAAGGGAAAAAACAAATCATCAAAAGGAATATATTCTTTTTTATAATCGATGTAATTGACTTCGCCAATATACTGATCAAAATTGTTTTCAGGCTTTACGGCTTTCTGTAATCTTCCAATTGTGGACTGAATGGCTAAACCTTCATTGTTTTTTGTGAAAATCTGCCACATGGCAAAAGATTCGTATTCGTTGATATGCCAGCTGCTAATGGCTACTCTTTCACGATGTGTTTTGTAGAAGTTTAAAAACTCGGGATTATCTACAGCGAGCTTTTTGATTTCTTCGTAAGTTGGTTCGCTGAAAGTTCCTTCATATTGATCTTCAAATTTGTCAGAACGCGACATAAATAATTTCTTTGAGAGCAATAAATCGAGGAATTTTGATAAATCAAGATATTTCCAAACAATGGTGTCAGGATCTTCAGGAAGTGTAATGTTGGGGTTGTTAAGATACATTTTCTTGAGATTAAATGATTTATTCTTTAACCAACCTAAAGTTATAAAAATAAACACAGATTAAAGAAATTAAACGTAGTTTTAATGTTTCCTTAATCTGTGTTTGATTATTTGGTTATGTGAAAGTTTTACGATTCGAAAGACTGCATGGTTACCAATTTGTTGTAAGTTCCATTTTGAGCAATTAATTCTTCATGAGTTCCCTGTTCAACAATTTTTCCTTTTTGCATAACCACAATTACGTCTGCTTTCTGAATTGTAGAAAGACGGTGCGCGATTACAATTGAAGTTCTGTTCTGCATCATGTTTTCAAGAGCAACCTGAACAAATTTTTCGCTTTCGCTATCTAAGGCTGACGTTGCTTCATCCAAAATCATAATTGGAGGGTTTTTTAGTACGGCACGGGCAATAGATAAACGTTGTCTTTGTCCACCGGAAAGTTTGTTTCCGCTATCTCCGATATTAGTGTAAATTCCGGATGGAAGATCTTTTACGAACTCATATGCATTGGCAATTTTTAAAGCCTCGATGATTTCGTCGTCTGTAGCGTCTAGTTTTCCTAATGAAATATTAGCTTTAATAGTATCATTGAATAAAATACTATCCTGAGTAACCAATCCCATTAAGCCACGAAGTGACTGCAGGTTGAAGTCTTTGATGTTGATTCCGTCAATAGAAATAGTTCCATCATTAACATCATAAAAACGAGTCAGTAAATTGGCGATGGTGCTTTTTCCACTTCCGGACTGACCAACCAATGCAACAGTTTGCCCTTTTTTAATTTTTAGAGAAAAGTCTTTTAAAACAGTTTCTTCTTCGTATTTAAAGTTTACATTCTGAATGTTGATATTGTCGTCAAAAGTGTTTTTTTCAATTGCATTTTCTTTGCTTGTAATTGGATTTTCCTGATCCAGGATTTCCAGAACACGTTCTGCGGCGGCATTTCCTCTTTTTACGCCGTAAGATGCTTTAGAAATTGCTTTTGCCGGAGTTAGAATGTTATAGGCTAATCCCATATAAGCGATAAAAGCGGCTCCTTCCAGCGTTTTGTCAATTAAAACCATTTGGCCTCCGTACCAAAGTAAAATAGCAATTACAGTAATTCCCATAAACTCGCTCGCAGGGGATGCCAGGTTTTGACGATTTCCGATGCTGTTTGATAAATCAAAAAATCGTTCTGTAGAGTTTTTAAAAACAGTGTTAAAATAGTTTTCTGAATTATAACCTTTTACGACTTTCAACCCTCCGATAGTTTCTTCGATAGTAGAAAGAAATCTTCCTTGTTCTTCCTGTGCTTTACTAGATTGTTTTTTAAGTTGTTTTCCGATCAATGAAATGATGTATCCTGATACCGGAATAAAAATAAAAACAAACAAGGTTAGTTTAGCACTAATGATAAGCATGGCGCTTATGGTAAAAAGAATAGTTAAAGGTTCTTTTACTATAAGTTCCAAAATAGCTAAAAATGAAGTCTGCACCTCATTTACATCGGCAGAAATTCTTGAAATTACGTCACCTTTTCTTTTTTCAGAATAAAAAGCCAAAGGAAGTTCCAGAGTCTTTTTGTATAATGTATTACGCATGTCTCTTAAAACTCCGTTACGTAAAAAGTTGATGAAAAACATTGCCAGATAATCGGCAAGGTTTTTTAATAAGAAAATCGAAATGATAATGGCGACCATAACACCTAAAACGTAGCCTGGTTCATGGTTTTGTTTGGATGTTGTGATGTAATAATTTAAGTAGCTTTCTCCATATTGTTTGATTTCAAAAATTCCTGTGTAAACAGGCTTTGCGATAACTTTAGGAGCTTTGTCAAACAAAACCTGAAGCATTGGTATTAATGCAACAAAAGAAAGTGTACTAAAAAGCGCGTACAGAATATTGAAAAAGATGTTTAAGAATGCGTATTTTTTATATGGGTATATAAAAGGAACTATTTTTTTAAAGTTACTCATTGGTGTGAATTATGTTTTCTGCTGGTCAATAGCTCTTTCAAGTTTTTTCAGCATTAATGTTTTTTTTGGGTGTTTGGGTTAAAAGCCTGAAACTAATTTGTTCAGGGCATTTTCACTGCACAAAATTAATCCAATTGGGGTGTTTTCAATTTTTTTTGGCTTTTTTTTATCAAAAAAACTCTGATTTACATTTAAAACAAATGCAAATCAGAGTTCTGAAAATTTAACTTAATATATTGTGCAGTTGTTTGTTTATCGCATAATTTATATTAAGCATCTGAGAGTCTGTGACCCTTTGTTATTACTTCAATTGCATATCTGCAATAATGTTCTGTATTTTTTGATCTAAGAAATTTTCTGCTTCATCAAAATCAGCAACCGATTCTAATTCTGCGTTGACACTGATGTAGAATTTAATTTTTGGTTCAGTTCCACTTGGTCTTGCGCAAATTTTAGAACCATCTTCTGTGTAATAAATCAATACGTTTGATTTTGGAATATCCATAGAAGATTCTTCATTTGTCAATAAATTCAAAGCGGTAGATGATTGATAATCTTCAACCATAATCACACGTTGACCATTGATTTCTTTCAAAGGATTCTGACGCAGATTAATCATCATCTGATTAATCTCTTCCAGACCTTCCATTCCTTTTTTAGTTAATGAAACTAAATATTCTTTGTAGAAACCATTTTCAACATAAAGCTGTAAAAGTTCTTTGTAAACAGAACTACCTGCAGCTTTCGCCTGAGCAGCAACTTCACATATTAACAAAGTGGCAGCAACTGCATCTTTGTCTCTGACAGCGTCACCAACCATAAAGCCAAAGCTTTCTTCACCACCTCCAATAAATTGAAGTTCCGGGAAATCTACGATCATTTTAGCGATCCATTTGAATCCTGTTAATCCAACTTTGCATTCAACGCCATAACTTGTTGCCAATTCCATCATCATTGGAGTTGAAACAATAGTTGAGCCTACGAATTGTTTTCCGTTAATTTTGCCTGCTTTTTTCCATTGTTTCAAAAGGAAAGAAGTCATTAAAACCATAGTTTGGTTTCCGTTTAGCAAAATCATTTTGCCATCGTTGTTTCTAACAGCAACCCCTAAACGGTCGCAATCCGGATCTGTTCCAACAACAATGTCAGAATTTGTTTTGTCGGCTAAAGCCAAAGCCATTGTTAAAGCTTCTGGTTCTTCGGGATTTGGGGATTTTACAGTTGGAAAATCTCCGTCCGGAACTGCTTGTTCAGGAACAATGTGAACATTTTTGTAACCAGCCTGTGCTAAAACATCCGGAATAGATTTTATCGAAGTTCCGTGAAGAGAAGTAAATACAATATGAAGATTGTCTTTTGCTTCAGCAGGGGTATTAAAACTTGCGTTTTCGATTGATGATTTTACGAATGCTTTGTCGATTTCGGTATCAATATATTGAATCAGGCTTTCGTTTGCGTTGAATTTAATTTTATCATAATCTAAACTTTCGATTACCTTAATGATTTCACCATCCTGCGGAGGAACAATTTGTCCGCCGTCCTGCCAGTACACTTTATAACCGTTATATTCTGGTGGGTTGTGCGAAGCTGTAAGTACAATTCCGCATTGGCATTTTAAATGTTTAAGAGCAAAAGACAATTCAGGAGTAGGTCTTAAGTCAGAAAATAAATATACCTGAATTCCATTTGCAGAAAATACATCAGCCACAACTTTTGCAAGTGTATTACTGTTATGACGACAATCATAAGCAATAACTACTTTCAAAGGTTCATTTGGGAAAACTTTGTGTAAATAATCAGATAATCCCTGAGTATTTTTTCCCAATGTGTATTTGTTGATTCGGTTGTTTCCAACGCCCATAACGCCTCTCATTCCTCCAGTACCAAATTCAAGATTTTTGTAGAAACTCTCTTCAAGGTCTTTTGGTGAGGTTGTCATTAATTCTTTTACTGCTGCCTGCGTTTCCTGATCAAACGTAGGTGTCAGCCATTCATTTACAGCGTTTAAAATATTAGGTGCTATGTTCATGTAAAATTTCTTTTATGTTTTAATAAAGATAGTTTTTCTTCAAAAGTTAATTTGACCCGAAAAGATTATTTTTTCCTGATTGGTGTCAAAAATTCACTTCACGTGCTACTTTATATCTTTCCTCATTGTTTTTGGTTCTTAAAATAATTTCGCCTAAGAATCCTGCAAGGAAAAGCTGAGTCCCTAAGATCATTGTGGTCAATGCAATATAGAACCAGGGATTGTTGGTAACCAAGGAATATTTCATTCCGTTATACATATGGTATAGTTTTGAAACCCCAATATAACCGGCAGATAAAAATCCGATGATAAACATGATAGAACCAATAGCTCCGAATAAGTGCATTGGTCTTTTTCCAAAGCGAGATAAAAACCAAATTGTAATTAAATCGAGAAATCCGTTAATGAAACGTTCCATTCCAAATTTAGTTTCACCATATTTTCTAGCTTGGTGGATCACTACCTTTTCGCCGATTTTTGCAAATCCGGCGTTTTTTGCCAAAACAGGAATATATCGGTGCATTTCGCCCGAAACTTCAATGTTTTTGACAACGACATTTTTATATGCTTTTAATCCGCAGTTAAAATCATTTAACTCAACACCTGAAGTTTTTCTGGCAGCCCAGTTAAATAATTTTGAAGGAAGATTTTTGGCAACAACAGAATCGTAACGTTTCTTTTTCCATCCGGAAACCAAATCGTACTTCTGAGCCGTAATCATTTCGTATAATTCCGGAATTTCATCAGGACTGTCTTGCAAATCAGCATCCATTGTAATAATAACGTCACCTTTTGCTTTTGCAAAACCGGCATGTAAAGCCTGAGATTTTCCAAAATTCTTCATGAAACGAATGCCTTTTACATTCGGATTCTCATTAGAAAAACCTTCAATAATCTGCCAGGAATTATCTGTACTACCATCATCTACAAAAATGATTTCATAAGAGTAATTGTTAGATTGCATCACTTTAATGATCCATGTATAGAGTTCTTGAAGTGATTCCTCCTCGTTTAGAAGCGGTATAAGTATAGATAAATTCATTTATATTTTTATTCTTGTGTAGATTTGCTTTTAAAAAATGCAGCTAAAATTAATCCTAAAATGGAATAGCCAATTATGCTGAAAACAAGTCCTTTTAATTGCTCAGTTACTGAGAAAGGATTGTTTTCTCTCATTTTAGTTAAAGCCTCATTTATAGCAGATGCCGGAGTTCCGAACTTCTGTAAAGTTTCAGCCATATATTTAACCAGTAATTCACTTAAAGTATTTTTTGCTTCCGGATCGATTACGTTAAATAATAAAATACTAAATAATGAAGAGATAGCTACGGCAATAATTGTAGCTATAAAAAAAGTGGTAAACGCATCTTTAAAAGAGAAAAAGCCTTTGATATCTTTCTTTGTTTTGGTAAGTAATAGTATTCCAACTACCACATAAATAACGAAAGTAAGACCGCCAATCCAGCCCGAAACAAATAACTTAAGATCTATAGCATAAAGAGTTGCCGTAATTAATGCCAGAATAACTCCTAAAGCAATTCCATAAGTAATTCCATTCTTTTTTATAACTTCATTAATCATATTTCTATAGGTTTTAAAATTAATCCACAAATATAGTAATTCCCACTATAATCGGAGATAAAAAAAGCTTTTCGAAATAAACTAAAAAAAAGTGAGCTAAGTATTTGTTTATTAAAAAAGAATTGTAAATTTGCACACTCAAAAATAATTAAATTTTTAAACAAAAAAGAGTAGTGTTGTTTACACCTTTTTCTAATCATGAAAAAGCTTCAAAATAAAAATGCTCTAAAACAATAAATAAAAGAAAAGATGAAAAAAGGAATTCACCCAGAAAATTACAGATTAGTTGCATTTAAAGACATGTCAAATGATGACGTTTTTATCACTAAATCTACTGCAGATACAAGAGAAACAATTGAAGTTGACGGAGTTGAGTATCCAGTTGTAAAAATGGAGATTTCTAGAACATCTCACCCTTTTTATACTGGTAAATCTAAACTTATCGATACTGCAGGACGTATTGATAAATTCAAAACTAAATATGCTAAACACGCTAAAAAATAATAGCTGTTTTAAATTATACAAAAGCCTTTCGGAAACGAAAGGCTTTTTTTATGCGTTAAATATTACTTTTCGTTAAAGTGGTTTTTAATTAAACCAGTAAAATATTTGTAACTTTGGAGCAGGTAACCAAATCAATATTTTAACAAACACTCAATTATTTATGAACTACATTCTTTTCGACGGGCCCGTTCGGAATGCTTTATTACCCTTTACTTTTACACGGCCGGTGGCTGATATTTTGGTTGGAATTATGACTATTCGTCAAAAATGGGAAAGACGTTTAGGTTCTACAATTACCACTATAACCGAAGAATATTTATCAGAGAAATTTCCGATGGTTGAAATGGAAGAAAATGTAATGATCAACGCAGCGTATTTGCCAAATGATGCTCTTGCCGAGATGGTTTCTAATTTATCTGAAAATCAAGCGATATTTAAAGGTGAAGATGTAATAGCTTTTTTTGCAAGCGAAAATCAGGAGGAAGTTGATTTCGATTCTTACGAAATTATTCAATACAACGATGATTGTATCACCATCGAACATACGTGGGATATTTTTTCTAAAAATGATGCTGCAATCCGTCAGGATTTTGCTTATTTGACTGAAGACCGAAAATCGCAGCCAATTCCTAAAAGCGTAAATGTTATTGCTCCCGAAAATATATTTATTGAAGAAGGCGCAAAATTAGAATTCGTTACTTTAAATGCTTCGAACGGACCTATATATATAGGTAAAAATACGGAGATAATGGAAGGTACTGCAATTCGTGGACCTTTTGCTTTATGTGAAAACGCTATGGTAAAAATGTCGGCTAAGGTATATGGTGCAACAACTGTTGGTCCGGGATCCCGAATAGGTGGGGAGGTTAAGAACTCAGTTCTTTTTGCTAATTCCAACAAAGGACACGAAGGATTTTTAGGTGATTCTGTTTTAGGTGAATGGTGTAATATAGGAGCAGATTCTAATAATTCTAACCTGAAAAATAATTACGAAGAAGTAAAATTATGGAGCTACGAAACGGAAGGTTTTGCAAAGACAGGACTTCAGTTTTGTGGTTTAATGATGGGAGATCATAGTAAATGCGGTATCAATACGATGTTTAATACAGGAACTGTTGTTGGAGTAAGTGCTAATATTTTTGGTTCCGGATTTCCTAGAAATTTTGTTCCAAGCTTTTCATGGGGTGGCGCAGCAGGATTTACGACTTATGTAACCAAAAAAGCTTTTGAAACAGCAAGACTGGTAATGAGTCGAAGAAATATAGAATTCGATGCAACCGAGGTAGCGATTATGGAACACATTTTCGAAGAAACCAAAAAGTGGAGAAAAGACTAATTGGATAATTAGTCAATTTGAAAATCAGATAATTTTTGTAACCCGACAGGTTTTAAAAACCTGTCGGGTTTTGTTGTTTTAATGTTTTGAGAATTTTCTCATTGACACATTTTCAAACTTAGCTTATTTATCAATCTTAATAAAATCTTCTTTTAAGTTGAATTTCAATTCTAAACCATTAGTTAGTTTTGTTTCATAACCGGAAGATCCAATTTCTATTTTGGTAACCTTCTCTTTAGGGAAATTTGTTTTAATGTAAGAAGTAATTTTTTTTGGAATAATAGATTTCGGAATTTTAGAATTATTCCCGTCAACTTCTTTCCAGTTTCCTTTTTTGTCAAATTCTATTTCGAGCTGATCGTCAAATTTGACTTTGTATTCTGTAGAAAGTAATTCTTTGTCTTCTAATATATAGCTCGGTTTTTTCGACCCAAAATGAGTTTTTAAGAATGTTTGGGCGTTTGTCGGCAAAGCTTCTTTTTTAATGACAGTTTTTTGTGCATTCGCAGAAAATCCAAATAGTAATCCTGCGATTAAGTAAACGGTCAGTTTTAATTTCGTTTTCATATTTTGCTGATTTTAAAATTATTATACAAGATAAGATTAAAATTTTGAAATTGAAGAACCCAATAAATTTTAAAATCAGTCCAATTTCTTTTTTGCGAGAGATTAAAGTATTTTCACTGATTAATTTTTTTAATTTTTTAATCTGTAGTAAAAAAAAGAAAATTGTCTAATCGACACATTTCCAAAATTATCTAATTTTCAAATTGTCTAATTATCTAATTAATCTATCTTTGCACCACAAAAAAAATGGGTAGTCAAATAAACGATTAACCGATTAAACAAATTAACAAAAACAAATGATTACAGTTAACGATATTTCGGTTCAGTTTGGTGGAACTACACTTTTTAGCGATGTTTCTTTTGCTATTAATGAAAATGATAAAATTGCCCTTATGGGTAAAAATGGTGCGGGAAAATCGACACTTTTAAAAATAATCGCTGGTGTTAACAAGCCTTCAACAGGAAGTATTTCGGCTCCAAAAGAAGCTGTAGTTGCTTATTTGCCTCAGCATTTACTTACTGAGGACGGTGCAACTGTTATGGAAGAAGCTTCAAAAGCTTTCAGTGAGATTTTTAAAATGAAATCTGAAATAGATGAAATCAATGAGCAGTTAACCGTTCGTACGGATTATGAAAGTGACGAATACATGAAATTGATCGAAAGAGTTTCTGACTTAAGCGAGAAATTTTATGCCATCGAAGAAGTAAACTATGAAGCTGAAGTTGAGAAAATTTTAGTTGGTTTGGGTTTTGAACGCGAAGATTTTACGCGTCAGACTTCTGAGTTTTCAGGAGGATGGAGAATGCGTATTGAATTGGCTAAAATTCTTTTAAGAAAACCGGATTTGATTTTGCTGGATGAGCCTACCAACCACATGGATATTGAAAGTATTCAATGGTTAGAAGATTTCTTGTTGAATCAGGCAAAAGCAGTTGTGGTAATCTCGCACGACAGAGCGTTTGTAGATAATATTACAAACCGTACAATTGAGGTTACAATGGGAAGAATCTATGATTACAAGGCAAAATATACCCATTATTTAGAATTAAGGAAAGACCGTCGTATCCACCAGCAGAAAGCTTACGATGAACAGCAAAAAATGATTGCGGAGAATCGTGCTTTCATTGATCGTTTCAAAGGAACATTCTCTAAAACAGATGCTGTTCAGTCTCGTGTGAAAATGTTGGAAAAACTTGAAATTGTTCAGGTTGATGAAGTAGACACATCTGCATTGCGTTTGAAATTCCCGCCGGCAGCACGTTCTGGACAATATCCGGTTATTGTAAAAGAAATGTCTAAGGCTTATGGAGATCATGTTGTTTTTAAAGACGCGAATATAGTTATTGAACGTGGTCAGAAAGTTGCATTTGTTGGGAAAAATGGTGAGGGTAAATCGACTATGATTAAAGCAATCATGAAAGAAATCGGTGTTGATTCCGGAAGTGTTGAAATTGGGCATAATGCTCAGATTGGTTATTTTGCTCAAAATCAGGCGGCTTTATTGGATGAAAATGCTACTATTTTTGAAACTATTGATAGTATTGCAGTTGGAGATATCAGAACTCAGATTAAAAATATTTTAGGAGCTTTTATGTTTCAGGGAGACGATATCACTAAAAAAGTGAAAGTGCTTTCGGGAGGAGAAAAAACACGTTTAGCGATGATTAAATTGTTGTTGGAGCCAGTTAACTTGTTAATTCTGGATGAGCCTTCGAATCACCTGGATATGAAAACTAAAGATATTATCAAAGATGCTTTACGTGATTTTGATGGAACTTTGATCCTGGTTTCGCACGACCGTGATTTCCTTGACGGATTAGCGACTAAAGTTTTTGAATTTGGAAATAAACGAGTGAAAGAACATTTTGAAGATGTGGCAGGTTTCCTTGCGCATAAGAAAATGGATTCAATGCGAGAAATAGAAAAATAAAATAAAATCGAATCGATTATAGATTAAAAAGCACAAGTTGATTCTTGTGCTTTTTTTATGCTTTGATTTTTCATAACACTATTTTAATGCAATTTTTTTTACAACAAATATATTTTTTTGCTATTTTAGTATTCCCATTTCGTGTTAACTAGAAGTAGTTAGCTTTTTGGTCTTCAAAAAGTACAATGCTTTGAATTCAGTTAAATAAAAAATAACATTTTATCTATTTGAAGTCTATGAGTAAAATTCTACTAGTTCCAATTGTTTTTTTCTTTCTTCTGACTCCAGTTTTTATTTATGCTCAAGGCGATGTAAATGCAGGAGAAAAAACAGAAAGTGAAGTGAAATATCCACAATATCAGCTTAAAGGACTTTTGCAGGCAAGATACCTCGAAAGCTTTGGAGATAATGTAGATGTTTTGGGAGTTCATCATGCTACAGGAGATGTAACTCAGCAATCTTTTGATATTAAAAGAATGCGTGTGGGCTTAAATACAAAGCTAAGTGAAGCCACAGAAGTTGTAATCTTGGTTAATTTAGCCGATTTCAAGTCGGATACCAAAGGCAAAGTTCTTGAAAATGCTTACGGAAAATATACTTTTAATAAATATATCGCTTTAACAGGAGGGCAGTTTCGTCCTGCATTTGGTATTGAGGAGCTTGTTCCTGTTGATATCATTAAATCGTTCGATTTCTCTAATCAATATTATGAATTTGGAAAAAATGGCTGGACCAGTTTTCAAATAGGAGCTTCGGCAACCGGAGCTTTTGATATTGGCAAAATCCCCGTTAATTATGCAGTTTCTGTTTTAAACGGAAATGGTAAAAATGTAGAAATGGATAAGGATAATGGAAAGCAATATTCTACAAGATGGGTTTTTGAATTGTCTAAAGAACATAAAATAAATTTAGGTTTAAATGGCGGTTTTGGAAAAGTGTTTAAAGAAGATGTTTTTGCAGTCGGAGCCGATATTACAAGTGATTTTAAACTGACGGATCGTTTTACTTTTGATCTTCAGATAGAGTACAAACAAGGTACAAATCATAACTTGTATTTCTCTTTGCCTGTTGAAAACAGAGTAGGAGATGTTTCGGATTATCAAATGCGAGGCGTCTATTTTCTGCCGAATTTGAGATATGTAGTAAATTATAAAAAATTGACTGCATTAGAATTGTCCTGTCGTTATGAAACTTTTGATCCAAATTATCAAGTCGATTCAAATGTAAGGCAGACTTTTACGCCAATGATAAGTTTGGAATTTGGTAAAGCATACACAGGTCGCATTGAGATGGGATTTGAAATTGATCGATTTGACAGAAATGTGCCTAATACGTCAACCTACAACGACGATTTATTTTTAATTCAATTACAGCTCCGACTTTAATTCACTTAAATCTTGTTTTATGAAAGAAGTAAAAATTCCTCAGACTTTAATAACGTTGGCAATTGGAATTGCAATTTGGTTGATTCCTGCACCAAATGGTGTTGTAATTGAAGCGTGGCACTTATTTGCCATTTTCGTAGCTACCATTTTAGGAATTATTCTAAAAGCGGCGCCAATGGGAACCATGTGTATGATTGCAATTGCTCTAACTGCTTTTACTCAGGTTTTAGCGCCGGGAGATGCCGGTAAATCGATTACACTGGCTTTAAAAGGATTTGGGGATAAAGTAATCTGGCTGATTGGAATTTCATTTTTTATCGCAAGAGGTTTTATAAAAACAGGTTTAGGCAATAGAATTGCATTCTTGTTTATTAGAATATTTGGAAAAAGTTCTTTAGGATTAGCTTATGGTTTAGGATTAGCTGATTTAGTTTTAGCGCCAGCTGTTCCGAGTAATACAGCGAGAGGAGGAGGGATCATTTATCCAATCATGAAATCTATGTCAATGAGTTTTGGTTCAATGCCGGATCAACCTGAAACGCATAGAAAATTAGGTTCTTATTTGACTTTAAATAGTTATAATATGAATTTGATAGCGTCGTCTATGTTTTTGACAGGGACGGCAAGTAATCCGATGTGTCAAAAGTTCGCTCTTAATTTGGGAATAAAAATTACCTGGATGTCCTGGGCAGCCGCAGCAATAGTTCCGGGATTGTGTGCTTTTTTTGTGATTCCGTTTGTGTTGTATAAAATTTATCCACCAGAATTAAAGAAAACGGGTGATGCTCCGCAGATTGCAGCTCAGAAATTAAAAGAAATGGGAGCCATAACTAGAAACGAATGGATGATGCTTTTAACGTTTTTTATTCTGCTGTTTCTGTGGATGACAGGCGATTTATTTTCAATCGATGCTACAACAACCGCCTTTATTGGTTTGGTAATTTTGCTTTTAACTTCCGTTTTAACCTGGGATGATGTCAAAGCCGAAAAAGGGGCCTGGGATACTATAGTTTGGTTTTCGGTTTTAGTAATGATGGCCAGTTCGCTCAACGAATTAGGTTTTATTGCCTGGTTTAGTGATCTGGTAAAAGCAGAAATTGGGGGATTAAGCTGGCAGATGGCTTTTCCGATTATTGTTCTGGTTTACTTTTTTAGTCATTATCTTTTTGCCAGTGCAACAGCGCACGTAGCGGCTATGTATGCTGCGCTACTCGGTGTTGGTGTTTCGTTAGGAATTCCAGGATTATTATTAGCTTTTATGTTAGGATTTATAGGTTCGCTTTACGGAACTTTAACGCATTATGGTCACGGTCCGGCACCCGTATTTTTTGGGAGCGGCTATGTTGATTTAAAGAGCTGGTGGGTCAAAGGTTTAGTGACCGGTTTGGTAATGCTCTTTATTTATATGGTAATTGGAGGATTGTGGCTCCGAATTATTGGATATTTTTAGATTCTGATTCCCGGAGGAAGTAATTCTTTATATCTGGGATTTTTTTTGAAGAATGAGACAATTTTTGGATGTATCGGAACGACTCTGTAATTTTTCTCAGAACTTAATTCTAAAACATTTTTAAGTAAAGCGTTAATTGCTTCTTCATTTTCATAAGAATCAGGAGTGTTGATTTTGGTTAAGAAGATTTTTTTCTCTTGAAATGAGTATTCAACTGCCAGCATTCCTTCGGGTACGACAGTTTCAAATTGGCGTGCAAAAGTGTTGTCTTTGATTTCCATAGTTACGAACGTTTCCATAGTAATTACTTTTTTTAGGTTATTGGTAAATAGCGAATTTGGGAAGTGAAATATTTATGAAAGAAAATTCCTTATAAGGTTTTGGCTTCTAAAATATTTTGAATACAAAGGTAATCATTTGATTTTCAATATTAAATTATTTTTTAAAGATGTAAACCTTATGGCATTGTTTCGAAGTGTACTTTTTTTGAATTTGAAGATAAATTAGGTCTGAAATTTGATTGTTATGCTAGTAAAAAAAGTAACTTTATTTTTTAGAATAAATGTCTTAATGGTAATTTCATTTTAATGTTATGAGTAAAATTCCAGTTTATTTTATGCCTGGTCTGGCAGCAAGTTCATCTATTTTTGAAAGAATCAAATTGGATGAAAATGTTTTTGAAATATGTCTTTTGGAATGGGAAATTCCAAATCCTAAAGAATCATTGTCGGATTATGCACTTCGAATCAGTAAAAATATCAAACATGAAAATCCTGTTTTAATTGGTGTTTCTTTTGGAGGGATTTTGGTTCAGGAAATTGCAAAACAAATAAATGCACAAAAAGTAATTATTATTTCAAGTGTCAGAAGTAATCTTGAATTTCCTAGAAGAATGAAAATAGGAAAGAGAACGAAAGCATACAAGCTAATTCCGATGCAGTTAATTCTGAATGTGGAGAAATTAGCTAAATTTTCATTTGGAGAAAAAGTCAATAAAAGAATTAAGTTATATGAGAAATTTTTAGCTGTTCGTGATTTGGGTTATCTACAATGGGCAGTAGAAACTGTGATTTTATGGGATCGAGATCAAATTGATGAAAATGTAGTACATATTCATGGAGATCAAGACGAAGTTTTTCCAATTAAATATATTGATAAATGCATTTTGGTAAAAGGAGGAACCCATATTATGATCTTGAATAAGTATAAATGGCTGAATGAAAATCTGCCTTCGATTATATTGGAGTAAAATTCCAAATTCCAATTCTTTACTTATGTAGTTTTGTCATCCTGAGGAACGAAGGATCACACTGGAAACTCCACACAGAATATCGCCAATCTTTGTCGATTTACTTGTGTGATCCTCGTTCCTCGGGATGACAGCAATCTAAAATAAAAAATCCCAAACTCTATTTGGAATTTGGGATTTTAATATTTTGGAGTTTAAAGAAAATTTAGATTTTCTTCATTTGTTCTTTCATCATAGAGATTTGCTCTTTCAGCATACCTTGTTTGTCTAATTTTTTAGCTTCGTTCAATAAATTAGTCGCTTCCAGTTTTCTTCTGCGTGACATGGCAACTCCTGCAAGGTTTAATTTAGCTACAGCTAAGTCCATATCCATTGATAGTCCAAGTTCGATCGCTTTTTTGAAATGTTTCTCTGCCTGGTTGATATTGGTTTGAGATAACATGATACCTTGTAAATAATTTAAGTATCCTTGTTGTTTTCTTACTAATGCACCTTCCGGATTTTTGATATATGACAACCATTTATTTGCACCTTCGAAGTCTTGTTTTCTTAATTTAAGGAAGGCTAAAAGGATAAATTCGTTTTTAAAATAAAGAAAAATTGGAATCGCAGTTAATAAAATAAGAAATATACCATTCCCAATATTACTCTCTGTAAATTGCCAAATGCCCGCTACGACTAGAAGTCCGGCCAAAATAAGTTTAATATTCTTGTGAAACATAATTATTGTAAATTTGTGATTGCAAAGATAGTAAAAGGAATTAAAAATATTTTTATAAAAGTGCTTGCCAGAAAAAAAAGTCTTTGTATATTTGCACTCGGTTTTTGAACAACGATATCCAAAACCAGAAAAGAGTTAATAGATACCATTTTTAAAGATACAAAGCAATGAGCAAAAGAACGTTTCAACCATCGAAAAGAAAAAGAAGAAATAAGCACGGATTTATGGACAGAATGGCTTCTGCGAATGGAAGAAAAGTTCTAGCGCGTAGAAGAGCAAAAGGAAGACATAAATTAACTGTTTCTAGCGAGCCTAGACACAAAAAATAATGTTTGTATAAACATACATAAGGCGATTACTTTTTTAGTATCGCCTTTTTTTATACCTTGTCGGTAAAAATTTTCGCAACATTCTAGTTTAGAATACACTACGAATGTTTTTTTTAAGTACTTTATATAACTACACAATACAAAAAAAATGCCTAAAGACACATCAATTAAATCCGTTTTAATAATAGGTTCGGGACCTATTGTTATTGGTCAAGCTTGCGAATTCGATTATGCAGGATCTCAATCTGCACGTTCGATTCGTGAAGAAGGAATTGAGGTTATCCTGATAAACTCAAATCCAGCGACGATTATGACCGACCCATCTATGGCCGATCATATTTATTTGAAACCTTTAACTACAAAATCGATTATTGAAATTCTTAAGGAACATCCACAAATTGATGCTGTTTTGCCAACAATGGGAGGACAAACAGCTTTAAACTTGTGTTTGGAAGCTGAGGAAAAAGGAATCTGGCAGGATTTCGGTGTAAGATTAATCGGTGTTGATGTAAATGCGATTAATATTACTGAAGACAGAGAGCAGTTTAAACAGCTTTTAGAAAGAATTAATGTACCAACTGCACCTGCAAAAACAGCTACTTCTTACTTAGAAGGAAAAGAAATTGCACAAGAATTTGGTTTCCCGCTTGTAATTCGTCCTTCGTTCACGCTTGGAGGAACCGGAGCAGCTGTGGTTTACAAAAAAGAAGATTTTGATGAGCTTTTAACAAGAGGTCTTGAAGCTTCTCCAATTCACGAAGTTTTGATTGATAAAGCTTTGATGGGATGGAAAGAATACGAATTAGAGCTTTTAAGAGATAAAAATGATAACGTTGTTATTATCTGTTCTATCGAAAACATGGATCCAATGGGAATCCATACTGGAGATTCGATTACAGTTGCACCTGCAATGACATTATCGGATACCACTTTCCAAAAATTACGTGACTACGCTATCTTAATGATGAGAAGTATCGGGAATTTTGCTGGAGGTTGTAACGTACAATTCGCAGTTTCGCCAGACGAAAAAGAAGATATCGTAGCAATCGAAATTAACCCTCGTGTATCTCGTTCTTCTGCATTAGCATCAAAAGCAACTGGTTACCCAATTGCTAAAATTGCTTCGAAATTAGCTTTAGGATACAACTTAGATGAATTGCAAAACCAAATTACAAAATCGACTTCGGCTCTTTTCGAACCAACTTTAGATTATGTAATCGTAAAAATACCACGTTGGAACTTCGATAAATTTGAAGGTTCAGACAGAACTTTAGGTCTTCAGATGAAATCTGTTGGTGAAGTTATGGGAATCGGACGTTCTTTCCAGGAAGCACTTCATAAAGCAACTCAATCTTTGGAGATTAAGAGAAATGGTTTAGGAGCTGACGGAAAAGGATACAAAAATTACGAACAAATTATCGAAAAACTAACTTATGCAAGCTGGGATCGTGTTTTCGTAATTTATGATGCAATCGCAATGGGAATTCCATTGAGTACCATTCATGAAATTACAAGAATCGACATGTGGTTCTTGAAACAATACGAAGAGCTTTATACTTTAGAGAAAGAAATTTCAAACTACAAGGTTTCTAATCTTCCTAAAGAATTATTGCTTGAGGCGAAACAAAAAGGTTTTGCAGACAGACAAATCGCTCACATGATGAGCTGTCTGGAAAGTGAAGTACACACTTTACGTACAGACATGAACATCAACCGTGTGTTCAAACTGGTTGATACTTGTGCTGCTGAGTTTAAAGCAAAAACACCTTATTACTACTCAACATTTGAAGCTGAAATCGAAAAAGCAAATGGAGAGCGTTATGTAGATAACGAAAGTATCCTGACAGATAAAAAGAAAGTAATCGTTCTAGGTTCGGGACCGAACAGAATTGGTCAAGGAATCGAGTTTGATTATTCTTGTGTACACGGAGTTTTGGCAGCTAAAGAATGCGGTTATGAAACGATCATGATTAACTGTAATCCTGAAACGGTTTCTACTGACTTTGATACAGCTGATAAATTATACTTCGAACCAGTTTTCTGGGAGCACATTTATGACATCATCCAACACGAAAAACCAGAAGGTGTAATCGTTCAGTTAGGTGGGCAAACAGCACTTAAATTAGCAGATAAATTATCTAAATACGGTGTAAAAATCATAGGAACTAGTTTCGACGCACTTGACTTGGCAGAAGACAGAGGACGTTTCTCAGATTTATTAACTGAATTACATATCCCTTTCCCAAGATTCGGAATCGCTGAAACGGCTGATGAAGCTTCAAAATTAGCGGATACTTTAGATTTCCCACTTTTAATTCGTCCTTCTTATGTATTAGGAGGTCAGGGAATGAAAATTGTAATCAACAAAAAAGAGCTTGAAGAGCACGTTATCGATTTGTTGAAAGCAATTCCAGGAAACAAATTATTACTAGATCACTATTTAGCGGGAGCAATCGAAGCTGAAGCTGATGCAATCTGTGATGCTGATGGAAATGTTTACATCATCGGAATTATGGAGCACATTGAGCCTTGCGGTGTTCACTCTGGAGATAGTAACGCAACATTGCCTCCTTTCAACTTAGGAGAATTCGTAATGCAGCAAATTAAAGATCATACGCATAAAATTGCCAGAGCTTTAAAAACTGTTGGTTTAATCAATATTCAGTTTGCGATTAAAGATGATACCGTTTATATTATCGAGGCAAACCCAAGAGCTTCAAGAACGGTTCCGTTTATTGCGAAAGCTTACGGAGAACCGTATGTGAACTACGCTACAAAAGTAATGTTAGGTCACAATAAAGTAACTGACTTTGATTTCAATCCACAATTAAAAGGATACGCAATCAAACAACCAGTTTTCTCTTTCAGCAAATTCCCGAACGTAAACAAAGCGTTAGGACCAGAAATGAAATCAACAGGAGAAAGTATCTTGTTTATTGATGACTTGAAAGATGATCAATTCTACGAATTGTACTCTAGAAGAAAAATGTATTTGAGTAAATAATCTCAGATTCTAGTATAAAAGAAAAGCTCCAATGAAAATTGGAGCTTTTTTATTTGGAAAAATTTAAATTAGATGTTTTTATGATAAGCTTCTTTCGCATTTTCATAATCAAAATATCTTTCTTCATTTGCTACCCACGAAAAATTTAAACCTATAATTTCATTGTATTTTTTCTTATTGTTGTAATTACCGAAAAATTTTTCTTCTTCAAGTACAATAGAATCTTTTTTTATTTTTCCATTGATTATTGCAATATAAAAATTATCATCTGGGATATCTGCCCATTCTGTGTAATATTCAATTGAAAAATTTTCCAAACTATATGTTTTAATAATTTCAATTATTGAATTGATATTTTGCTCGCTCTCTGATGAAGCTCCTAATATATCATAAAATGGAAGTGATTTTAGGTGTTTTATATAGTCGATAATGTTATCAAAATTATCGGCTTCGCTGATAAAATATTGAATTGTATTACCATCAATTTTAAGAGGTATAATTACCACATCATTTTCTAAGAAATGAATTAAGTTTTTATCGTATTGACATTTTTTATCTGTTACAATTGCACAAATTATTTGTCCCATAAAACGGTTATTTAGAAATTAAATAGAGCTTCAATAATTTGAAGCTCTTTATCTATCTATTTCTGAATTTATTCTCCTTGACCAAAATTCATATTGTCTCTAGTATTTTTTTGTACTGAAATAGCACCAAACAATGCTAATAAAAACGCAAAGGCATAGAAACCTTTTTCACTTGGAAGGATAGTTGCGTTCCAAAGCCCCACCACTAAAAGTACGATTGAAAGCAAAGTTCCGAACCAGCAGATTCCGTAATAGATATCAGTTACAGGAAGTTTTTCAAGACGGTCCCTGACACTTTTTTGCAATGAAACTACAGCAAAAAGTCCGAACATTAGAACAGTAAAATAATATCCTTTTTCATTCAAAAGCATTTCAGCTCTGGCAAGTCCAACAATAAATCCGATGGTTCCTGCTCCAAGAGCAACCCAAGATGCCGCGATAAAGGCATTTGATGTTTTTTGTATCATATTAATTCTGGTTTAATTAGGTTTTGAGATTTGATTTTTTGGCTTATAAAGAATCTCATTTCGTAAATGTAATTAATTTTGATTAACGGCAAAATAAAAACCAGACTAAATTAGTAAGTATTATCTTTCTTGTTATTAAAAAAGAAAAGCACCAAATAAAGGTGCTTTCTTGAATTTAGGTAGTAAGATGTATTATTTTTTGAGTAATTGCTCTAATGGCTTTAATTGTTCCATATCTATTTTAGATTTTTGCAAAACAGACATTAAAGTCATAATATTATTCGGGTTCATATTTTCTCCTAGCACGCGAACTACTGCAAACCCATTTTCTTTTCGATTGGCAAAAATGACAAACTCTTTAATGTTATCGTCACTTCCGACATAGCTTACAGAGGCACCGTCTTTACCGGAACCAAATTTCATTAATTCCTGATATTTTGGATCTTTTAATATGGCTTTTACCTTGTTTCTTTCTGTCTCAAACTGAGTCTGATTGTTTTGGTCAGCTTTAAAAGCCAGAATATTCATTTTATCAAAAGAATTTAAAGCCTCATTTTGTTCAGTTGATAATTTCGTTTTGTCTACATTTAAAATGTTTGGCGAAACATCTAAGGCGATAAAATCTTTCTTTTCCGAATTCTCAACAAAATATTTTTGAAGTGAAGGTTCAGAATTACAACTTACCAAGGTTAGTAAAGCTGTTAGTGCTAAGGTGAAAATAGTAGCTTTCATTTTTTATTTTTTGCCTTTAGAAGCTTTCTTTAAGTCAGAACCTCCGGGAAGTTGCATTTTATCCGTTAATACTGAGATTTCGTTTAAGTCAAAATTACCTGTAAGAGATAATAATACAGTCTCGTCGTTTTTGGCACCGTCAACAAACATCAGTAATTCTTTAATTTGAGTATCAGTTGCGCCAGATTTTACCATTATTTTGACGTTTTTGCCACTATCATTTACTCGCATTAATTCTTCTAAACCGGATGTCTTTACGTATTTGTCGGCTGTTGCTTTCATATCGGCCTCGATTTTTGGATTTTTAGTAGTAAATACTTTTAGGTAATCCAGTTTTTTAATAAGGGCAATATATTGTTGTGTTTCTTTATCTGAAGCATCAACTTTTACTTTGCTCATTAAATCGAACATTTTCTTGTTTACAATTACAGAGGTCACATCGTCCTGACCATCAAATTTGTCAAAAGCACCTTGGGCATAGAAAGTACTTGTTACGAATGCGAATACTAATGTTATAATGAAATTTTTCATGTCTGTTTTTGTTTAATTACTGTTTAAAAATTTTGTTTTTTGATTGTTCATATTCTTTAATGTACTGTACACTTTCAATACCTACATTAACATTGTTGGATAGTAATGCCAAAGCTTTTTGAGTTGCTTTTAGCGCTTCTTCGGGATCATCGTAAGTTCCTAATTCTGTTTGTGAAGCTACTGCAGTAGTATCATTTTTTTCGCTAACAAAAAAGTAAGACCCGATACCCAGCAAAACAACAGCAGAAGCTGCAATCGATAACCACGCCACATTTCGTTTTTTAGTTTGTAGTGGAATCTCATATGTCGACTTCTGTTCTTTTGCTTGAGAGAAATAGCCAAACATAGGTTTGTATTGCTCCAAATGCTGCGCAACATTGGATGAAGAAAAATATTCTTTTAATTGATTTTCTTCGGCAATAGAAGTTTCTCCCTGAAAGTATTTTTCTAATATCTCTTCTATTTTATTTAGTTCCATAAAGGTGTGTATTAATCATTGATTCTCTAATTTTTTTTCTTGCTCTCGACAGTGCAACCCGTATCGCCGTTTCATTCATATTGACAATTTTTGCTATTTCTTCAAATTCATATTGTTCAACGTCCCGAAGCTGAATTAATAGCTGCATTTGTTCCGGCATTTCGTTTATAATTTTTTCAACCCATTCCAAGCTGTCTTGGTCTTCAATTTTTTTATCTAATCTTGGTTCACGGTCTGTAAAATTATTGTGTACAATTTGCAGGTTACTGGCTCTTTTTGATTTTAACTGATCCAGACAATAATTTTTGGTCATAGTCATGGCAAGGGCTTCTACGCTATTATAATTTTCCAGATTTTCCTTTTTATTCCATAATTTCACGATAACTTCCTGAGTAGCATCTTCTGCTTCTTCAGTACTGGTAAGCAATCTTTTTGCCAGACGAAAAACTTTGTCTTTAAAAGGATTTATTAATTCTATAAATACTGTCTGGTTCATTAATTTGATGGTTAATCGTTAGCTTATATAGTCAAGACGAGGTACAATTCTATTTGTTACAACAAAAAGTAAATATTTTTTCACGTAAAAAAAATACTGCTTTTTAACGAAGCTAAAACTAAAGATACTACTTTTACGTTTATTCTATTATAGAAACCTTTACGATATGAAAACACCTTTAAAAAGTATTCTTTTTCTTTTTTTACTTGCTTTTTCTTTGCATTCCTGCGAAGATAATGACGATGTTGCAGCTCCGGCTGATGTACAGATTAATAGTTTTGTCTGGAGAGGTTTAAATGAAGTTTATTTGTGGCAGTCCGATGTTCCTAATTTAGCTGATGGACGTAATCTTCAATCTGATTTCAATTCTTTTTTAAGAGGTTATTCTAAACCGGAAGATTTGTTTGAAGATTTATTATACAAACCGGAGAGTAAATACCCAAATGGAGGCGCTGTTGACCGTTTCAGCTGGATTGTTGATGATTATACAGTGCTTGAGCAGGAGCTAAGCGGTATTACAAAAAATAATGGAGTTGATTTTAGACTAAGTCTTATTGCTTCGGGATCCAATGATGTTTTTGGTTATGTTCGTTATATTATTCCAAATTCAGATGCTTCTACAAAAGCCATTAAGCGTGGTGATATATTTACCAGTGTAAATGGAACAAAATTGACTGTCTCTAATTATCAGGCATTACTATTAAATCAGGATAGCTATACTTTGAATTTGGCAGATTATAATGGAACTACTTTTGTTTCGAATGGAAAATCAGTGGCTTTAACGAAAACGGTTTTAGAAGAAAATCCAATTTTTATCAATAAAGTAATTACTTCCGGAAGTCATAAAATAGGTTATTTAATGTATAATGGTTTTTATGATGAGTATGATGATAAACTTAATCAGGCTTTTGGTGAATTAAAAGCGCAGGGAACCACAGATTTAGTTCTGGATCTTCGTTATAATGGCGGCGGAGCTATAACTTCTGCAGCTAAGCTTGCCAGTATGATTACCGGACAGTTTGATACGCAGATTTTTTCAAAAATGACTTTTAATGCCAAACAAATGCAAGGACTTTCTGCTGCCGATTTAGAAGATTTAAATGTAAGATTTGTTAAGAATTTAAACAGTTTAAACATGACTACTGTTTATATATTAACAACTTCAAGTACGGCATCTGCCAGTGAGTTAATCATTAACGGATTAAAACCTTATATTAATGTGGTTCAAATTGGTGAAACGACAACGGGTAAAAACGTAGGATCATTTACGGTTTATGATTCTGAAACTTTGACGAAAAAGAATGTGAATCCGAACCATAAATATGCGATGCAACCCTTGGTTTTAAAAATTACCAATTCTGCTAATTTTGGAGATTATACACAAGGTTTACAACCAACATATGAGCAATTTGAAAGAATATCAACTTATGGAGTTCTGGGAGACGCGTCTGAGCCTTTATTGAGTCTTGCGATTTCAAAAATTACAGGAGCAACATCCAAAAGAGTTCCTGATAATTCAGAACCAAATCATCCGTATCTTACAGATTCTAAAATCATAAATGGATTGAAACACGGTATGTATCTTAAAACGGTACCAAAAGGGTTTTAAATAAATTCTAAATAATAAAAAGGGCTTTCAGAAATGAAAGCCCTTTTTTTATAAAAAAACAAAAACAATTCTAAAAAGAATATTAATCGTTGAAATAGAATCCGTTAGGTAATATTCCCACTCCAAATGTTTTAGTAAATACTCCGGCAGTTGAATAAATGTAAATATCACCCGGATCCTGGTAGTTTACTGCATCAGCAAGATAGATTTTATCGTCTTCTACTGCAAAACCGTATAAAGTACTGATTTCTTTTACCTGAAATAATGCAGTTGCAGGCAATGTTGTAGCACTTGTAGCTGCGGTATAAACACTGTTACCAATAGTGTAATATAGTTTGCCGTCTTCAATATCTAAAAATCCAGGGTGTGTAATACCGGAGAAATTGATTGTTGAAGTTATAGCATTAGTGTTTAAATTGATTTTAACTATTTTTCCAGGAGTTTCAGTCGGAGCATAATAAGGCATACCGTCACATAAAACATACAAAGTACCATTATCTTCTACTAATGAACTAGGAATGTCTCCAACAACAAAGTTAGTAACAACAGTATTAGTTGCAGAATTGATTATTGTAAGTGAATTTCCAAAATTCCAGCCTCCTTTGTGAGTAACATACAGTTTACCGTTATTTTCCAGGATCTTTTCAGGACCTTCTTTTACAGAAATAGTAGAAGTAATAGTGTTAGATGAAAGATTTAGTACCGCTACATAATCATCGTCAGGATTTCCCGGAGCTCCCCAGTTCGTAATATATCCTTTTCCATTGGCAAAAGTGATATATCTCGGATTTTCTAATTTTGCAGTAATGGTTGCAACGCTTTTAAAAGTATAACGATTAACAACTTCAATTTTATTAGATCCGTTTAATACAAGGTAAGCATTGTCTCCGTTAAAGCCAATGTTCTGAGCTGTGTCACCAGTAACTTTATCCGGATTAATGGTAGAAAATACATTGTTCTCAATTTGTAAATCAGTAGATAAATAGGAAACGGTTGCATTTGGAGTTCCATTGTTACCTTCATTCAAAATAATTACACCACCATCATAATTTCCGCGTGGTTCATTATTATCATCATCATTATCACTACAGGACACGAAAAATGCCGAGCTTATAATGACCGTTAAAAATATTCGTTTAAAGTTTTTCATGTTGTTTAAAAATTAAGGTTTATGTATATAGTGTAATTTCTTCCGGGCATTTGTCTGCTAATGACCGGCTGATAATTTTCGTTCCAGATATTTAAGATTTGAAAACCAAGTTTGTAAATACTCTTTTTTCCAAAATCATAATCAATACCAATATTTCCAACATTGTAATCTTTTACTTTTGTGGCAGGATTATTAAAAGGAGTACTGTAAACTTCTCCAGTATATAAATATTGAAAGTAGGAGGATAGTTTTTTGTAATTGTATGAAAGCGATCCTGTCAGTTTATGATAAGGAACATATATTAACTGTTTGTACAGTAATTGGTTTTTAATTAATTGTTGACTTTCAGAAACAGTGTAAGCGTAAGTGCTATTAACAGTGAAATTATGATTGTTGATTTTTGGTTTCCATTCCAAAAGAACTTCAGCTCCATACGCTCTTACTTTTGAAGTATTTTCCGGTGACCAATTATCTGTGCCGTCTTGCGAAGGAATCCAGCGAAGTAAATCCTTGATAGAATTATAATAAGCTGTTACTGACAACGTAAAGTTTTTTCTGAAAAATTCATTCCCTACTTCTGCCTGATAAGAGGTTTCAGGTCTTAAATTAGGATTACCGCTTCCTTCCCAAAATAAATCGTTGTAGGTTGGCATTCTGAAATTTTTGGAAGCATTTAATTTCAAACGATAAAAATCGGTTAGTTCATATCTTGATCCAAATGAAAACAAAAACGGATTGCCATAATTATCGGTTATTTCCTGACGGATACTGATGTTGTAATCCCATTTTTTATTTAAAATATGACTCAGTAATAAACTCCCAGAGCCAATTTCCCGATTGACATTGTTGATACTGGAACCATATCCTTTATTTCGATTATAATCTACAATTGAATTTAATTTGATTTTGTCATTAATATCAAAAGCCAAATCGTATTTTATTATGGAAGTTTCCACCTTTCCGTACGTAAAAAAATCAGAGGTTATGTTTGGAAAATATTTATAAGATTCACCAATATGCGCGACTTTTAGTTTAGAAGTAAAACGATCAAAAATACTTTCCCATTCTACTAAATTTCGAGTATTAAAATCATTATACTTGGTTTTGGAAGCATTTGGAGAGGTCAAAGAAAAATGACGTTCGGAATCATAGAACTGACTATAAATTTTTAAAGTATTATTAGAATTAAGTTTGTAACCAAAAGTAGTATTCATACTTGTGTTATAGTACTGTCCATTTAGATTTCTCTCGTTTTTGTTTCCGGGATATTTAAAATCGTTATCAGAACTATTTCTTGAAATACTTAACTGAAGGCTATATTTATCAGATGAAACTATAGTTTTATAATTGGCACTGTACGTATTGTAGCTTCCTCCGCTAAAAAAGACATGGTTGGAAAACTCTTTTTTAAATTTTAAATCATTATTTAAGTGGATACTTCCGCCAATGGCACTGCTTCCATACAAAACACTTCCTCCTCCTGCTTTTACGGTGATTGAATTAAAATCTCGGGTTCCGATAGTATTAAAATCTGCCTGTCCTAAGAATTGAGAATTAATATTTAAACCATTCCAGATTACAGCGGTCTGAGCACCTGTAGTTCCTCTAAAAGATGGAGCAGAAGTCATTCCTAATCCATTTTCTTTAAAATAAATTACCGCATTATAATTAAGTAAAGAAGTTAAAGAAGGCTGGTTTTTTTCTAGTATAGAGTCATTTAGTACCTGAACAGATTGTGAATTGGAATATTTTTTAAGATTGGTATCAGAAACAACAACTTCTTTAAGCTTATTAATAGAATCGTTCTGCGCTACAGTAATCTGGCACAACAACAGTAAACAAAAAGCAAACCTTAGTTTTTTAGTCATAATTTCTACACTCTTTTTCCCGAGAGCTCGATAATTTTGTTATAAAGGCAGGTCTCCTGGCTTGCGTCTTGTTGTTTTCCTTCCCATTCGTTGTAGCGATCAGTGGCTTTGTAGTTTACAACAAGCATTCGTTTAAGAACTTAGCTTACAGTTGCGGGTACAGCTCAAGAAATTACTTGATTCCCTTTTAATGTGTTAATCAAAACACAACCTTAATTTTCTGCAAAGATAAAGTTAAAAATATGGATTAATCAAATTTGTTTCATTTTTAAGGCATAATAGTCAAACAAACAAAATATTTATAATTGAATTCTGATAACTTCTCCGAAATCAACTTTATTGTTAAATGCATCTTTTAAAGGAAGTGAAGTTTGATGACACAAAATACTTCTAATAATCCCGGCATGAGTTACAATAATAACAGGCTCTTTTATTTTTGAAAATTCATTTGATAAGAAATCACCAACTCTTTCATGTAATTCTGTAAATGCTTCACCATTTGTAACTTTGATATTAACAAAATCTTCCATCCAGGGATTGAGTTCTTCGGGGGCAATTTCGTTCCAGTTTTTCAATTCCCAGTCACCAAAATTCATTTCTTTTAGTCGCTCGTCTTCCTGATAAGAAATAGTGTTTATGTTTTTTTGAATGTGCTTGGCAAGAATTACACAACGTTTTAAAGGACTGGAGAAAATTACAGCTTTGGATGGAAGTTCAGAAATAATTCTGTGGAATATTTCGTCAAAAGGTTCTGCAATGTTTACATCAGATTGTCCGTAACAAATTCCTTTTTCACAAATGGTTTCAGTATGGCGAACTAGATACATTTCCATAAAAATAAAATACTTAAGTAAAAAATAACTTCACAAACTTGCTGCGTGGCTCCAAGACAATCCCCTGTGTATCCGTCAATCCATTTTTTGAAATAACGTGCTAAAAAATATCTGGTTATGAAAACAGGAATGATAGCCAATAGTATTTTAAGATCAAAATAAGAGGATACAATTAAGGGAGTCAATCCAAAAAAGAATGAACCCACAACTTCTTTCCATGTAAATTGTTTAGCAATGGGTTTACTTTTGCTTGAAGCATCTTCACGAGAATATTCATGTGTAAAAATGATACTGATTGCACCTAAACGACTTAAAGAGTGCGCAGAAATAAACAAGAGCCAAATTTTGAATATTTCCATCGAATCATAAACTTGAAACAACAAGATGGATTCTGAAAGCAGTTTGAATTTTAGTAGAAAAAGTAAAACTAATCCAATTGCTCCATACGCGCCGATTGCACTGTCTTTCATAATGATTAGGATTTTTTCTTTAGTCCAGCCTCCGCCAAAACCATCGCACACATCTGCAAAACCGTCTTCATGAAAAGCCCCTGTTGTTAAAACAGAAATAATTAGGGCAAAAATAACAGCAGTTTCAATAGAAAGAAAAAATGAAAAAAGATAAAAAGCGAGAAAGGAAATACTCCCCACAATCCATCCGATAAAAGGAAAATATCTTGTGGCTTTGTTTAAATAATCCGGATGATGTTTAATGTTTTTTGGACATGGAATTCGGGTGTAAAACATTAAACAGGTAAAGAAGATGCGGAGTTCTTTTTTCATTAATAAATTAAATTTTAGTTTGTTTTTGTCGTTTCGACTGAAAGGAGAAATCACACACGGGATTCGACAAAGATTGGAGATAAACTTTGTGGAGTTTCTAGTGCGATTTCTCCTTTCAGTCGAAATGACAAACATGGAGTTTATTTCCTACTTATTCCAGCGCTCTCAAAACTAGCCATTTCATTCAAAAAAGCCTCAGCCGATTTTAAAATAGGAAAAGCTACAGCACAGCCAGTTCCTTCTCCCAAACGTAAATCAAGATTTAAAATAGGTTTTGCTTCAAGATATTCTAGCAACTTTATATGTGCTTTTTCAGCAGAACAATGACAGAAAACAGCATTGTCTTTAATGTCAGGATTGATTTTTGAAGCAATTAAAAATGCAACCGTACAAATGAAACCATCGACCAAAATCAGCATTTTATTTTCGTAAGCAGAAAGCATTCCGCCGACCATTTGAAGAATTTCAAAACCGCCGAAATAAGAAAGCTGTAATAGTAATTCGGTCTGACCGGAATAACTATCAATAGCTTTTTTAAGAATATTTTGTTTCTGAATTAATTTTTCGTCTGAAACTCCTGTTCCTTTTCCAACACATTCTTCGATGGGAAAACCTGTTAAAAGACTCATTAAAACAGAAGCTGTAGAAGTATTGCCAATTCCCATTTCACCAAAACCAATGCAATTCGAACCAGATTTAGCAATAGTTTTAACTATCGATTTTCCTTTTTCAAAACACAATTGTACTTCGGTTTCACTCATTGCAGGAACGTGAAGAAAAGACTGAGTTCCTTTAGCAATTTTACAATCTATTAATTTTGTATTTGTTGGGAAATCGTAATTAATGCCAGCATCTACAATAGACAATTCAATATTATTTTGTTTACAAAAAACATTTATTGCTGCTCCTCCATTCAGAAAATTAGTAACCATTTGACGGGTTACATCTTGCGGATAATCACTCACACCATGATTGGCAATTCCGTGATCTGCAGCGAAAACAACAATGTTAGGATTTGTAATTTTAGGATTTAAAGTTTCAAAAACAGTCGCAATCTGAAAAGCTAAAGATTCTAAAGTCCCTAAAGCTCCAAGAGGTTTTGTTTTGGAATCTATTTTTTCCTGTAAAAGTTTATGGAAGTTAGTTTTGTTTTCTGTTTCAATTTTAGAATTTACCTTAGAATCAGCAATGTTTATTTTATGAATTTCTAAAATCTCTTTGCAAATAGGAGCTTCCGATTTTTGTTTCCAATGCAATTGCTGTAACATTGGCTGATTATTATAATTCGTCGCTGGTTTTCCGATACAGAAATAACCAAGAGGTTCTATATTATCAGGTAAATCGAGAATCTTTTTAAATTGATAATAATTTAAAATCGAAACCCAGCCCATTCCATAACCTTGTTCTGTCAGCGAAAGCCAAATATTCTGCGCTGCACAAACCGAACTAAATTTAACCGCTTCATTACTGCCAATAGTCCCAATAGTAAATTGATTCAAAACTGAGCGGTCATAAGCAATAATAAGTCCGATTGGCGCTTCTTCAATCGCTTCCAACTTCAGCGAATTATAAAGCTCTTTTTGTTCTTGGTTATCGGTCAATTCAGCTGCTTTTTTGTTGTAATCTAAAAACAGCTTTTTGATTGAAGTTTTTACTTCCTCAGATTTAATGAGATAATATCTAGTCGCATCAGTCAGTCCAACAGAAGGCGCCCAATGACCAGCCTGCAAAGCTTTCTGAATTACTTGATCAGGAACTTTATCAGTTGTAAAATGTCGGGTGTCACGGCGTGATTTTAGTATGTCGTCCAGATTGCTCATAAATTTCAAATTTCAAATTTCAAATTTCAAAAATCAATATCAATTTTCACTTTATGTAAAGATACTCCACGATATTGGAATTTGAAATTTAAAAGTTTAGAATTTGTTTTTTGATATTGCCATTGCTTTTTGCCATTGAATTTTATCAACCCTTTATTTTGACCGGAATTCCGGAAACCATTAAAACCACTTCGTCAGCATATGAAGCCAAAAACTGATTCATCCAGCCTTGCAGTTCTACAAATTTTCTTCCGATATGAGTTTCTGCGTGAACACCCATTCCGATTTCATTGGTTACAATAATGATATTGGTGTTTTTTTGATTGGTAATAGATAAGAATTCGTTTTTCGCTTCTTCAAGACTTAATTGAACATCATTTTTAGTATCCACAAAAAAGTTGGTAAGCCAAAGTGTAACACAATCAATTAAAGCTGTTTTTCCGGAGAAATCAATTTTACTTAAATATTTTTCCTCTTCGATATTCGTCCAGCGTTCGTCTCTTTCGTGCTGGTGTCTGTCAATTCGGTTTTGAAAATCAGAATCCCATTTTCTAGCCGTGGCAACATATATTGGATTATCAGAAAGTGTTAAGGCTAAGTTTTGTGCATAACTGCTTTTTCCAGAGCGTTCGCCACCAGTAATTAGATAAATCATTTTTTTAGGGAAGTTATAAGTTAAAAGTTATGGGTTAAGTGTTGCACTGTGAGACAAAGATAACGAAGAGTTTTTCAACTCATAACATATAACTCTTAACCTAAATTACTTTTAATAAGGGCAATGTCGGCAGTTATTACCACAGCAGGTTCCTCTTTTTAAATGGTACCAGGTTTTAAAAACCATATTACCATTTTCAAGATAATAATCAATGCCTTCAACTATTATTTCTGTTTTGGGTAAAGCAATTGCTTTATTTTTTGGAGCGTTCAAAGGTGTAATTGTTTCTACATAAGCATCTATCTTATCTTCACAAGCTTCTTTAAAACAAACAGGACAAAGACAGTCTCCTCCTTCAGATAAATTAAAAATGGGCGGGTAATCGTTGCACCAGCATTTTTTTTCTACAGATATATCTCCACAGCTGAATTCAGATTCACAGCTTGAGCAAATTTTCATTTTTGTGGTATTCATGTTGTAAAGATACAATTGTTTAAATTTGTAAGAATAAAGGTAAACAAAAAAAATAGAAAATACTTTACCTTTGTCACCATCCAAAACATGAAATATGAGACATTTATTACCAAAAATGATTTTTATAGCTTCTTTTTTTATCCTGACAGGTTGTAAGAAGAATGAAAAAACGGAAACTGTAAAAACTGAAGATGCAAAAAACAGTATTGAATATGCGAGCGGACTTTCAATCGTAAAATATGATGACTATTCCCTTGTAACTGTCTCAAATCCATGGCCAAATGCCAATAAAGATTTCAAATATATTTTAAAAGAAAAAGGAGCAAAAGTTCCGGACAGCCTTCAAAGTTATACTACAATTCAGGTTCCGTTAACTTCTGTTGTGGTAACTTCAACTACTAATATTCCTTTTTTAGAAATGTTGGAAGTAGAAAATAATTTAGTTGGTTTTCCACACACTGATTATATTTCTTCAGAAAAAACCAGAGCTTTAATTGACAAAGGTTCTGTGAAAAACGTTGGACAAAATGAAAAACTAAATATGGAGCAATTAATCGAGTTGTCTCCAGATTTGATTGTCACTTTTGGAGTGGATAATAATAATCCGATGCTGGATAATTTGAAAAAAAGTGGATTAAATGTTTTAATTCAAGGCGACTGGATGGAACAATCTCCGCTAGGAAAAGCAGAGTGGATTAAACTTTACGGCGCTTTATTTGGTAAGGAAGAGCAGGCAAAAGAACTTTTTGATAAAATTGTTCAAAGTTATAACCAGGCAAAAAAACTGGTGGCTGATAAACCGGCAACGTCAAAAGTTTTATATGGTTCGATGTACGAAGATGTTTGGTATGTGGCCAAAGGAAACAGCTGGGTGGCCGAGTTTATGAAAGATGCAAAAGCCAATTATTTATGGTCAGATTTAAAAGGAAGCGGAAGTGAAGGTTTGTCTTTTGAAAAGGTTTTAGACAAAGCCAAAGATGCAAATGTCTGGATTGCTTCAGGATCCTTCAAAAGTTTAGAAGAATTACAGAAGGCAAATCCGCATTACGGAGAGTTTGATGCTTTTAAAAACAAAAGTGTTTACAATTTTGAAGGTAAATTGGGAGCGACCGGAGGTACTGTTTATTACGAATTGGCACCAAGCCGTCCAGACTTAGTTTTAAAAGATTATATCAAAATTTTTCATCCTGATTTATTATCAGGTTACGAATTTACTTTCGCATCAAAACTGAATTAAATTGGCAAATAAAAAACGAAATACCATTTTATTTGTCATTTTGGCGTTAGGACTTTTTCTGATGTTTTTTGCAAGCATTAGTTTAGGTTCTGTCCTGATTCCTGTAAAAGATGTCTTTAGTAGTTTAACGGGTGGACATGCAACAAAATCAACGTGGGAATATATTATTATAAATTATCGTCTGCCCAAAGCGATTACTGCGGTTTTGGTTGGAAGCGGTCTTTCAATCAGCGGACTTTTGATGCAGACTTTATTTAGAAACCCGCTTGCTGGTCCTTATGTTTTGGGATTAAGTTCTGGTGCAAGTTTAGGAGTTGCTTTTGTGATTTTAGGAGCAGGATTTCTGCCTTCTTTTTTAAGTGTGATTGCCTTGTCTTCGTACGGAATTGTTTTAGCTTCTACTGCCGGAAGTACATTGGTTTTGCTTTTGGTTTTAGTAGTTTCTCAAAGATTGCGCGACACTATGGCCATTCTGATTGTGGGGTTAATGTTTGGAAGTTTTACCACAGCTATTGTAAGCGTTCTGACTTATTTCAGCACAGCCGAACAGCTTCAGAAATTCACTTTTTGGTCAATGGGAAGTTTAGGAAATCTTTCATGGCCAACGATTGGCATTTTGACAATTTGCGTTGGAATCGGGTTGCTTTTAAGTGCCAAAAGTATAAAACCTTTAAATGCATTGCTTCTTGGAGAAAACTACGCTAAAAGCATGGGACTGAATTTTAAACAAGCAAGATTAATAATCATATTTGCCACGAGTATATTATCTGGAGCAATTACAGCATTTGCAGGCCCAATTGCTTTTATAGGCTTGGCAGTTCCTCATATTGCAAAACTGACGTTTCAAACCAGTAATCACACCGTATTATTTTGGAGTACTTTATTTTTTGGTTCGATTATAATGTTGTTTTGCGATATTGTTTCACAAATGCCAGGATTTGAGGTTACGCTTCCAATAAATGCTATTACGTCTATTATTGGAGCTCCGGTTGTAATCTGGCTTTTAGTAAGGAAAAGAAATTTTAAGTAAAAGATTACAAAATTTTAATATCTTAGTTTTTTAAAACACATAGAAACATAGATTTCTATTTTTTCTGAAAGTTGATTTGAAAATTTACTAGTAAATTAAAACATAGACTTTGCGAAAACGAAACATGTTCTTTTAAAAATTAAGATAATGATTACTCAGAAATATTTAGATGAATTGACTTTCAGTGTTATAGGGGCTTGTATTCAAGTGCATAAAACGATTGGAAGAGGATTATTGGAAAGTGTTTACCATGAATGTTTAAAAGAGGAATTGAGTTATCGTAAAATTAATTTTTTCACAGAAATGAATGTGCCTTTGATTTACAGAGATAAAGAATTAAATGCTAATTTAAAATGCGATTTATTTATTGAAAATTGTTTAGTTGTAGAATTAAAAGCAACATTAGAATTAAATCCTATTTGTGAAGCACAGTTAATGACTTATATGAAACTCTTAAAAGCGCCAAAAGGCATTTTGATTAACTTTAATTGCTTTAATATTTTTAAAGAAGGTCAAAAAACATTCGTAAACGAATATTACAAATTACTCCCAAAGATTTAAACTCAAAGCTATGTGTTAATTTACTAGTAAATTTTCAAATCAACTCTCAGAAAAAGGAAAAAACCTATGTTTCTATGTGTTTAAAAAATAACCACAATGATTAGAAGTATCTTAAATACATCAAACTTAAATATTGGATATAAATCCAAGAAAGGTGTTACGACCATTGCTAAAGATCTGAATTTAAATCTGGACTTAGGAAAGCTGATTACTTTAATAGGAGCAAACGGAATTGGAAAATCGACTTTACTTCGGACTATAACTGGAATTCAAAAACCTTTATCAGGAAATGTTTATTTGAATGAAAAAGAAATTTCACATTATAAACCTTTAGAACTGGCGCAAAATCTAAGTTTAGTTTTAACAGAAAAACTGCCTCCGAGTAATCTTTCGGTTTTTGAATTAGTTGCACTTGGTCGTCAGCCTTACACTAATTGGGTGGATAGTTTGTCGAAAGAGGATATTGAGAAAGTTCAGGAAGCATTGCGTTTAACTCAGATTGAACACTTAGCTTCAAAAAAACATTTCGAAATCAGTGACGGACAATTGCAGAAAGTTTTAATTGCAAGAGCTTTGGCACAAGATACACCGCTGATTATTTTAGATGAACCCACAACACATTTGGATTTATTGCATAAAGTTTCATTATTCAAATTGCTGAAAAACCTAACGCACGAAACCCAGAAATGTATTTTGTTTTCTACTCACGATATTGA
Organism: Flavobacterium notoginsengisoli; assembly: GCF_042686225.1. Classification (NCBI taxonomy): domain Bacteria; kingdom Pseudomonadati; phylum Bacteroidota; class Flavobacteriia; order Flavobacteriales; family Flavobacteriaceae; genus Flavobacterium; species Flavobacterium notoginsengisoli. The sequence goes on from NZ_JBHUOT010000002.1 coordinate 541,312, forward strand.
TTTGGCTATTCAACTGAGTGACGAAATGATTATTATGACACCGGAAAACATTGTACAGGACCAGCCGTGTAATTTAATTTCGAATGGTAGTTTTAATAATTTGTTCAAAGACGAACATATTATTTTTGATGCTGAAAAAGGGAAGTTTATTGTGAATTGATTTTCAACTCTTCCTGCAAGGTTTTCCAAACCTTGTAGGTTTAAATTTTAGATTTTGATGGAAATAACCAATACCTACAAGGTTTGAAAAACCTTGCAGGAACATAGAACTAGATTTTCAATCCAATTTGCCTCTTCGCCTCACCAACGACAAAAGCCACAGAATTTGCAATATTAAAAGAACGAATAAGCGGTGACATCGGAATTGTCAAATGATTTTCGAATCTCGCCATAAATTCCTTGCTCAAACCAACGCTCTCTTTTCCAAAAACGAGCCAGTCGCCATCCTGAAATTCATTTTCCAAATACGATTTATCAGAATGAGAACTCATTAAAAACACACGGGAATGATCGGGAATCTGAGCAATCCATTCTTCGGCATTTTGGTATTCCGTAACATCAAGATGTACCCAATAATCCAATCCCGAACGTTTTAGGTTTTTATCATTAATGACAAATCCAAAGGGATGAATTAGATGAAGTCGGCTTTCTGTACCAACACACAATCTTCCAATGTTTCCGGTATTATTAGGTATTTCTGGTTCTACGAGAACTACGTTTAGCATTTTTTTTGAGTTATAAGTTAAGGGTTATGAGTTATGAGTTTTCAAAAATTATCTAATTGTCCTATTTCCTAATTATCTAATTCAAAATCGGAAACCTCAAGAACTTCTCCCGCTTTTAAGTTTTGCAAATATACATTTCCTATTCGAACACGAACCAAACGCAAGGTCGGAAAACCAACAGCAGCAGTCATTTTTCTAACCTGACGAAATTTTCCTTCTCTAACCGTGATGGAAGCCCACGAAGTCGGTCCATGACGTTCGTCTCGGATTTTTTTAGCTCTAATTCCAAAATCAGGAATTTCATTTACTATGAAAGCTTTGCAGGGTTTGGTTTTGTATTTGCCTCCGTCGAGTCCAATTTCTACACCTTTTTGGAGTTGTTCAATGGCTTCAGGAGTAATTAATCCATCAACCTGAACGTAATATTCTTTGTCGACTTTTTTACTTCGCACGAGTTCACTCATATTTCCGTCGGTGGTTAGGAGGAGCAAACCTTCAGAATCTTCGTCTAATCTTCCAATTGCCATTGTTCCTTCCGGGAAATCATGCAATTCGCCCAAAAGCTTTTTCTTTCTTTTTAATTCATAGATAAATTGGCTTAAATAGCCGTAAGGTTTAAAAAGAATGAAGTGTCTGTGCATTTTTAATTTTTTGCAAAGATAGTTCTTTCATAAAACTAAAAACGAATCTTTAGCTTTATAAGTTTCTTTCAGATTTTATCTTTTTTAACCATTGGAAAACAAACCAAATTGCAGTGATAATAAATACGCCAATTAAAATTGAGTAATAATTAGCAAAAAAATCATGGAAATAACTTCCGACCAGAATATAAATAGAAGCCATACAAAGTTTGATAAGAATGAATTCGACATTTGACCAACTGGTTTTGATTTTGAAGAAATTCATAGTAGCTAAAATTAGTTAAACCTTAAAATGTTGTAAACTAAGATACTAAATTATGAAAGATAGTGCCTTATAAGCCTAAAGCAATGTTAAACTACTTAGTTTTAAGAGCTGAAATTCGTAATATTAATATAGAAACTAAAAAGAATAAAGCCATGGAAACGAATAATTTAGGAACAAAAAAGATAAACGGTACTCAAAAAAATACAGATGAATCCAAAGGGAAAAATATTTCACACGACGATGATTTGAAAGATGCCAAATTGAACAGAGAACTTGTTACAGACGAAGATGGAAATAAAAAGATTGTTGAAAGAGCGAGAAATGAAAACGAAGAAATTAAAACCAAGCTTTCGAATATAACACCAGATAATCCAAATGCAAATCGGGGAGTAACTTCTGATGAAGAAGCAAAAAAAACGGTAGAAAATAAAGACCGTAATTCTGATATCACACCAAATCGATACCCTAATTCAAATCCGGAAAGTCATAAAGACAGAGGGAATATGAAACTGGATGAAGACGAGTAATAAGTAATACGAAATTTTGAGGAAATAAAAGTCATTTTAATATCAAATAACATAAGATTAGCGCTTAGCGTTAATCTTATTGTAAACTGCTTTAAAACCTTCAATATGAAGGGATATCTTCGTAAATTGGAGGTACAAATTTAAATTTTAAGAATATGTCACTTTTAGAAAACAAAGTAGCTTATGTATCCGGGGGCGGTTCAGGAATCGGTCGTGCAGTTGCAGAAGCTTACGCTCGGGAAGGAGCAAAAGTAGTATTGTCTGATATTAATGTGGAGCACGGTGAAGAAACCGTAAAAATTATAAAAGAAAAGGGTGGAGAAGCTTTTTTCGTAAAAGGAGATTCGTCGAGTGCAAGTGATAATAAACATATAGTTGAGGTTGCGGTTTCAAAATACGGAAGACTTGACATTGCCTGCAACAACGCCGGAATGGGCGGACCGGCAAAACCAACCGGAGAATACGAACCGGAAGCATGGGATAAAGTCATTGCCTTGAATCTAAGCGGCGTTTTTTATGCCTGCAGATATCAATTGGAACAAATGGAAAAAAATGGAGGAGGAAGTATTGTAAACATTGCCTCTATTCATGGACAAGTTGCAGCTCCAAACAGCGTAGCCTATACCGCAAGTAAACATGGCGTTGTGGGTTTAACTAAAAACATTGCTGTAGAATATGCTCAGAAAAACATTCGATGTAATGCTGTTGGACCAGGTTATATTGAAACAGCGCTTTTAAAAGACAATTTGAATAAAGATATGATGAATGCTGTTGCAGCGAAATCGGCAATGAATCGTTTGGGAACAGCCGAAGAAATTGCAGAATTGGTAGTTTTCTTAAACTCTGATAAATCATCATTTACAACAGGAAGTTATATTATTGCCGATGGAGGTTATACAGCGGTATAATATTTTTTTAGAGAATAATATTTTGAATTATGGAAAGCGGTAAGCGAAAGTTTACTGCTTTTTTGTTTTAAATAACAGCTTTGTTTGTAGGAAACATGGAGGGTTTAAGTAGTTGGAAGTAACTTTTTGTTTTTGAATTATATTTTAAATAATTAGTTTTTGGTTGTTTAAAATATAATAAAATTGATTTTGTGTTATTTATTATTGAGTTTTATTGATAAAAAAGTCAACATTAAGTTTATGGTTTTATAATATTAGCTTAACTTTAAAGGAGATAAATTTGACTTCTAAAAACTCTATTCTTTAACGTATGAAAAAACTTTACTTATCACGTCTATTTTTGGCTGTACTATGTTTTTTTGGTTTTGTTTCTGGAAATCTTTTTGCCCAGACAATGCCAGCTCCTCAAAAATTGCCGCACTCACAGAATTTTAATACGCTGTTAGTAACAGATACTTCTTATCCAGCAGGTTATCAGGGATGGACTGCAGGAACTTCAAATCCACCAGGTGAAAGTCAATTTGCTACATCTGGCACTTTTGGTGCCGATAGAGCTTTAGTGGCTAATAGTTCTGCCAGTACGAACAGCGGTAATTTTCATAATTACAACGGAAAAATTGGATTCTTAACTACAGGTTCATTAGACTTGACTATTGGTTTTGCATTTGATGCAACAGGGCAATCTGCTATTCCTGTAGAATATGATGCCATGACAATCCGTAATCCTTATGGTGATGGAACAAATAATCGTATCAATGAAATGATATTACAGTATAGAGTTGGAACAACAGCCAATTTTACATCAATAGCTGCGACATTATATTCTAATAATACCACAACTCAAATTGGTACAGGAAATACAACACCTCAAAATGCTAAGACGATAAATATCATTTTACCAGCGGACTGTGATAATCAGCCTGTAGTGCAGATTAGATGGATTTCCAGACAAGTTAGCGGGGGAGGTTCACGTCCATCTTTTGCAATTGATAACATAAAAGTAGGAAGAGATATTACAGCTCCAGTTGATGTTTCTGGTTTTCCTAAAGCAAATAATGTTTTAACAGCAAGTTTCGATTTTATCAATAAATTGGATGAAACTGGAAAAACCTATTTTGTACTGCTTCCAGGTGGAAGTACTGCACCAACTGCTGCGCAGGTAAAAGCTGGTCAAGACTCAAATGGTATAGCAGCTTTGCAGGCAGGAAGTATAGATATTACAGATCCTGCTCTGGAATATACCAAAACTTTTTCCGGACTTATTTTAAATACAAGTTATTCTGTTTTTTCTGTTTCGGAAGATACTTCAAATAATATTCAGACAATTGTAAATAAAGTAGATGTTACTACTGCTAGTGCTGCAGTTCCAGTTTTAACAACTTCTGCAGCAAGTTTAGATTTAGGATTTTCGGAAGCAAATTATGAAGCGAAAGTTTTAAGCTACCAAGTTGGGGCAAGTGATTTAACTCAAAATGTTGTTTTAACTTCGACTGCTAATTTTACAATTTCTAAAGATAACAGCACATTTGCATCTTCTATAACATTTGCTGCTGCTGATTTTGCATCAAATGCAACCCCAACAGTATATGTGAAATTTATTCCAAACGCACTAACTGATTTTACAGGACAGATAACACACGAATCGACTGGAGCTGTAACAAAAACGGTTACTTTGACAGGAATAGGAATCAATCCTTATAAACAGGATTTCAACGATCCAAATGTTTTAACAAACAGCGGATGGACACAATATAACGAAGCCGGACCAGTAAATAAATGGTCTTATACTTCAGTAGCCAGAAATGTAAATTCAGGAATTGGTGCGGTTCTTATCAATGGTTATTCAGATAATGGACCAAGTAAAGATTGGCTGATTTCACCTAAATTACGTTTAGATAATTTTGGAGCACTTCCATTGCTGTCTTTTTATTCCCGTAAATTTTATGCTGGTCCATCTTTAAAATTGATGGTTTCTACAGATTATGACGGAATAAGCAATCCTGCTACAGCTACTTGGACAGAAATTAATGGTTCATTTCCGACTGTTACAGGTACTTATGCGCAATCTCAATATATTAAGTTAAATGATTATAAGACAAGTCATACCTATTTAGCTTGGGTTTATGAAACTACTGCGGGAGGTAATAACAATGCATCAGAATGGTCTTTTGATGATTTTGCTATAACAAATGATATCGGTTATGTAGACTCAAATCCTGTTTTAGATTTTGGAGTTGTACTTCCAAATACAGTTTCAGACTCTCAGTCCTTTAATTTTAAGGCAGAAGGATATGGAGATATTACAATTACAGCTCCATCTTCTTATCAAATTTCAGCAGATAATATCTCGTTTGTATCGAGTATAATAATTACTGCTGCCGATGCTTTAGCAGGAAAAACGCTTTATGCAAAATTTGCACCAACAGTAAAAGAATTTAAAATATCAGGGGCTTTAACCGTAACGGGAACTTCGTTAAACAAGCAAATTGGTTCATTGACTGGTTCTTCTTTACCAAAAACAGATACTTTTGATGTAGTAACATACAATTTAGAGTTTTTTGGTGCTCCGACTTCAGCTTATGGTCCTTCAGACAAGCCTTTACAATTGGAAAATGTTGCCAAAGTAATGAATAAACTAGATGCAGACGTGTATGTAGTACAAGAGGTTTCTAGTGACGCTCAGATTGATGCTTTAATTCAGAAAATAAATGTAAACGGAAAAACATTTGAAAAAAGCATTTCTAATGTCTGGTCTTATTCTTGGCAAAATCCGCCTTCAGATCCAAATTTCCCGCCTCAGAAACTAGTAGTGCTTTATAATACACAAACGGTAACAGTTAAAAAAACACGTGTTATGTTTGATAAGTTCTATACTGAATTGCGTAATGGCACTAAAACGCTGAATAATTATCCAGGAACCAGCGACAGTAACTTTTTCTCTTCAGGCCGTCTGCCTTATATGGTAACAATAGAAACAAATGTTAATGGAATTAAAAATGAAATTAACCTTATAGATCTTCACGCACGTGCTAACAGCGGTACTGATATTTCTCGTTATAACATGCGTAAGTATGATACACAAGTTTTAAAAGACAGCTTAGATGCTCATTATGCAGACTCAAATATTATTCTTTTGGGAGATTATAATGATGATGTAAAAGCATCTGTAATCGCCGGACAGCCGTCTTCTTATGAAGCATTTGTGACAGACACAAACAATTACAAAGCACTTACATTAGAAATTAGTCAAGCTGGTGCTTATAGTTTTTTAAGTTCAGGCGGATTCCTGGATCATATTACAATTTCTAATGAATTACTGGATGATTATATTGCAAATTCAACGGTGGTGTATGATCCTCGTAATGATATTACCAACTACACGACTACAACTTCAGATCACGGGCCGGTTATTGCTCGTTTCCAATTGAAACAAGACGTGCTTTCTACGCCAGATTTTGGAAAAAATAAATATTATGTAAAAGCATATCCAAACCCGGCAACAGATGTTTTAAATTTTGATGTGAAAACTACACAGGGAAGAGATTTGAAAATTAGATTGTATGATTTTAATGGACGTGCCATCGGAAGTCCGATAAGCGTTAAAAATGAATCTGAAATTAGCACAGCAGTTGTTTCTGTTAATAATCTAACTTCAGGAGTTTATTTCTATACTGTCAGCGAAAACAACAAAGTGATTTTTAAAGACAAGGTTATTAAAAACTAAAAAAGCAAAAAAAGGCTTCCAAATTTTGGAAGCCTTTTTTATTGAAAATCTATGCGAAGGATTTTCTCAATTGATCGAAATCAATTTTATTTGAATTAGTAAGCATCATAAAATAATCTAATTGCCATTTTTGACTTTTTTGAGCTTGTTTGCTCGTAGTTTCGTCCCATGGCGGATAAACTCTTGTCGCTCGAATTCCTTCTTTATTATTTGTCGAAAAAATCCCTTTCTCTAAGAGTATTTTTTTTGGAAATATAAAATGTCCCCAGTTTAAATCCCTTCGAACACTTATAATTACAAAATCAATTGGGTCAGAATAATCAAAAGGTTCAATAATTCCTGATTCATTTCGTTTCCACAAAGTAACAAATTGCCCTGTTTTGGTTGGAGTAATTTTGGCTTCTCTATAGCAGATTTTTTTATTGTTCAGGAGAAAACGATAAGCGCTATATTCCTGACTTTCGTCTTCTTTTTGAAGAGATATAATTTCTAAACCGGCTTTTTTAAAAATATTTTCTTTTGCTAATTGTAAATCGGTTGGAATTAAATTGATTGAAGAAGTTGTAAAATCCATAAAAACAAGAATTATTTTTCCTGAAAATTACGCTAAACTAAGTTTAGAATGAAACATTCAAACCAAAATTTAATCCCCATTGAAACTGATTGAAAGACTGACTGTTTAACGGATTGATATAATAATTCATAGCAGGTTCAACAAACACATTCGTTTTTTTGTAAACACGATATTGTACCGTACTACTTAGAGTAGAACCGTAAACGTAATCATTTGCACTTACATTTTGTCCAATTGATTGTCCGTCCAGAGCTACGTTGTTTGAAATCAGTTTCCCTACAAATCCTCCGGTATTCAAATTAATGCTGGCTTTGTTTCTATTGAAAACAGAATAAGAAACTTCAAGAGGCATTTCAATGTATCGAAGGTTTTGATCCAATTTTCCGGTTTGTATGCTGTTGTCATTTTTTAGAGCTTCTTTTGTACTATTAGAAACAAAAAGATAATCTGCATTATTGCTTACTACAGGTGAGGAGGCCATATTTGACAGAGCTACGCCAGGAATAAAAAGGGCATTGTTTTTAGCACTTACATAAGAAACATGTGCTACGCTCTGTCCCAGTTCATTAATTTTTAATCCAGAACCTACAGCCCATTTTTTATTAATAGCATATTTTGTTCTAACTCCATAAGAATTAGATTGTTTAGAATCTACAGCATTTCCAAGAGTTTTTTCGTTTTTTGTGTTTTCAGAACTGGCAACTCCTGCAAAAACTGCTACTGCCCATCTTTCTTTTTTGTCGATTAATTTGTCTTTTTTCTCTTTTTCTTCTTTTTTAGCTTCAGGAGTCAAAATTCCTTTTTCCAGATTTTCAAGCTCTGCAAGTTGAACAGAATCTATTTTGCTTAAAGCATTAGTATTAAATTTCGAATTCTCCTTTGTATTGCTCTTATAAGCTAACTCTGTTGAAGTATTTTCACCTGTTACTTTAACTGAATTTTGCTTAAATTCTGAATTGTTTGATGTTCCGCTTTGTTTTGAGAAAGCTAAATTATTATTGTTTTTGGAAGGTGATAAATCTTCAAAAATCGAATTAGAAAGCTGTTTTTTAGCATTCGAATTAAATTTGCTTTCTTTTCCAAAAGCAATTCTTTCTTCTGAAATTCCTTTGCTATTTGACTCTTTGATGATTCCTGGAGCAGGTTTTTTCGAAACCCCGGTTTTAGATTTGTCTCCGGATGTATTATAAGTCTGAATAGCCAAAGATTGATTTGGAGCATTCGTATTGTTTTGCATTTTAGATTCTAAACCATTTTTGTTGGTTTTATTTTTTGAATCTGAATGAACCACTGCTGTTTCCTGCTCCTGAATCCCTTTAGGGTTAGAAGTATTAAATTGTTTTTCTGATGGTGCAATATTTTTTAGAGAGTCTTTAGCATCAGAAGTGTTTTTATTTTGGTTCGCGTTTTTATTTTTAGATCCATCATTAACATTTCCGTCAAGGACTATGCTGTTTGTATCAAGTCCATTATGTTCAAAGTTTTTATTTTCAGGAGAAGTAAAATGTAAAATTGAAGGCAGAAGCAACCCTAATAATAAGCATGCAGCAGCCGACCACCAAAGAATAACTCTCTTCTTCTTTTTAGGTTTGTCTAATTTTTCCTCAATTTGTGCCCACAATTCAGGAGGCGGAACACTACTAAAGTCTTCCATTGATGAAAAAATATCTTCTATTTTTTGCTTCTTCATGCTGTCTTAAAATTTTTTATGCTCAAAATTCGCTTCTGTAAAATATGTTTAGCGCGATTTAAATTTGATTTGGATGTTCCTTCGGAGATTTTTAGTAATTCGGCAATTTCTTTGTGTTTCATTTTCTCAAAAACATACAAGTTGAAAACTGTCCTGTATTGATCTGGTAAATCCCGAATGTATTCTAAAAGTTTTTCTTGTTCCATCGGAATCACTTCTAATTCCTCTTCTTCTATAAAATCGGTATCAGGATCAAAAACGTCTAAGAAGAAACTCTCTTTTTTCTTTTTATTTAAAGTTTCGATCAGTTTATTGATGAAGATCCGCTTAAGCCATCCTTCAAAACTTCCTTCAAATTTGTATTGATTTATTTTTTGAAATACGATAACAAAAGCCTCCTGAAAAACATCTTTTGCATCATCTTCATTTTTCATATACTTCAAACAGATTCCATACAAAACAGGAGAGAACAACTGATAAATTTTCAGTTGTCCCTCTCTGTCATTTTTCATGCACAGTTTAATGTATTTTTCTAACTCGTCTTTCAAGAAATGGTTCAAATTTGATTTTGCAAAAATAGTTTTAAATAGCTTACAAAACTATCTTTTGAATATAGTTCTCGAACCATCCTGATTGTTACTTACAATCGTTAGGTTTTGATTATCAAGATTTTCTATTATGTAAGTCTTACCTTCAAAGGTCACCAAATCATGTTCAGCTTTGTCGGCATAACCTATTCCTTTTTCTATCTGATAAACACTGTTTCTAATTTCGATGTTGTTTTTATAAGTAATCACTCTTCCGTTAGGAGTAAAGATTACTTTCTTGGTAAAACCAATAGTTTTCGGTGTTGCAAGATAAGGATTCGTGGATCCTCCCACAGATTTCTCCCAAATCCAGGTATTTACAATTGAGCCCGAATATACTTTAGAAGCATCCGCTGAGTAAAAACTGGCAAAAAGAAAAAAGGCAGTAAAAGATATAAAAAGGTATTTCATAATTGAATTATTTTAAACTTGTGATTTTATCCTGAATAACTTTCTTGAAAGCTTTTATTTCAGCACTTTGATCTGCTGTATCATTGTTGTCAATGTAAACTTTTGTTACAGTTGCTCCTTGGCGTAATTCAAAATAAATACCACCTTGGTCTGCTGCATCCGGAGAACCGTATGTTTTAGTTTGTCCTTTTAAAGCTAAAATTTCAGCAGGAACAGTTTTTAAAAGTAAAGCGTACTCTCCTCTTTTAATAGTTGGAGTGTATTTGTATTGACCAAATTCATATTGTCCAGCAACTACATTTAAGAATTTTAAAGTATTGTAATCGTTGATCTGATAGAATTTTTGACAATCTGATCCGGCACATTGGTTATAAAAACTTCCAATTACAATGTTATCAGGATTTTCGTTTGTTTTATTGAAAATAAATCCTTTTTCTGTTTTCGGAATTAAAACAAAATCATAAGGATTTGTTGGAGTCTGAGTTACTGTTTCACCAGCTGCAGGAGATTTTTCATAATAATTAACAACAACCTGACAACCATTCATTACAATAGAAGTAATTTTAATAGCATATCCACTAGTTGATTTTGTACCTGCAAAAATTCCAACTAAATAATTTTTAGTAAAATCGATATTAGGATCACTTGCAACAGGACAGCTATTGCTGGTTTTGGTAAATAAATTATCCATTTTTTCCTGAGAAGCAATTACAGCAACAGCTGCAGTTGGTGGAGGTGTTTTTATTGTGTAATTACATGAAAAAGGAAATCCGGTAAAATCAAGATTATTAAAACTACCACATTCTATACTTGTGTTATCTCCATTGTTAAGAGAGCAGGCACTAATTCCAAAAGCTACAAATAAGCTCAGCATTAATTTTTTCATAATTTATTTTAATAGGTTTATATCTTGTAGATGGCGCTTTTAAAAAAAGGTTGCGTATGCATTTATATTTTTTTAATTTTTTATTCCGGATTAAAATGTTGGTTTAGTTTGGATTGATTATGAATTCGTGAAATTTCTATTTTAAAAACTAAGTACTACGTATTATTGCGTACTTTTACGTAAAATAAACTTAGTTATGTCTGATTATCTACCATTTTTATTGGGTTTTGTTGTAGCATTGTTTGTCGGGATATACGTAGGCAAAATGCTTTCCGGTTCAAAAACTCAGTCAGAAAAAGCCATTTTTGAAGAAAGATTGAATGCTTTAAATGCGCAATTACAGATACAGAAAGAGCAGTTTGAAAATGAAAAAAATAATTTTCAGAAACAATTGCAATTTCATGTTTCGGAGAAAGAAAGTATTCGCACAGAAAAAGACAGTCTCGCAATTCAGCTTTCTAAAAAAGAAGTTGATTTTGAAAATTTATGGGAACGCCATAAAGAACAAAAAAGTGAAATCAACGAACTTCAGGAAAAATTTACCAAAGAGTTTGAAAATTTAGCCAATAAAATTCTGGAAGAAAAATCGGCAAAGTTTACCGAACAAAATAGCGAGAATATGAAAAGTATTCTGTTGCCGCTTCAGGATAAAATTCACATTTTCGAACAAAAAGTAGATCAGACGCACAAAGAAAGCATCGATTATCACGCGGCGCTTCGTCAGCAGATTTTAGGTTTAAGCGAAATGAACGCGCAAATGAGCAAAGAAACCCTGAACTTAACCAAAGCGTTAAAAGGGGACAATAAAATGCAGGGGAATTGGGGTGAATTGGTTTTAGAACGCGTTCTGGAAAAATCAGGTTTAGAAAAAGGAAGAGAATACGAAGTACAGCAAAGTTTTACGAATAGCGAAGGAAATCGTGTTTTGCCAGATGTTGTGATAAATCTTCCGGACGGAAAGAAAATGATTGTTGATTCGAAAGTATCACTCGCTGCCTATGAAAAATGGATTAACGAAGAATCAGAACTTTTGAAAATCGAATTTTTAAAAGAACATGTCAATTCCATAAGAAGACATGTAGAACAACTCGGCAGTAAAAACTACCACGATTTGTATCAAATGGAAAGTCCGGATTTTGTATTGCTTTTCATTCCGATGGAACCTGCGTTTGCTATTGCTTTAAACGAAGATCCAGCTTTGTACACAAAAGCTTTCGACAGAAATATTGTGATTGTAACCCCAAGTACATTATTGGCGACTTTAAGAACAATCGACAGTATGTGGACAAATCAGAAACAACAGGAAAATGCTTTTGAAATTGCCAGACAGGCAGGAGCATTATACGATAAATTTGAAGGTTTTGTTTCTGATTTAGTCCGAATCGGAAATAAAATTAAAGATACCAAAACAGAATACGAAAGCGCTATGAATAAATTAGTCGAAGGAAAAGGAAACCTGATTACAAGCGTAGAAAGACTCAAAAAAATGGGAGCGAAAGCCAAGAAATCACTTCCTGAAAATATTATTACGAGAGCCTTGAATTCAGATGAAAATGAATTATTGAATTAAAAATATTTAAACACATAGAGACATAGATTTACTTTGTCTTTAAAAGAATAAAGAAAGAAACTCGTTTCTAACACATAGTTTGCTATGTGAATTTATGCAAGTGAAACGCCTTTTTTTAGATTCCAATAAGCTATGTTTCTATGTGTTTAAAAAACTAAACATCGAAAAAAAAATTGAAGTAAGAAAAATATTTTAAACACATAGAGACATAGATTTACTTTGTCTTTAAAAGAATAAAGAAAGAAACTCGTTTCTAACACATAGTTTGCTATGTGAATTTATGCAAGTGAAACGCCTTTTTTTAGATTCCAATGAGCTATGTTTCTATGTGTTTAAAAAAACTAACCATTCCAAAAAAATAAAAAGCATGACTACAGATTTTAAACCCGTTTCTTCATCAAAAATTAGTATATCAGAATTAATGCTTCCGTCGCATACCAATTTCAGCGGTAAAATTCACGGAGGATATATTTTACAATTGCTGGATCAGATTGCATTTGCTTCGGCATCAAAATTCAGTGGTAATTATTGTGTAACAGCTTCTGTTGATACAGTAAACTTTCTGAAACCAATTGAAGTCGGAGAATTAGTTACTATGAAAGCTTCTGTAAATTATGTAGGAAGAAGTTCCATGATTGTGGGAATTAGAGTTGAAGCAGAAAATATTCAAACAGGAGCAATCAAACATTGTAATTCATCTTATTTTACAATGGTTGCGAAAGACAAAGAAGGTAAAAGCGTTCAGGTTCCCGGATTAATTTTGTCAAATTTACAGGAAGTACGTCGTTTTAGAAAAGCAATCAAACATATCGAAGTTCGCAAAGAAATTGAAGAACACGAAAAACTGGCTAATATCAACTCGATTGAAGATTTGGCAAGTTTAGAAAAATATAATGTTCTTTTAGAAATCAGTTAAAATTCTTATATTTAATTCAAACATATTAAATAGAGAAATCATGATAAAGTTTGGATATACAATATTGTACGTTGAAGATGTCGAAGAATCAGTAGCATTTTACGAAAACGCATTTGGGTTTCACAGGAAATTTATAAGTCCTGATCACGATTATGCAGAATTAAATACAGGTGCAACCGCACTGGCATTTGCATCAAAAAGTCTGGCATCGCAAAATCTCGCTGATGGTTTTATAGAAAGCAGTTTAGAAGACAAACCTTTTGCTATAGAAATTGGATTTATTGTAGACAATGTTCCCGAAGTTTTACAAAAAGCCACTTCTTTTGGAGCTGTAATTGTTTCAGAACCGGTAGAAAAACCATGGGGACAAGTCGTTGCTTACGCAAGAGATTTGAATGGTTTTTTGATTGAAATTTGTACAGAAGTAGAAAATGTAGTTTAAATGCATTTTACATCGATAAAAGGTGGTTTTAGGTTAAAAATATTCACAAATATTTAGCATTAACTGGAGAACTTAACAAGCATAAATTTCGTAACTTTAAGTGTAATCATTAGGGTTACGAAATTTATTCACGGAGTATTGCCGTTCGATTTTTCCAGATTAGTCGGAATCTATTTTTTTACCTTCTGTTAACCAAGACAAATTGAATGACATAATTGTTTAAATGCAGACGATTATGAAAACAACTACCTTATTATTTTTACTTTTAACTGCTTTTACTGTACTAGCCCAAGACCGATTTTTCACTAATACGGGTACTGTAAATTTTGAAGCTTCCGTACCTTTATTTGAAGAAATCAAAGCAGTAAACAGACAGGTTATCATTCTTTTGGAACCTAAAACCAGTACTTTTGTTTGTACTGTTATGATTAAAGATTTTCGGTTTAAATTAGATTTAATGCAGGAGCATTTTAACGAAAATTATTTAGAAAGCAACCGTTACCCAAAAGCGGTTTTTAAAGGTAAGATCGAAAAATTCGATTTAAAGGATATTAATGAAATTGAAAAGAAATACGAGATCAAAGGAAAATTAAATATGAAAGGCAAGTCGAAAGAAATTGTCGTGAATGCTTTAATCAAAAGAGTTCCGGAAGGCATTCAGGTTATTTCAGATTTTCCTATCACCGTTTCCGATTTCAATATCAAAATTCCAAGTAAAATAGCTTCGAAAATTGCTCAGACTGCCAACACAGAACTGACGGGAATTATTCATGATGAAGAAGGAATGTACGCTACTTTGAAATAAGAGCTTATTTTAAGCAGTTTATTAATGTTTTTTCTAAATCGGTAAACTGAAATTCAAAACCTGTTTTTTGGATTTTTTCAGAAGAAACTCTTTGTCCGGTTAAAACAGCTTCACTCATTTCACCTAAAACTATTTTTAGTAAAAAAGGAGGGATTTTAGGCAGCCAAATGCTGTAGTCAAACAATTTAGCAAATGTTTTTGAAAACCTGGAATTCGTAGTGTTGTCAGTTATACAGGCATTGTAGGGACCTTCTAAATTTGGATCTTCGATAGCTTTTAAATAAATACGACATAAATCATCAATATGAATCCATGGAAGATATTGTTTTCCCGTGCCTAAAACTGCACCAAAACCGGATTTAAAACTCGGAGTCAGTTTTTTTAGAAAACCTTCATTTTTACCAAAAACAATTCCGGTTCTTATTTTAACAGTTCTAATCTCTAAAGCGCCAATTTTATCCACGGCGCTTTCCCATTTTTGGCAGGTTGTGCCTAAAAAATCATCTGCCGGAGGCGTATTCTCGGTACATATTTTATGACTGGTAACAGCGCCATAAATCCCAACTGCAGAAGCTGAGACAAAAGCCTCCAGTTTTTTATTGTTTTTTTCTAATACCGAAAGAATTAAATCAATAGGTTTTACACGGCTTTCCAAAATGACTTTTTTCCTTTTATCCGTCCATCTTTTTTCTACAATTCCTTCGCCGGCAAGATGAATAATATAATCGGCATTTAAAACCGCATTTTCGTCAATGTAGTTTTTATTTAAATCCCATTTATAATACGTTATGGCAGGAGAATTTTCTTTTGCAGAACGACTCAAAACAGACACAGTAAAACCAGCTTCAAGAAGAACATCTGTTAAATGTTTTCCAATGAAACCGCTTCCGCCTGTTAGTAGAACATTTTGAGCCATAATAGTTTATAATATATTTAACAGTCTAACTTGTTTAAGGATTAGTAAAGGTACTTAAACAATGTTTACCTTTATGGCAAATTCTAAATTTTAATAAAATGGCGACTAAAAAAAAGGTGATTACCAAAGATGACATCGTTTCAATATACATGGAAGAAGTTTTAGAAAAAGGACAAAAACCAAAATCGGTTTATCATTTTGCCAAAGAAAATGATTTTACTGAAGCTGAGTTTTATTCCTTTTTTGGAACACTTGAAGGTTTAGAAAAAGAAATATTCCGACTGTTTTTTGAAAACACAGTTGGTTTGCTTCACAAGAATGAGGAATATCAGCAATATGATATGAAAAATAAAATGCTGAGTTTTTATTTTACTTTCTTTGAAGTTTTAACGGCAAACAGAAGTTATGTGTTGCAGACGCTTAAAATAGACCGAAATCCGCTTAAAAATTTAGTGCAGCTAACTACACTTCGCGAAAGCTTTAAAGATTATGTTTCTGAAATCCTTACCGATGATTACAGACTGGAACAGGAAAAATTCCAGAAGTTTCAGGAAAAAGCCATTCAGGAATCGGCCTGGTTACAATTGATGATGACGATTAAATTCTGGATGGAAGACGAATCGGCTGGATTTGAGAAAACAGATATTTTTATCGAAAAATCGGTTAATGCTTCATTTGAATTGATGAATGTAGCGCCAATGAATCATTTAATAGATTTTGGAAAATTTCTATTTAAAGAAAAAATACACAGCAGATAATGAAAACAATCGATTATATTCCAACTTCAAAAATAGAAAGAGCCGGAAAACTGGTTCAAACCGGAGCAAAAATTGGAGTAAACTACATTAAGCATTATGCTGAAAAAGTAGTTAATCCAGATTTGACCCGAGATAAACTAAACGAAAATAACGCCGAAGATATTTACGACGGACTAAAAAGCTTAAAAGGAAGCGCGCTTAAAGTCGCGCAGATGTTAAGCATGGATAAGAATTTTCTGCCTCAAGCTTATGTGGAGAAATTCTCATTGTCGCAATTTTCTGTTCCACCGCTTTCAGCGCCTTTGGTTTTAAAAACGTTCAAAAACAATTTTGGTAAAACACCTTATGAAATCTTTGATGAGTTCAATCCAAATTCAGTAAATGCCGCGAGTATTGGTCAGGTTCATTTGGCTAAGAAGAAAGACAAAAAACTGGCAGTTAAAATTCAATATCCAGGCGTTGCCAATAGTATTTCTTCGGATTTAGCTTTGGTTAAACCAATTGCAATTCGAATGTTTAATCTGCAGGGAAAAGATTCTGATAAATATTTTAAGGAAGTTGAAGACAAACTGATTGAAGAAACTAACTATTTGTTAGAATTGAAACAAAGTCAGGAAGTAGTTGATGCCTGCGGTAAAATTGAAAATATCACTTTTCCGAATTATTATCCGGAGTTTTCATCAGAGAAAATCATTACGATGGATTGGATGACGGGAATTCATCTTTCTGAATTCACAGCTAAAAATTTCGATCAGGAAATTGGTGATAAAATAGGGCAGGCGCTTTGGGATTTCTATATGTACCAAATTCATGTTTTACGAAAAGTACACGCCGATCCACATCCCGGGAATTTTTTGGTCGATGATCAAAATCAATTAATTGCTTTGGATTTTGGCTGTATGAAGCAGATTCCGGAAGATTTCTATACACCATATTTTGAGTTAATCAACAAAAAAGTGATTACGGATGAAGCATTGTTTAATAAAAAGTTATTCGAATTAGAAATCCTTCGCCCAGACGATACGCCTGCGGAAGTAGAATATTTCACTGATATGTTTCATGATTTATTATCGCTTTTTACAAGGCCTTTCCAAAATGAAACTTTCGATTTTGCAGATGAAACTTTTTTCAACGCAATAGCTGAATTAGGAAAACGTTTCTCTGAAGATACCAATTTGAAGAAAATGAACGGAAATCGTGGCTCAAAACACTTTATCTACATGAACCGCACTTTCTTCGGACTTTATAATTTAATGTTCGATTTGAAAGCGAAGATTGTAGTTGATAATTATTTGAAGTATTAGGTTTTGTTTGTTTTGTTTCAGGTTTAAAGTTTCAAGTTGGCTCAACTTTATGTATAGAACTTTGACAAAGTTTTTTTTCGTCTTGTTTGTCATCCTGAGGAACGAAGGATCACACAAGAAACTCCACACAGAATGTCGCCAATCTTTGTCGATTTACGAGTGTGATCCTTCGTTCCTCAGGATGACAAAAAATGAGTATAAATCTGCCAGATTTGCCATCCCGATAGCTATCGGGAGCGGGAAACAAAATAAAACTTATTTCAAAATCCCCGCCTTATAAGTCGCAATCGCACGATCTCTCGCAAGGGCATGATCAACCATTGGTTCAGCGTAACCAAAATCAAACTCAGGAATCCATTTGCGGATGTATTCGCCTTTTTCGTCAAATTTCTTTTGCTGGATTTCGGGATTAAAAACTCTGAAATAGGGCGCAGCGTCGCAACCTGTTCCTGCTGCCCATTGCCAGTTTCCTACATTTGAAGCCAATTCGAAATCGAGAAGCTTTTCGGCAAAATAAGCTTCGCCCCACTGCCAGTTGATCAATAAATGTTTGCATAAAAAACTTGCCACAACCATTCGCACGCGATTGTGCATATAACCCGTTTCATTCAGCTGACGCATTCCGGCATCGACCATCGGATAACCTGTATTTCCTTCGCACCAGCGCTTAAAATCCTCTTCGCTGTTTCGCCATTGAATTCCGTCGTATGCCGATTTGAAATTGTGATTGACGCAATTTGGGAAACTAAACAGAATCTGAATAAAGAATTCTCTCCAAATCAATTCGCTTAAAAAAGTCTGATTTTTACGGTTTGCCCAATTTACCAATTTTCGAATACTTACAGTACCAAAACGCAAATGTGGCGAAAGATACGAGGTACTGTCTAAAGCTGGAAAATCTCTGGTTTCTTTATAATTGGCAATTTGGGTTAAGTTATGTGGCTGTACTTTTATAGCGCTTCTTTCAAAACCAATTTCTGATAATTCTGGAAATATAAATTGATTTTTTGCGAAATTAGATTGAAAGGAAGCCGAATCATATTCCGGAGCAGATCCTGATAAATGATATTTTTCAAGCCATTTGTTTTTGTATGGAGTATAAACGGTATAAGGAAGTCCATCGGCTTTTGTGATTTCTTTTTCTTCGAAGATAACGTGATCTTTAAAAGAGAAAGATTCGATATTGTTTTCTTTTAAAAGAGAACAAATCATCGTGTCGCGTTTGATGGCAAACGGTTCGTAATCTTTATTGAAGAATACGTTTTGAATATCAAATTCCGAAAGAAGTGATTTCCATACGTCTTTTGTTTTTCCTTTTTTGATTAGAATTGAAGATCCAAAAGTGTTTAATTCTGAGTTTGTTTTTTGAAGTGAATCGTAAATAAAACTTACTCTTGCATCATTTTTTGGAAGATTGTCCAGAATTTCTTCGTCAAAAATAAATAAAGGAATTACTGGAAAATCAGATTGTAAGGCATGAAATAATCCGGTGTTGTCTTCTAAACGTAAATCACGTCTAAACCAGAAAAAGGAAACTTTTTGTTTTGTCATTGTGTAATTTTCGCTTGACGAATATTTTGTATTGTAAATATTTTTAAACACATAGAAACATAGATTTTATTTTCTTGTGAAAGAATATTGAAAGAAACTAGTTTCTAACACATAGCTATGTGTATTTATGCAAGTGAAACGCCTTTTCTATGGAATGAAAACTATGTTTCTATGTGTTTAAAAAAACTATATGCTTTTTTGCTCTGCGTTAATTTGTATAATCTTTGGTTGCGATTTGGAATTGAATAATTCTTCAATTTTGTTGTAACGGTAATCGAAAATGGTTTTCAGTTTGTTTTTTACAACTAAGCGATTCATGATTCTTCCAAGAAATCCAAGTGGAAGGGCATAATGTACGATGTCTGTCATTTTGGTTCCCCCATCTGAAGTTCGTTCGAAAAAATGTTTGTGATGCCATAATTTATACGGACCAAAACGCTGAACGTCGATAAAATACTGGTTTTCTTTGCAAGCTGTAATTTCGGTAACCCATGAAATCTTGATTCCCAAAAGCGGTCTTAAAGTATAAGTTATAATTTGTCCGTGGTACATTCGCTTGTCGTCAAAATCTTTAATTTCGAAATTCATATTGTCAAGCGTAATGGTCTGCAGGTTTTTTGGACTGGAGAAAAAATCCCAGCAGTCTTCAACGCTGGCATTTACATATTGAACGGTTGCTATTTTGTATAATTTCATAAATCAGTTGTTGTAATGTTACTAATCAAGTTACATTTTATAATACTTAAATGGTACAAACAACATTCCGAAACATTCTCCTTTTTCTTTGTTGAGGTGTTTGTGATGTATTTTATGAGCTTTTCGGAGTCCGATGAGGTATTTGTTTTTCGTGTTTTTAAACCATTTAAAACGCTGATGAATCAAAACATCGTGAATTAAAAAATAACAAACGCCATAAAGTGTAATCCCGCAGGCAACGAAAAACAAATAATTAAACCCGTCCTGAACACCAAAATAAAACAAGAGTATACTCGGAATCGCAAAAATGACAAAGAAAATGTCGTTACGTTCAAACGTATGCTCGTATTTCGGCTGATGATGATCGGCATGAAAATACCACATAAAACCGTGCATTACGTATTTGTGCGTAAGCCAGGTAACACATTCCATAAACAGAAAAACGCCTATAAAGATTAAAAAAGAAATCATTTTATAAATGTTGTAAATTAAAATTATGATTTTATTTCTTTTGAGTTTTGCTTTAGATGATAAAAGATTGACTCTAAAAGATTTTATTTATTAGTTTTTAAACACATAGAAACATAGATTTTATTTTTCTTGCAAGGAGAATATTGAAAGAAACTAGCTTCTAACACATAGCTATGTGTATTTATGCGAGTGAAACGCCTTTTCTAAGCTATGAAAACTATGTTTCTATGTGTTTTAAAAAAAAACTATACAAGCTTCAGCTTATAAGTCACAAAAGATTGCGCTAAAAGTCCCGCTTTAGTATAATTAGAAACCCGAATTCTCGAATTTCCAATTTCATGTGATGGCGTGTTTTTTAGTTTTTTGAGCAGTTTTTTATAATAAACATAAGCCGTATAAACACCAAATTTGGCTTCGATTGGCAATTTTACAATTCCCTGATAAGCATTGCGAAAATCTTCTTCAATCTCTTTGATGATTTGTTCTTTCGAATCTTCATTGAAATTGTTGAGGTTGATTCCCGGAAAATAAGCGCGGTTTAAAATCGTGCTGTCGTCTTTTAAATCTCTCAAAAAATTGACTTTCTGAAATGCTGATCCCAAACGCATGGCTTCTTCTTTTAACTGTTCGTATTTGTGTTCTTTCCCCGAAACAAAAACTTTCAAACACATTAAGCCCACAACATCGGCAGAACCGTAAATATAATCGGCATATTCTGTTTGGGTGTTGTATGTTGATTTAATCAGATCGAGTTTCATGCTTTTTAGAAACGCCTGAACGAGATCATCAGTGATATTGTATTCTTTGACAGTATGCTGAAAAGAGTTTAAAATAGGATTCAGGCTAATTCCTAATTCCATTGCTTTATAGTATTCTTTTTCGAAATCGTCAATCAAATATTCTTTTTCATAGTCGTGAAATGAATCTACGATTTCGTCGGCAAAACGAACAAATCCGTAAATGCTGTAAATGGCATCGCGTATACTTGGCGACAGCATTTTTACGGCAATCGAGAAAGAGGAGCTGTAGCTTTTGGTAACCAGCTTACTGCATTTGAAAGAAACGGCGTCGAATAGTGATTTCATTTTTTTACGATCTTAAAGATTTTTGAATTAATTCAGCGGCTAGTTTTCCAGAAATTAACGCAGGCGGAACACCTGGGCCGGGAACAGTTAATTGTCCTGTAAAATATAAGTTACGAACTTTTTTGCTTTTTAGTTTCGGTCGCAGAAAAGCCGTTTGTAATAAAGTATTGGCCATTCCGTAAGCATTTCCTTTGTAAGCGTTATAATCTGCTACAAAATCGTTTTTACAGAACGATTCCTTAAAGATAATGTTATTTCTAATTTCTTGTTGCGTAAGTTGTTCAAAACGAGTAATTATCTTTTCGAAATATTCTTCTCTAAGTTTTGCATTATCTTCAATTCCGGGTGCAAGCGGAATTAAGAAAAAACCGGTTTCCATTCCTTCAGGCGCGGCGGTTAAATCTGTTTTGGATGGAAAGTTAGCGTAGAATAAGGGAGATTCAGGCCATTTAGGATGATCATAAATATCAACGGCATGCTGGTTAAAATCAGTATCGAAGAATAAAGCGTGATGCGAAATGTTTTCGATTTTTTTGTTGAAACCAATGAAAAACAGGAGCGAAGAAGGCGCGAAGATCCGGCTTTCCCAATATTTATCAGAGTATACGCGATGCTCTTTTTCTAGTAAAGTTTCAGTATGCTGATAATCGGCGCCGCTTAAAATAATATCGGCTTTTATGATTTCATTATTGATTACAATTCCCGTTGCGGTTTTGCCTTCAACGATTATTTTTTCGATTGGGGAATTGGTTTTAATAGTTACGCCAAGTTCTAATGCCAGTTTTTCTAAACCACGAATAACATCAAACATTCCCGTTTTTGGATGCCAGGTTCCGAGACCGAAATCGGCGTAATTCATGAAATTGTAAAATGAAGGAGTTTTAGTGGGTTTTGCTCCGAGAAATAAAACGGGAAATTCAAGAATCTGAATTAGTTTTTCGTTTTTGAATTTCTTTCGAATATCAGCGCTGACATTGCCTAAAAACTGATTGAGTTTTAAAGCGGTTTCTTTTGTAATTAATTCCAACGGCGAAATTCCGGGACGATACACCAAATCTTTTATGGTAATATCATAATTGCTTTTGGCCTGATTGATAAAGGTTTCAAGCTTTTGACCGCTCCCTTTTTCAATTTCTTCAAATGTCGATTTAATTTCTTCTAAATTGTCATAAATACTGATAAAATCATTTATGCCAAAATAAACCCGATAAGCAGGATTTAGTTTTATGAGTTCGTAATAGTCAGAAGATTTTTTATTGAAATCCTGAAAGAAACGTTCAAAAACATCGGGCATCCAATACCAGCTTGGTCCCATATCAAAAGTAAAACCTTCTTTTTTGAATTGTCGGGCTCTTCCGCCAATGGTTGCATTTTTTTCATAAATGGTAACGTTGTTTCCTTGTTGGGCAAGATAACAAGCGGCGGCCAGGGAGGAAAAGCCAGATCCTATTATTTTGATTGTTTTTCTCATTTGTTTAACAAATATAGAAAAACTTTAAACAAAATAAAACTAGATCATGTTAATAGTTTCCTCCATCGAATCAAAAATGCGGATTCTGTCGTTTAAAAGTTTCTGGTCAATATGTTCGACCATTTTGCCCATAAGCCAGATTTCGTTGTTTTTTTGAAGGAGTTTCTGTCCCATCGATTTTACATATTGATTGATTACGCTTCGATCTGGCTGAACGGTCATGAAGGAAACAAACGTAATATTTTCAAAATGTCGGGTTAAATCCTGAAGATTTTCAATTGGCATGCTTTCGCCTAAATAAATAGTTTTGTAACCACGATCCAGAATTTCGTACTGTAAGTACAATAATCCGATTTGGTGAATTTCATTCAATGGAAGAGATAAAACAAAAATCCTGTTGGTTTTGGTTGGCTTTCTAATCTGGAGGCTTTCTGTGTAAATTAGAATTTTCTGTTTGATCAAATGACTCATGAAATGTTCATTTGCTGGTGTTATGGTTTCGGACTGCCATAACAATCCAAGTTCTTTTAAAAGAGGTAAAAAGTGTTCTTTGAAAACTTCTTTAAAAGTCTTTTCAGAAATAAGCCAATCGAATGTATTGAAGAACAATTCCTGATCAAAATTCATCATCGCCATTTTAAAAGAAGTAATGGCGTAGTTCTGAGAATTTTTCTTGGAAATTATTTCGCGTACCAACTGTGGTATCTTTTCATCTGGATACGTCGCTATTTTAGAAATCTTATAACCATATTCGTGCAGTAACGTTATGTTTAAAAGCTTCTGCAGATTTTGCAGATTGTAAAATCTTATGTTGGTATCCGTTCGCATTGGTTCAAGGATATTGTATCTCTTTTCCCAGATGCGTATGGTATGCGCTTTAATTCCAGATAAGTTCTCAAGATCTTTTATGCTGAAAACAGTTTTTATATTGTTTATCATTTTTCGCGATTAGGTCGACAAATGTAAAACAAAATCTAATATACAACCTTAAAAGCACATTAAAAAGATAGAAGATTAGAGGTTTATGTATTTAAAATATATTTTTTACCTAAAATCAGGTATTTTTTTCTTAGGAAATTTATTACTTTGATAATAAAACAAAAACAGCCTTCGAGTAAAATAACGAAGACTGTTTCTTTTTTAAACTTAATTATTTGCAATAATTTGCTTTGTTTTTTATAGCGCTTTGACTTCCTAGTTCGATTGCTTTATTAAAATCTTTGCAGGCATTTCTTTTATCTCCGCTATCATTGTAAGCTAAACCTCTTAGATTGTAAGCGATGTAATCCTTAGGATTTAAGCCTAATGATGATGTGCAATCCTCAATTGCTCCCTGATAATTTTTCAGTTTGTAATAGACATTAGCTCTGCCGGTAAAAGCATCTGAATTCATATTGTCTAATTCGATGGTTTTACTGAAATCAGCCTGAGCGCCTTTTAAATCGTTTAGTTTGTATTTTGCCACGCCTCTATTTTGGTAGGCTTCGGCAAATTTTGAATTCATGCTGATCGCTTTGGTGTAATCGGCTATGGCGCCTTTGGTGTTTCCGGCTTCAGCTTTTTTCATGGCTTTGTCAAAATAGCCAGTTGCAGATTGTGCCCAGATCGAGCAGGACATCATAATAAATGATGCTAATAGTAGGTTTTTCATAAAACTAATTTGGGATTAGTGAATAATTATTTCTCAACGAATTTATGAAAGTTTTTATTTTGTAAGAGAATTTCTTTTTTAAATTATGAGTAGAAAAATTTAAATGTTTGATGTAAAAGGAAATAGAAGGATGAATATATTATTTATACATTCGTCATAAAATTATTAAAATGGGATATTGGTGCAGCTTACATTTATTTGACGATAAGAAATTTTACAGTGAAGTAGTTCCAGAACTCAAAGGAGAAACTGGTGATTTGACTGAAGCTTGTCGGGAATTTTTGAAACATTATTTGGTTGGAGGTATTTCTCGTTTCACTGAGGAAAAAATTAATAGTCTTATTGAGGAGAATATTCAAAAAATTGTTTCCATCTCAAAGTCACTTGATGGGACTTTTAAAATTCATCATGAATTTCATGAAATTAAGGATTATGATGCTCAGATTCGTTTTATAGGAAAGCTCGAAGGGCATTATGAATTTTGCAAATTTCTGGAATATTATATTTTTAAGACTTGTGCCGATTATAATCCGCATTTAGGACTGGGCAAAGGCGGAGTATCCCGAAATTTTGATATTCCTATGAAAACTCTTTCTTGTAACATTATTGGAGAGCTTGATAATTGGAATGATTTTTTGTCTCAAGACAGAATGGGAATTGCAAATTGGATTACGCATGAAGATGTTGAGCTTCTATATCTTGATAAAGAAAATTTACATTTTGAAGACAATGAACGGGCAGAAACTTTCCTTGAATTGCTGGATATTGCATACAAGAACAAGCTTGGTTTTATTGTGGGAATTGATATGAGAGAGACACAGTTAGAATTGTTGTATGAAAATAAATTGTTAAAAATCTGATTTTTAGTTACTATGTTGTTTCCGTGTCTAAAGTAAAGATTTTAAAAGAAAATGAACTATAGAGTCTTTTTCGACAGTAACAAAAAAGTTTTATTCCAATCTATTTTTATTTTTTCTAAAAAGCCCAAAAAGTAAAACAACAGAATATGCAAACATTAGCCATGAAGCAAAAGTTTTGCTGTAGTTTTCAGGCATATTGAGAAATAACTTTTCAAAAAACTGTATGCATAATGTATCCAGTAGCATTCCTGGTAAAACCAGAGCGACTGCCGCTTTTATACTTTCAAGATTGTTTAGGTTAAATTTGTTAAAAACTGAGGTTGAGATGAAGCCTAATGCCGGTATAAGAATGATATACAATGCAATCATTATTAAGGGATTGTCAACTATAAAAAAATAGTGACCAGCAATTCTGAATAATATAGTGGCTGAAAACCACACTAAAAAACCAACAATAAAACTAATCAGAAGGTAATTTTCTTTATATGTCTTCATTGGGAATCAATAAATTGGTTGTTATATTGAATTGCAGATAATTTGTTTGTGATTTTCTGTAGTTCTGGTTTTAAACTTAAGTTTCTTGATTACAAATCTACAAATTACAAGGTATAAAAAAAGCAACTCCTAAGATGAGTTGCTTTTTTTGTGACCCGACTGGGGCTCGAACCCAGGACCCCATCATTAAAAGTGATGTGCTCTACCGACTGAGCTATCGAGTCTTTTGTTTTCTTCAATGAGGGTGCAAATATAAGTACTTTATTTAGTTTGCAAAGCCTTTTTGGGAAGGAATTTTAAATTAATTTCAATTGTTAGTGTAAGTGCTTACTTTGCAGTGGAATATATTTTGTTTTTTTTGTGATAATAAAGGCGCAGAATCAAAACTGCTGATTTTTCTGAATTATTTATTTGATTAGCTTTTCGAGTCTTTGCATCATCTCTTCTTTTTCTCTTAACATACGCTCATATAAAGCTATTTTTTCTTCGTGCAGTTGAATCAATTTGTCAATTGGATTGTTGTTGAAAGTTGGATTGTAATTCACTAAGCCTTGAGTGTCATGAAATGTATTGGAAATAATGTTTATTGCCTGTTCCTCGTTAAAGTTTCGAAAAGCTTCTACAGGAATTTTTAATACCGTTGAAATTTGTTTCAAAAGGTTGTCCTCAATTACATCTTTCTGCTCCAATAAAGAAATTTTCTTTTGACTCCAGTCTTCTCCTAAATCATAAGCCAATGCTTCTTGTTTTATGTTAAGCATTTCTCTAAAACGTTTTACGTTTCTTCCTTGATGTATTTTCTGTTCCATATTGAGTGTTTGTTTTTCAAAGGCTCAAATCAAAGATAAAGCCGTACAGGTTGAAAAAATCTGATTTTCAAAGATAAAAAAATATCCTGCAAATTATCTTTTTGTGAGATATTATGTCTGTTTTTGTATGCTGCAATGAAATTGTAGGGCAAAAGAAGGAAGGTGTAATAATAAAAAAAAGCGCAAGCCTCTGTATTTATAGGTTTGCGCTTTTTAATTTGTGACCATGGAGGGATTTGAACCCTCACGCCCTTACGAGCACCACCCCCTCAAGATGGCGAGTCTACCGTTTCTCCACATGGCCTAAAAATGAAAAAAGGTCGAGTAAAATAAATTACCCGACCTTTGTGACCCGACTGGGGCTCGAACCCAGGACCCCATCATTAAAAGTGATGTGCTCTACCGACTGAGCTATCGAGTCATTGCTTTCAAGAAATTTAATTTGTTCATCACAAAATTTGTGACCCGACTGGGGCTCGAACCCAGGACCCCATCATTAAAAGTGATGTGCTCTACCGACTGAGCTATCGAGTCATTTAATTTCTTGAATGCGGGTGCAAATATAAGGAGTTTATTTTGAAGTTTGCAAGCAATTTTATTATAAATTTGTCTTTTTTTTGGAAAAATTTCCAATTGCTTAGTTTATAAGGTTTTATTAGTATGAAGAAAATTGTATTGTTAGGTTATATGGGCTGCGGAAAGTCGACAATCGCCCAAAATTTGTCAAAAATCACAAATATTCCGTTCTTAGATTTGGACAAAATTATAGAAGAAAGAGCAAAAATGTCCATAAATGAGATTTTTGAGAAGCATGGAGAGATCTATTTTCGAAAATTGGAACATGAAATATTTGTTGAATTATTGCAATCTGAAGAAAATAATATTATTGGATTAGGAGGAGGGACTCCATGTTATGCTAATAATCATGAATTGCTAAAAGAAGAAAATGTTGATTCGATTTATTTAAAGGCATCAATTGATACTTTATATAATAGATTGGTATATAATAAGAGTAAGCGTCCTTTAATCGCGAATATGGACGAAGAAGAAATGAGAGAGTTTATCGCGAAACATTTATTCGACAGAAGTTTTTACTATAATCAAGCGAAACATAAAGTTGTGGTTGACAATAGATCTGTCGAAGAAACGGTTCAGGATATATTGCAGGTTTTAGCTTAAAGAAGCATAGTTTCCGTTTTCAGAGTCGAAAACAACCTGAACGTGTTCTAGTAATGAAGTAGAAAGAGAAATGCCCTTAAAGTCTGCCTTTACAGGGTATTTTTTATGGTTTCGGTCAACTAGTACTGCTGTTTTGAATTTTTTAAGCGGAACGTCTAAGAAATGACGAACAGCGTATATTAATGTAGTTCCGGAATTTAATACATCATCTACAAGAACTAGTCCCTTGTTTGAGTATTCTTCTGGACTCAATGAAGTTTGTATAACATCCTGCGGATTCTGTTTGTTTACTTTTACTTCACAGATGGAAACTTTTAAGGTAGAAATACTGCTTAAAGCCGAAGCTATTTTTTTAGCGAAAACATATCCGTTAGAAGCGATTCCGGCAATAACAACTTCTTCTTCGTCAACAAAAGTTTCGTAAATTTGATAAGCGATACGTTTTATTTTGTGTTCAACTTCCTGGTTAGTTAAGATGATGTTGCTACTCATGATTTAATTTTTTTGCTAATATAATTAATTTAAAGTCCAATGTGAAAAAATCAAATTCCAATACTGGCTTTTGATTTTATATTGTTTAGATTTTTTTCTAAGATTTTTGAAATTTGAAAAATAGAAGTTTACTCTGTTTCTTCCTCATCAAAAATTTCATTTCCATATTCATCAATATCTCTACGGTCTTTTTTAGTTGGTCTTCCGGTGCCACTCTTTCGGTAATGTTCTTTTGAAAGTTTTAAAAGTTCTAAATGTGCGTAGGCTTCCGGTGGTGTTTCATTTTTGCGATAGATATCGACTAATTTTGCGCCGACACGATTTTCGGGAATATCCAATACGGTTATTATCTGTGTAATTTGATCTTTTCTGAAGGTGATTCGGTCAGTAGGAAAAACTTCTTTGGATGGTTTTGCAACTTGCCCGTTGACAGTAATATGGTTCTTTTTACAGGCTTCAGTAACCATGTTTCTTGTTTTGTAATATCGAACGCACCATAAGTATTTATCTACTCTCATAATTTTTCTAAAATCCAAGTTAAATTCTTTACAAAAATAAATCAATATTGTATCTTGCGCACCTAAAAAAATCATAATAATGAATAAATTTAAATATTATTTTGTTTTATTACTTGCTGGTCTGGCTATCATTTCTTGTAGTAAAAAAGGTGATGATGATATAGAGGTTACACCTGTAAGAGATTATGCAGAGCAGTATAAAGCAGATAATGATTCGATTGAGAAATATTTAAAGAATAATTACATTAAAAGTGTTTCGGCAGATTTTGATATAACATTTGAGAAAATTACAGATCCTGCAACACAAGTTTCTATTTGGGATCAGCAGACTTATCCTTTACAGCACAGAGATGTATATAACCGTGACGTTAATTATAAAGTGTATTATTTGATATTAAGACAAGGTGCCGGTGAAGCACCATGTAATTTTGACAATATTAATGTAGCTTATAAAGGAAACCTTCTTAATGGAACTGAGTTTGATAACTCTTATGGATTAGGGCGAGACTTCAGTTTAGATGTTTATCAGGGGATTATTGATGGATGGGGAGAGATTATGCCAAAGTTTAAAACAGGAGTTCGTAGTGTGTCCTCTACAGACGGAGCTGTTAGTTATAGTAATTATGGGGCAGGAGTAATGTTTTTGCCTTCAGGATTGGGGTATTATGCAAATACTCAGGCGAATATACCAGCCTATTCTCCATTGGTTTTTAGCTTTAAATTATTCGGCTTAAGAAGAGTGGATAGTGAGTATAGTTTTAATGGTTCTGCAAATGTTATAGTTGGTGATGGTGTGCCAACATATCTGGAAGATGTAAACGGTGATGGTTATGTATATGATCATAGAGATAAGGTAAGATTTCCTAATATGCCGCCAGACTTAATTGATGATACCGATAAGGATGGAATTCCTGATTTTCTTGATTTTGATGATGATGGTGATGGTTATACTACAAGATTTGAGATTACAAAACCAACAGACGCTACATTTACAGGAATTAGTAAATATTATCCTTATGATCCTATTCCGGATAACCCTGATACGCCAAACGTAGATGAAAGTGAAACATGGGGTATTCCAGCAGTTTTGCCAGATGGAACAGTTGATTATACTACTCCGGGAAGATTAGGAAGATTAAGACTTCATGTAGATAAAGACCATCACGCTATTAAGTAATAAAAAATGGTGATATAAAATTAAAAACCTCGAAAAAGTTATTTTCGAGGTTTTTTTTATGTGTAAATAAAAGAGATTTAATTTTATCCTTGTCTTTTGAAGTTGTTTGTTGTGTAAAGGGGAAAAAGAAAACCCTCGAAATTAATATTTCGAGGGTTTTTTATAAAGTAAGAAAATCTAAAAATTATTTTCTTTTAATAACTCTTTCTACAGCTTCAACAATTGCCTGATTGTTCAATTTGTATTTTTCCATTAATTGCTCCGGAGTTCCGGATTCACCAAAACTATCTTTTACAGCAACAAATTCTTGTGGAGCCGGATTGTTTAAGGCTAATACTCCTGAAACGCTTTCTCCAAGACCTCCAAGGTAATTGTGTTCTTCTGCTGTTACAACACATTTAGTTTTAGCAATTGATTTTAAGATAGCTTCTTCGTCAAGTGGTTTAATAGTGTGAATGTTGATTACTTCAGCAGAGATTCCTTTTTCTTCTAATTTTTCAGCAGCGATAAGCGCTTCCCAAACTAAGTGACCTGTTGCAATAATAGTAACATCAGTTCCTTCGTTTAACATGATTGCTTTCCCAATTACGAATGGTTCGTCAGCAGGAGTGAAGTTAGCTACAACCGGACGTCCGAAACGTAAATAAGCCGGGCCATGGTGATCTGCTAGTGCTAAAGTTGCGGCTTTAGTTTGGTTGTAATCGCAAGTATTGATTACTGTCATTCCAGGCAACATTTTCATTAATCCGATGTCTTCTAAGATTTGGTGAGTTGCACCGTCTTCTCCTAAAGTTAAACCAGCGTGAGAAGCACAGATTTTTACGTTTTTGTCTGAATAAGCAACAGATTGACGAATTTGATCGTAAACTCTTCCTGTAGAGAAGTTAGCGAAAGTTCCTGTAAAAGGAATTTTTCCTCCAATTGTTAAACCTGCAGCAATTCCGATCATGTTAGCTTCAGCGATTCCGATTTGGAAAAAACGTTCTGGATGATTCTTTTTGAATTCATCAAATTTTAATGATCCAATTAAGTCAGCACATAATGCTACAACATTTTCATTTTTTTGACCTAGTTCAGTCATTCCCGCTCCAAAACCGGAACGAGTATCTTTACTTCCTGTATTTTCGTATTTTTTCATTTTATTTCTTTTGAGATGTTGGGTCTCTGATAGTTTTAGTTTCTAAACTGAAAACTATATACTGAGACTGAACACTTTTTTAATAGTCTGCTAAAGTTGAAATGTTTTGAGCTAAAGCACTAGCTAATTGATCGTTGTTTGGTGCTTTACCGTGCCAAGCGTGAGTGTGCATCATGAAGTCTACACCATTACCCATTTCTGTATGTAATAAGATGCAAACTGGTTTTCCTTTTCCTGTTCTTGATTTAGCATCAGTTAAACCAGCAAGAATAGCATCAATATTATTTCCTTCTTCAATATCTAAAACATCCCAGCCAAAAGCTTCAAATTTAGCGCGAATACTTCCCATTGGAAGAACTTCGTCTGTAGTTCCATCAATTTGTTTACCGTTAAGGTCAATTGTCGCGATGATATTGTCTACTTTTTTAGCAGAAGCATACATAATAGCTTCCCAGTTTTGGCCTTCTTGTAATTCTCCGTCTCCGTGTAAGCTATATACAATATGATTGTCTTTGTTTAATTTTTTAGCTTGAGCTGCTCCAAGAGCTACAGATAAACCTTGTCCTAATGAACCAGATGCAATACGAACTCCAGGTAAACCTTCGTGAGTTGTTGGGTGTCCTTGTAAACGAGAGTCTAATAATCTGAATGTCGCTAATTCTGAAACCGGAAAATAACCGCTTCTTGCTAATACGCTATAGAATACAGGTGAGATGTGTCCGTTTGAAAGAAAAAATAAATCTTCTCCAATTCCGTCCATATCAAAACCTTCTTTGCGGTCCATAATATTTTGATATAGTGTTACCAAAAATTCAGTACAACCTAATGAACCACCTGGGTGTCCAGAGTTTACAGCATGTACCATTCTAAGAATATCTCTTCTTACTTGGATCGTTAAATCGCTTAATTGTTGTGTGTTAGGCTTCATTTTATATGTAAAATTTTAAACTGAAGCAAAAGTAACGGATATTTTGTGGGGAGACAAATGATTTTCTGCTTTAGTTGGTTCCAATTGTTAAATTTTTTTGTTCTTTTTTCATTAAAATCGGAAGAAAAGCAAAAATATGATAATTGTATATAAAAGTTTTGCCACTGATTATACGGATATAATGATTTTAAAATCTATTAAATCGGTATAATCAGTGGCAAAAAAAGATCAGACAAACCGTTAGTTTGTGTCGCTTTCGCTGTAGTAATTATTTTCTTCGTCTTCAGAACCAATATCTTCTTGTGTGTCATCTAGCTCAGAACCAGGTACATCTAAATCATTTCCTATTTTGTCACTGTTTTGTTTCCATTCGTGATTGTCATTGTTAACTATTCTTTCTCCGGAAATATCTTGAGGATCAATGTCTTCTAGTCTTTCTTCCTGATTGTAAATATCTTCATTTGCCGGATAATCCATGTTTTCAAGGTTTTTTTCAATTTGATCGTCCTTGATGTCATCTAATTTATCTTCTGAGTTTATCATGATTTCTAAAATTTTAGTTGAATATTAAAATTACGAAAGAAATGAATGAGTTTGTTATACTTTACTAATAGGATTGTTGCAGTTTTTACATTCTCTCTTAATAGATGAATTTTCTTGGAAAACTGTTTGCGTTAGAGATTACTTCACAATATTTTATTTTTTATTGGAGTTCAGTGAACTTCGTTTGAAGCGACATCTCCCGATTTAGAAAAACAAGGCTTTTTAGTCGTAGTTTTTGTTAATCGGGAAAATAGCGGATCCCTCCAGATAGTTATCGGGATTGGGAAACGCCTGAATAAGTTTAATTTCAAAAGCGAAAATGAAGCATTAAGAAAACATTAGCTAATTTTCTAATTCACAAATTATCTAATTAATTAAATTTCCCTGAAATTAACTTATCTTTGCCGACTGAAAAAAGAAACAAATGAAGTTCGATTTATTACAAAAAGATCCGCAGTCTAAAGCAAGAGCGGGAAGTATAACTACTGATCACGGCGTAATTGAAACGCCTATTTTTATGCCGGTTGGAACGGTTGCATCTGTGAAAGGGGTGCACCAGCGTGAGCTTAAAGAAGAAATAAACCCGGATATCATTCTTGGAAATACCTACCATTTATATTTGCGTCCGCAGACTGAAATTTTGGAAAAAGCAGGCGGATTGCATAAATTCATGAACTGGGATCGTAATATTTTGACCGATTCCGGAGGATATCAGGTATATTCTCTTTCTTCAAACAGAAAAATTAAAGAAGAAGGGGTGAAGTTCAAATCACATATTGATGGTTCTTATCACTTTTTTACTCCTGAAAATGTAATGGAAATCCAGCGTACCATTGGAGCCGATATTATTATGGCTTTTGATGAATGTACGCCTTATCCTTGCGATTACAGATATGCGCAGCGTTCGATGCACATGACACACCGTTGGTTGGATCGTTGTATTAATCATTTGGAAAAGGTACCTTATAAATACGGTTACGAACAAACCTTTTTTCCAATTGTTCAAGGAAGTACTTATAAAGATTTACGTCGTCAGTCGGCTGAATATATTGCTAATTCCGGACAACAAGGAAATGCAATTGGTGGACTTTCGGTTGGTGAGCCTGCAGAAGAAATGTATGCCATGACAGAAGTGGTTTGTGAAATTCTTCCTGAAGACAAACCTCGTTACTTAATGGGAGTTGGAACTCCAATAAATATTCTGGAAAATATTGCGTTAGGAATTGATATGTTCGACTGTGTTATGCCAACGCGTAATGCCAGAAACGGAATGCTGTTTACAGCAAACGGAACAATCAATATCAAAAACAAAAAATGGGAAGCAGATTTTTCTCCAATCGACGAAATGGCACACACTTTTGTAGATACAGAATACTCTAAAGCTTATCTGCGTCACTTATTCGCTGCAAATGAATATTTAGGAAAACAAATTGCCACAATTCATAATCTTGGATTCTATATGTGGTTGGTTCGTGAAGCAAGAAAACATATCTTAGCCGGAGATTTTAGACCATGGAAAGAAATGATGGTTAAAAATATGAGTCAGCGTCTTTAAGGGTTTAAAGTTTCAAGTTACAGGTTTCAAGTTCACTAGAATCCGAAAACTTGAAACCTGAAACTAAAAAACTTGATACAAAAAACTATATGCTTACAATAATAGATAAATACATCTTAAAAAGATATCTGGGGACTTTCTCTGTGATGTTGCTTTTATTTGCGCCAATCGGAATCGTTATTGACGTTTCTGAAAAAGTGAATAAGATGCTCGAAAACAAGATTCCGTTTATGGATATTGCTTTCTATTATTACAATTTTACAATCTATTTTATTAATTCTCTTTTTCCGATATTTTTGTTTTTATCGGTGATATGGTTTACTTCAAAACTGGCTAATAATACAGAAATTATTGCTATTTTGAGTTCAGGAATTTCTTTTACACGCTTTTTGCGTCCTTATATTATAGGCGCTACTATTGTTTCGGTTTTTGTTTTGTTAATGGGATTTTTCATTGTTCCGGCAGCAAGTGAAGGTTATAATAATTTTAGATATACGTATTTAAAAGGAAATGGAAAGGAACTCATGCGGGGGGAAAATACGAACGTTTACAGACAAATTAACGATCACGATTTTATCTTTGTAAATAGCTTTAATGAAGAATCTAAAACAGCTTTTAATTTTACTTTAGAACATTTCGAAAAAGAAAAACTAACCTATAAAATTACTGCAAGCCGTATAAAATGGGATCCTAAGAAAAAAATCTACATTTTATACGATTACACCAAAAGAACGCTTGGAGAATTAAATGATGTAATTGATAAGTCTCCGGAAAAAAATGTGGCTTTTAAGTTTGAACTTGCCGATTTGACTCCTGTTGTCTACATTGCAGAAACATTGACTTTAGGAAAGCTAATTGATTTTATTGAAAAAGAAAGAAAAAGAGGTTCCGGAAATATTAATACTTATCTGGTTGTTCTTTATAAAAAGTACAGCGTTCCGGTTTCGGCTTTTATTTTGACTATTATCGCTGTTGCAGTTTCTTCTATGAAACGACGCGGTGGAATGGGAACGAATCTGGCAATTGGTATTGCAATTGCTTTCTCATTTGTATTCTTTGATAAAATTTTTGGTACACTAGCCGAAAAATCTACTTTCTCACCTTTATTAGCTGTTTGGTTCCCGAATATAGTTTTCGGAATTTTAGCAGTTTACTTATTACGTAATGCGAAACGATAATTTAAAAAGTTATTTAAATCTTCACTTAATTGTTTTTATCTGGGGGTTTACAGCCATTTTGGGCGCTTTAATAACTATTGATGCCAATAATTTGGTTTGGTTTAGAATGCTTATTGCTATGATTTTTTTAGGAGGCTTTATTGCTTATAAAAAGCAATCGTTTCAGGTTCCTGTAAAAGAACTTTTTAAACTGATTTTTGTTGGCTTATTAATTGCATTGCACTGGATTTTCTTTTTTAAAGCCATTCATGTTTCCAATGTCTCGATTACACTTTCTATATTTTCATTAGGAGCTTTTTTTGCATCTTTATTAGAACCTTTGTTTTATGGTCGTAAAGTTCTTTGGTATGAAGTTCTTTTTGGTCTTGTAATTATTGCAGGTTTAGGTCTGATTCTTCAGGTGGAAATTAAATATCTTACTGGAGTTTATTATGCTTTAGCGGCAATCATTCTAGGAGTTTTGTTTACCTTAATGAATGGGAAACTAATTTCAGATCATGAACCGTCTGTAATTACTTTTTATGAATTTGGTGCGGGAGTTTTCTTTATTTCAGTTTATTTTTTGTTTCAGGGAAAATTTACTGTAGATTTCTTTACGATGTCTTTAAATAACTGGGTTTTATTGCTCGTTCTGTCATCTGTCTGCACTGCTTATGCTTTTACGGCTTCGGTAAAAGTAATGCAAAAATTAACGCCCTATACTGTAATGTTAACCACTAATTTAGAGCCGGTTTACGGAATTGTGTTGGCTTATTTTATATTAGGTGGTAAAGAAAAAATGAGTATTGAATTTTATATCGGAGCAGTCATAATTATCATAACAGTTATCCTGAATGGTGTTTTTAAACATTATCAGAATAAGAAAGAAAACTTGTAATAGTTTACTTATTATTAGATTGCATTTTTATACTTTAAATAACAATTAACTTCGCCAATGATATAATATTTTTATATTTGCGGTTCGATTTACAAACAAAATTCAAAAATCCATGGAATATTTAGATTTTGAGCTTCCAATTAAAGAACTTGAAGAACAGTTAGAAAAGTGCGTTATTATTGGGAAAGAATCTGATGTTGATGTAACACCTACCTGCACGGAAATCAACAAGAAATTAGTAGAAACCAAGAAAGAAATATATAAAAATCTTACCGCTTGGCAGCGTGTACAATTGTCAAGACACCCAAATAGACCTTACACTTTAGACTACATTAAAGCAATTTGCGGGGATACTTTTTTAGAACTTCATGGAGACAGAGGTTTTAAAGATGATAAAGCAATGATTGGTGGTCTTGGTAAAATAAACGGGCAGTCATTTATGATTGTTGGACAGCAAAAAGGTTTTAATACCAAAACGCGTCAGTATCGTAATTTTGGTATGGCAAATCCCGAAGGATACCGTAAAGCTTTGCGTTTGATGAAAATGGCAGAAAAATTCGGAATTCCGGTTTTGACTTTGGTAGATACTCCGGGTGCATATCCTGGATTAGAAGCAGAAGAAAGAGGACAAGGCGAAGCTATTGCAAGAAATATTTTTGAAATGGTTCGTCTTCAAGTACCAATTATTACTATTATTGTTGGTGAAGGTGCTTCTGGTGGAGCTTTAGGAATTGGTGTTGGAGATCGTGTTTACATGTTAGAGAATACATGGTACTCTGTAATTTCTCCGGAATCCTGCTCTTCTATTTTATGGAAAAGCTGGGAATACAAAGAACGTGCGGCAGAAGCTTTAAAATTGACTTCTTCTGATATGAAAAAACAAAAATTAGTAGATGATGTAATTCCGGAACCACTTGGAGGAGCGCACTATGACCGCGAAACAACTTTTAAAACAGTTGCAGAATACATCACTAAAGGATATAATGAATTGAAAGACTTATCAACAGCCGACTTAATTGCCCAAAGAATGGACAAATACAGTAATATGGGCGAGTATAAAGAGTAAATTCATAAAAAGAGACTTAAAATCCGAAGCCTTACAGTTTCGGATTTTTTTTTGGTTATGAACAAATCAGGATTATTTATAAACAATTAATAGTTATAACTCGATAGCAGTTTTTTTTTAAATTTTGCTACTTTCGCTATATGGAAAATTTCAAAAACTTAAGCCCTGTAAAGGTCGACAAAACCACCATTATCAACTTAGAAAAAGGGAAGTTGCCGCCGCAAGCTCTTGATTTGGAGGAGGCTGTGTTAGGTGCAATGATGATTGATAAAAAAGGGGTAGATGACGTAATTGATATTTTACAGGCAGAAGCTTTTTATAAAGACGCGCACAAACATATTTTTGAAGCGATTTTACAACTTTTTACAGAAACGCAGCCAATTGATATCTTAACAGTTTCGACTCAGTTAAAGAAAAACGGAAAATTGGATTTAGCGGGTGGAGATTTTTATTTGATTCAGCTTACGCAGAAAATTGCTTCTTCGGCGCATATCGAATTTCACTCTCGTATCATTCTTCAAAAATTTATTCAAAGAAGTTTGATTAGAATTTCTTCAGAAATTATTGAAGCATCCTATGATGAAAGTGCAGACGTTTTTGATTTATTGGATCAAGCTGAATCTAAATTGTACGAAGTTACACAAGGAAATATCAAGCGTAGTTCTGAAACCGCACAAAGTTTAGTTTTACAAGCTAAAAAGAAAATTGAAGAGATTTCTAAAAAAGAAGGATTAAGTGGTGTAGAAACTGGTTTTCATAACCTGGATAAACTAACGTCCGGATGGCAACCGAGTGATTTAATTATTATCGCGGCCAGACCAGCGATGGGAAAGACGGCATTCGTGCTTTCTATGGCCAGAAATATTGCCATTCAATATGGGCATGGAGTAGCTTTGTTCTCTCTGGAGATGGCATCTGTTCAGTTAATTACGAGGCTTATTTCTTCTGAAACAGGATTGTCATCAGAAAAATTGCGTACAGGAAAATTAGAGGCTCATGAATGGACAATGCTGAGTACTAAAGTAAAAGATTTAGAGAAAGCACCTTTGTTTATTGATGATACACCTTCACTTTCTATTTTCGATTTAAGAGCAAAATGTCGTCGTTTAGCGTCGCAGCATGGTATTAAAATTATCATTATTGATTATTTGCAGTTGATGACTGCAGGAGGAAATGCTAAAGGAGGAGGAAATCGTGAGCAGGAAATTTCTACAATTTCCCGAAACTTAAAAGCTTTGGCAAAAGAACTTAACGTTCCGGTTATTGCACTTTCTCAGTTGTCGCGTGCTGTAGAAACACGTGGTTCTAGTAAACGTCCTTTACTGTCGGATCTTCGTGAATCTGGAGCAATTGAGCAGGATGCTGATATCGTTTCGTTTTTATACCGACCAGAATATTATAAAATTGAGGAATGGGATGATGAAGAGGCTTCGCCAACTGCTGGTCAGGCTGAAATTATGATCGCAAAACACCGTAATGGTGGTATTGAAAACATTCGTCTGAAATTTTTAGGACACTTAGGGAAATTTGATAACCTTGATGAATTTTCGGGTAGTTATGACGATTTGCCATCAAAAATGAATCATGACGATAGCCCGTTTGTTACAAATAACCTTCCTTCAGCCAATGAAGCATTTGGCAGTAATTTGAATGACGATGACGATGACAGCGATGTCCCATTTTAATAAATTGTAAAAGCCTTATTTTTTAAGGCTTTTTTTTTGTTTTTGTGCTAATTTTCTAATTAAAATCAGTAGTTTAGCGAGACCATTAAGAGACTATTTATTTTTTTAAATTTATTAACCAATAACAAATTAGAATTATGAATGAAGAAAAATTTCCAGGGCCTATCAGAGTGCCCTTAACTACTGCCAAAGAATGGGAGAAAAGGTACGACGACGATACTACTGTTGAAGATCTTAAGAATAAAGTTAAATCTTATTTAATTCCAAGAGAGAGTTTAGAGCTAGTTTTAAAACTTGGTACTGAAGCTGTTCGTGCCTATATTGGTATTAATGACGATAATGAAAAAACATTACTTTTTGTTGGTGCTAAATACGACGAAAAAACGGGTAAATATGTAGATGTTTACGGTCCGCCGGAAGGTATGGTAGAAGGCGGAGATGTTGTTTATGACGGTTCACGTCCAAGTCCTCCTTTCTAATTTAAATGTTTTTAAGTAAAAATAATGGCTGATTTTTTAATATATTCAGGTTATTTGATTTTATTAATTGATCTAATATTATATACATATAGCTTTTTCCGTAAGGAGAAAGCTAATGTTTTTTTTGTTGGTTACCTGGCCTTTGCGTTTTTGATGCAAATGTCAATGGAGACTCTGTTTCACTTTAAAATGAATAATTTATTTTTGGTGAATACCTTTTTTATAGGACAAATGGTATTGTTAGGATTATTTTACCATTCCATTTTAAAAATAAGAATTCAAAAAAAGTTTGTAAAAGTTAGCCTGATATTGGCTTTACTTGTACTTACAATACAGTTTATTAATACTCCGCAGGAGTTTTTAAAATTTAATTTATTTGAAATTACACTCACCTCTTTACTGATTGTGGTTTTTGCGCTGATGCATTTTTATAATATGCTTACAGAGCACAAAACCTACTACTACGCAAGTATGGGAGTGATTATTTATTTATTATCCAGTACTGTTTTGTTTATTATAGGTAATCTGACATCGACTTTAAATAATGATGTGAAATATTTAAGTTGGATGTTTAATGCATTTTTAAATGTGATCTATTATCTTTTTATTTTATATGAATGGAAAGTGAGTTTTTCGAATAAAAAAAGTTTACAAAGCTAATTTGTAGTTGTGTAACGTAAATAAACAGATATGAACGCCCATTCGATTCCTGATAAAGAGTTAGTTGCTATTATTTTATATATCTCGTTGTTTTTTATAATTGTTGCAGTCGCATTAATTATATTTTTTTATTTTTCAAGGAAAAAAATAATTCAGAAAGAACTGGAGAAAATAGATTTAATAGTTCGATATCAAAAAGAACAATTACATGCTGTTATTATCACGCAGGAAGAAGAGCGTAAAAGAATTGCACAGGATCTTCATGATGATATTAGTTCAAAATTAAATATTGTTTCTTTAAATAGTCACCTGCTTACGGCTCCAAATCTTACAGAAGCGGAAACTTCAGAAATTACAGAAAATATTATTGCTTTAACAACAAAGGCATTAGACAATTCCAGAAAAATAGCACATAATTTATTACCTCCGGTTTTTGAAAAATTTGGACTAAACGCTGCAATTGAGGAATTATGCGAAGAATTTGAAAGTAGTAAATCTGTAAAAACACACTACAAAAATGAAATCGATTTTGATGATAAGGATATCGATCGACATCTGCACGTTTTCAGAATTTTACAAGAACTTATGAATAATTCGCTTCGTCACGGTAAAGCAACAGAGATTTGGATCGCTTTCACCAATAAAGAAGGCGTAAATATTTGTGATTATGAAGATAATGGACTTGGTTTTGACAGCAAAAGTGATCAAAATCAAAAAGGCTTAGGAATGAAAAATATTGACAGTCGTATATCGTTTTTAGAAGGAACAATAAAAATTACTTCGGAAATTAATAACGGAGTTATAGTACATTTTAATTTTTAAATCAAATTTTATGGCTCAATACGGTTTTTAATCAATAAAATAAGGTATTTTATAAATCATATTTCGTAAATTCGGCAGACCAAACTAAACGACCAAAATCAAATAAGATGAATGCTGCTATTAAAATTGCCTTAGTCGATGATGAAATTTTGTTTCGCAAGGGGATTTCTTTTTTATTGCAGAGGGAAGAAAATATCGAAATTATTTTTGAAGCCTCAAACGGAGATGAACTTATTTCTCAGTTAGATAAAAACGAAATTAAGCCTGACATAATTGTAATGGATTTGAAAATGCCGGTTTTAAATGGTGTTGAAGCCACAAAAATTATTCGAAAAAGATACCCTGATATTAAGATTATTGCTTTGACAAGTTATGATACTAAGTCTTTTATAGCTAATATGATTCAGGTTGGTGCTGTGGCGTATTTGATAAAAAACACTACTCCAAAAGATTTAATTCTTACCATTAATGAAGTAGCTTCTAAAGGTTTCTACTATAATGAAAGTGTTCTGAAAACAATTCAGGAAACCATAGTTTCGCCTAAAAATACAAAAGGCGGGCTGGATACTAATTTTCTTTCAGCTCGTGAGGTCGAAATACTTCAGTTAATTTGTCAACAAAAGACAACTGCCGAAATTGCAGAACATCTTTTTTTAAGTCCGAGAACTATAGAAGGACACAGAAATAATTTACTACTTAAAACAGAATCCCGTAATATTGCTGGTTTGGTTGTGTATGCTATTCAAAATGATTTAGCCGTTTTAACAATTTAATTATGCCGTCAAAAATTGAATTGACAAAATATAATATAAGATAATTGTCACTACAAGAACACATAAACCTATTTTTTGAATTATATTCATACCCTTTTCTTGATTATTACTATCATTAAACTTCATGGTTGTTTGTTTTTTACATTGATTAGTTTGATGATCTGGGATAGCAAATGTAGATAGATTATTTAACCATACTATAGGTGTTTTTACCCTTTTTTCGGAATATTGTAAATCAGGTATTTATACCTGTTTCTTTATTTAACATTCTGTTAGGCTAGAAAAAATTGTATGCATTCTTTTTTTTAAGTCTTCCTTTATATCTTTACTAAAATAATTTTCTGATGAATAAGAGTTTATTCTGCATTTTTATACTTTTAATTACATTTAATTCCAGAGCATCGTTTATCCTGCTTCCAATGGATGAATCTACACAACAAAATCATTTAAAAGCTTATGGTATAACCTATTGGTGTTTGAGCAAAGATTATAAAGCAAGCTGGCTTCTCAATTATCGTGGAGGTTCTTTTCTTCTTCCTGATGCTGAGGAAATTAGAAAAGAATGTAAAATTCGAGGTGTTAGTTTTGAAATTATTTCAGATAGCGAAGAGGCTTC
Organism: Flavobacterium notoginsengisoli; assembly: GCF_042686225.1. Classification (NCBI taxonomy): domain Bacteria; kingdom Pseudomonadati; phylum Bacteroidota; class Flavobacteriia; order Flavobacteriales; family Flavobacteriaceae; genus Flavobacterium; species Flavobacterium notoginsengisoli. The sequence goes on from NZ_JBHUOT010000002.1 coordinate 583,736, forward strand.
AATTTTAAATGAAATTTCCAGCCCTTCACAGAATATGGAGTCTGTAATTTTAGAAAAAGCTCCGAAAATTGCTGTGTACACTCCAAAAGGAAAGCAGCCTTGGGATGATGCTGTAACTCTGGTTTTGACTTATGCAGAAATTCCTTTTACGCCTATTTATGATGAAGAAGTTTTAAGCGATCAGCTTTTAATGTATGACTGGCTTCATTTGCATCATGAAGATTTTACTGGTCAATATGGAAAATTCTATGCCGCTTACAAAAATACTCCTTGGTATATTGATCAAAAAAGGGATTCAGAAGCTTTGGCTGCAAAATTAGGCTATGCTAAAGTATCTCAGGAAAAAGGAGCTGTTGCAAAAAAAATCAGGGATTTTGTTGTTGGCGGCGGATTTATGTTTGCCATGTGCTCAGCTACGGACAGTTTTGATATTGCACTTTCTGCCGATGGTGTAGATATTTGCGAAGCTATGTTTGATGGAGATCCTAGCGAATCAAATTATCAGTCTAAATTAAATTATAATAATTCTTTTGCCTTTAAAAATTTTACTCTGGAAAGAAAACCTGAAGTTTATGAGTTTTCGGATATTGATATGACCACAAAAAGGAGAATTTTAATGGAAAAAGATTATTTTACTTTAATGGAATTTTCTGCAAAATGGGATCCAATTCCTAGTATGCTATGTCAGAATCATACGCAGTTAGTAAAAGGTTTTATGGGACAAACAACTTCATTTGATACTTCATTAATAAAATCAAATGTACTGATTATGGGAACCTGTGAACTAAATGGTGAATCAAGATATATTCATGGCGAAAAAGGAAAAGGAATGTTTACTTTTTTTGGAGGACATGATCCGGAAGATTATCAACATCAGGTAGGAGATCCGCCAACGGTTTTGGACTTACACCCAAATTCTCCGGGGTATAGATTAATCCTGAATAATGTATTATTTCCTGCAGCAAGAAAAAAGAAACTTAAAACTTAGTTTAAAGAGAATTCAAACCAAATTGGGATATGATCTGAAACTTTTCTTGCACTCTGTAGAGAGTCAAAATCCTCATAAAATTTGATCACTCCTGAATTGATGATTTTTAAATTGGATGTTTTATAAAATATGTTGTCAAACTCTGAAGCCAGGCAGATATTATTTTTGCACTTTTGTTTGAGTGTTGTTTTCTGATTCTTTAAGGCAGAATCGTATCCCATTTTTTTCAACGGATTAAAAACAGTATGTTTTTCCGGACAATTAAAATCTCCTAAAAAGACTAGATTTAAGTTAGGATATTGGTTTGGTAGAAACTTAAAATATTTGATTTCTGTTTCAGGTTGCTTTTTTTTGGTGATAGCGTGAAAGTTGACTAACGTAATTGTTTTTTTATTGATCTCGAATGTTGCAAAATAGGGTTCCCTGTCAATTTCCAGTTTAAACTTTTGTTCCAGCCAGGGTTTGTTTTTTAGTTTGATTTTACCTGTTTTCCATAAAAAAGCATAACGCTCTGTTTTGTAACTGCTGCTGGTAGTTGGATTACTGATGCTGTAGTCCCATTTAGTTCCTTTTTCGTTAAGCAAAGCCGATAGTTTTGCTACTGTCTGTGCTCCGCCATATCCGGCAACCACTTCCTGAATAGCAATTATATCGTATGCTTCAATTTTTTTTGCAATATAGTTAAGTTCTGTATCAGATTTTGATCTGCCAAAGTTTTCAATATTCCATGATAAAATTTTGGTTTGCGCAAATGATAAAAATGTAAATAATAAGAGGACAGGGCTTAGAATGCTTTTCATGTAAAAAATAAATGAAACCAAATATATTGGTATTTCCTATAATCATCACTAAACCCTTCTTAGAATTTTAATGTTTTTTATATCTGTTTTTTAAAGCAGTTCCAATAATTATAATTTGTAAAACCAGCAAAGCAGGGATAAAGATTATTTTCCAATCGATTTCTAACCAGCCGGTTTTTTCAGATACATAAGCAAAGCTTATTGATAAAAAAAGACAAAGAAACATGGTTTTCATGATGATTTTATTTTGAGTTGTGTTAATCTTTTCAAAAAAAGTAATCGTTTTGTTTTTTGGTTTCATTAGTAGGTTGGGGTTAGCAAATTTAAAATTACTAAAGCTTCGATTCTTACGTGATTTTGTAAAAAGTTTACATATTTTAAACTAATCCAAAATCTTTAGCAATTGCTATAAGATGTACATTATTATTTGCTTTAAAGTAGATTTTTAATTTGTTAATTCTTTTTTCAATACTACTTGTTCCGTTTGGTGTAATAGATAAATCTTTAAATTCTTTAGAGATGCTTTCTAAAATATAACCTTGCGAAAGAAGTTTCAGTATGGAGATGTCATAGGATTCAATTTCGATCAAAGCTTTGTCATTAAAACTAAATGATAAGTCAGAAGAAACAATTTTTTCTTCGTTTTTGTATGTGCTTACAATAGCATTTTTTAGTTCTGTAATACTGTTTCTTCCTTTAGAGACATACGCGCTTATTCCTAAATCATTAAAAAGTGATTTAATTCTGTAGCTTTTGTCTTCAATAGAAAATACGATTTTTTTTAAAGTAGGTTGTACTTTGTTTACAGCTTCAATTAATTCATCTCCGCTGTTTAATATGGCTTTTCTATGATCTGATTTAAAAGATAAATCACTAATTAGTAAATCATAAGGTTCTTTTTCCAGTAAAGCTTTTTTTATTTTGAGTAAAGCTTCATCACAGTATTTTACATGATCAATTACGGGAACTTGTAAATCTTCAAGTACTTGAACAACAGCAATACTGATACTATCTAAATCTTCGGCAACTAAAACTTTCTTAAACATAATATTATCTTATATAGGAAATGAGAAATTTATTTTAAACGCTTTTTCTAAGCTTGTATCAAAATTAAGAGTTCCTTTTATTGTTTTAATACGGTTTTCCACATTTAGTAGTCTTTTTTCTAAAATATTATTTTCTGTACTAATTTCATTACTATTATCAGTGTACTGAATTGCTATTTTTTTGTCTGTTTTCTTTGCAATTATGCTTACCAGACTTGAACTGTTTGATTTTTTCATGTTAAATAATAATTCTTGTAAAATTCTGTACAGTATTATTTTTTTGTTTTTATCAATTGTATTCCAGGATATTGTGTCAAAGCCATTTAATATAATATTTACATCTTCGGTTTTGTATTCTGAAATCATTTCTTTTAAAACAAAAATATACCGATCGTCTGTTGGGATTTTGCTGTTTTCCCTTGAAATATTCCGGGTTTTAGAGTAGATATCATTCAAACTGTTCACTAATTTTTCTTTATTTTCTGTATCTTCCAGATCTTTATCCTGAACAAATAGTAAAGTTTGGTAGATATATAAGTTGAGCTCATTATCAAGCTTATTTGATATTCTCATTTCACTTTTAAAAATCGCATCATTTTTTTCTCGTTTACCTTTAGAAGTGATATGAAATATTAAAAAAAGTATTAGAAATAAACTTAAAGAGATTACAACATAAGAGATATAACTCCTGTTTTTTTGTTTTTGTAACTGAAGTTCTTTTCCCGCTTTTTGGTTTTTCAATTCTAAATTTTCTTCTTTATCTTTCTTTGAACCATATATCAAATTGGCAAATTGATTTTTTGCTTTTTTTCTACTAATGTTTATACTATCTGATAGTGTAAGAAAGTTATTAAAATGTTTTCTTGAATTATTTACATTGTCAGCTCTAATTAGATAACCTAACATGTTGATTTCGTATATGGATGCTTTTGTTTTTTTTGCGCACTCATATGCCTTTTGTATGTTAATTCTAGCTAATTCCGGATTATTGTATTTTTGGTGATACAAATAAAGAGAGTAATAATTTGCAACCAATTCATAATTATTATTTGTTTTGATTGTTAATTCTAAACTTCTATTAAAACAATCTAATGCTAATTCTTTATGATTTCCAATCCGTAAATAACAGAGTCCCAGATCATAGAGAACGGCAGAATACTGAACATCGGTATTTGGAGGGTCAACTTTATCCCTGATTTTATGTTTAGCCAGGGGTCTTAATAAATTTATTGCCTCTTTGTATTTCTTTTGATGGATATATATAAAAGCAATATCTGTAATTATATCAGATTTTCTAAATGTGGAAATGGCTCTTTTTAATGCTTTTCGTTGATAATATAATGCGTTTTCATAATCATAAATGCTAAAATAATTATTAGCCATTAGTGCATATACATTAATAGCATGTTTGGGATTTTTTGTTTTTTCCAGATAAGGAATTGCTTTTGTGAGGGTCGTTTCTGCTTCATAAAAATCACCATATCTCTGCTGAACATCGGTAATACATACTAGTGATTCAACATAAACGTCGGCAAAATCTTCTTTCGGATTGCATAATGATTTAGCTTTTTCAAAATAAAAAAACGCGCTGTCAAATTTTCCGGGATCAAAATAAGTTTCTCCCTTTTTTATTAATTTTTGTATTTCGGCAGACCGGTTCTCTTTGAAGTCTTTTTCATGCTGTTTTTTTTCTTCATAAAATTTCATGGAAAGACAAACTGCTAAAACTGTAATGAAAATTAGCAGGCCAAAAACAATATGTTTTTTTTGAAAAAATTGAAATAATGGCTTAATCATGACAGCGGAAGTTTAAAAAAGACCTTAAATCCTTGATTCGGACTGGAAGAAATTTCAAATTGACCTTTTATTTTATGAATTCTGCTTTCTACATTATATAGACCATTTTTAAATATAATTTTATCCGTGTCTATTCCCTTTCCGTTATCCTTATAATGGACTAAAATATTTTTTTCGTCTTGTTTAAAGGTAATGCCAACTAAAGAAGCTTCACTGTATTTTCTCATATTAACAAGCAATTCTTGTAAAGCTCTGTATATAGTAATCTTTTTGTTTGGATTGATATTGTACCAGTTTATACTATCAAGTCCGTTTAAAATTATATTAATATTTAAAGTGCTAAAGCGAGAAATCATTTCTTTAAGTGATGAAATATAATTTTCATCGGTAACAATTGTACAGTTTTCTTTCGATATATCTCTCGTTCGGGAATATATTGTCTCTAAGTAATTTGTTAATTGTTCTTTGTTTTCAATCAGAGATAGATTTGTATTTTCGGCGAAAGCCATTGTATGATAAATGTCGTTTGCTAATTCATCATGCAATTTTTTAGAAATCCTGGTTTCACTGTAATATGCGGCTTCAATTTTTTCACGATTTGCTTTTGAAGTGAGATAGTAATATAAAATTAAAATCATGCATAAGCTTAGAATAATAATGATGTAGGCTACAATATTTTTATTTCTTTGCCTTTCTACTTTAAGTTCATTTTCAGCTCTGTGTGTTTTCAATTTTAAATTTTCTTCCTTTTCACGTTTAGAGTTGTATTTAATTTTTGCAAATTGATTTTTTACTCTTTGATCAGTTACATATATGCTGTCATTTAAATTAATATAAGATTCAGAATATGTTTTAAATTCCTGATAGGTACTGTGCTTAATAATGATTCTTAATGGTGATAAACTTTGTTCAGTTTGGTTTGTTTTTCCGAATTCGTTATAACTTAAAAGGGCATATTTTTTTGCTAACGAAGGATTTTTAGAATCATATAATTGTGCAAGATGGATATAGCTTTTTCCTAATTCAGAAGGACTTTTTAGTTTTTTTCTAATCTCTAGTCCTTTCATCATATAATCTAATCCACTTTCATAATTGTTTATTTTAAAATAACACAATCCTATATTGTCGAATAGAGCGCCGTATATTTCGGGTTTAAAGACAACCCCTTTTGTATTTTCTAAAGAAAGAAAAAGATTTAAGGCTTCATCAAATTCTTTGTTCTGAATTAATGCAAGTCCGATATTGATTTTTGTAGTTAATTTTTTCTCTGGCGTTACATTAAGTTTTAGCGCTTTTTCGTAATATAAAATGGCATTTTTATTATTATGGGTATTTAAATAATTATTGCCCAGAATGCTATAAAGAGTCCATACAAGAAATTGTTTTTTTGTAAGCTTGATATAGGGTAATCCTTGTTTTATTGTGGTTTCGCTACCTGCATAATCACCATGCTTTTGCTGGATAGTGGCCATGCGATTTAAAGTACTAATGTAATTTTCCGGATCTTTTGAAGGAGGGCATATTGAGAGTATTTCATTATAGTAATAAAACGCGCTGTCAAATTTTTTAGCATTGAATGATATATTCGCTAATGAAACCAATCGGGTAACTTCTGTTTTGCTGTAAGCTTCTTTTTTTACGATTATAGTTTTTTTCTGGCAGGAAAAAATAACTAAAAAAGCCATAAATATGTAGAAGTAAAATAGTATTCTTTTTGGTATCATGCGCCAAAAATATATATTTCTGAAAATCCTGAAAGAGTATAAATACGGTATTTTAAAATATTTTCATTTTGCGTTTTTTTCGGTTCTGATTTTTAATTAAATACAAAAAGCCCTTTATTCATAAGGGCTTTTGAGTTTTAATAGCTTGTAAATATTCTCTTTATAAATTATGAAGCACGCATTCCGGTAGTAATAGCTAATCTGTTCCAGGAGTTAATTGTAATGATTGCTAAAAGTATTTCGGCAAGGTATTTTTCGTCAAATAATTTAGCTGCATTTTCATAAACTTCGTCCGAAACATGATTACCAATTAAGGTTACTTGTTCCGTTAAAGCTAAGATTGCTTTTTCTTCTTCAGTGTAAAAATCAGCTTCACGCCATGCGCTTATTAGGTAAATTCTTTGTTCGGAAATGCCATGTTTTCTGGCATCAGCAGTATGCATGTTGATACAAAATGCACAGCCGTTAATTTGTGAAGCACGGATTTTTATTAATTCTTTATGTACTGGAGTTAGTGAAGTTGTAGAAATATATTTTTCTAAATTCATTAAAGCTTGATACGCTTCTGGGGCAACATTCGGGATAACAATTCTTGATTTCATTTTTATATGTTTTAAAAGTTCATTACAAAGGTCAGTAATGAATACTTTTAAAAACTTGAACTACTTCAAGAAATGAGGTTACACTTTTCCGGCTCTTATTTTGCTCATAAATTCAGCTGAAAAATCCAAGTAGGAGGCAAGCATATATTGCGGAACACGCTGTACGAAATCAGGTTGTTGGTTTTTAAAATGATTATATCTTTCTTCCGCAGACATTGTAAACAGAAACTTAATTCTCATTTGTGCAGCTCCAAATGCTTTTTGAGCAACAATTCTGAAATATTTTTCCAGACTTGGAACTTGAATTAATATGGATTCCAAAACAGATTTTTCAATCGCAATTACTTCTGTTGTTTCTACTGCCTGAATATAAAAATGAGAAGGTGTATGATTGTGATAACTCAAATAGTCGGTTATCCACCAATTTTCTACTCCAAATTGAAGAGTTTGTTCAGTTCCTCTCGGATTAATAATATATTGACGCATACATCCTTTTACAATAAAATACATCGTATTGCAAATCTGACCTTCTTCTAAGACATGATCTTTTCTTATGATTTGCGTAGTGCTTAAGCATGATTCCAGTAAATCAATTTCTGAAGCCTTAAGATGGATGAATTTTTGAATATGATTAAGAATAGCCTCGTACATTTAAAAGTTTTTTGTATGTGTAAATTTACTTCTTTAATTTAATTATAGAAATTTATGTCAAACTTACTATTAACTATTACACCACTAGAAACGGCGGCTTTCCAGTTTGCGTTTTCAATAAACTTCCTTAACTGATTGATAATTGAATCACTAAATTTTATATTTTCGGGATTTGTAAATTTGATTTCTATATTAATATCTGATATTTTAGAGTCTCTTTTAATGATGAAGTTAGTTTTTGCAAAAAAATCTCTTTGGTTTGAAGTTTTGTTAAAACCATTTGGAAACTTAAAAACTGTAAAGAAATCCTTTTGAATTTGCATTTTTTGATCTAAGAATTCGTTAGCATTTGGATATATTAAACAATAATCATCTACTCCATTAGGATATTCAAAGGGTATTTCTATTCTGTTCATTACATATAAACTATCTGCTGTTCTTTCAATCTGTTTTGTGAAGTTACGTCCGTATTTTAGATTTAATAACTCATTAGATGCTTTGCAATAGCAATTTGTTATTGCGGGATAACTTTCACTGTCATTCCCAATTTGGTATAATGAAAGTTCAGGCTCATTAGAATAAGCGAATTTGACCTGTCTTTCTTTTAGTAATTCTTTTAAATATTGGTGATGTCTGTTATAACCAATATCAAGATAACCTTCGCCTTCAATGTAATAAAAAATTTCTTGAAATTTGAAATCCATTTTTGCTCTTTTTATTTCAGAAAGACAGTTAGAATCTCGTTTGTCAATTACACCAATTATAGTATTAATAGAATTCTTATCTGAATTCTTCTCCTGTGATTTAACTAAGAGAATTTGCATCATGAATAAAATTAAAAAAAGCCTTTTCATTTTTAAAAGTAATTGAGTGAGAATAGAGGTGAAAACAAAAAACCATCCCGTTTAGACGGGATGGTTTTTCTATGATAAGTAAGTAATCTTAAATTGAGTTTATAAAACGTTTATTTTACTTTATTAAGAATAGCTTTGAAAGCTTCAGGGTGGTTCATCGCTAAATCTGCAAGAACTTTACGGTTCAATTCGATTCCGTTAGCTTTAACTTTCCCCATGAATTGAGAATAAGACATTCCTTCTAATCTAGCTCCAGCGTTGATACGTTGAATCCATAATGAACGGAAATTTCTTTTGTTTTGTTTTCTATCGCGGTAAGCGTAGCTCATCGCTTTCTCTACTGCATTCTTAGCAACTGTCCAAACGTTTTTACGTCTGCCAAAGAAACCTTTGGCTTGCTTCATTATTTTTTTTCTTCTTGCTCTTTTAGCAACTGAATTTACCGATCTTGGCATAATTTTAATGTGTTTTTGTAGCAGGCGTCCTGAATTGAATCAAAGGAACTTAAAGCCATACTCCAAGGTTATATAAATAATTTTTTAACCTAAAGAATTATTAGATAATTCTTAATTGTTGTTTGATGCTTTTCATATCTGTTGAGTGAACTAGCGCTGAGTGTGTCAAAGCTAATTTACGTTTTTTAGATTTTTTAGTCAAGATGTGACTTTTAAAAGCATGCTTTCTTTTAATCTTTCCAGAGCCAGTAACTTTAAAACGTTTCTTAGCGCTAGATTTTGTTTTCATTTTAGGCATTTTTCCTAGTGTTTTAATTTATTCTTACTTACTTATATTTTTTGTTTCAAGTTTAAAGTCTCAGGTTCTAACTGAACACTGAGACTGTAAACTGAGACTATTTTTTCTTTTTAGGAGCAATGAACATAATCATTCTCTTTCCTTCCAAAACAGGCATAGCTTCAACTTTACCGTGTTCTTCTAAATCCTGAGCAAGACGTAGTAACAGAATCTGACCCTGATCTTTGTAAATGATAGAACGTCCTTTAAAGAAAACGAAAGCTTTTAATTTAGATCCTTCTTTAAGGAATTTTTCAGCGTTCTTTCTTTTGAACTCGTAATCATGCTCATCAGTCTGAGGACCAAATCGAATCTCTTTAACAACAACCTGAGAAGATTTAGCTTTTAAAGCTTTATCTCTTTTCTTTTGTTCGTAAACAAATTTCTTGTAATCCATGATTTTACAAACCGGTGGCTCCGCATTTGGCGAAATTTCAACTAAATCCAATTCGAACTGATCTGCTAATCGTAAAGCATCCGCAAGCTTGAATACACCTGGTTCGATGTTTTCGCCTACTAGTCTTACCTCTTGTACACCACGAATATTGTTATTTATTCTGTGTGCATCTTTTTTTTCTACTCGAGGTTGAAAACCTCTGTTGCTTCTTATTGCTATGACTTTCTAATTTAAGTTAAACTGTAAATACTTTTAATGTCTTTTTTATTTCTTCGTCTACAATCGAAGCAAATTCTTCGATAGAAACGGTAATATTACCTTTTCCTTCTTGTCCGTGGCGACGAATAGAAATTGTACCATTTTTCTCTTCTTCCTCACCTACAATCAGCATAAATGGAATTTTCTGCATTTCTGCATCTCTAATTTTCTTACCAATTGTTTCGTTTCGATTGTCAATTAGGGCGCGAATTTCGTGATTTTCTAGCAAATCTAAAACTTTTTTAGCATAATTTTCGTATTTCTCGCTCAAAGACAAGATAATAGCCTGTTCAGGCATTAGCCAAAGTGGGAAATTTCCTGCTGTGTGTTCCAATAGAATTGCTATAAAACGTTCCATTGATCCAAAAGGTGCTCTGTGAATCATTACTGGTCGATGTAATTCATTGTCAGCGCCTTTGTAAGTCAAATCAAAACGCTCAGGCAAGTTGTAATCTACCTGAATTGTTCCTAATTGCCATTGTCTTCCTAAAGCATCTTTTACCATGAAATCCAGTTTCGGTCCGTAGAAAGCGGCTTCACCATATTCAACAACTGTATTAAGGCCTTTATCTCTTGCTGCATTGATAATTGCGTTTTCAGCTTTTTCCCAGTTTTCGTCAGTACCAATATATTTTTCTCTGTTTTCCTGATCTCTTAAAGAAATCTGAGCAGTAAAGTTCTCAAAACCTAAAGAACCAAATACGTATAATACTAAGTCAATTACTTTTTTGAACTCTTCATCCAATTGTTCCGGAGTACAAAAAATGTGCGCATCGTCCTGAGTAAAACCTCTTACACGAGTTAAACCGTGTAATTCGCCAGATTGCTCGTATCTATATACAGTACCGAATTCCGCATAACGCTTTGGTAAATCTTTATACGACCAAGGTCTTACATTGTAAATTTCACAGTGGTGAGGACAGTTCATTGGTTTCAGTAAAAACTCTTCACCTTCTGCCGGAGTATGAATTGGCTGAAAACTGTCTGCTCCATATTTAGCATAGTGACCAGAAGTAACATAAAGTTCTTTTTGACCAATATGTGGGCTCACAACTTGTTCGTAACCTGCTTTCTTTTGAGCTCTCTTTAAAAATTGCTCTAAACGCTCTCTTAACGCAGCACCTTTTGGCAACCATAAAGGTAGGCCTTGACCAACTTTTTGTGAGAAAGCGAATAATTCTAATTCTTTTCCTAATTTACGGTGGTCACGACGTTTTGCTTCTTCAAGAAGTTCAAGATACTCAGTTAAGTCTTTTTGTTTAGGGAAAGAAGTTCCGTAAACGCGAGTTAACTGTTTGTTTTTTTCATCCCCTCTCCAGTAAGCACCGGCAACACTCATGATTTTCACAGCTTTAATAATTCCAGTATTCGGAATATGTCCTCCACGGCATAAATCAGTAAAAGTGGCGTGATCGCAAAAAGTAATGGTTCCGTCTTCAAGGTTAGAAATCAATTCTGTTTTGTAAACGTTGTCTTTGTACATTTCTAATGCTTCGGCTTTACTTACCGGACGCATTTTGAAATCATACTTTCCTCTTGAAATTTCTAAGATACGATCTTCGATCTTTTTAAAATCAGCTTCAGAAATCTTTTGGTCTTCAAAATCTACATCATAATAGAATCCATTAGCAATTGCAGGTCCAAGAGTTAATTTAATTCCTGGGTATAATTCTTCAAGTGCCTGTGCCATTACGTGCGAAGTGGAATGCCAGAAAGCTTTTTTGCCCTCAGCATCATTCCAAGTATATAATATAAGATTACCATCGGTCGTTAATGGAGTCTCGGTTTCAATAGTTGTACCATTAAAAGATGCAGAAATAACATTTCGTGCAAAACCTTCGCTAATGTTTTTAGCGACCTCCATTGGAGTTACGTCTGAAGCGAACTCTCTAATTGACCCATCGGGTAAAGTAATCTTGATCATTGTTTATAATTTTGTGATGCAAATATAAGTGATTACAAAAATACATACAATATATATATGTATAAGATTGCTTTAATATATAAGATACTTGTGTGTGGCTTGGAAATGAAGCAGATTTCATTTTCCATAACCCGACATGTTTCCAAAACCTGTCGGGTTTGTTTTTATACATATATATAAGTAGAGAAGTGTACTATAATATATAAGGACAAAAGCGAATATTCTCGTCTTAGCAAATCCGAAGCTTTTTCGAAGGAGTAATTTTGGAATTGAAATTTGAGTAATGTGTTTTGTTGGGAGCTAAATCCCGCTATCCGTTGCAATCTTTTGCTTTTTAAAGGAAAAAGCAAAAGGATTTCCACTTCTATCGGGGCTAGGGCACCATTTTTCAGAAGAGAATTTCGGAAAGAAAAGACGTTTTCACAAGAAAGGGAATTAAAAACCCGGCGCCTTTGCGTGTTTTCGAGATCAAAAAGGGCAGAAAACAAGGCTTTGGGACTTGGCGCCTTGGTGGCAAAACAAGAGAAATAACAGCCAAACGAGGAAAAACCCCACAAGGAGCGGAAAAAACTTCGATTATAACCTGCGAGTTATGAGAGTGTTAAGAAAAAGAGTGAAAAAAGATCAAAAAAAGGCGGACAAAAAGCTTGTATAACTGAATAAAGGTGCTACTTTTGCACCCGCAACAACGAAAAACGTTCACAGAAATACTGACAGGAAAGAGGAATCAAGAGAAAAGAAATTTTCAAAAAAAAGATTCGGAAAAGCTTGTGAGATTTGAAAATGCTTTTTACATTTGCACCCCGCAAAACACGGAAGCTCATTGAAAGATTGGAAGGAAAAGTTGAAAAACTGAGGCGAAAAAAAAGTTTCAAAATTTTTTAAATTTTTCTTGCGAGAAACAAAAAGAATTTCTACTTTTGCACCCGCTTTGAAACACAAGCGAAAACAAAAAGAAATACGTTCGTAGACATATTGAATTGACAGCCGTCTTGTTTAACAACAAGACAAATAAAATAAGAGTAATAGAATCGAGAGATTCGAAAAGAACCGACTAGATCAGCATCGACTATATAATATTAAAATATACGATGAAGAGTTTGATCCTGGCTCAGGATGAACGCTAGCGGCAGGCTTAACACATGCAAGTCGAGGGGTATGCTTCTTCGGGAGCAGAGACCGGCGCACGGGTGCGTAACGCGTATGCAATCTACCTTTTACAGGGGGATAGCCCAGAGAAATTTGGATTAATACCCCATGGTATTATTGAGTGGCATCACTTAATAATTAAAGTCACA
>NZ_JBHUOT010000020.1:0-38744 GCF_042686225.1 Flavobacterium notoginsengisoli
AGCTAAAGTCTTAATCGAAATATGAGTCATAAGCTCGGAGGACCGAATAGTTTACTTTTGCTTCCTTTCTCAATCATAAATCTACTTAAAATTTCAAAAAACAAATCTAAAGGAGGAACGAGGAATCACACTCGGAACTCGACATAGATTGGTAACATTCTACATGGAGTTCTCGCAAAGATTTTTCGTTCATCCAAATGAGAATGTTTTGTATTAAAATCAGATTTGTAAAAACAAGTCGTTTTATTAGGGCGTGTCCCTTCGGGTCAGGCTGTCCGCTATATCTTTTATGGCGAACCCCGCCATAAAAGGATGTCGCTCCCATCCTTCACGCACAATCGTTTTCAAAAAATCTTGTGAGTTAATTACAAAAGCTGTACACCATCAAATCATTTTACAAATTACTTCTCACATTTTACAAAAAAACAACGCCAAACAAAAATTTGTTTAAAACTTTACGTAAGAAAATTTTGTCATTATTTTAGAATCCTTATTTTTATTCTTTTAAAAATAAGATACATAATGAAATTACCTTTTATAGAAATAATAGAAGCCATAACAAGAGATCCCAATTTATTGATGTGGAAATATTCAGATGAAGACAAAGAAATAAAAAACGGAGCTAAATTAACTGTACGAGAAAGTCAGCAAGCCATGTTCTTAAACGAAGGACAACTTGCAGATGTATTCTCTCCGGGGCTTCATACTTTATCTACAGAAAACATTCCGATTCTTAGTAAACTAAAAGGCTGGAAGTACGGATTCGAAAGTCCGTTTAAAGCTGATCTTTATTTTTTCAATACACATCAATTTATCAATAATAAATGGGGCACTCCTGCTCCTATCCTAATGAATGATCCTCAATTTGGACAAATCCGAATTAGGGCTTTTGGAAGCTTCGATCTTAAAATTACCGATGTTACCAAATTCTTTCGTCAATATGCCGGCACTTACAAACAGCTGACCATTTTTGAACTTCAAAGCCAATTAAGGGATTTTATCGCACCAAAATTCGGAGAAGTTTTGGCTAATGAAAATATAACTGTTACTGATGTCGCTGGAAACATAACTCAGTTAGGCAAAAAAATAGAACCTTATCTAAAACCTTATTTTGAACAATTAGGAATTGAACTGACTCAATTTGTCATTACAAGCGTAACCTTACCAGAAGAAGTAACCGCACATTACGACAAAATCACGAATATGAATATGGTAACTGATATGGACAAATTTACCAAATTCAACACTGCAACAGCTATTGGAGATAAAGGAAACGGACTTCACGATGCGACTCAAAATGCAGTAAGCATGGGAATTCTTTTCAATCAGCTTCAACAAAATAAAGAGACTCCAAAACAAGAAACGGGAGACGACATTACTTCTAAACTTCAAAAACTAAAATCATTGTTTGATGCAGGTTTGATAGATGAAAATGAATTCAAAACAAAGAAAACCGAATTATTGAGTCAATTATAATGGAAGAAAAGAAAGTAAATTCATTTTTGAACAGACTTAAAGAGAATGCTCAAAAACAGACTAATTATGGAGGTGAGTTTGAAACAACCGAAGCCAAAATGAACGTCAAAGACTGTCCAAGCTGTGGTGCAGGAAGAGCCAAAGAAGACGGCATAACACATTGCGCCTACTGCGGATTTGAGTTTTTAAACGTAAAACTTACAGACGGATTATATATTAAAAAAGAAGACAATTCAATTTAAAACAACATAACGTGTTCGGATTATTTAATAAATCAAAAGACAAAAACGAAGGAAGTAAAGGATCATATCCCGAATGGTATGCAGAACTTCAGGAATCGCAACAAAGATGGTTTGCTTTTTTGGAAAAATTAGAAGTTAAAATGGAAGAATTGGCAACAGCTTCAATTCCGGAATTAAAACAGCTTTTGCAAGAAGATGAAGATATGTATAAAAGAACTTTTCACAAAGTTTATTCTGGTGTAAACGGTCAGTTAAATAATATTCGTCAAAAAGCCAGAGACACTTACGAAGAAAAAATAAACGATGTTTATTACAATCTCAATTCACAGATTTCTGTTTTAGACAAACATCACAATTTACTTTCTGATTTTAGAAATGCATGTTCTGATCGTCACAACGAATTTGATGATAAATACGATTACTGGAGAAAACAAATTGAAAAAACACAGGAACGTGATTTAGAAATCGAATATCAAAAAATACTAAGCGAATACGAATCAATCAAAAACAAATTCAATTGTACGCAATGCGGCGGAAATATTTTGATTGAGAAAATATTTTTGATCGAAACCTATATTACATGTCCGTATTGCCAGACACAAAATACATTTGCGCCAAGTTCGCAAGGAAGAAATCTACAAAATATTGCCCGGGAATTGGCAGAACAGAGAACAGCACATTTAAATGAAGCTTACGAAACCGAAAAAGACAAAGAGCGCGACTTATACCATCAGCGCCATGAATTGAGTTTGAGCATTATTCATGAATCGAATAAAAAAGTATTAAGCGAAGTTCAGTCTAAAATGGATGATTTGGAAGAACAAAGACAATTTGCCATTCAAAATGCCCCAAAACTTCGTCAGATTTATTTGAGGGCCATGTATGACGAATGGAACAAAATCACTCCGGATTTAAAAGAACACAATGAAAAAATGTACCAGAATCAATTGAAATATTAATAATTTACTAATCCCTAAAAATTGACAAATGTTTAAGAAAATTTTTGGAGCTCTGACAGGAGACAAACAAGAAAACCAAAACTATGAAGCACAGACTTCAAATGAGAAGTACGAAGATGATTATGAAAACAATTATCGGGAAGTAGAATACGATCCGGAAACCTTACACGGAACACATTATACGGTTGACGATTTTGATGCCGAAGTAGCAAAAAGAGCCGAAGCCTGGATTGCAGATGAACGTGCAAACGGTGAAAATCTGGACGAAAAAGACATTCAAAACATCTACTTTAACTACAGAAGAACCGTTTACACAGAGTGGAACAACTGCGATTCTGATCAAATGATTCGTTTTGAACATGCTAATTCTTTAAAATACAGCGGTATTCAGACTTCAGGTTTTGTAAAAGTAGAAGATAATAATCCGTTTTTAGAGCCTGTTCACGGTGTAGATTTAAAAACTTATACCGCAATGTGTCTTAAAATCAGTGCCGGAATCGATTATCTGGAAGTATGTAAAGCGATGGGCTTTGAACCAGTGATCTGGGAAGAACTAAATACAATCTGGCCTCAGCGTATGGGTGAAGATACTTCATTTACGGTTACTACACTTTTCGGACAATATTATGCTGAAAATGTAACAGTTCCTCAATTGGAAAATCTGAAAGCTGAAATTTCAGAAGAAGGAGCTACAAACCTGGAAAAAATCAAAACAGATCGTTATTTCTACGAAGAATTAGCTGGAGCTAGACAAGCAGCATACGAATACGGAATTGATGGTGCGCAGTGGATTCTGGAAAACTTTGGAATCAATCTGGCAGATTTCCAATCTGTAGCCATGCAATGGATGACAGAACAAAACCAAAACTGGAATTCGGAAGATATTATCAAATTCTCCAATTATCAACAGGAAAAACAAAAAGAATACGCTGCAAAATTCGCCGCAGAACAAGGCGGTAATATCGCAGACGATGTTAATTTTTAAATTCTTTTTTGATGATAAAAAAACCGATTTGCAAAAAACAAATCGGTTTTTTATTCGTTTAAAATAACTCATAATTCAGTACAAGTCACTTAAAATACCATACAAATGGAAGAAACAAAAATATTCTACGCCGACGGAGAAAATCCAAAAATGATTGAAGCTTATAAAAAAGCACAAGAAACCTTTAAATATTTCTGGAGAGAATTATCCTGGGAATATCGAAGAATTGTTCCAGGATTGGATGTTGCCTGTGTAAAACTGGCATTCACTCAGGAAATTAATGATGAAACTGTTGTTGAGCACATGTGGATTAATGATGTTAATTTTGATGGCGAAAACATATATGGCATCTTAGTCAATGATCCCGATGAATTAACTAATATAAATAATGGCGACGAAATTGCAATTCCGTTAAACCAGATCAGTGATTGGTTGTTTGCTATCAACGGACAAACTTATGGCGCTTTTACTATACAAGCCATGCGTTCTGAGATGAGCGAAGAAGAAAGAGAATCTCATGATGAAGCCTGGGGATTAGATTTTGGTGATTTTAATGATATTTTGGTAGTAAACGAACAAAAAGAAAAACCGGAAAATCTAATCGAACACCCAATGAGCAAAAACATGAAAGAAAGTCTTATTGAATTCGTAACAAATAATCCTGAAGAAGTAACCCATCAGGATGAATTGGGGTATACTTTTTTACATCGCGAAACAATTGCAGGAAATCAGACTTCTATTGAAGTTTTGTTAGAATCCGGTGCAGATAAAAATGCTAAAACCGAAAATGGCAAAACGGCACTAGATTTTGCCAAAGAACTCAAATGGGATCATTTACTGCCTTTATTACAATAAAATTTTAAAAATCCGGTTTGTTTTAAATCGGATTTTTTTATGGTCTCTATTAGAAATAAATATTTATTTTTCATAACAAATTGAACACTGATTTTTAATAATAAAGACTTAATTTTGCGACGCCCAAATCACTGATATCTGCCATGAAAAAATTAATACTTCTTTTTGTAATTACTTTTGTTTTTCCTCTTCGATTTTCTGCGCAAACCAAACCGGAAACTTCAGTAATTTTCGCAAAATCGTACGACTATGTAAATGATTTTGAAAAAATTATGAATCCAAATCAGGTTAAGAATCTGACAGATTTTTTAAAATCCAGTGAAGCAAAAACAAAAAGCAAAATCCTCATTGTAACCACCTCTTCCATAAGCCCTTACACTGACTTAACCGATTATTCTTTAGAACTCGACAAATATTTACTTTCCAAATTAAAAATCGATACTTCAATTTTAATTGTTATCAGCAAACAATTAAGACAAATTCAGGTTCAGGGAGTTGATAAAATACGTGCAAAAATGAGCGATCAGGAAATGAAAGACATCATTTCAACCTACGTTGTTCCCGAACTAAAAAAAGGAGATTATTATAAAGGCTTACAACTTGGTAGTGAACAGCTTGTTAAAAAAATACAATAAAAATTAAAATCCGATATGCTATTGCATCTCGGATTTTTTTTTTTGCACCAAACTCTCTTTTCTCCGATAAAAACAATATCTTGTCTATTCTATAAACTATAACCATAAATATGAATTTAGAAGACTATAAAAAAGAATTTTCAGAAGATGATTCGGTTGGCTGGCTGGAAATCGACAAAGAATTCGATCGTCTGTATCCGGATCAGGAACCTAAACATTTTGCACCGGCAATTAGTTATATGCTTGGAGGAGACAACCCTCTTGATGGTGTCAGCTATTACGAAAGCAAAACACAAGAAGATCATTATCATTTTATCACTTACGGCTTTTCTGAACTCTATTATAATGAAGAAAAAGCAGGTGGCGAATATAGCAAATGGGGATTTGAACTTACCTTTAGATTAAAACCTTTTGAAGCCGATAACGAAAACCCAAGCTGGGCCGTGGCTTTTTTACAAAATATTGCTAAATATGTTTTTAGCAGTGGCAATTGGTTTGAAGAATTTCATTATATGCCGGCAAACGGACCAATTCGTTTAAATACTGACACTGATATTACCGCTTTAGTTTTTGTTACTGATCCCGAAATAGAAAAGAAACAAACGCCTCACGGAGAAGTTTCGTTTTTACAAATCGTGGGAATAACTACTGCAGAATATGAACATATTAAAGAAAATCCTGAAAGCGTAGAAGAATTAGTAAAGAAACTGAGAGAAAACAATCCGTTATTAATTACAGATTTAAATCGAAAAGAATAAGTTTAACCAAATGATTAACTATAACAATAAAATTTTCAAACCTGTAAGTAACAGCGAAAATGGAGAAACTTCCAACGAAACTACATTTCTCTACAAACAAAAAGGCAATATCTTAACTTCTGAATATTCAGGAGGAAAAATTGTTTCAGGTCATTTAATTGGGCTGGTAGACGATCAGGGAAATATAGAAATGCGCTATCATCAGGTCAATGAAACAGGCGAATTGATGACTGGAATCTGCACTTCTACACCAGAAATTTCAGAAAATGGAAAAATAAGACTTCACGAAATCTGGCAATGGACATCGGGAGACCACTCCAAAGGAAATTCCATAATCGAAGAACAATAATATTTAAATCTATAAAATGAAAAAAATTCTTGTACTCTTTCTTTTTCTAACAGGCATTTCATATTCGCAAACTAAGAAAGATATCCTGATAGGAAATTGGCAGGCAACTGATAAAAGTGGTGTAAAAAACAAAATGGTTTTCAGTAACGATGGTTTTGTTTCTATGTCTATAAACGGTGAGTTTATCGATGGAAAAAACTTTGTAGTTAAAGGTGGAAAAAACGATGGACAGAAAGGCACTCTAAAATATGAAATCGACGAATCAACCATACCAATTAAAATGGATATTATAGCTTCTAGTCTTGAAAAAGGAAAAGCTGTCGAAAAAGGAAGACTGTTAGCGATAGTAGATTTTATAAATAATGATGAAATTAAAATCAACCTTAGCCTAAATCAAACCAGAGCTACAGAATTTAATGAAACTAATGAAGACAGTACAGTTTTATTGCAGAGAGACAAATAATCGTTTGGTAATTTATATTAACAACAACTCTTAAAAATCCAAAAAAATTGATTTGTAAAAGATATGGTGTAACTAAATAGTAGAAATCATGAATCAGGAAATTCAAAATTACAATGATTCTCAAACGGAATCAGATAAAGCAATTTGCGATATTCTCTACAAAATTATAAACCAAAACTTAGCCGGTGCCGAAAATAAAATCTGGCACGCTCATCCGGTTTGGTTTTTAGATGGAAATCCGATTGCAGGTTATAGTAAATTAAAAAATTCTGTCAGATTGCTTTTTTGGAGCGGACAATCTTTTGATGAAGAAAAACTGCAAAACGAAGGTTCGTTTAAAGCCGCCGAAATTCGATATACCGATTCTGATCAAATCAATGAAGAAGATCTGAAACGCTGGCTCAAAAAGAGCATTGAAATTCAATGGGATTATAAAAACCTTATAAAACGTAAAGGAGTCCTGATTCGATTAATGACTAAACCCTATTAACTCAAAACCATATTAACCCCAAAAACCAAAATGAAATTTCTCTCTTTAACCGCCTTTTTTCTTTTATCCACAATAACTTTTTCACAAACAAAAATGCGCCCAGTAAACGAATTAATAGATCAAAATGAATCAGGATGGAAACTTGTAAAAGAATGGATTGATACCGCCAAAAACAAAGTTGAAATTCTTCCCGCCGATCCGCAAAAAGCAAAAGATGCTTTGTATCAGACACAAGTAACTACAAATTCGCCAATGGGAGCCGTAATCTACAAAACTGGCGGAATACTAATCGATAACGGCTGGATCAGAATTTTAGGTTCCGGAAGCACAAAATTGAGCCGTAGTCTTCCCGCTTGGAACAAAGGAAAATCTTTTACAGAAGCCGGAGAAACGCATGCTTTTCTCTTAATTGCAGACGATGCCCTGGGTGGATTTTATGTACTAAACGGAGGCGCCTTAGGAAAAGATCTTGGTAAAGTATATTATTTCTCACCTGATAATTTAGAATATGAACCTCTTGACATTTCCTATTCTGAGTTTTTAGGTTTCTGTTTTGCAAATGATTTGGACAAATTTTACGCAGGAAGTCGTTGGGAAAACTGGAAAAAAGAAGTCTCAGAACTACAAGGAGACCAGGTTTTTAATTTTTACCCTTTTTTATGGACAGAAGAAGGAAGTGATATTAATAAAGTACAAAGAAAAATCATTCCTGTTGAAGAACAATACAGCCTTAATCTCGATTTAAGAAAACAACTTGGACATTAAATAAAGATATGGGCGTGTCCCTCCGGGTCAGGCTGTCTGCTAAATTCCCGATTAACAAAAACTACGGCTAAAAAGCCTTGTTTTTCTAAATCGGGAGATATCGCTCCCATCCTTCACGCATTCGTTTTCATAAGCCCATTTTGCGTGAAAATAATTTGTATTTTAGTAAGATCAGAACTACAACCTAAAACCTTCTAAATCATGCTAAAACAATTTATCTTTCTCCTTATTTTTTGTTTCGGGATTCAAATGAATTCTCAAGAAACTGGTTTTACCACTCCTGATTACAAAGCCATCGAAAAAGAAATAACCAATAAAAATTCAAAGTTTTACTATCCAAAATTAATGGAAAGGCTCACAAAAAATGATACACTTTTAACGCATGAAGAATACCGTCATTTGTATCTGGGTTATGTTTTCCAGCCTAAATATGATGCTTTTTGGAAATCACCAGATGAAGAAAAACTAAATACGCTTTACAATAAAGAAAAATTGGAAACTTCGGATTACGATGAAATCATTAAATTATCAAATCATTCCTTAAGTGACTTTCCTTTTGATTTAAGACAGTTGAATTATCTTTCGTATATCTATCATTTAAAAGGAGACGAATCGGCTTCAAAAATTGCCTCTTTCAAATTTCACAGTATCATGAATGTCATTCTGTCTTCCGGTGATGGAAAAAAATGTGAAACCGGTTTTCATGTTTTGCTGGTGGAACACGAATATGCGCTTTTAAATCTTTTTGAAATCAAGCCAAATGGACAATCTTTAGTCAAAAATTGTGATTATCTCAGTTTTGAAAAAGGAGCTTACAATATAGATGGCATTTATTTTAATATCGAAAAAATGCTGGAAAACGAAAGAAAATCACTTCGCTAAATAAAATTTCAAATAAACGATTATTAAAAAAATTAGAGCTTCAATAAGATTTCTTATTGAAGCTTTTTTTTGATTAAAATTATATTTTTATTGTTTATCGATAAATTTTTATTATTTTAGCACTCTAAACTTTAATCTAAACTACAATGGAAATTAAAATTGGAACAGCACAGATCCTAAAAATTTTGAATATTTTCTCGTGGATCATTTTTATCGGATTATGCGTAGAAGCCGGAATGTATCTTTTTAACGGAATTTATACCATGACTATAAATTCGTACAATGCCCGTTTTTTAAACTTACTGGATATTTATAATTACAGTACTTCTTTTTACATTCAGGAAATTTGTTTTGTTAGTATTGTGGCTATCTTAAAAGCAATTATGTTTTATTTAATTGTCAAAATGCTGCATGAAAAAAAAATAAATCTTACACAGCCTTTCACAGCCGAAATGGGACGTTTTATCTCTTATCTTTCCTATTTGGCCTTTGGAATTGGTTTATTCTCCCTTTGGGCTGCAAAATTCAATACCTGGTTAATTACAAATAAGGTAAAAGTTCCGACATTAGAAAGCTTAAATCTGGAAGGCGGAAGTGTATGGATATTTATGGCAATTATACTTTTTGTTATCGGACAGATTTTTAAAAGAGGAATCGAAATACAATCTGAGATTGAATTAACTATCTAATCAAAAAATTATGCCTATTATAGTAAATTTAGACGTCATGATGGCAAAAAGAAAAATGTCATTAAATGAACTTTCAGAAAAAGTAGATTTGACTCTGTCGAATCTTTCGATTTTAAAAACAGGAAAAGCAAAAGCGATTCGTTTCAGTACTCTGGAAGCAATTTGTAAAGTCTTAGATTGTCAGCCCGGAGATATTTTAGAATTCTCCGAAGAATAATTTTTTATTACACTCATTAGAATTAATTTGTATTTTCGTACAAAAATCAATCTTCAAATTATCTAAAAATGAATATACTAATTGTTTACGTGCATCCAAGCAGAAAATCGTACACTTTTCAGGTTTTAGAAAGATTGAAATCGGTTTTAGCTGTAGAAAAATGGAATGTTGAAATCTCGGATCTATACGCTTCTAATTTCATCAGCGACATGACTGAAGAAGAATACGAACGGGAAGGTTTTGCCAAAACACAACTTCCAATTCCGGCAGATGTTTTAAAAGAGCAGGAAAAATTAGAAAAAGCCGACTGTGTTGTTTTTCTTTATCCGGTTTGGTGGAGCGATTGTCCTGCCAAATTAAAAGGCTGGTTTGACCGCGTTTATTCTGTTGGATACGCTTACGGACAAAATGAGACTTCCAGGAAAATGAAAACCCTTCCGCTTGGCCTTGTAATTTGTACAGCCGGACATCCGAATGCTTTTTTAAACGAAATCGAAATTGCGCAAAGCATGGAAAAAATTATGCTGGAAGACCGACTTGGAAAACGCTTCGAAAATAAGGAAATGCTTATTCTTGGCGGTACGTTAGAACTTGAAAAAGTAATGTCAGAACATTTTAAACTAATTAATCAAATCCCAAAAAAAATTAAATCTCAAATCTATTTCCAATGATACAAGAAGAAAATGTAGAAAAATCAGTTTTTGAAGAAATCCCAACAGAAAAAATTTATTCAGAAAAAGCTATCCGTATTGCAACATTCTTTGCAGGACCACTTGTAGCCGGTTACTGTATTGCAGAAAATTTTAAAGTTTTTAATGACAAGGAAAAAGCTCAAAAAACCTGGATAATTACCGCCATCATATCTTTTTTTATAGTTTGTCTGGTTTTTCTTTTACCTGAAAATTTCCCTTCTATAATTTTTCCAATTATTTACTCTTTTATTGCTTCTTACTTTTTAAAAACATATCAGGAAAAGAACATTCAAAACCATTTGACTAATGGCGGAGAAACTTATAATGGCTGGAGAATGACTGTAATTGGACTTGTTAGTTTGCTTACTTTTTTAGCAGTAATTGTAGGCCTGCTTTTAGTTGGCGACAGTCTTTAAGCAAAACTTAGAAAAACAGCGCTTAAAACATGAACCTACAAAAAATAAAAGTTTATCATTTATTTTGGATTGTTTCTTTACTTATTGTAATAATTGGAATTACACAAAATAATAATCTAAAAGCAACTTTAGATATTAATATTCATGATACTTATTTTGTAGTGCGAAATAGTGATGCCACAATATTTCTTTTTGTCTGTTATTTTTTAATTGGATTAGGCTATTGGTTAGTTCAAAAAGTATTCAAAAAACGATTAGTTAAGTATTTAACTATAATTCATTCGTCAATTTTAATTGGGAGTTTTATTTTTTATTGGATGGTAGTCCTATTAGTTAAGCTACAACTGAATGATCGCACTTATAATTATTCTGATGATCATGAAATTATCAATATTATCTTGATAATTGAATTTTTAATAACCATCTTTATCGCAACACCAATTTATATTATCAATTTATTAATTGGTATTTTAAGAAAAGGACAAACAAGAATAAATTCAGCTGAAAAAGTCTAAACTCTAAAATTTAAAATCTAAAATTAATCCTTGTCCGAAACACACCTTACTTTTGTCTTTTAAACACCTCAACTATTTGATTTTTAGATTGTAATTTTACTTTACTAATTTTCTAAATCAATTTAAAATGAGTACTCACGATTTTACCACAAAAATAATAGTTGACCAATCTTCCGAAGAAGTTTTTAAAGCAGTACAAAACGTTCGGGGCTGGTGGTCGGAAGAGATTGAAGGAAAAACAACCAATTTAAATGATGAATTCGATTATCATTATGAAGATGTTCACCGCTGTAAAATTAAACTTATTGAAGTAATTCCGAATCAAAAAATCGTATGGTTTATTGAACATAATTACTTCAAATTTACAGAAGACAAAACAGAATGGACAGGAACAAAACCTACTTTTGAAATCAAAGAAAAAGAAGGAAAAACAGAACTGACTTTTACCCATTTCGGATTAGTCCCGGAATACGAATGTTTTGAAATCTGCCGAGATGCATGGACAAACTACATCCAGAATAGTTTGAAAAAACTAATCGAAACCGGAAAAGGCGAACCCAACGCAACAGGAAAACCGCAGACAGAAAACGAGAAGAAATTGTCAGCAAATTAAACTTAGTACCTTAGTATCTTAGAAGCTAAAAAAAGCTACAACAACAATAGATTTGGATACATCATTTGTTTAGATGTTGCACAACTTTGTAACATCTAAAATTCAGAACAAATGAAAATTACAATTACAGGTTCTTTAGGGAACATTAGCAAACCATTAGCCACAGAGCTAATACAAAAAGGACACTCCGTTACTGTAGTCACGAGTAGTTCAGAAAGAAAAGAAGAAATTGAAACACTTGGAGCAGAAACCGCTATTGGTTCTGTTGAAGATACTGCTTTCTTAACTGAGGTTTTTAAAGGTTCAGATGCTGTGTACTGCATGATTCCGCGTGCCAATTATTTTGATCCGAATCTTGATTTGGATGCCTTTACACGAAAAATTGGAAACAATTATGCCGAAGCTATCCGAAAATCAGGTGTAAAACGGGTTGTTTTTTTGAGCAGCATTGGGGCACATTTAGAACAAAATTCAGGAATTATTCAGCGTTATAATGAAATTGAATCTGTTTTAAATACACTTTCAGAGGTTTCGATAACATTCATGCGTCCAACTTCTTTCTATTACAATTTACTGGCTTATATTCCGATGATTAAAAATCAGGGATTTATCGCTGCCAATTATGGAGCTGACCAACTAATTCCGTGGGTTTCTCCAAATGATATTGCAGAAGCAATTGCAGAAGAATTAACAACTCCGCTTGACGGAAGAAAAATCCGTTACGTTGCCAGCGAAGAATTAACCGGAAATGAAACTGTCAAAATTCTTGGCGAAGCAATTGGAAAACCAGACTTAAAATGGGTTTTAATTAGTGATGAAGAAACTTTTAATGGCCTGGTAAACATCGGAATGCAGCCAAAAATTGCACAAGGTCTTACAGAAATGTACGCTGGACTTTATAATGGTACTTTGGGAGAGGATTATTATAAAAACAGACCTTCTCAAATGGGAAAAACAAAACTTGCAGATTATGCAAAGGAATTTGCTGCAATCTATAATTAAAAAATAAGTATCTTAGGTTATGGCAAATCAACAACCACAAAGAGTAAAAAGCATAAGCGAATTTCATGAGTTTCGGGATTTGCCAAAACCTGAGCATCCGTTAGTAAGTGTTTACAATTTTGAAGATCTTAAATACCTTAACGAAGAGGAACCAAAAAGTCTGATTCTTGATTTTTATTCCATCGCACTCAAAAGAAACGCGAATGCCAAAATGCGTTACGGCCAGCAGGAATATGACTTTAAAGAGGGCGTTTTATTATTTATTGCTCCGGGTCAGGTATTTTCTATAGAAGGAAATGCCGAATTGCAGCATACCGGATATTCGTTACTTATTCATCCTGATTTTTTATGGAATACTCCTCTTGCTCAAAAAATTAAACAATACGAATACTTTGGATACGAGGTTCATGAAGCATTACACATGTCTGACAAAGAAGAAAAAATGATTATTGATATCATGAAAAATATTCAGCACGAATATCAGTCTAATATCGATAAATTTAGCCAGGACGTGATTATTGCCCAAATTGATCTACTACTCACCTATTCTGAACGTTTTTATAATCGACAATTTATAACCCGAAAAATAAATAATCATGAAATTCTGGGACGTTTGGAAAAACTTCTGGAAAATTTTTTCAGTGATAATTCCCTTACCAAAAAGGGACTTCCGACAGTACAATATATTGCCGAAAATTTAAATGTTTCTCCCAATTATTTAAGCGGGTTATTAAAACATCTTACAGGACAAAGCACACAACAACACATTCATGACAAATTGATCGAAAAGGCAAAAGAGAAACTTTCGACCACAAATTTGTCTATTAGCGAAATTGCTTTCGAATTAGGTTTTGAGCATCAACAATCATTCAGTAAATTATTTAAAACAAAGACCAATTTTTCTCCTTTAGAATTCAGACAATCATTTAATTAAAAAAGCATACTCAGCTGAGAGTTTTCAAAAAATCTTCCTAAATTCGTTGTACTAAAATACGAAATTTATGAATCCACTTTTTAGAAACACGTTGGCCGTTCTTGCAGGTCTTATTATTGGTAGTATTGTCAATATGACCATTCTTTCAATTAGTGGATCAATAATTCCCCCTCCAAATGGTACAGACGTTACAACAACTGAAGGTTTACAGGCAACCATGCATTTGTTTGAACCTAAACATTTTCTGTTTCCATTTCTTGCACACGCCATCGGAACTTTTGCCGGAGCACTTACAACAGCTTTAATTGCAGTTTCGAACAAAACAAAACTAGCCTTTTTTATTGGAGCCTTCTTTTTGTTTGGAGGAATTGTAATGGTTTATACTTTACCGTCTCCTGTTTGGTTTAGCATTATAGATTTAGTTTTTGCTTACATTCCGACAGCTTATCTGGCTTCTAGAATTGCTTCAAAAAAGAAATAATCATGAGTACTGAATCTTCTGTAAAACCGGCCAAAAAGTGCTATGAACATCTCGGTGGCAAACTTGGCGAACTACTTTTGGAAAACTTTGCCGATAAAAACTGGATTGCAAAAAAATCACCTTCAGATAAACATTTTTACATTACAGAATTAGGTGAAAAAGAGTTTTCTAAACTGGGAATTGACCTCACAAAAATCAAATCAGAGACAATTTAATTTTATAAAATTCAAGTCATTTTCTGCAATAATTGTAGCCCTTTATTTCATACCTTAGTTTGCTTTAAAATCTTGAATTATGACTAAGAAAGAAATCGCTAAAAACTTCCTGAATCTTGCTGCAAAAGGGCATTCGCACGAAGGTTTTCGATTGTATGTCGGAAAGAATTTCAAACATCATAATGCCCACTTCAAAGGCGATGCCGAAACTTTAATGCTTGCTATGGAAGAATCTGCACGAACAAATCCGAATAAGATTTTTAAAATTCATCATATTCTGGAAGACGAAAATTTGGTTGCAGTACATTCTCATCTCAAACAAACTCCTACTGACATTGGTTTTGCAGTAGTGCACATTCTAAAATTCAAAGAAGATAAAATCATAGAACTTTGGGATTTAGGTCAGCCAATCCCCAAAGATACTATTAACGAAAACGGAATGTTCTAAATATTCTTTTTGTTTCAGGTTTCACGTTTTGTACAGAACCTGAAACCTGAAACTTGAAACCTGAAACTTGAAACCTGAAACTTGAAACTTTAAACCTGAAACCCGAAACAACCTCTCAATAAACTAATGAACTTTATTACTAAAACCGCTCTATTATTACTTTTCACCTTTAGCAGCAGTCATTCATCGGCACAAAAAAAATACGATTACAAAAAAAGCATTGACAGCTTGATTCAAAATACAAATCCGGTTTTTAATGGTGTTGTCGTTGTTTCTCAAAACGGAAAAACGCTGTATTCCAAAGTTAAAGGATATTCGAATTTTGAAACTAAAAAACCTCTGACATTAGACAGTCAATTTGAAATCATGTCGAACAGCAAACAAATTGCTGCTGTTCTGGTTTTGCTGGAAGTAGAAAAAGGAAAGGTGGATTTAAATTCTCCTATAAAAAAATATTTACCAGAATTAAAACAAAGCTGGGCTGATTCTGTTACAGTTCATCAGCTTTTAAATCATTCACATGGAATAGTCGGTTTAGAGAAACCATTAGCTTTTAAACCCGGAACCAATTTTAAATACGGTAACCTAAGTTTTGGTCTAATTGGTAAAATTGTAGAATTCAGCACAAAAAAAAGTTATACAGAAGTTGCTGAAACCCTTTTTAAGAAATTAAAAATGAACCATACTTTTTGTTATTCAAAAGAAAAAGCTCAAAATAGCGTAACTGGATATTATAATATCAAAGACACTTTGAATCCAGTAAGTAAAACTCAGATTACTCCTGAAAGTTTAGGTGCTGATGGAATACTTTCAACTGCGGGCGATTTAACGATTTGGAATAATAATCTTCATAAAGGCAAAATTTTGAAACCCGAATTATATCAATTGCTCATTAAAAATTCAATTTTGTCACAGCACAATTTCTTTGGAAAAGAAAAAGACGGTTATGGTTACGGAATTAGAACTATAGAAAAAGAAAAATTCAAATATCTTGGTCATACCGGTCTTGGAGACGGATTTTCTTCTGTAAATTTATACTTTCCAGAAAGTGATATTAGTTTGATCGTTGTAGAAAACCAAATGAATGATGATTCTAATTTATTTTATGCTTCTGAATTTAAAATCAAAAACATTCTTTTTAAAAGTGATTTGTTAAACAAAAAATAAATTCAAAATGGCTGTCAATAAAACCACTGAAACTACAAGCAGCGTTACAGACTTTATTAATGCTGTAGAAAATGAAGTAAAAAGAAACGACGCTTTTGAACTTCTTAAAATAATACAGGAAATTACCGGTTTTGAACCCAAAATGTGGGGGCCAAGTATTATTGGTTTTGGAAGTTACCATTACAAATACGAAAGCGGTCATGAAGGCGATGCACCTTTAGCCGGTTTTTCGCCGAGAAAAACAGCAATGACTGTTTATTTTTATCTACCTGAAAAAGAAAGAGAAGAACTTTTGCCTAAACTTGGCAAACATACTTCTTCTAAAGCCTGTATTTACATTAAAAAATTAGCCGATATCGATATGGAGATCTTAAAAAAGATAATTTTACTTTCGATTGATTATACTCAAAATTTATATCCTCCAAATAAATGATCACATTTTTAATTCTATTAGCACTAATAGCACTTGCTCTTTACCGATTTTTGGAACATCCTAAATTTGGGAAAGCGCCTTCCGGCGAAAGACTGACTTTAATTCAGAATTCGCCTCAATACAAAAACGGCAAATTCGAAAATCAGAGTTTCACTCCAGACCTTGCAGAAGGAGCAAGTATGGCTGGAGTTTTGTTTGAATTTTTCTTTAAAAAAGTAGAACGAAAAATTCCAACCGATTTAATTCCGTCCGTAAAAACCAATTTACATGAATTACCAATTGATCAGGATGTTTTGGTTTGGTTTGGGCACTCGTCTTACTTTATTCAGCTTGAAGGAAAGCGTTTTTTGATTGATCCGGTTTTTAGTGGAAACGCCTCTCCCATTCCCGGTACAACAAAATCGTTTAAAGGAAGTGACATTTATACAGTCGAAGATCTTCCTGAAATTGATTATTTACTGATTACACACGATCATTACGATCATTTGGATTATGATACAATTCTGAAATTAAAACCTAAAACAAAAGAAATAATTACAGCTCTTGGAGTAGGTTCACACTTTGAGTTTTGGGGATTTCCTTCAGAAAATATTGTGGAGAAAGACTGGTATTCCAAAATCGAACTGGATGAAAATCTAACGCTTCACACTGCGCCATCAAGACACTTTTCAGGCAGAAGTTTTAAAAGATGTAATACGCTTTGGACTTCTTTCATTTTAGAAACTAAAGATTTTAAAATGTATTTGGGTGGAGATAGCGGCTACGATACTCATTTTGCTGAAATAGGAGAAAAATATGGTCCTTTTGATGTTGCTTTACTTGATAATGGTCAATACAACGAAAAATGGAAATATATTCACAATATGCCGGAAGACGTGATAAAAGCAATGAAAGATTTAAAAGCCAAAAGAGTTTTTCCCGTACATTCTTCTAAGTTTTCTTTATCGCTTCATTCCTGGGATGAACCTTTACTTAAAGTAACAGAATTGAATAGTTTAAGCGAAAATCCTATTCCGCTTATAACCCCAATGATTGGTGAAAAAGTAGAACTAAAAAATAACAATCAGGAATTTAAACAATGGTGGAAAGGGGTGAATTAATTGTTAATGATTGATGGTGAAATGTGAAATGCAATTACAACCTGAAACTTGAAACCTGAAACCTGAAACCAAAAAAACTAAAATGAATTCAAAAAACTTCATAATAGCAATAACCTTTTTCCTAAGCTTTAATCTATTTTCCCAAAACACTTACGTCTTTTTAGGATCATACAATCGTGATAAATCGGCTGAGGCAATTCAGGTTTACCAGTTGGATACTTTAAGCGGAAAACTGACGAAATTTACTTCGGTCACTAATATTGTTAATCCCTCCTATTTAACTGTTTCACCAAACGGAAAATATGTTTATGCCTGTACTGACACCAAAACACCAAATGCGGGAAGCATAAGCAGTTTTGAATTTGATCCGGCAAATAAAACTTTGACGTTCTTAAACAGTCAGCGAAGCGGCGGTGAAAATCCGGTTTATGTTTCAGTTCATAAAAACGGAAAATGGTTAGCCAATGCGAATTACACAGAGGGAAGCGTTTCTGTTTTTCCTATTTTAGAAAGTGGTAAAATCGATTCTATTGCCCAAAATTTTCAATATACGGACGGAAGCACACATAAAGAAAGGCAAACCAGATCACACGTTCATTCGGCGGTATTTTCTCCTCAATGCGATTATCTTTTTTTACCCGATTTGGGAGCCGATAAAATTCGTTGCTATGCTTTTGACGAAAATCTGAAAAAATCTTTAGTGGAAACAAAAAATCCGTTTACAAAAACCGATTTAGAAGCTGGCCCAAGGCATTTTACTTTTCATCCAAATCAGAAGTTTGGTTATTGCATCGAAGAAATGGCAGGACAATTAAGTGTTTACAAATATGAAAATGGCGTATTAAACAAAATTCAGCGTATTGCCACACATCCTGATAAAATAAAAGAAGGTTTTGAAAGTTCTGATGTTCATATTTCTCCGAACGGAAAATTTTTATACGCCACAAATCGCGGAAAAGAAAACAATATTGCTATTTTTTCAATCGATGAAAACGGATTATTGACAAACATAGGCTACCAATCTACTTTAGGAAGACATCCACGCGTTTTTGCTATTGATGAAAGCGGAAAATTTTTAGTTGCTTCAAATGTTCAAACCGGAAATGTGATTGTTTTTAAAATAAATCCTAAAACCGGATTATTAAAGAAAACTGGGAAAGAAATTAAAATGCAGGATGTTTCTTGTGTACAGATTAGAAAGATTTAATTTTTATCCTGACATTTTCGGAAAGCAAAAAACTAACTATAAAAACTATAAAAATGAAAATATCTGACTTCAATTTACAACCTGATATTCTGGAAGATGAAATCACAAAACTAATTCCTTTAAAAGAAGAACATTTTGAAGCATTATTTGAAGCAGCATCAGATCCTTTAATCTGGGAACAGCATCCTTCTAAAGACCGTTATCACAGAGAAGGTTTTACCGCGTTTTTTAGAGCTGCAATAGATTCAAAAGGTTCATTTTTAATTCTTGATAAACAGACAAACGAAATAATGGGTACAACCCGTTTTTACGAATACAACCCCGAAAAGTCAAGTGTCGCAATTGGCTACACTTTTATTACAAGAAAATATTGGGGTGGTCCTTATAATAAATCCAATAAAAAACTTTTAATCGATTATGCATTTCAGTATGTAGATTCCATTTTTTTTCATGTTGGAGCAGAAAATTTTCGTTCACAGAAAGCGGTTCAAAAACTTGGAGCTGAAAAAGTAAGAGATATGGTCTTAACAGCAAATGGAACTGATATGCCTTATTTTGAGTATGAATTAAAAAAAAGTGATTGGTAAAAGTTAGGAGTTAAATGTAAAATTTCTCATCTAACACTCTTAACACTTAACCAATAACTCATAAACCCATAACTAAAAAAAAGAATGAAAAGAATAACAGTCTTCTGTGCCTCTAGTTTCGGCACCGAAAAAATATATGAAGAACAGGCAATTGCATTAGG
The DNA here is from genome assembly GCF_042686225.1 of Flavobacterium notoginsengisoli. Lineage (NCBI taxonomy): Bacteria > Pseudomonadati > Bacteroidota > Flavobacteriia > Flavobacteriales > Flavobacteriaceae > Flavobacterium > Flavobacterium notoginsengisoli. Next base: position 19,737 of record NZ_JBHUOT010000020.1, read on the forward strand.
AAAAACTCTTGCAGCACAAAATATAGAACTAATTTACGGTGGCGCGAATGTTGGCTTGATGGGCGCAGTAGCAGACGGTGCTTTAAACGCTGGCGGAAAAGTAATTGGTGTTCTTCCGAACTTTTTGAGATCAAAAGAAATTGCGCATCAAAACTTAACAGAACTGATTTTGGTTGAAAGTATGCACGAACGCAAAACCAAAATGAACGATTTATGTGATGGTGTAATTGCTCTTCCCGGTGGTTTTGGAACTCTTGAAGAGCTTTTTGAAATGCTGACATGGGCTCAGTTAGGGCTTCATAAAAAACCTATTGCAATTTTAAATGTAAATGGCTTTTATGATTTTCTTATTGAATTACTAAAAACCATGACTGATAAAGGTTTACTAAAAGAAGCTAACAGAGAAATGCTTTTGATAAGCGATAATATTGATGATTTGTTACATCAAATGAGAAATTATACAGCGCCAACAGTTGGCAAATGGATTGACAAAAAGAATGTTTAATACTAAAAAAAGCTTTAACATTAATTTGTAATTCGATACATTCGTGACCAAATTAATCAACCAAAAAAAAATGAAAAAAATTACTTTTTTATTATTAACTCTTTCTTTAATTACTTTTAAAACAACAGCTCAGGAATCAAAAGTTAAATTTGGAATACATGGAGGTTTAAATTACTCCAGTTTTAGAGGTTACAGGTCTTTTACAGATGACTCTGCCGGTTTTGCTTATTTATTCGGATTTTCTTTTCAGCACCAGATTCAGGAAAATTTATCTATAAAAGCAGACTTAAATTATGAGAGAAAAACTCAGATTTCTAAAGCTTCCGTAGAAATTATGGATCCATCAGTTCAACTTCCTCCCGGTATTTATGAAGTAAAATCTACTGCATATTTAAATTATGTTGTTCTTCCAATAATGTTGAAATACAATTTTTCCAGCGATAAAAGTTTTTATGTAAATGCAGGACCTTACTTAGGTTATTTGGTAAAATCGGGAATAAAAACGAAAACTAATATTCCTGATGAAAGTGAATATGACGAAGAGGATACAGACAATAAAAAATCACTGGATTTTGGATTCTCAGCCGGTATTGGTAAAGAATTTACGTTAACAGAAAATCATCAGCTGTATATTGAATTAAGAGATAATCTTGGTTTATCAAATATTTCAAAAGCACAAGCTTTTAATAATGATTCCCTTAAAACCAACTCAGTTAATTTATTAGTTGGTTTTACATTTAATTAATTTTTGACATTTTTACTGTAGCAATTTCATAAATTAGAGGTCGCAAGAAAATTGAAATAAGGAAGCAAAATGTCATCTTAGATCTTTCATTTTGCTTCCGACTTTTAACCTCTAACTTCTAAACCATGAAAACAGAAAATAACAAATACGCAAAAGCCGAAATGCTGATTCGGAAACCTGTTTCAGAGGTTTTTCAGGCTTTTATTGATCCGCAGATTACAAGTAAATTTTGGTTTACTAAAGGATCGGGCAAATTAGAAGAAAATGAAAAAACCGAATGGACCTGGGAAATGTATGGTTTTTCGCTTACAGTTAAAACGCTGGTTCTGCAGGAAAATAAAAAGATTGTGATCGAATGGGGAAATCCCGACGAAATTACCCTGGTAGAATGGGTCTTTAATCCATTAAATGAAAGTGAAACTTTTGTAAGCATTACTAATTCAGGTTTTCACGGAGATTCTGATAAAATTATAGATCAGGTTCGTAATTCTACAGAAGGATTTACATTGGTTCTGGCTGGTGCCAAAGCTTTTTTGGAACATCATATAAAGCTGAATTTAGTTTTGGATCGTTTTCCGAAAGGACTTGCTTGATGGTGTTATTTAACCGCAAAGAACACAAAGGGTTACGCAAAGTACGCTAAGTTTTTTTTTGAGAGTCATTAAAATGAAAAGTCCGCAAAGCTTTGTGAACTTATTATGTAGATTCTGCTTAGTCTAGTACTTAAAAATACTTCGCGAACTTTGCGTTAAAATGAAAGAAACGTATTGGTGTCAACAATTTAACCGCAAAGAACACAAAGGTTTACGCAAAGTACGCTAAGTTTTTTTTTGAGAGTCATTAAAATGAGAAGTCCGCTAAGCTTTGTGAACTTATTATGTAGATTCTGCTTAGTCTAGTACTTAAAAATACTTCGCGAACTTTGCGTTAAAATGAAAGAAACGTATTGGTGTCAACAATTTAACCGCAAAGAACACAAAGGGTTACGCAAAGTACGCTAAGTTTTTTTTGAGAGTCATTAAAATGAAAAATCCGCAAAGCTTTGTTTATGTACAACATTTACAGATAAAGCTTTGCGAACTTAATACATAGATTCAGCTTAGTCCTGTAACTAATTATCTTAGCGCACTTTGCGGTAAAATAAAAAATTACGTTTCAGGTCACTACTGAGAACTTGAAACCTGAAACCTGAAACAAACAAAAAGAAAAACCATGGAAACAAAGAAACCCGAAAATATAGATGAATACATTGGTGGATTTCCAAATGATGTTCAGGAAATTTTGGAAAAGGTTCGAATGACGATTCAAAAAGCAGCGCCGGATGCAAAAGAAAAAATTAGTTATTCTATGCCGGCTTTTGAGCAAAATGGAATTGTAGTTTATTTTGCCGCTTTCAAAAACCATATCGGTCTTTATGCCCTTCCGAGTGGCCATGAAGCTTTTGCAGCAGAACTTTCAAAATACAAATCAGGCAAAGGCTCGGTTCAGTTTCCGTTAAAAGATAAAATGCCTTACGATCTGATTACAAAAATTGTAAAATTCAGAGTGAAAGAAAATCTAGAAAAAGTAAAAAAGAAATAACTGAATAATGAATTTAACCGAACATTACAATCAACTTTATAAAACGTCTTCTGAAGCTATTTTGGAAGGTAAATATGTAACTGATTCAGAAATTAAAAACGAATCTGATTCGCGGTTCGGTATAACGCTATTAATTCGCCCAAACGATGAAATAAAAGCGAATATCCAGCATTTTATAAATGAACTAAAAAAAGCAGAACCGGAACAGTATTTTTATCCGGATTCAGATATTCATATTACGGTAATGTCTATTATTTCTTGCTCTACAGCATTTAATTTAAGTCAGATTTCACCAAGTGAATATATTGAAGTGATCTGCAGAAGCCTTGTAGAGGTAAATAAAATCAAAATTCACTACAAAGGTATTACGGCTTCTCCCTCGGCAATCATGATTCAGGGATTTCCAAGCGATGAAACTTTGAATAATTTAAGAAACAGACTTCGCGAAAACTTCAAAAATTCGGATTTACAACAGAGTATTGACAGTCGATATGAAATTTCTACCGCGCACTCTACAATAATGCGCTTTCAGGAAAAACTTCATAATCCCAAAAAACTGCTTGAAATTGCAGAAAAATTCCGTGATTATGATTTTGGAGAATTTGATGTAACAAGTATTGAATTAGTTTACAATGATTGGTATCAGCGTAAAAGTACGACTCGCGTTTTGGGAGATTTTGGATTGAGATAAGTTTTTTACCACTAATTTTTACTAATTTATTCTTTCTAATTGTAATAATTAGTGGAATTTGCGGCAAACTTAAATTAAATAAATCTTTATTTAAACTTCCCAAAATGCCATAGAACCCCGGATGGATCGTGCAGAAAACATTCACTTCCCCAGTCTAAATGTCTCGTTGGCGTTAATTTTACACCATATTTCTCCGTTAAATTAAGTGCTTCCAATTCACTATAATAGCGATCAACATCATCAACTTCGAGAAAAATCATGGTGTTTTCGTTCCAGCTTTTATCGTAATAATCCTGAAGGTAAAAAGCGATTTCTCCTACTTTGAAAACAGAAAAATTATGTTCTAAAACTATTTCTTCAAAACCTAAATCTCGGTAGAAACTTCTTGAAATCTCGAAGTCTTTAGAACCTATAAAAGGACGGATTGATTTTATTTTGTGATTCATATAAGTCGTATTTAAATTATGAAAACCATTCGACACCTTCATCAAGCCTGACAAGAAAATCAGTAAAAGAGTTTCCTATTTCGACATGATAATTAGCATTTAAATCAGTAAAAGGAGAAAGAATAATTTTTATAGCGTTAGTATCGTCAAAATAGATTCCAATAAATTCACCGCTTCCGTTCGTTCCGATAGCCAGTGTTTGTGGTAATTTTTCGAAAATATGATATTCTAAATTTGCATCAATAATTTCTTCTAAACTCCAAAGTTTTATAAACTCGAACCCAATAAACTGATCTATTCCCAAGTAATTCTCTACGTAAAAAACGTAATCTTCCGGAAGATCAAATTTTAAATGCAATTGAATATCTTCAATGCTGACTAAAGAATTCTCGTCCCTTTCCGGAAAACTGTATTTATTAAAAATCCCTAATAATTCTTCTGTCATAAATTGATAAATATTTTTTAACCTTTTTTCAAAATACTTCCCAAACCACGTCCAATTTGTTCAATGGCTTCAATACCTTTTGCCAATGGTGAAGCCGTAAAATCTTCATAAGCATCCATTGCGCTTTCTTTGCGGTCATCTTGCGGGTAAACCAAAATAACATTGTTATTTTCAAAAAACTTCTCAAATTTATGAGGCAGTTTATCAAAAATCGACTGATACGAAACAGACCCTTTTCTTGACAGATTAAAAACAACTAAATCGGTTGGTTTCATTTCGTCTGAAATGGATTCAAAATCTTCCCAATCCGAAACGTTTTTAAATCCTAATTTGGCATTCAATTTCAAATTATTAGCAATCTGCTGAATGGTTTCGTGCGTTTTATATTCTGCGTAAACCACAATCGGAATACTTAATTCCTGAGATAAGCGACAGATTTTCTGAAGCAATACCTGAAAACCAACGCCTCTTTCAGAAAATGGAGGACAGACAAAAACCAATCTTTTTTCTTCAATAAAATTCTTTTGAAACCTACAGATAAACAAACTCTTATCGACGTTATTGATAATGGAATCTACATTTTCTCCGAAGATTTTATCTATAAATCCGGTTTTTCTTGGCCAGCCAACGATCACAATATCCGACATGATTTCTTTGGAAGTTCTTGCAATTCCACTTGCCGGATTATGGTCAATTCTGGCAATTGTATTGATTTTTACTTCCGAAGCCGAAGCCTGAACAACAAATTTATCAACTGCTTTTCGGTATTTTAAAATATTCTTCTCTGCCTGATTATTATTAGGAACAATAGTCAACAATGTTACAGGATTAGATGATTTTTTATCTTTAATCAAAAGTGCAAAATCCAGCAAACTTGCTGCAGCAGAAGTTTTCGCCAGCGGAATCAGAATATGTTCATCCAGGATTTGATCTCTGCCTGTATCTTCCGGCGAAATTTCTTCTTCACAAATTGCAATTTTCTTAGCCGCTTTTTCCGTTGCAAAAGAAGCTACAATACAAGTAATCAGAATTAAGATAATCGTTCCGTTTAAAATGTTTTCGTCTAATATTTTTGCTTTAAACCCAACTAAAATTACTGCCAGAGTTGCGGCTGCATGCGCACTACTTAAGCCGAAAATAAGTTGTCTTTCTGTTTTGGTATATTTAAATACGATTTGGGTGAAAAAGGCAGCAATCCATTTTCCAAATATTGCCACGACACTTAAAGTTCCTGCTACAATCAACGCTGTTGGTCCGCTTAAAATTACACTTACGTCAACCAGCATTCCTACAGAAATCAGGAAAAACGGAATAAACAAAGCGTTTCCAATAAACTCAATTCTATTCATCAATGCAGAAGAATGCGGAATTAAAGGATTCAATGCCAAACCGGCAACGAAAGCCCCAATAATTGGCTCTACTCCTGCTACTTCGGCTAAAAAGGCTGCGAAGAAAACCACAGAGAGTACAAAAATATAGTGAGCGTGTTTTTCACTTTCCAGTTTTTTGAAAAACCATTTGGCAATTCTTGGGATAACCAAAAACATAATGGCTGAAAAAATCGCTAATGAAACTGTTAATTTAATCCAGAAAGCCTGATTTAAACTTCCCTGCGCACTTCCCATAATCACGGCAAGAATAATCAAAACTGCAGTATCGGTCAGAATAGTTCCGCCTACCGTAATCGCAACAGCCTGATTTTTGGCAATTCCCAGTTTACTCACAATCGGATAGGCAACCAATGTGTGTGTCGCAAACATACTTGCTGTTAAAAAACTGGCATTAAAATCATATTGCAATAAATAAAAACAAACGGGAAATCCGATCGAAAGTGGTAAAATAAAAGTAAAAAAACCAAATAATAAGCTCTTGTTTCTATTGGCTTTAAACTCATTCATATCCAATTCTAAGCCCGCAATAAACATGATATACAAAAGTCCGATTGTCGAAAATAAATCAACTGCCGAGTTTTTTGCGAGAATATTTAATCCGTGAGGTCCAATGATAACCCCGGAAATAATAAGTCCGATAATTCCCGGAATATTGATCTTTTTAAGTAAAATTGGAGAGAGCAGAATTATAAATAGTATTAACGAAAAAATCAATACGGGATTGTTAAGTGGTAATTCGAATTCTTGTAATAGATGCTTGAAAAATTCTATCATATTGTAACTTTATCTTCTTTGTGGTATTATAATTTGTAACAAGACATTTTCAGAATTAGAACAAAATCCCTGAAGTATTAATATTAAAAGAACTGAGCTTATTTTTTAAACTCGTTCATCTACAAAAATACCTAAAAAACGCGAACTTTTTACGAAAACTGCATATTAAGGATTTAAATTTATTTCGTTATCGAATTATTAAAATTTAATATTTTTTTTAACAAATATGCAAGATTAACATTCAAATATATCCGTTCATTGCGTTATTCAATTATCTTTGTCTTAACAAAAAACGAACAATGGAAGAATGTATCTCAGTTTTTGATATGCTTAAAATTGGCGTTGGCCCTTCAAGCTCACACACTTTGGGACCTTGGCGCGCGGCTGAACGCTTTTTGGAAGAGCTTAGAGAAGAAGCGATTCTGGAAAATATTATAAGAGTAAAAGTCGATTTATACGGTTCTTTGTCTCTGACCGGAAAAGGCCACGCAACAGATCTCGCTGTTATGCTGGGTTTAAGCGGTCAGGATCCCGAATATATTCCCGTTGAAGATATTGCAGGGATTATCAAAAAAATCGAAACTACAAACGAAATCAATTTGGGCAACCAGAAAGGAATTCCGTTTTACTTTCTTCAGGACATTGTTTTCAATAAAGATTTCCTTCCTTTTCATGCTAACGGATTGAAATTTACTGCTTACAAAGCTGACGATTCTGAATACGAATCGACTTTCTATTCTATTGGAGGTGGATTTGTGGTAAAAGAAGAACGCACCAATGCCAAGCAAAAAGAAGCAATCAAATGCGCATTTCCTTACCCTGTCCAAAATGCAGCTGAATTACTAAACTATACGATTTCTGAGAACAAATCGATTTCTGAAATTGTATATGAAAATGAAATTTCAATGCGCCCGGAAGCGGAAGTGCATTCTGAATTAATGCGTATCTGGAATACAATGCTGGAATGCATGTACATTGGCTGTCATTCTGAAGGAATACTTCCCGGCGGACTTCACGTTCGCAGGAGAGCTTTTGATATGCACCAAAACCTTATTGGACTATCTAACTATACCGATCCGCAAAGCTGGCTTGAAGAAATTAGAAAAACAGAAGTTAAATTTCGCCAGATTTTAAAATGGGTAAGCTGTTTTGCACTTGCCGTGAATGAAGTAAATGCTTCTTTAGGACGCGTGGTAACTGCTCCAACCAATGGAAGTTCAGGCGTAATACCAGCTGTTTTAATGTATTATATGGTGATTGAAAATCACGATGCAGGCGAAAAAGAAATCAAACAATTCCTGATGGTGGCCGGAGAAATTGGAAGTATTTTCAAAAAAGGCTCTACTATATCAGCAGCTATGGGCGGATGTCAGGCAGAAATAGGGGTTTCGTCTTCAATGGCTGCGGCGGCACTTTGCGAATTAATGGGCGGTACTCCTGCTCAGGTTCTAATGGCGGCAGAAATTGCAATGGAACACCATTTGGGCTTAACTTGCGATCCTATTGGCGGCTTGGTTCAAATTCCTTGTATTGAAAGAAATACTATGGGTGCGATAAAAGCTATAAATGCAGCAGAATTGGCTTTAGAAACCGATTCGAAAAACGCTAAAGTTCCTTTAGACAAAGTAATCAATACAATGTGGGAAACAGCAAAAGACATGAATTCCAAATACAAAGAAACATCAGAAGGAGGTCTTGCCGTTGCGGTTAATATGGCTGATTGCTAAAAATATTTGTTTGCCACAGATTAAAAGGATAAAAATGATTTTTTAAATCTTCGCGAAATAAAAAAAACTTTGTAAATCCTTTTAATCTGTGGCTAAAAACATAAATCAACTTCATGAAAAAACTCTACTTTTTACTTTTTTTCTGCACAGTTTTACTGCATTCGCAGCAGCGTTATTTTCTAAATTCCGACACGAGATTATATACTTCTCCTAATTCAACTTCATTTTTAGGTTATTTTAAATACGGAGCAGAAGTTCGTTTACTCAATGAAAGTCAAAACGGCTGGCGTAAAGTACAGGCAGATAATTTTAATGAAGGATTTATTCAGGAGAAATATATTGCCAAAAGCCTTAATGCAAAAGATGTAAAAGTTAGAGATTATGAAAATCCTATTCTTGAAGGCGGAGATGCTTACTACGGAGGAAATCATCTTTTTGTTTTAGCTGCAGGTTTAAAGGCTCGTGCTTTACCCGATAAAAATTCGAAAATTAGGGAAATACTTTTTACCGGAGATCCCGTGGCTGTTAATTATATTCCTGTAAATCCGGATGAATGGGTAAACATTAACGGAAATTTTACTGAAGAATATGCAAAATATACTTTGAGAAAATTTATAGGCCCAAGACCTGATTTGAATGCTTTAATTAAAGATTTTGACAAACTGGACGTTAATGCAGTTCCTGAGCGCAAAACAGTAAGCGAAAGAATTGTTGAATTAGCATGGAATAGCAATTATAATGATCTTGTGCCTGCTTATCAGAGATATTATGAAGTTGTAAAACAAATTAACGCCCCAAAATTAATTGCTGATACAGAATTGAATATGGCTTTAGCAAAGGCCTTATCCCAACATAAACTGCCGGAGCAAATTAGCGCATTTATGCTTAAATCACATTATTCATTAAAAGGATTTAAAACCAAATCTGTTTATATATCACAGGCCGATTTATTTAAAACATTCGGAAATCCTCCTAAAAAAAATCAAGTTGGTGACGAATGCGGTATTTATTTAAGCGATTTATTTTATTACTATCCAGACCTTGAAGTTTCTGTAGATGAAAAAGAAAAAAAGGCTGAGATCATCAAAGTATTCATCAACGAAAACAACAAATTCATTATCAATCCTAATGCGGTTTTGGATCACACGTTGTCTGAAAAAGCTTTCATTGAAAAATATGGAACTTATATTGAGGCTTCGTTAAAAGCACCTCACATCTACTCTATCCTAATGGAAGACAGTCAATTTCGATTAGAATTTAAAGACGGAAAATTTTTCTCTGTTGAAATATTCTATTATTGCTGATTCCCATTATACAATTATTCAATACTTTTACATATTCAAAAAAAAATAAAATGTCAGTAGCAAAGAAAGATTATAAAAGAATCACAACAAAGTCATTAATTGAAATGAAAAGCAATGGAGAAAAAATCTCTATGCTTACTGCTTACGATTACACAATGGCAAAAATTGTTGACACTGCCGGTGTCGATGTAATTTTAGTTGGAGATTCTGCATCAAATGTTATGGCGGGTCACGAAACGACACTGCCAATTACGCTAGATCAAATGATTTATCATGCTTCATCTGTAGTTCGTGCTGTCGAAAGAGCTTTGGTTGTAGTAGATTTACCTTTTGGAAGTTACCAATCAGATCCTAAAGAAGCACTTCGTTCTTCGATCAGAATAATGAAAGAAAGCGGTGGACATGCAGTAAAATTAGAAGGAGGAAAAGAAATTAAAGAATCTATAAAAAAAATATTGCATGCCGGGATTCCGGTTATGGGACATCTGGGATTAACACCTCAGTCTATCTATAAATTTGGAACTTACAGCGTTCGTGCAAAAGAAGAGGAAGAAGCTGAAAAATTAATTGAAGATGCTCAAATGCTGGAAAAAGTAGGATGTTTTGCAGTTGTTTTGGAAAAAATCCCTGCAGATCTTGCTAAAAAAGTAGCAGACAGCATTTCTATTCCTGTTATCGGAATTGGTGCCGGAGGCGGTGTTGACGGTCAGGTTTTAGTTATTCATGACATGTTAGGCATGAATAATGAATTTAGTCCTCGTTTCTTACGTCGTTACTTAAACTTATACGAAGAGATGACAAAAGCAATCGGTCAATATGCTGCTGATGTAAAGTCTCAGGATTTTCCTAACGAAAAAGAACAATATTAGTTTTTTTTTGAGGTTCTAAGTTGCTAAGGTTCTGAGGGACTAAGTTTTTAGGTACAAAGAAGCAAAGCGACAAAGGTTCAAAGGTTTTCAAAAAAAATAAAAACTAAATAGCCTCCAGTTAAAGCTGGAGGTTTATTTTTAAAGTGTTATTAGGCTTTAGCCAAACTTTTTTCAATTTAAATTTCAGATCAAAATGAAAATTATTTCAGATAAGAATAATCTCCAGGTTTTACACGAAGACAATCACATAATTGTGGTTAATAAACGTGTTGGAGATATCGTACAGGGAGATAAAACTGGAGACAAACCATTATCTGATGTTGTGAAAGAATACATTAAAGCCAAATACAATAAACCCGGAGATGTTTTTTTAGGTGTAATTCATCGTTTAGATCGTCCTACAACAGGGATTGTGGTTTTTGCCCGAACCAGTAAAGCTTTATCACGAATGAACGAGCTTTTCAGCAATCGTGAAACGCAAAAAACATATTGGGCAGTTGTTAAAAACAAACCAAAAGATACAAAAGCAAAACTGGTTCATTTTTTAAAAAGAAATGAAAAGAACAACACTTCTAAAGCACATTTAAAAGAAGTTCCTGATAGTAAATTAGCGAGTTTAGATTATATCATAATAAAAGAACTTCAAAATTATACGGCACTGGAAATCAATTTACATACAGGGCGTCATCATCAAATTCGGGCGCAATTGTCTGCAATCGGTTCTCCGATAAAAGGCGATTTAAAATATGGAGCAGACAGAAGCAATCCTGACGGTGGCATTCATCTTCATGCCAGAAAACTAACATTTGTCCATCCGGTTTCTAAAGAGAATATTACAATTATTGCCCCTACACCAGACGATCCGATTTGGAATGCCGTATGATTTTTATGATTTAATTGTTAATTTTTTAATTTTTATCGATTAACTTGCATAGAGTAAAAAAAGCTGATCGTAAAAATGGATTATAAAAGTGACATCGGGTATCGAAAGGAAACACTGAAAAAGTTATTGTATAATATTCAGAAAAGCGAAGATTTAATCATCAAAGCTTTATACGACGACTTTCAAAAACCAGAGTTTGAAGCTGTTGTTACAGAGACTCATTATGTAATATCAGACCTGAAAGACACAATTAAAAACATTAACTCGTGGGCAAAACCAAAACGTGTTTTTCCGTCGCTTCTTAATTTTCCTTCCAGAGATTATATTTATAAAGAACCTTATGGCGATGTCTTAATTATGGCTCCCTGGAACTATCCTTTTCAATTAGCATTATGCCCTTTGATTGCCGCTGTTGCTGCAGGAAACAAAGTCACTCTAAAACCATCCGAACTCACACCTCATACATCAGCCATAATTGCAAAAATTATTGAAAAAACCTTTCACATCAACCATGTCGAAGTTTTTGAAGGTGGTATAGATGTTTCTAATAAATTATTAGCACAACGCTGGGATTATATCTTTTTTACCGGAAGTGTTTCTGTTGGAAAAATCGTAGCCAAAGCCGCTGCAGAAAATCTAACTCCGGTTACTTTAGAACTGGGTGGAAAAAACCCTTGTATTGTAGATGAAACTGCCAATCTAAAACTAGCTGCAAAGCGTATTGTCTGGGGAAAATTCATCAACGCCGGTCAGACTTGTATTGCACCAGATTATATTTTGGTTCAGAAAAATATGAAAGTCAATTTTATAACGTATTTGATTGAAGAAATTATAAAAGCTTACGGAAAAAAAATAGACAAATCGCCTGATTTTGCGCGAATCATTAACACCAAAAACTGGTTTCGTTTAACTAATATGATCCAAAACGAAAATGTATTGTTTGGAGGAGAAAGCGATGCCAACAAATTATACATTGCTCCAACTTTGCTCGAAGAACCTGATTTGGACAGTCCGGTTATGAAAGAAGAAATCTTTGGTCCAATTTTACCAATTCTTACTTATGAAAATGAAAATGACATTGAAAATATCATAAGTCGTTATGAGAAACCTCTTTCATTTTATATTTTCAGCGAAAATAATTCCTTTACCAAAAAATTAATTACAAAATACTCTTTTGGAGGGGGATGCGTTAACGACACCGTTATTCATTTCTCTAATAAAAGACTTCCATTTGGAGGTGTCGGACACAGTGGAATCGGCGCATATCATGGCCAACGTAGCTTTGATACTTTTTCGCATCATAAAGCCATTGTCAAAAAAGGAAATTGGCTCGATTTGCCTATGCGCTACGCACCTTACCAAGATAAGCTGGCTTCGATTAAACGAATTTTAGACTGGATTTAAAAGTGCCCATATCATTTTAGAATGTTTTATAGATTTTTATACGGAATTGATTAAAAATATTATATTTACGTCAAGATACCCATATAAAATTATAAGTCAATAAAACAATTTTACGCTAAAATGAAATCTACCCTTGTCCAAATTGAGGATATTAAAAAAAATGGCTATTCACTTGATTTTGCTACAGTTTTTAATCATGCCTTCGAAAACTATAAAAAAATAGCACTTTATTCAGGACTTATTATCCTGGTTTTTTCTATACTTGCTGCAATGGCATTTATGGGAATAATGATTGCTTATTTTGGAGCAGAAAGCATTACAAAAGATTTTTTACTGGATTTAGAAAATCAAAAATTTACAGCAATTCAACTGGTTATACAAACTGTTGCTGTTTCTGCTATAGCAGGGATCACAGCTCCGTTTGGTGCAGGTTTTCTTAAAATGGCTGATTGTGCAGACAAAGATGTAGAATTTAATGTTTCAACTATTTTCAGTTATTACAGAGCTCCTTATTTCGGGCAAGTTTTTGTTGCTGCTTTTATTCCGGCTATTGTAGGAACGGCGCTTTCCAATTTTATTGACAGTTTTGAAGTTTTATATGTTGGAAATGTAATATCCTTTATGGTTTCTTACTTTATGTATCTATCCATTCCGTTAGTTGTTTTCGGGAATTTGAATGCAATAGACGCTATAAAATCAAGTTTTATCGTTGTTACGAAAAATCCACTTAACATATTTGCATTTTTCATCATAGGCTTTATCGGATCATTACTGGGAATTTTCGCCTGCTGCGTTGGAATTATCTTTACTGTCGTTTTTAACAGCTCAATGATTTATGCCACATATTTTGGAATTTTTGGAATAAATGAAGAAGAAGATTCAATTGATTCAATTGGTCAATCAAATGTAGATTAAAACAGAAAAATCGTATTTTAAAGAGAAATTAACCGCTTCCTTTTAAGGTTTTTCAAAAGACTGTTTACTAAACCAACATACCCCAAATTCTATGGCCGCAGACTATAGTTTTTTCAAATCGGTTATTTCAGGAATTGCCAGTCTTGGTAATACCCTAGAATCAATTATGACCGCATGGTATGTACTCGACTCCGACATTATCTTTTACAATAACCCTAAGCTTATCGTTTTAGGGTTATCGCTTTTTGCCTTTCTTTCACTTCTTGTCTATCAGTTTTTTAAGATCAAGGCTAAAATTGGCTATTTCATTGAAAAGAAGAAAGAACAAGACACTATTAGTAAAGAATATCAGCTTTATATATTATTTTTTGGTATCGCTGTAATCGTTATTGAGATCATTAATGAAATTTTCAAAATCAGACCCAAAAGTTTATTATTTGTAAATGTTTCTATTGGTGTTACTGTACTTGTAATCTACTCTATAACCAACAGGGTAAAATGGTTTAGAGATCATATTCAGCAGATTTTTATTTCCTGTTTTTTTATATACATCTCTTATGTTGCTTTTAACATCGTAATGCTTTCTAACGATGTTGTTCCGATTATTGTTTTCTTAATTTCTTTTTTCTTTTCTTACAGCATTCTTAAACCAATCAAAATCTATTGGTTTTTCGTCGGACTCACTTTTGCATTTTTAATTGCCACAGTGACTTTTCAGCTCATACCGATAAAATCTTCTATCTTACTTATTAATTTTTGCATTTTAATTTTTATCATTAATCAGGTAAAATATGCCGTTTTGCTAAACAATCATGACAATTTCAGGTTTGCCAGCGAAATTGTTCATAAGGGAAACTCACTTACAATTGCTACCAATCAAAAAGGTGAAATTTTATTCAGCAGTGAAACCATTACCACTATTTTAGGTTATCAGCCAGAAGAAGTTATGGGACTAAAATTTTGGGAACTTACACAGGATTCTGAATATTTTGAAAACTTAAAACCTATTAATAACCCTGAAAATAAGCTTTACATCAGAAAATTAAAAAATAAAAACGGAGAATTCAAATACATTCAATGGAAGGATAAGAAATTCTCTGATGATTTAATTATTAGTATCGGCCAGGATGTTACAGAGCAAATTAATGTTCAGGATCAGTACAAAAACCTTATTCAGACCGCAACCGATATTATTTTTGAAATTAATCCTGACGGCTATTTTACGTTCATAAACGAGTTTGGTTTTTCAATTTTAGGTTATTCTGAAAACGAAATCATCAATAAACATTATTCCAATATTATTCACGAACATTATATAAAAAGTGCCGTTGAATTTTACGAGAATTTAGTTCTCAACGAAAACAATTATCCAATCATCGAAATTCCGATTTTAAAGAAAAACGGTGAAGAAATATGGATTTCACAGAAAATTATTGTCCGCAAAAATGATTTAGGCCAAACAACAGGTTTTTCAGGAATCGCGAGAGATATTACCGAGAAAAAAAATATTGAAAAAGAGAAAAAAAGACGCCTTAAAAAGATTGAAGCCTTTAATAACTCAACCAAAAAATTATCAACGACCGATTTTACCAAATATGACAAACTGAATACGGTCATCGATCTTATTCTAAAAGAAGCAGCAACAATCAGTCGCGCTAATCGTGTCAGTTTCTGGAAATATCATAAAGATTTAATTACCTGCAAAAACCTATTCAGTCTTGATAATCAAAACCTAAACGATAAAAACATTTTAAACAAAGAGTCATATCCTATCTATTTCGAGACTTTAAGTAAAAAAGCCATTATTAATGCCCCGGATGTTTTCAATAAATTAGAAACATCAGAATTTGAAAAACTATATTTTACCAAAAACAACATCAAATCTATGCTTGATGTTCCGATTTTTCTATCGGGACAATTGGCAGGAGTCGTTTGTTTTGAAAGTACCGAAAAAAAACGTGAATGGGATAATGAAGATATCAATTATGCCAGAACCATTTCCGATGTAATTTCGCTTGCTATTTCTTCTCAAATGCGCTTAGAAGCAGAAAAAAAACTGGAATTCAAAAGTCAGCTCTTATCAGCCCTTTCGTTATGCACCGAAAAATTTCTGCTCAGCAAGACAACACAGCAAATGTTTCAGGAAACTTATGATATTATTGGAAAAGCGGCAAAGGTCGACCATATGTATTATTATGAGAAAGATCCTATTTACAATACGGTCTATCAAAAATACAAATGGTCACGCGAAGGAGTTGCACATCAAATTACGCCCTTACGTCATATGACAGAAGAAGATCTAACAGAAATCTATGAAGCTGCTCAGCAGAAAAAAATTCTAAACACCTTAACCCGCCATCTTGACGAAGGATTTTTTAAGACTCTTTTGATCAACAATGAAATCAAATCTATTTTGATTTTACCACTCTATATCAATGATCTTTTTACTGGTTTTATTGGTTTTGATGATTGTACCAAAGAAAAAAAATGGTCTGAAGAAGAAATCTACATTTTTCAGGTATTGGCCAATAATATTTCATCTGCATTAGAGCGAAATCGAAATGAAACTAAAATTGTAGAAAGTGAAGAAAAATTTAAACTGATTGCCAACAATATTCCGGGAACAGTTTATTTATCCAAGTTTGATGCCTTTTCGACTAAAATCTTCTTAAATGATGAAGTTTTAAATTTAACCGGCTATTCGAAATCAGAATTTATAGAAAATAATTTATCATTTCTTTCACTGATTCATCATGATGATAAAGATGAAGTCATCAACAATCAGATTGATAATTTACAAAAAGGAATGCCTCTTCATAATGTCTACCGTATAAAGCGTAAATCGGGAGAATATATTTGGGTGGAAGAATTTGGTGACGTAATTAAAAGAGACGACGAAATTGAATTTGTCGGTGGAATCTATTTTGATATTACCAACAAAAAAGAAATCGAAGATGCTATAAAAGCCAAACAATTGGCAGAAGCCGCCAACAAATCCAAATCTGATTTCCTTGCTAACATGTCGCATGAAATCAGAACACCGCTTAACGGAATTATTGGTTTCACTCATTTACTGATGAAAACTGAATTGGAAGAAATTCAGGAAAAATATATGACTACCATTAATCAATCTGCTCATTCTCTTCTTGAAATCATCAATGACATTCTGGATTTCTCTAAAATTGAAGCAGGGAAATTAGAACTCTTTATTGATCTTTATGACATTAAAAAAGTATTGGTACAAGTTTTCGATTTAATTGTTTACGAATCCAATCAAAAAAATCTGGAACTTGAATTAAATATTGATCCTGATGTTCCTAAATATATTTGGACTGATATTGTCAGAATCAAACAAATCCTGATTAACCTTCTTTCAAATGCTGTTAAATTTACCACAAAAGGTTCTATTAAATTAAATGTCACAGTTTTAGAAAAGAAGAAAAACAACAATCATGTAATTCGTTTTTCTGTAGTAGATACCGGAATCGGAATTCTGGAAAAAAATCAAAAGAAAATTTTCAAAGCTTTTTCTCAGGAAGACAGCTCTACAACTAGAAAATTTGGAGGAACGGGATTAGGTTTAACTATTTCCAATCAATTACTGGCACTAATGGAAAGCCGTTT
Organism: Flavobacterium notoginsengisoli; assembly: GCF_042686225.1. Classification (NCBI taxonomy): domain Bacteria; kingdom Pseudomonadati; phylum Bacteroidota; class Flavobacteriia; order Flavobacteriales; family Flavobacteriaceae; genus Flavobacterium; species Flavobacterium notoginsengisoli. The sequence continues at coordinate 37,041 of NZ_JBHUOT010000020.1, forward strand.
ACAACTGGAAAGTAAAATTGACGTAGGAAGTAATTTTTTCTTCGATTTAAACCTAAAAACGAGCAACCAGAGCATTAACGATAAATACAATGCCGAACTTAAAAGCTTAAATATTGAAGTAGATTCTGAAAATATAGAATCTAATGGCAATACTATTACTTTTTTAATTGTTGAAGACAATAAAGTAAATATGCTTCTTCTGAAAACAATCATAAAAAATCTTTACAACAATGCTTATATTCACGAATGTGAAAACGGATATGAAGCCATACAGCAGTTTGAAAAAATAAATCCAACCATCGTCTTTATGGACATTCAAATGCCTATTATGAATGGTTACGAAACTACGAGAGCTATCCGAAACACGAAAAAAGGAAGAGATATCCCAATTATCGCAGTAACCGCAGGAGCAGAAAAAGACGAAAGAAATAAATGTATTTCTGCCGGAATGGATGATTATATTTCTAAACCCATTATGAAAGGAAGTGTTGAAGAAACCTTAATCAAATGGCTTGGTTAATTCATATTTTTTTGCAACTTACAAAAACACTTTTTTCTTTAAATCTTTTGAACATAAATGTTTCAAATGTGAAATTTATCATAAAAAATCTATAAATTCGTATACCTTTTTATAACAAGCTTAAAAACAATTCAATATGAAATGGCAAGGCAGAAGACAAAGTGATAATGTAGAAGACCGAAGATCAATCTCTGGTGGTGGCAAAGCTATAATTGGCGGAGGAGTAATTGGCATCATTGTTTTGCTACTGAATGTTTTTGGCGGCGAAACCGGTCAGCAAATAGCACCGATTTTAGAACAAATGCAAGGTGGACAAGGTCAACAAACTGAAGCTGCAGCTCCATTAAGCAAAGAAGACGAAGAAATGGGGAATTTTGTTAGAGTTGTTCTAGCAGATAATGAAGACATCTGGAGTAAAATTTTCGCAGAACATGGCATGACTTATGAAAAACCAAAATTAGTTCTTTTCAAAGGCGCTGTACAAACAGCATGTGGCGGAGCATCATCGGCATCGGGGCCATTTTATTGTCCTGGCGATCGTAAAGTCTATATGGATTTGGGCTTTTTTGAAGAATTAAAAACTAAATTTGGCGCAAAAGGTGGCGATTTTGCTATTGCTTATGTAATTGCACATGAAATCGGTCATCACATACAGACTTTACTGGGAACATCAGCAAAAATGCGTCAGGAACAGCAAGGCAAAAGCGATGCGGAAGCCAATAAACTTTCAGTCGCTCTGGAATTACAGGCCGATTTTTATGCTGGTGTCTGGGCGCACTATAATCAGGAAAACTTAGATACCGGAGATATCGAAGAAGCGTTAAGCGCTGCAAATGCAGTTGGAGACGATGCTATCCAAAGCAAAATGCAAGGACATGTTGTTCCCGATTCTTTTACGCATGGAACTTCAGAACAAAGAATGTATTGGTTTAAGAAAGGATTTAAAACCGGAGATATTAAACAAGGCACTACATTTGAAGAAATCAGATAATACATAAAACCAAATATATTAACCACCAGAAAAGCCCGACTTTACAGTCGGGCTTTTTTTATCAAAATGTCTCGTCCTGAAATAAGTTGACATAAAATTGACTTATTTATGAATAATCCAGAATTTAAAAAAGAGCGACGTAGTCAGCGAGATTACAACTTAGGCTTTAAATTAGCCGTTATTTCGCAGGTAG
>NZ_JBHUOT010000021.1:0-19296 GCF_042686225.1 Flavobacterium notoginsengisoli
AAAGTCTTAATCGAAATATGAGTCATAAGCTCGGAGGACCGAATAGTTTACTTTTGCTTCCTTTCTCAATCATAAATCTACTTAAAATTTCAAAAAACAAATCTAAAGGAGGAACGAGGAATCACACACGAAACTCTACAAAGATTGACGATATAGAACGAGGAATTACATGTGTGATCCTCGTTCCTCGGAATGAAAAACTTAACGTTTGAATCTTGAATAAAGGATTTATTCAAACAATTCCTTAGGTTCTTCATCTTCCTGTTCGCCTTCAATAAAATCCAATTCCAGAGCTTTTACACTTTGAACCGCATTTCCAGCAATACCGCGAATCGAACCGTACATTCCTAAAGTATTGTGAACCACTTTTTCGATTTGTTTTTCTCTCTGTTTCCAGATTCTCTGCATCGCTCTTTTCTCTGAATCTAAGTCGCTTTGCATTTGTGTAAAACCTTCTACGATTCCTTCAATCTGCAAACGGAATTCATTGCTGGTTAAGAAATCATACAACATCGACATTTTATCGCCTTTGTTTTCCTGTGCCTGAACGGCTTGATTGATCTGAATTAAAGACTGACGCAAAACAGCGCTTAAACCTTTAAATTCTTCGTAGGTACAAATCCAGATTCCGTCGCGCATGCCCATTCGTTCCATTCCGTTTGGCATTACTTCGGTAACCAAAACACCAATATTGGCTCTTTTGGTTCTAATATCGTTTTTGAATTTCTCAATCCAGGAAGGCTGGAAAGCTTTTGTTCTTTTACTTTCATAATAAATGGAACCGCAGTTTTGATGTTCGCGAGTGTTTACAATTTGAAGACAGTCGGCACCGTTTGCTCCTTTTTTAACTTCGTCGATACTGTCAAGTGGGAAGTTGTTAGCGAGCCATTCTTCGATTGCTAATTCCATTACTTCGCCTTGCAATTGCATCGAACCTTGTTCTTGCTTGCGTTTCATTTCTTCAGTTAATTTTTTCTGTTCTTCTAATTGCTTTTGAAGTTCTTTAAATTTTAACTCGTTTTTATCGTCTTCCTGTTTTCTGATTTTTTCACGTTCCAAAGTCAATTGCGTGTTCAATTGCTTTTCGGCTTCGGCCTGAATAGCATCTTTCATTTCCAGTTTTTCACGCTGTAATTTGGCGATTTCACCTTCCATTTTATTTAATTCCCTGATTTTTTCCGATTTTTCAGAGAGTTCTTTTTCCATTAAAAGCAAACGATCTTTGTTTTCTTCTTCGAGTTTGGTTTTTAGTTTTTCAGAAATTTCCTTTTCGGCAATTTTTCTTTCACGTTCCAAACGCTCCGCAAAAAGTTCGTTTTCTTGTTTCTTTTTGGCTTCAAATTCGGCTTTGGCTTTGTCCAATTGCTCGTTTTTAAGCTCTAATTCTTTATTTTGAATAGTTGCTTTTTGTTGAAATTCTTTACGGATGCTGTCTTCCAATTGATGTTTTAAAACATCATTGACATCGATAGGAGTTCCGCAGTTTGGACACTGAATTGAAGATTGCTCAGCCATTTTTATATTGAATTTTTATTGTAGAATTTGAATTTGCTAAGGTATTTAAAAGTTCTCTTTTTATAATGTGGATTTCTGTACTAAATTGTAACGAATTTTTGTTATAGCCACGAAGGCGCTAAGGCGGAAAGTTTTTTTAGCCACAGATTATAATGATTAAAAGGATTTTCTCATTTTATGCCATCCTGACGAAGGAAGGATCACAAAGCTAACTCGACAAAGATTGGCGATTCTGTTTGCAGAATTTCTTGTGTGATCCTTCCTTCGTCAGGATGACAAACTGTACGTTTCTTTCTGTTTAAAGAAACTTTGCGCCTTAGCGCCTTTGTGGCAACAAAAACGCAACAGCAGATCGAGTGATTTCAGAATCATCTTCTTTTGAGGTGATAATCGAAACATCGGTACGTAAATTGACTTTTTTCAATTCAATAAAACCAATCTCAGGATCCTGATTGTTTTTGGCAATGTTGGAAGGAACAATCGAAATTCCTAATCCATTTTTAACTAATTGTACAATCGAATTGATGTTGTTGGCTTCATGAATAATCTTCGGCGTAAAGCCATAAAATGCACAAAGTTCCAGTAAAACTTCGTGATAATGTGGTGCATAATCTTTGTTGAAGAATACAAAAGTTTCATCTTTCAAGTTTAGAATTTCTTTTTCAGATTTTAGCTGAATGTTCTTTTTATTAAAAACAATTGAAAATCCGTCCTGAAACCATAAATGCGATTGTATTTTGGGAGATTTTATTGGTGAACGAATAATTCCCATTTCGATTTTTCCTTGTTCCAAAGCATCGATTTGCTTGCTCGTTGAAATTTCAAAGAGTTTGAAATTTGCATAAGGAAATTGTGTTTTTAAATGTTTGATTAATTCTGAAATTGTAGAAGAATATATTGAACTGATATAAGCAATTCTGAATTCGCCCGAAACGTTTTCGGCAATCTTTTTTGTTTTAACGGAAATACGTTCCAGATTTTGAAAAAGTTCCCGAATTTCTTTTTCGAAATATTTTCCGGCTTCGGTCAGTTCTACTTTTTTGTTGTTTCTAATGAAAAGTTTTGCCTGAAGTTCTTCTTCCAATTCGGCAATTTGTCGGCTTAACGGTGGTTGTGAAATAAAGAGTTTTTCTGACGCTTTGGTAAAGTTCAGTTCTTCGGCTACAGCCAGAAAATATTTTAAGTGACGCAATTCCATGATACTTTTAAAGTATTATTAATTGATAAATATAGTATTTTTAAAGTATTTATAAAAGAGGTAGTTTTGAAAAATCAAAAAATAAGTCTCTCGCAGGTTTAGCAGATAAAGCAGATTATTAATTTTAGATAAATCATCTTGATCATAATAATATTCCAATCCTATAATAGCAAAAAGATTAGCTCAATCTGCTTGATCTGTGAGAGATTAAAAAAAACAAAAGACCATGAAAAAATCAACTATTGAAGAAATCAAGGAACGATTTGACAATGATGTCGAACGATTTTCAAATTTAGAAACGGGACAAGTGGCGACAATCGACGCTACTATTTCTTTGGAATTAATAACCGAAGCTTCAAAACGTATTGTTCCGAATGCTAAGCATGTTTTGGATGTTGGTTGTGGAGCAGGAAATTATACTTTAAAAATGTTGTCTAAAGTACCCGACTTAAATTGCACTTTGGTCGATTTGAGTTTGCCGATGTTGGATCGTGCTTTTGAAAGAGTTTCGGCGGAAACGAATGGAAATGTTGAAATCAAACAAGGCGATATTCGTGAAGTAGCTTTAGAAGAAAACAGTTTTGATATTATTTTGGCGGGAGCGGTTTTGCATCATTTACGCGATGATAAAGATTGGGAAACGACTTTTGCTAAATTGTTTGCATTATTAAAACCCGGAGGTTGTTTGATGATTTCGGATTTGATTACTCAAGATACCGATTTATTGAATGAATATACCTGGCAACGTTATGGCGAATATTTGGAAGGAATAGGAGGAGCAGAGTATCGCCAGAAAGTTTTGGATTATATTGAGAAAGAAGATTCTCCGAGATCGATGAATTATCAATTGGATTTAATGAAAAAAGTTGGTTTTTCAAAAGTCGAAATCTTACATAAAAATATGTGCTTTGGAGCTTTTGGAGGAATTAAATAAAAATTTTTTCTGCCACGAATTTCACGAATTTACACGAATTAATTTTTTCTTAGTGAATAAAAATTTGTGGAAATTCGTGTAATTTGTGGCTAAAAAAAACTATACATTAACAGGTATCGGATATTTGTTTCGAAGATCAAAAACTAATTTTGACGGGCCGTTTTTTTGTAAGTGATCTAATTTTTCAACGGCTTCTTCAAGTGTTGGAATATGTCCTTTTGGAATCCACCACATGGCTGTGTGTGCTTTTCCGAATTTTTGAAACCATTCTTTACGGCGTTTTAGAAACTCACTGTGAAAAGTTTTGTACATATAATGTTCCAAAGTTTCGATGTTTTCCCAAACCGAAACATTTACAATTATCTGCTCGTCATTGTACGGATTCAGATTTGTTGCATTCTGGCCATCGGTATCATCTTTTAATCTCCAGATAAAACCTTCACTTTCTTCCGCTAGTTTATTTACAGTATCTAAATTGTCTACAAATTCTTTCATGATCGGATCGTTGATGTCGACTCCTTTCATTTTGGCAATATTAATTTCGGCAAGATGGTATTTGCTCATAAAATATATGTTTCTGAATTTTAAGCAATTTAGCTTTTTTCTGAATAGTTTTTCCGCCACGAATTCACGAATTAATTCAAAATCTTTGCGCATAGATTTTAAAAAATAAATTCGTGAATTCGTGGCTAACTGAAACTTATAAAATCTGCTCTGTTTTGTAAACCTGTATTGGAGTTGAAACCAAGGATTCTGTTTTTTTGATGAATTCTTGCAAGTAGGATTGATTGTTATGAAGATCTAATCCCGGTTGATCTTTCCATTCTTCCCAGAGAATAAAAACATTTTCTGAAGTGTGTAAATCATAACGAACGCAAGCCTCTTCTTTTCTGGTTTCAGTTACCAGATGTGTCAGCAGGTTTTGAATTTCATTTAAATGCTCTGGTTTGCTTTTTAAAATTGCTGTAATCGAAATCATAATTATAGGTTTTTAAAAGTTTGTTCTAGGTGTTTGGTGTATTCTTCTTTAAAGATAATGATATTTTCTGGTGTTGCTCCTTTTTCAACATCATGAAAATGAAATCCGTTTAGTTTTTCCATTCCTGTGAATTTGTTCATTTTATGGAAACCAAACATTACGCCATCGTCAACAGAAGTTTGATCAAAAAATTCTCCAGGTAAAGTAAAAGCGGTTGCAGGTGCATTCCAGCTTGTCGTCAGCATATATTTACGGCCGTGCAGAAGTCCGCCTGTTCCGTAATTGATATCTGGATTTACACGGCTTCTTCCGTCGCTTTTGTAAATTCCTTTGTTATGGCCTGTGGTAAAAACATCATCGATGTATTTTTTGAAAAGGTTTGGCAACTGAAACCACCAAACTGGTGTGTGGTAAATGATTACATCTGCCCAAACAAATTTTTCTACTTCTTTGTCAAGATCGATATAATCTTCTACGTGAGTTGTTTTGATTTCGTATTCGTTGTTTTTGGAAAGAAATTCGGTTGTCCAGTCCTGAACAGTTTTGTTGAATTTTCCGCCTGAATGTGCGAATTTCTGTCCGCCGTTAATTATAAATATCTTTTTCATTTTTATTATTGTTTCTTTTGAAAATGGATGCGTGAGGGATAGCAGTGGAAATCCTTTTGTGCCGGGGTTCGGCGCAAAAGATTGGAACGGATAGCCCGGCCCTTGGGACACGCCCAAATTATTTTAATTGTTGAGAGTTTTTTAAACACATAGAGACATAGGTTTTTCTTTCGTATAAAGGGAATTGAAAGAAACTAGTTTCTAACACATAGTTTCAAAGTTTGTTGTTTCGAGGAACGAGGAATCTCAACGACAATATTCCTCAAAGTTGATTCAATCTTTGGCGCGCTACTTACGGAGATTCCTCGTTTCTCGGAATGACAAGATTGCTTTGACTATGTTTGTTAATGCAAGTGAAACGCCTTTTATGCGCAATGAAAGCTATGTCTCTATGTGTTTGAAATATTACTTCAATTTTGAAATTGCCTGATTAATAAACTCCAATTCCGAAGCTGATAAATCGAAATCCATTGTTTTGGCATTTGAAATGGCTTGTTCTGCATTTCTGGCGCCCGCTAAAACTATTGCAATTCCTTTTTGTAATGTTGTCCAACGCAATACTAGTTGTGCAATCGAAATGTGTTTGTCGTTTGCTAGTGAACTTAATTCTTCGATTAGAGTTTTTACTTTTTGTAAATCGAATTTTCCGAAGTAGCCGTTGCGGTGGTCGTTTTCTTTTAATTTGCTGTCAGTGAAATATTTTCCGGTTAATAAACCTCTTTCCATTGGACTGTAGGCAATGATTCCGATGTTTTCTGCGATGGTAAATGGCAGTAAATCTTTTTCGATGCTTCTGTTCAACATGCTATACGCTACCTGATCTGATGCAATCTGAACGGTTTTTTGGGCTTCCTGAATTTGCGGAACACTATAATTACTTACTCCAAAAGCTTTTATTTTTCCTTGTTGGATCAAGGTTTCAACAGCTTCCATAGTTTCTGAAATTGGTGTTGTGCTGTCTGGCCAGTGAATTTGTAATAAATCGATATAATCGGTTTTAAGACGTTTTAAGCTCTCTTCGATTTCTTTGATTACATTTTCCTTTGATGAGTATTTGTAAATAGGCACTTGTTTTCCGTTATCGTCAGCATCAAAAAAGAAATCGCCTTTTCCGTTGTTGCTTCCGTCCCAAACTAAACCGAATTTTGTAAGCAACTGCACTTTTGAACGATCATAAGGTTTAATAGCTTCGCCGATCATTTCTTCGCTTAGACCAAATCCGTAAAAAGGAGCGGTGTCGATTGTGGTTACTCCGTGATCAATCGAAGCTTGAACAGATTCTATTGAATCTTTCTTTTCGGTTCCGCCCCACATGGTTCCACCAATAGCAAATGCACCGTATGTTATAGCTGATAATTCTAGTTCTGAGTTGCCTAATTTTCTATATTCCATGATTGTAATTTTATTTTGATTAATTTGATGAGGCAAAATTATACCATTTTAACTGTTCTTATTTGGTATATATTTGTCTTTTTTAGGTATATTTGCAACTTCAAATAAATTAAATTATGAAAAAAGAAAACTTATACGAGCCTTTTACGGTTTCTTTTGAAACTTTAGATGCATATCCGGATGTGGGTGATCGCCATAATTTTTTTGAGCTGGTTTATATTTTAGAAGGTACAGGAAGACAGTGTATTAATAAAAATATTTTTGAATACGATCCCGGACATTTGTTTTTATTAACTCCTGACGATTGCCACAATTTTACCATTGAAACTAAAACGAAATTCTTCTTTTTGAGGTTTAATGATATTTATTTGAAAAATTCGAGTTTGCAGAATGAAAATATTCAGCGTTTGGAATATATTCTTCAAAACGCCAATCATCAGCCAGGCTGTATTTTGAAGAATGATCCTGATAAATGTCTGGTTAAAGTAATGGTGGAAGCGATTTGCCGTGAACATCAAGACAAAGATGTTTATAATCAGGAATTGATTCAGCAATTGGTAAATACATTGATTATCATTGTGGCGAGAAATATTGCAAAATATCTTCCTGAGCAAGTGACGATAAGTACAGAAGCCAAAGCGATGGATATTCTACAATATATTCAGAACAATATTTATTATCCAGAAAAGATTAAAGCAGAATCAATAAGCGATTATTTTGGAATTTCAAATACGTATTTAGGACGTTATTTTAAGAAACATGCCAGCGAAACCATGCAACAGTATATTAGTAATTACAAAACAAAACTGATTGAACATCGTTTGCAATTCAGCGATAAGCGTATAAATGAAATTGCTTATGAATTTGGTTTTACCGATGAAAGCCACTTTAATAAATTCTTTCGAAAGCAAAAAGGGTATAGTCCGTCTGAGTTTAGAAAGACGATTCGATTGAGTGCTTAGTTTTTTTGCCACGAAATTCACTAATTAGCTCGAATTTTTTGCCACAGATTATGAGGATTAAAAGGATTTTTTTTATTTCACGCAGATTTTAAATGATTTTAGCAGATTTAAAAAAGATTTCTAAACAAATCTGCTCAATCTGCGAGAGAGAAAAAAAAAAATCCGTGTAAATCCGCGTTTTCGCAAAGCGAATCTGTTTTATCCGCGTACTTTAATTTTCTTTTCCGATAATAAAATCAAAATGTTCAGTTTTGCCTGCTTTTAAATTGTTGATTTCATTTTGAATTAATTCTTCAAATGAGTTAGCAACAATGTCGCGTGACCAGGATTCATTTTGAAGTTCAATGATTTGTCCAAATTTCCCTTTTTCGGCTGGATCTGTATCGTAAACCAAATAATCTCCGTTTCTTCCTGTTGCAAACGGAATCCATTTTGGATTGGCGTAGTTGTTGGTTTTGATTCTTTCGAAGTCTACTTCATCTTGTTCTGGTAAATCGTCTTCGTCAAATTGTAGGTCTTGTATAGAATTCCATTCTTCGGCAATATCTTGAAACGGAATTAATTCGTAAGACCAATTATTTACTCCAAACTGAAAAGTTGATGTTACAGGATCATAATCTACATTTTGAACTTTGTAAAAATTAATAAGCGCTGGCGGTATTTTAATTTCGTCTTCTAATGTGGAATGTTGTTCGATATCTTCTGCCGAAATACCATCTGCCAGATTGTAGTAATCATTGTTTGTAGAAACAATTTTATTGATTTCTGAAATCCAGTTCTGCCATAAAGCTTTAAATGATTGAAATTCAGGATCAAGAGGAACAGATATTTTTTTCTCTTTTTCTTCTGACGCTGAAATGCTTAAACTTGTAATTTTTCCATCTTCTTTATCAAACCAAACACTGATTCCGTTAAGAATGAAAGCACCGCTTCTGTCTCCTTTAAAAAGTTTTACCAGCTTATTTTTATTGTTTTCGTAGTATTGAAATAATTCCAAATTTTCAAGAAGAAATTCTCCTGTAAAGATGCTTTTGGCGCAATAGTCATATTCTCTGACCTCAAGCTCAATTGCAAGACTTTCGACCTGATTTCCTTCTTTAGAGAAAGCCATTATGCCTAAATCATCCCAAGTATAAATGTGGTTGTATTGCTTTTTGATGTAACGGCAATCGCCCAAAGCTTTTTTTAAAATATCTATAGCGATTGGAAATTGAACATTAATGTCATTTATTCTGAAATCTGTTTTAGATAATGAAAGCTTTGTCAAAATGTATGGTTTTATAATTAATAAAAAGGCTTATATAATCTTTTTGATGACACGCAATTTATGAGTGTGTCTTTTTAACTCCGGATTATAAATTCCGGTATGATCCAGACGATCTATACGAACTTTTCCACTGGCGTGAATGATATAGTTGTTTTCCATAATGATTCCGACGTGAGTAATATTTCCTTCGTCGTTATCAAAAAAGGCTAAATCGCCCACTTCACTTTCTTCAATAAAACTTAAAGGTTCTCCTTCAAGCGCTTGTTGCGAAGCGTCACGGTGAATTTTATAGCCATTCAGTTTATAAACCATTTGTGTAAATCCGGAACAGTCAATGCCAAAAGGTGTTTTTCCGCCCCAGAGATAAGGTGCGTTTAAGTACATAAAAGCGGTACTAATTAAAGCACTTTTAGGTTTGATTCCGCTGGTTTTAGTTCCTTCGAAATCAAAATTAGAAGTATTGATTTCGCTGTTATTCAAAAAAGATAAGGAAGCTCCTAACGGAATTGGAAGCAATAAGTTATCCGGAGCTGTGATATAATCAATTAAATCGGCATTTAGAATAATTGCCTCTTTACTCAACTGATCAAATTGCTCTTTTGAAATTACCTGATACTGTTTAGAATCTACCCAGCCTACGTAGTCATCAAATTGAATTCTGATTTTTGCCCACTGATTCTGGCGTTCTAAAATTTCGATATGTTCGCCAAACAAAAGTTGTGTCACGATTTCACTTCGGTCACTTGGCTCAGATCGAACGGGTACTATGGCTAGATTGCAAATTCCAAACATGTAAGGAAATTTATAAGTTGAAAATCAGGAGTTATAAACATAACTCCTGATTTTTTGAGATATTGTTTTATGCTCTTTCAATAACAATTGCTGATGCGCCTCCGCCACCGTTACAAATTGCAGCGGCTCCGGTTTTAGCATTGTTTTGTTCTAAAACATTAAGCAAAGTTACGATAATACGTGCTCCAGATGCTCCAAGAGGATGTCCAAGAGAAACAGCTCCACCGTTTACGTTTACTTTGTTATTATCTAAATTTAAGATTTTTGAATTGGCTAGCCCAACCACAGAAAATGCTTCGTTGAATTCGAAATAATCTACATCTGAAATTGAAATTCCTGCTTTGTCTAACGCTTTTGGTAATGCTTTTGCTGGACTTGTAGTAAACCATTTTGGTTCTTGTGCAGCATCTGCATAACCTTTTATGTATGCTAAAGGTTTTAAACCTAATGCTTGTGCTTTTTCTTCAGACATTAAAACCAAAGCAGCAGCTCCGTCATTTATTGTTGAAGCATTTGCAGCAGTTACGGTTCCGTCTTTCGTAAAAACTGGGGCCAAAGATGGAATTTTATCCAATTTTACATTCGTATATTCTTCATCTTTAGAGAATATAATTGGTTCGCCGCGTCTTTGTGGCACTTCAACAGGAACAACTTCGTTGTCAAATTTTCCAGCATCCCAGGCTTTTGCACTTCTTTCATAAGATTGAATCGCAAAATTATCCTGCTCTTCACGGCTGATGTTGTATTCAATTGCACATAAATCAGCGCAAACTCCCATTGCGTTGTTATCGTAAGCATCTGTCAAACCATCTTTTTGCATTCCGTCTAGCATAGTTGCTGGGCCAAATTTGTTTCCAGCACGCATTTGTACGTAGTGAGGAATTAAGCTCATGCTTTCCATTCCGCCAGCCACTACGATTTCAGCGTCTCCACAAGCGATTGCTTGAGCGGCAAACATAACAGCTTTCATTCCAGAAGCACAAACTTTGTTTACTGTTGTAGCAGCAACTTCTTCAGACAAACCTGCAAAAAGTGCAGCCTGACGAGCGGGAGCTTGTCCAACGCCTGCCTGAATTACATTCCCCATAAAAACTTCATCAACTAATTTTGGGTCCAGGTTAATTTTAGAAAGGGCGCCTTTAATAGCGGCAGCGCCTAATTTTGGTGCAGGTACAGTAGATAACCCTCCCATGAAACTTCCGATAGGTGTTCTAACGGCAGAAACGATAACAACTCTTTTGTTCATTTTCTGTTTAATATTAGTTATAAAGCAAATTTACTCTTTATTTGAATATATTCAAATTTTGTACAGAATAGGGTAGATTTTAAATTTGGGTGAAATTTTTGTTAATTCTATTTGTTTGATTGTGAAGTGGTTTTGAAAAAAGATAAAAAAAAACTAAAAAAACTCGAAAAAAAGCTTGTGAGAAAAGGAATGTTGTTATACATTTGCACTCGCAAAACGGAAGCAATTCCACTAGCAAGGAGAGGTGCCAGAGCGGTAATGGAGCAGATTGCTAATCTGTCGACGGGTAACCGTCGCCAGGGTTCGAGTCCCTGTCTCTCCGCTTAAATTTTGCCTCGGGGTGTAGCGTAGCCCGGTTATCGCGCCTGCTTTGGGAGCAGGAGGCCGCAGGTTCGAATCCTGCCACCCCGACTAAAACTTTAAGCGATAAAGTTTTAAAAGTAATGGACGCATAGCTCAGCTGGATAGAGCACCTGCCTTCTAAGCAGGCGGTCGAAGGTTCGAATCCTTCTGCGTTCACAAGAAGCCACTCAATCGAGTGGCTTTTTTGTTTTCTATAATTTTGCTGTTTTTAAAATTAATCTAAAATTTAGTAAAACCGCGGATCAATACAAAAACCTGTGGATTGATAAAATTTAAGCATAAATAAAACCGCTGCAAGCGATTTTTGAAATTGCTGAAAACATAGAATTGATATGGGTTTGTAGCCTATAGTTGAAATCCATCTTTACTGATAAAAGAAGTTTTACAAGCTTTAACATTGATGAAATTTCCCAAACTATGGAAATGTTTTATTTCCGTTTTAATGAAAAATAATGATGGTATTGGTAATTAGGCAGTATATAAACAATGAATGCTTTTAGTTAATTTAATACTGAACCTCGGTTAAAACCAATTGTTTCTCTGTAAAATTGTGGCGAAATATCCGTTTTCCCTTTGAATACGCGGCTAAAATAGTATTCATCATCATAACCAAGTTCATAGGCAATTTCTTTTACCGTTTTGTCTGTGAGATACAATTCTCTTTTGGCTTCAATAATAATCCTTTCTGTAATCAAATCAGAAAGTGTCATGTTAAAATGATTTTTTGCGGCTCGCGCAAGAACAACCGGAGTTACATGAAGTATATCGGCATATTCGCTTGCAGAATGTTTTGTTCTGAAATTATCTTCAATGGCATTTCTTAAGTTTTGTATGATAAGTAGTTGCTTATCATTTACATTTGTTTCTTTAATAGTTTGCTGTTCCAATTTTATTCGGGTAGCAAGAACCAGGAATATTTTAAGATAAGAAACAAGAACTTCATCTTTTCTTAAAGCTTCCATTTTTAGCTCATTCACGATTTCCCTAACGATATTTAGCAATATCTGCTTGTTATTTTGATCGAGGAGAATAAAAGGCTGCTGATAAACATTATTAAACAAAATTCCATTAGCAGCAATCTCTTTATGATGTCTGTAAATACAGAAAAAATCATGATGAAACTGAATAGAAATGCCGGTAAGAGGTTCTTCAGAAGCTATCATGAAAGGCTGATAAGGATAAAAAGCAAATAAAGTATTTTCTTTAAATGAATATTCGGAAAGATCAACTTTGGCTAATCCTTCTCCTGAAATAATAATGATTATGGTAAAATAATTATTTCGCTGAATATGATCAAAATAACTGCTATTATCAAACTCAAAAACTTTGAATGATAAATTTCCATTTTGCTGGTTAACAAGTGTATATACAGATTGTGACAACATACTTATTTTGGTTTGCTTAATAATTCTAAAAACTGAGAATTGAGCGCATTGCATTCTTCCACGCAAACATCGCCGGTTATCTTTGGTTTATTTCCCCATTTTGGAACATCTTCTGTTTCCAGAATATTGAATTTTGAAGTAAAACCGCCTACATAAGGAACAGCTGTACCATAAATAATTTCATTTATTTTATGATGACGAATCATATACGAACACATAATACAAGGTTCATGTGTAGTATACATTTGTGCCAGATGCAATTTATCTGAATGCCCATTTTTTACAGCATCTCGAATAGATAATATTTCGGCATGATTGGTAATATCTCCTGTAGATTTTCCTGATTCAATACCTTTACCAATTATTTTTCCGTCAAATACAATAATCGCACCCACAGGCGGATTTCCAGCTTTTAGAGCGCTTTGGGCAAGATTTAAACATTGATTCATGTAATATTGAACATCTTCCTGCATAATTTTAAAACTTAAATATTGATTGTAGAGTATCCAGCTATGCTAAATTACTCAAAAAATAAAGGTTTAATTCCATTAAATATTTGTGAATAAAAAAACTGCCCTTAAAGAGAAAAAGGGCAGTTAGGAGAGATGGTTTAGAAAATCAAAATATCGTAACCCTCTTTTTTAAGATTAACAAAACTTGGAAGACCTGGAGTTCCGGGAACTTCATTGTCATTTAATAATTCGTAACCAGAAACCTCAGTACCAAATACAGCAACACATCCTTTAGAAAGACCGTGAACATGATCTTTTACTTCTTTATAAAGAGCATTAACAGGATGTTCTGGTTTTTCAAGATGTTCAGGCCATCTTATCCCTGCACCCTGAAAAATAATTTTTACATCTTCGCCCTCGTGTTTGAATTCATATGCTGATGCTAAAGCATTGAATACACGTCCTAACGCTTCTTCTGAACCCGCTTTTGGATCAGAAAGAATAATAATAGCTGTTTTTTTCATTTTGAATTGTTTTTATTAACAAGGCAAAGATCTGACGGTAATGCCAGCTAAAGAATGGAGAAAATTTACTTTATGATGGAGAATTTTTTATTGTATTAAATCTTTAAAATATCAGGTTCAAAACACCCATTATAAAGTAAAAATCATCCATTTTTCAGGAATGATTATCTCTACAACTTTGCATCGAATAATAATTTACATCAGTAGAACTTAAAAAAAATAAACAATATGTCTGTTTCTGATTTATTTAAACCGCTTACGTTGCTGCATGGCCCAGCAATGAGAAATCGTTTCATGCTGGCACCTTTAACCAGTCAGCAAAGTGAATTTGACGGCACTGCATCTCAATACGATCAATATTGGATGGAACAGCTTTCTCAAGGAGGTTACGGCTTAATTCAAACCAGTGCTTCTACCGTAGAAGCAGGAGGAATTGCGTTTGAAAGACAATTAGGTATTCATAGTGATGACCATTTACCGGGATTGACAAAAATGGCATCGGCGATTCGTGATGGCGGTGCATTGTCAGCGGTACAATTGCATCATGCAGGACATCGGGCGAAAGCTTCAATTGGAGGAATTCCAGCTCCGGCTTCGGGTAAAACATTAGAAGGGATTAAAGCAATTACTACAGAAGAAGTAGAACGAATCAGGGACAGTTTTATAGCTGCAGCAAAAAGAGCACAATTGGCAGGATTTGACGGAATCTCAGTTCACGGCGCTTTCGGATGGATTCTTTCAGAATTCATGTCACCAAATTTAAACGATCGCACAGATAAGTATGGCGGAAATCTCGAAAATCGTGCACGCTTTACTATTGAAGTTATTGAAGGAATTCGTAAAGCCTGCGGTCCTGATTTCCAGATCGGGTGGCGATTGTCAATTGAACGATATGGATTGCTTTTAGAGGAATTATGTGAAGTTACAGCCGACATTTTCAATCGGGAATTAATCGACTATTTAGACTTAGCGCTATGGGATTCGGCTCAAATTGTTCGCGAAGGAGCTTTTAAAGGAAAAACAATGCTGAGTGTTTTTACTGAACTTCCGCGTAAAGGAGTTCGTTTAGGTACAGCAGGTAAGATTATGAGTGCTCAGCGTGCTGCAGAACTTCTCGATGAAGGTTGTGATTTTATACTTATTGCCCGGGCAGCCATTCTTCAGCGAGATTTTCCTTTGCAGGTAAAAGCAAATCCAATTTATAAGAGTCCTCAGCTTCCTGTTATGGCAGATTATTTACGTCAGGGCGGATTAAGTGAGCGGTTTATTGATACTATGCGTGGATGGCAGACTTTTGTAAAGCCGGGATCCTTGTAACTTTTTTGATTTACTTTAAAATAAGCTGCCAATAGGTGGCTTATTTTTTTTGATAATTCCAGTAAAATAAATTTCCACGTAAAAGTTTTTTAAATTAAGTATTTGTACTTATTTTTGAATTTAAAAATACTTAAGTATTTTGGTTTTTGATATTTCTTGCTTTCAAAAGGTATAAAAAATAGCAGGGGAAAAAGCTTGTTTTTTTTGGGTATCAGTATTCATTTTAATACACACTGAGAAGTTTGTCATATTTAAATAACCAAAACGAATTATTATAACCATCAGTATTCATTTTAAAACATACTGAAAACATCGTAAATTTATGAAACTAAAATTTATCTCATTTATGCTTTTGCCGCTTATTGGTTTGGGACAGCAGAATAATTCTGTTCAAATAGATTCTGTAAAAGTGTCTAATGTCTTTAAACTTGGTGAAGTTGTTGTAACTCGTCAGCAAAATAAAGACACATTAAACAGAATAACTTCAAAATCGATGGAGTTACAGAATAAAATGGATGTATCGAGAGCTTTAAATATGCTTCCGGGGATTACTTTAACTGCTTCCGGGCCAAGAAATGAGTCAATGATTTCTGTTAGGGGTTTTGATTTGAGGCAGGTGCCTGTTTATATGGATGGAATTCCTGTTTACGTTCCTTATGATGGTTATGTAGATCTGGCTCGTTTTACCACTTTTGATTTAGCGGCTATTGATGTTTCAAAAGGATTTTCATCTGTTCTTTATGGTCCAAATTCATTAGGAGGGGCGATTAATCTCGTATCTCGAAAACCTTCGGGGAAATTGCAATATGATGGTTCGCTTGGAATGATTAATTCTAATGGTTATCGAGGAAATATTAATATTGGGTCTAATTTGGGTGAATTATATGTTCAGGGAGGATTCTCTTATTTAGATCGAAATTCAACCAGAATGTCATCTGATTTTATACCGATGAAAAATGAAGATGGAAGTGAAAGAGATAATTCTTATCGAACAGATCGTAAAATAAGTTTTAAAATTGGATGGACTCCAACTAAAAATAGTGAATATGCATTGGGGTATATTAATCAGCAAGGACAAAAAGGAAATCCTGTTTATGCGGGTAGTGATGCTAGAAATTCGCTTTTGGCTAATCCGCGCTTTTGGCAGTGGCCGGTTTGGAACAAAGAAAGTTATTACTTTATTTCCAATTCCAGTTTCGATTCCAAAAATAGTTTAAAAACAAGAATCTACTATGATAAATTTAAAAACACATTGAATAGTTATGATGATAAAACATATTCGACGATGACTAGAGGGTATGCATTTCAAAGTTTTTATGATGATTATACTTTTGGGGGAAATGTTGAATATAACACGCAGTTTATTCCAAAAAATGATTTCAAAATGGCAGTACATTTTAAAGAAGATGTTCATCGTGAGCATAATTTGGGAGAGCCGGTAAGTCATTTTATAGATAATACTGTTCTGGTTGGAATTGAAGATGTATTTAAAATTTCGGATAAGTTTTCAATAATTCCGGGCGGTAGTTATAATATTAGAAAAAATATACTGGCAGAAGATTATAATAGTTCGACAAAAATCATTTCAGGTTATCCGTCTGCAGATGCGAGTGATGCTTATAATGTGCAGGCGGGTCTTTTTTATCAATTGAAAGAAAATCAAAAACTAGGGGGTACTGTATCGAAGAAAACAAGGTTCGCTACAATCAAGGATCGCTATTCGTATAGAATGGGAACGGCAATTCCTAATCCTGATTTAAAACCGGAAACTGCCTTAAATTATGAAGTAAATTATGCTGGTAGATTTTTTGAAAAAGTAACTTTTCAAAGGGCTTTGTTTTACAGTAAAATTACTGATGCTATTTTGAGTGTGAGTAATGTTCAGCCAGGAAAGTCTCAGATGCAAAATTTTGGAAAAGCAGAATATAAAGGTATTGAGGCGCAGGTTGTTTATTCTGTTTTGGAAAATGTTTCACTTAATGTAAATTATACTTACATAGAAAGAAAAAAACATTACTAGCCCGGCTATTCATTTTACAGATGTTCCTAATTCTAAAGTTATGGGGATATTGGAGTATATGCCAATTAAAACACTGAGATTAATTACTAATGCTGAATTTAATTCATCAAGGTTCAGTACTAGTTATGGTACTAAGGTTTCGGATTATACGCTTTTGAATTTATATGCTTCCGGTAAAATAATGAAAAATTTCAGTCTCGATGCCGGAATAAATAATATATTGGACAGAAATTACAGTCTTGTAGAAGGTTTTCCTGAAGAAGGACGCAATTTATTTGTGACACTTCGCTTTTTTAATTAAATTTTAATTGAAATACAGTTGTTACTACACCTGAAAACATAAAATAGTGAAATCAATAAATTTTTCAAAGTTTGAAAAGTAGTATAGTAAAAATAACATCTCATTGTAAAAAGATTAGTTTCTGGTTGATGTTGTTGATTGCTCTTGTTCTGATAGCGGCTACTAATGTAAATCCGATTTATACGGATCCATATAAACTGGAATATCCCGATTATTTTGGAAATAGAATTAGTGTTCCGGAGAATAATCCAACTACAAAACAAGGAGTTTTTTTGGGAAGAATGTTGTTTTATGAAAAGAAGTTATCTTCAAATAAAACAATTTCCTGTAGTAGTTGTCATCAACAAAAATTAGCTTTTACGGACGGAAGAGCTTTTAGTCAGGGGGTAGATAATGTGCTTACAAGGCGTAATTCAATGTCTCTGGCAAATTTACTCTGGGTAAGGAACTTTTTTTGGGATGGCAGGGCTAAAGGATTGGAGTTACAGGCAAAAATTCCACTCAGTGATCCTCATGAAATGGGGGCGTATTTGGATAAAGCTGTTGTTGAGCTTCAAAAAACGAAGTTGTATCCTGTTCTTTTTAAAGAGGCATTTGGCACATCGCAAATAACAGCGGATCGAATTGCAATGGCAATTGCTCAGTTTGAACGTACTTTGATTTCGTCGAATTCTACTTATGATAAATACCTGCGAGGGGAATATGTGCCGACAAAGCAGGAATTAAACGGAATGGAAATGTTTATGAATTCGGCCTTAGCGGGTAAAGGTATAAGAGGGGCTAGTTGTGCTCAGTGTCATGGTACGCCTAAGATATATATGGAGTTGTTTCATAATAATGGTCTCGACAGTATATTTAAAGATGTAGGGCGTGAAGAGATTACTGGAATGCCAAATGATAGAGGGCGGTTTCGGGTCGTAACATTGCGAAATATAGCGCTTACTGCTCCTTATATGCACGATGGCAGGTTTAAAAGTCTTGAAGAAGTGCTGGATCATTATAATGAACATATTCAGCCAAGTAAGACTTTAAGTTTGTCTTTGCAGAATCGTCCCAATGATATTGAAGGAAAAAGTCTTGGGTTGACAGCAAATGAAAAATCAGATATTATTAGTTTTTTAAAGATGCTGACTGATTCTACCTTTATAAATGATCCAAGATTTTCTAATCCCCATTTAAGTCGAAAGTAAGTAATTAGCTTTTATATATATGAAATTTAATTAATCAAATTATTGTAAAATGAAAAAATACCATGTATCACTTGTAGTTTTGGTTCTAGTATTAGGGCTTTGTTCGCAAAATCTGTTTGCACAGAATATTTTAAAAGAGCAGGTTGTGAAAGTTGAAGGTGAAGTTTTAAAGCCGTTGTCACTGACTGTTTCAGATTTAGCAAAGATGAAGCATGTTGATGCTGTTATGAAGAATCGTGAAGGTGTGTTGCAGAAATATTCTGGGGTTTCAATTTTTGAACTTTTAGAACAGGCTGGAGTTACGGTTGGTAAAGAGTTGAGAGGAGAAAATCTTACGAAGTACATGTTGGTGAGAAGTAGTGATGGGTATGAAGTGGTTTTTTCTTTAGCGGAATTAGATCCAGGTTTTACAAATAGAGTTATTATTCTTGCTGATTCAAAGGATGGAAAACCTTTAGCTGATGGAGTAGGTCCGTTCCGTTTAGTTGTTCCTGATGAAAATAAGCCTGCTCGTTCTGCTCTTGAGGTAACACACTTAATTATTCGATTTGCAAAAGATTGAGATTGTAGTCAAAGCTTTTTAACTTAAACGAAAATATACATATATAAGTGTACCTATATAAAATGAGTAGATTTTATTCTCACAAAATCCGCCAGGTTTTGAAAACCTGGTTTTTTTATACCTAATTATATAATAAGTATGTTATTATGATTTTCAGGAGCTAAATCCCGCTATCCGTTTCAATCTTTTGCTTTTTAAAGGAAAAAGCAAAAGGATTTCCACTTCTATCGGGGCTATGGCACCAGTTTTCAGAAGAGAATTTCGGAAGGAAAAGACGTTTTTACAAGAA
>NZ_JBHUOT010000022.1:0-6330 GCF_042686225.1 Flavobacterium notoginsengisoli
TGCCTATAAAATCAATACTGCCATCCTCAAGCCAGCGGACAAGATCTCCTGTCTTGTAGATGATGTCTCCTTCCACAAATGGATTGCATACAAACTTCTCTTTTGTCAGTTCATCTTGATTAAGATAACCTGACGATACTCCGGACCCTCCAATACACAGCTCGCCAACTACCCCGACAGGCAATAGGGAGTTGCTGGAATTTAAAACATAAAAACGGGTATTGGTTAGTGGTTTACCTATTGGAATGGTGTCTGTATCATCAGCTATCTCATAAATAGCATGACAGGCAGCATATACTGTCGTCTCTGTAGGTCCATAAACATGAAGTATCCGGTCCGATCCCAATGCTGCCAACATTTTACGAACAGGTGGCACGGAAACTTTTTCCCCTCCGAATAATAACAGCCTCAAACTCGACAATAACGACAAGTCATACTCTGCTAAAGAATTAAACAAAGCTGTGGTTACAAAGATAATACTCAATTCATACCTCTTTATGGTCTGAGCGATAGCACCTGCATCGGAAGCCGTGGCTTTATCTATCAAATAAAGACACGCCCCGTTTAAGAGACTTCCGAAAATCTCATACGTAGATCCGTCAAAAGCATAATTCGACCATTGCAATACCCGGTCCGAACCGGTAACTGAAATCTTGCTCGATGGATCGTTGATAAGGGTGATAATGTTTTTGTCGTTGATGGCAATACCTTTGGGGACACCGGTTGTTCCTGATGTATACATTACATAGGCTATCGAACACTGTTCCCTTTCACTGGAAACTTCTGAAGTTTCATAACCAGAGGATTCTTCCAGATTTAAGAAAGTATATTCCGAAACAGATAAACTTGACAATAAGGATTCATCCCTGTACAAAAAGAAATTTACATTTGAATCGTTTAATATGTAGGATAATCGATTAGATGGCAATGATGGATCCAAGGGGACGTATGTACATCCTGATTTTAAAATCCCAAGCATACCAACAATCATATCAAAGCTTCTGTCAAAAAGGATTGCTATTCTGGAATCTCCAACCACACCAGATGAATTCAAATAATGGGCCAATTGATTGGATCGCTCGTCCAGTTCCTTATAAGACATCTTCCCTTCATTAAAAACAATCGCTGCTGCTTCAGGAGTTTTGATAACCTGCTCCCTGAATAGATCCACTACTGTTTTATCTTGAGAATAATCAAAGGAAGTGTCGTTAAAAACATGCAATAACTGCTTTTCTTCCTCCAAAGTCAATATGGACAGACTATCGATTGGCTGAGTGATATCACTACAAATGCTTATCAACAACTTCTGGTAATGCATCAGCATACGATCGATAGTAGATTTATCAAATAAAGCGGTACTGTACTCCATATTTAATGTAATCCCCAGATCATTCTCTGAAATATTTAGCATCAAATCAAACTTGGAAGTAATTCTTTCAAACTCGTAATCTGAAACAGATATGTCTTTTAACTGCAATTCTTTTGATGCCGCGGGCGTATTTTGTAATGCAAATAATACCTGAAACAACGGTGTCATGTTTCTGTCACGGGTGGTGACAACACGGTCAACAACCTTCTCAAAAGGTGCAAGCTGATGGTCATAACCTCCAAGGGTGGTTTCCTTAACTCTTGCCAAAAGTTCCCTGAAACTTGGATTGCCTCCAAGATCACTGCGAAGCGCCAGGGTGTTCACGAAAAAGCCGATCATACCTTCAAGCTCTGACTGGGTACGGTTGGAAATCGGGGTTCCCACACAGATATCTTCCTGTCCGCTATATCGGGACAAAAGCACTTTAAAGGCTGATAACATCATCATAAACAAGGTAACCCCCTCATACCTACATAGTGACTCCAAAGGGTAAATGATCGCCTTATCCAATAAAACTGAAACACTTGCCCCTGAAGTACTTTGGACAGGAGGACGGGGATAATCTAACGGAAGTGCCAAAGTGGTTACCCCTTTTAGTTTTTCCTGCCAATATACTAACTGATCCTCCAAAACCGATCCCTCCAGATATTTGCGCTGCCAAATGGCGTAGTCGGCATACTGAAGAGGAAGTTCCGCAAGCATGGCTTCCCTTCCCGCCTGAAGCGAGCTGTAAAGCTCCATAAATTCATGGCTAAGTATACCTTCCGACCAGCCGTCGCTGGCAATGTGGTGGAACACGCAAGCCAGTATGTACTGTTGCCCTCCCAAATCGTACAGACATGCCCGTAGCTTGTAGTCCTTGGACAGGTCGAACGCAGAACCAAGGTAACCTTCAAGGCTCTGCTCAAGCATGGAGCCCTCCGACATCTCAACATAGTCAAGATGCCAGTCCTGCGCTCCTATTATTTCCTGGTAGCCTATACCCTCTTCAGACAGAAGAAGGGTACGCAGCACCTCGTGACGAGAAACTATTCCCTGAAGGGTCTGCTCCAATATCGAAACATCAAGCGATCCCTGCAGTCGAAGCACAACCGGAATATGGTATTCAGTACTGCCCTGAAGCTGGTCAAGGAACCATAGACGCTCCTGGCTGAAGGACAAAGGAATACGTGAACGCTGATCATTCTTTTGAGAAACAATCTTTTCTAATAATTCATTTCTAGTATCTTCTTTTTCTAAGCTTTCTAAATAACTAATAATAAGATCTTTGTTTTCTTTTATTTCCGAAATTAAATTAGGGTTTATTTCAGCATTTGACTTAATACTTAATGAGCCGTCTTTTAATACTAACTTTATTTTTTCTTTATCTAATTTTCGAAAAAAACTTAAAAATTCCATATTTTATTAAAACTATATATTGATACTAATACTATATTCATTTGTCTCATTATCAAGCTTACGGATTTTATAATCTATATAAGATGCTAAATCTTCAACCGTAGTGAATTTGAAAATATTACGAATTGAAGTTTCTATTGATAATTCCCTACGAATTACAGAAACCAATTGAGTAGCTAGCAGACTATGTCCGCCTAGCTCAAAAAAATTATCGTAGATCCCAACCTTTTCCACTCCCAACAAATCCTGCCAAATAGCTACAAGTTGGTGTTCTGTTTCGGTACGTGGTTCCGCATACTCACACGTCGATAATTCGGCGCTATCATAATCAGGCAAGGCTTTTTTATTCAACTTCCCATTGCTAGTTAACGGCAATTCTTTCAACTCAACCCAGATCATGGGAACCATATATTCTGGTAGATTTTCTTTCAGTGCTTCCTGAAGTATTTTTTTATCTAGCACATCTTCCATAACCACATATCCTACCAGGCGTTTGTTGCCGCTTACATCTTCTTTGGCCAATACACAACACTGAATTACTCCCGATAATGAAGACAGGGCATTCTCTATTTCTCCCAGTTCAATTCGATGTCCACGAATCTTGACCTGATCATCTTTTCTTCCCAAAAGATCAACACTGCCATCAGGCAACCATCGAGCCAAATCACCTGTTTTATACAAACGGTCTCCTTCTTTAAAAGGATTAACTATAAATTTTTGTTGTGTTAATTCTTCTTGATTCAAATAACCTTTAGCCAATTGAACACCTCCAATACATAACTCGCCAACTACACCACGAGGAAGTATTGCATCATGAGTACCCAATATATAAAGTTGAACATTATCAATTGCTTTACCAATAATAACCTTCTCCAGATGCTTTAACTTCTGGGCTGTAACCCAAATCGTAGCTTCGGTAGGACCATATAAATTCCAGACTGTCTCACTGATAACAGTAAGACTGTCTTTTAATGATTCTTTGATGGCTTCGCCTCCTACTAAAACAACGACTTGTTCATTATTACGCCAGCCACTATCCACTAACATTTGCCAGGTTGATGGTGTCGCCTGCATAAAATCAGGAGTGAAATTCGCTATTGCTGAGCGAAGCGCATCTGCATCCCTAACAATCATATTATCCAACATAATAACTTTTGCCCCTAATAATAAGGGTACAAAAAGTTCTAGATAAAAAATATCAAAAGTATAGGTAGTTACAGAAAGAAAACTTTTTAAATCCTTCATTTCCAACTGGTCCGTCATGCTTAATAAAAAGTTCGCTAAACTTTTATGCATAATTGAAACGCCTTTCGGCCTGCCCGTACTTCCAGAGGTGTAGATCACATAGGCCAGATTATGGGGCAGCAATACAGTATCGGGTTTACCGGATGGATGACCGCAGATCAAATCCCACTGATCATCCAGCAACAGCACCGATACCGGATGTTCCTTCAATGCCGCATGGCTTGCAGAGCTGCTCAAAACCAGCTGTATTGCTGCATCTTCAAGCATATAGCCGATACGCTCTACTGGATACTCGGGATCGATAGGAACATACGCACCAGACGATTTCAAGATACCAAGTATTCCGACCAGCATCTCAACACTGCGCTCCAGACAGATCCCTACAAGGGTATCGGCAACAACGCCCCTACCGCACAGGTAATGCGCAAGCTGATTGGAACGTTCGTCCAATTCACGGTAGCTCAATTGCTCTCCCTCGAAAACAACCGCTATCGCATCAGGGCTCTTTACCACCTGCTCCTCGAACAAATCAACAACCGTCCTATCCAATGGATAATCAACACCTGTGGCATTGAAGACATCCAGAAGCTGGTGCTTCTCATCATTGGACAAAATATCCAGGCTCTGAATTCCTGTTTCCTCTAAGTTTATTCCTTCTGTAAGTCCAATCAAGGCTTGTTCCATATAAGAAATGATCCGGTCTGAACCAATACTTAAATCTACCTGAGCTGTCAGACCAAAATCAGTACCATAGTCATCTACACTAAATGTAAATGGATAATTGGTCCATTCATGGCCTGCTAAGATCTTCATGCCCAAAACAGTATCACTTTCCTGACCTGATGATGGTAAAGATGTCGAATGGCGGTAATTTAATATCGCACTAAACAAAGGGACATCATTAGAGATACCACTCCAGTGATGTATCTGGGACAAAGGGGTTTGTTCGTAAGACAACACATCCTGTAATCCATCCTTGACCTGTTTCAAATATTCTCCTAAACTACCCTTTAATTCCAAAAACAACGGCAATGTATTGATAAACAAACCTATAGAATCAGCCGCACCAACAGAACCTTGAAGTCTTCCTGAAAATAAAGATCCGAAAACAGCATACTCCTTGTTGCTGCATCTTCCTATCACAAGTCCGTAAGCTGCATGAAACAATACCGCCGGGGTTACTCCGAGTCTTATGCAAAAATGGCGTAATTCGGTACTTAATTCCCTTGAAAGAAGAACTTTGGACTCTTCGATACCTGATCCATTACCCAGAACACCTGAGATATTAAAAGGATATGTCGGTTCTTGAATCACTCCAAATAAAGACCTAAAATAGGTCTCTCCATTGTTGACCGATTGCGAGTGTAGTGTATGACCGATAAAATCACGGTACAAAACAGGAATAGGAAGACTTGATTCTTCTCCTGATAAATACAGACCAACCTCACCAACGATTTTCTCCAACCCGACGTGATCTAAAATAAGATGGTGCTGGTATAATACCAGATAATAGCAATCATGCTGCTGATCATCAGCTAATTTTAATTGTAATAAAGGTGCTTTTGAAAGGTCCATCCAATGACCTCCCGGAGCTATCATTAATTCTATTTGCGATAAAATATCTTTTGATGCATCCAATTCCAAACTATCTGCAGATAAAGACACTTCCCTCAAAACAACCTGCACAGCATGAGGCAAACCTTCACTTAAAATGCAAGTGCGTAAAACATCATGGCGGTTTACAACAAATTGCAACGCTTTTATAAAAGTATCTCGCTTCTCTTTGTCTGAAAACGAGAGCAGGCTCGGTAGGATGTAAGGATCTCCATGCGTATCGTCACTCATTAAATAATGAAAGTGGATCCCTTGCTGCAAAGGAGACAAGGGATAAATATCCTGAATATTGGAAACGCCTCCCGCAATGTTTTCTATTATTTTATCCAGATCGTCCTGACTCAGATCAACCAATGGAATCATCGAGGGAGTAATACAATTACATCCAGGTATGATGCCATTGGCAGGAACACGATAAACCACCGACAAGGAGGATAGCTTCCCACTCATTGAAGCTACCGTAGGGCTTTCAAAAATATCCTGTACCGTTATATGAAAATCGTTTTTTTGCAAACGAGAAATCAATTGAACAACCAATAAACTATGTCCTCCCAACTCAAAGAAGTTGTCATGGATGCCTACTTTTTCAACTCCCAGCAAATCCTGCCAGATAGCGGCCAATCGCATTTCAACATCATTTCGGGGTTCCACGTATTGCTTTGTCGATAATACAGAACTATCCGGTTCAGGCAGGGATTTCTTGT
>NZ_JBHUOT010000023.1:0-4950 GCF_042686225.1 Flavobacterium notoginsengisoli
AGCAGAGACCGGCGCACGGGTGCGTAACGCGTATGCAATCTACCTTTTACAGGGGGATAGCCCAGAGAAATTTGGATTAATACCCCATGGTATTATTGAGTGGCATCACTTAATAATTAAAGTCACAACGGTAAAAGATGAGCATGCGTCCCATTAGCTAGTTGGTAAGGTAACGGCTTACCAAGGCAACGATGGGTAGGGGTCCTGAGAGGGAGATCCCCCACACTGGTACTGAGACACGGACCAGACTCCTACGGGAGGCAGCAGTGAGGAATATTGGTCAATGGACGCAAGTCTGAACCAGCCATGCCGCGTGCAGGATGACGGTCCTATGGATTGTAAACTGCTTTTGTACGAGAAGAAACACTCCTTCGTGAAGGAGCTTGACGGTATCGTAAGAATAAGGATCGGCTAACTCCGTGCCAGCAGCCGCGGTAATACGGAGGATCCAAGCGTTATCCGGAATCATTGGGTTTAAAGGGTCCGTAGGCGGTTTAGTAAGTCAGTGGTGAAAGCCCATCGCTCAACGGTGGAACGGCCATTGATACTGCTGAACTTGAATTACTGGGAAGTAACTAGAATATGTAGTGTAGCGGTGAAATGCTTAGAGATTACATGGAATACCAATTGCGAAGGCAGGTTACTACCAGTGGATTGACGCTGATGGACGAAAGCGTGGGTAGCGAACAGGATTAGATACCCTGGTAGTCCACGCCGTAAACGATGGATACTAGCTGTTGGGGGCAACTTCAGTGGCTAAGCGAAAGTGATAAGTATCCCACCTGGGGAGTACGAACGCAAGTTTGAAACTCAAAGGAATTGACGGGGGCCCGCACAAGCGGTGGAGCATGTGGTTTAATTCGATGATACGCGAGGAACCTTACCAAGGCTTAAATGCAGACTGACCGATTTGGAAACAGATCTTTCGCAAGACAGTTTACAAGGTGCTGCATGGTTGTCGTCAGCTCGTGCCGTGAGGTGTCAGGTTAAGTCCTATAACGAGCGCAACCCCTGTTGTTAGTTGCCAGCGAGTGATGTCGGGAACTCTAACAAGACTGCCAGTGCAAACTGTGAGGAAGGTGGGGATGACGTCAAATCATCACGGCCCTTACGCCTTGGGCTACACACGTGCTACAATGGCCGGTACAGAGAGCAGCCACTGGGTGACCAGGAGCGAATCTATAAAGCCGGTCACAGTTCGGATCGGAGTCTGCAACTCGACTCCGTGAAGCTGGAATCGCTAGTAATCGGATATCAGCCATGATCCGGTGAATACGTTCCCGGGCCTTGTACACACCGCCCGTCAAGCCATGGAAGCTGGGGGTGCCTGAAGTCGGTGACCGCAAGGAGCTGCCTAGGGTAAAACTGGTAACTAGGGCTAAGTCGTAACAAGGTAGCCGTACCGGAAGGTGCGGCTGGAACACCTCCTTTCTAGAGCCTCGAATGTTAGTGCTTGCACACGTTGAGGAAATAAGATGCGAAATCTATAGGTTTTGAATCGGAGATTGTATTACTCTTGCTGTTAATTTAAAAAATGATAAAAAATTAAGTAAAACAGAGTCTCGTAGCTCAGCTGGTTAGAGTACTACACTGATAATGTAGGGGTCGGCAGTTCGAGTCTGCCCGGGACTACTATTTAACTTAAAAAAAAGGAAATTTTAGAGGTTGAGGCCTTATGAGCAATAATTCATAACTCATAACTAATAACTCATCGCTAAAGAAATGGGGGATTAGCTCAGCTGGCTAGAGCGCCTGCCTTGCACGCAGGAGGTCAACGGTTCGACTCCGTTATTCTCCACAAAAGCGAAAGCTTTAAAGTTCATTGACATATTGAGATAAGAAAATAATAAGAAAGTAGAAAGCGTTTTTTGTTATTTATGACAAAAAACAAAAAAAAACGGATCATATTAAATTATGATTTGGTACAATAAGCAAAATAAGGGCGTATGGGGAATGCCTAGGCTCTCAGAGGCGAAGAAGGACGTGATAAGCTGCGAAAAGCTGCGGGGACGAGCACACATCGATTGATCCGCAGATATCCGAATGGGGCAACCCACTATGTTGAAGACATAGTACACCGATAGGTGGGCAAACCCGCTGAACT
The DNA here is from genome assembly GCF_042686225.1 of Flavobacterium notoginsengisoli. Lineage (NCBI taxonomy): Bacteria > Pseudomonadati > Bacteroidota > Flavobacteriia > Flavobacteriales > Flavobacteriaceae > Flavobacterium > Flavobacterium notoginsengisoli. The sequence continues at coordinate 2,105 of NZ_JBHUOT010000023.1, forward strand.
GAAACATCTAAGTAGGCGGAGGAGAAGAAAACAAAAGTGATTCCGTAAGTAGTGGCGAGCGAACGCGGATTAGCCCAAACCAATTATGTTACGGCATATTTGGGGTTGTAGGACCACGAGATTTTATGCATGCAGAACCGGAACTGACTGGAAAGTCGGGCCAAAGAGGGTGATAGCCCCGTATGGGTAATAAATGTAATGAATAGTGGTATCCTGAGTAGGGCGGGGCACGTGAAACCCTGTCTGAATTTGGCGGGACCATCCGCTAAGGCTAAATACTCCTGAGAGACCGATAGTGAACCAGTACCGTGAGGGAAAGGTGAAAAGAACCGTGAATAACGGAGTGAAATAGATCCTGAAACCATACGCCTACAAGCGGTCGGAGCCCTTAAGTGGGGTGACGGCGTGCCTTTTGCATAATGAGCCTACGAGTTAACGTTGCTGGCAAGGATAAGTGTTTAAGACATGGATCCGTAGCGAAAGCGAGTCTGAATAGGGCGCTTTAGTCAGTAGTGTTAGACGCGAAACCGTGTGATCTACCCATGGGCAGGTTGAAGCTGTGGTAACACACAGTGGAGGACCGAACCGGTTGACGTTGAAAAGTCTTCGGATGACCTGTGGGTAGGGGTGAAAGGCCAATCAAACTCGGAAATAGCTCGTACTCCCCGAAATGCATTTAGGTGCAGCGCTGACGATAGTTATATAGAGGTAGAGCTACTGATTGGATGCGGGGGCTTCACCGCCTACCAATTCCTGACAAACTCCGAATGCTATATAATGTTTCACAGCAGTGAGGGCTTGGGTGCTAAGGTCCAAGTCCGAGAGGGAAAGAACCCAGACCATCAGCTAAGGTCCCCAAATATATGTTAAGTTGAAAGAACGAGGTTTGTCTGCCCAGACAGCTAGGATGTTGGCTTGGAAGCAGCCATTCATTTAAAGAGTGCGTAACAGCTCACTAGTCGAGCGGACGAGCATGGATAATAATCGGGCATAAACATATTACCGAAGCTATGGATTTGCAAGCAATTGCAAGTGGTAGGGGAGCATTCCAGCAGGGTTGAAGGTGTATCGTAAGGTATGCTGGACTGGCTGGAAAAGAAAATGTAGGCATAAGTAACGATAATGCGGGCGAGAAACCCGCACACCGAAAAACTAAGGTTTCCACAGCTATGCTAATCAGCTGTGGGTTAGTCTGGTCCTAAGGCGAACCCGAAAGGGACAGTCGATGGCCAACGGGTTAATATTCCCGTACTACTAATTACTGTGATGGGGTGACGGAGTGATGAAAGCGCCGCGAACTGACGGAATAGTTCGTTAAAGTACCTAGCTATAAGATCTATAGGCAAATCCGTAGATTTTGGTGAAATACGATAGTACTCGGAGTCTTCGGACAAAGAGATAGTGCGCCTAAGGGCTTCCAAGAAAAACCTCTAAACTTCAGGTAATTAGTACCAGTACCGTAAACCGACACAGGTAGTTGAGGAGAGAATCCTAAGGTGCTCGAGAGATTCATGGCTAAGGAATTAGGCAAAATAGACCTGTAACTTCGGGAGAAAGGTCGCCCCGAGCAATCGGGGCCGCAGTGAAGAGGTCCAGGCGACTGTTTATCAAAAACACAGGGCTCTGCAAAATCGTAAGATGAAGTATAGGGCCTGACACCTGCCCGGTGCTGGAAGGTTAAGAGGAGATGTTATCTTCGGAGAAGCATTGAATTGAAGCCCCAGTAAACGGCGGCCGTAACTATAACGGTCCTAAGGTAGCGAAATTCCTTGTCGGGTAAGTTCCGACCTGCACGAATGGTGTAACGATCTGGACACTGTCTCAGCCATGAGCTCGGTGAAATTGTAGTAACGGTGAAGATGCCGTTTACCCGCAGTGGGACGAAAAGACCCTGTGCACCTTTACTATAGCTTAGTATTGACCTTGGATAAATGATGTGTAGGATAGGTTGGAGACTGTGAAGTGGCGTCGCCAGGCGTTGTGGAGTCATTGTTGAAATACAACCCTTTGTTTATCTGAGGCCTAACCCCATATTGTGGGGGACATTGCTTGGTGGGTAGTTTGACTGGGGTGGTCGCCTCCAAAAGAGTAACGGAGGCTTCTAAAGGTTCCCTCAGTACGCTTGGTAACCGTGCGTAGAGTGCAATGGCATAAGGGAGCTTGACTGAGAGACATACAGGTCGATCAGGTACGAAAGTAGAGCATAGTGATCCGGTGGTTCCGCATGGAAGGGCCATCGCTCAAAGGATAAAAGGTACGCCGGGGATAACAGGCTGATCTCCCCCAAGAGCTCATATCGACGGGGGGGTTTGGCACCTCGATGTCGGCTCGTCACATCCTGGGGCTGGAGAAGGTCCCAAGGGTTGGGCTGTTCGCCCATTAAAGTGGCACGCGAGCTGGGTTCAGAACGTCGTGAGACAGTTCGGTCTCTATCTACTGCGGGCGTTAGAAATTTGAGTGGATCTGATTCTAGTACGAGAGGACCGAATTGGACTAACCTCTAGTGTATCTGTTGTCCCGCCAGGGGCACCGCAGAGTAGCTACGTTGGGAAGGGATAAGCGCTGAAAGCATATAAGCGCGAAACCCACCACAAGATGAGATTTCTTTTAAGGATCGTGGAAGATGACCACGTTGATAGGCTACAGATGTAAAGGCAGTAATGTCATAGTCGAGTAGTACTAATAATCCGTAAGCTTATGTACACCCTTTTCTCCCGCTCAAGGGCGGGAGAAGAAACTTTCTAAAATAGATTTACTTTTCTTTATCTCAGTATGTTAAAATATTCGCTCGACGCAAGAGCAGTTGATGGTCAAGAGTTGATAATTGATGGAGAAATCCAACAACC
>NZ_JBHUOT010000024.1:0-3122 GCF_042686225.1 Flavobacterium notoginsengisoli
GGCAGGATCTTCTTGGTTTGGACCAGGTTGGGATCTATGACAATTTCTTCGAGCTTGGAGGCCATAGCCTTCTTGCGACGCGATTGGTATCGATGATCCGCAGGGAGCTTAAAACGGAAGTATCGATCAGGGACGTATTTGAACATACTACGATTTCAGAATTAGGGGGACTAATTGATTTTTTTGCTCTGGATTTTGAAGAAGAAGCTGAAGAAGACTATAATAAAACGATTGAAATATAATTTTAACTATGAATGTAGAAATTTTAAATATTCTAAAAGAAGCTCACGCTAAAGGAGTAAAATTAGGTATAAATGGCGATTCCTTAACAATAAAATCTGTTGATTCCATTGATTCTGATTTATTGCAAAAAATAAAAGATAATAAGATATACATACTTGAATATATTCAAAAGCTCAAGATTAAAAATAAAAAAAATGTTCTACCAAAGGTTACTCCTGGTAATGGAGATTCCCTTGAGCGAATTCCTTTGTCATTTGGCCAAGAACGTTTATGGTTTTTAGATCAATTACAAGGAAGTATAGAATATCATATGCCAGTTGTTTTAAAATTAAGTGGTATTTTAAATTTTTCTTATTTAGAGAGTTCCCTATCTTGTATAATTGATCGACATGAAGTGCTGAGGACCAATATTGTTTCTCAAAATGGAATAGGCCATCAGGAATTAGTTTCCTCTAATAATTGGATATTAGAAAATAAAATACTAAATACCAATGATAACCTGGAAGAGATGATTTCTTCCTTTTTAGAATTACCTTTTGATTTGTCAAAGGATTATAAACTAAGGGCGTGTCTGTACGAATTAGGAAACCAAGAATACGTACTGGCTTGTGTTTTTCATCACATTGCCAGTGACGGCTGGTCAGAAGGAATATTTAGTTATGAGTTAAAAGAATTATACTGTTCTTTTCAAAATAACCGTAAAGTAGTTTTACCAGAGCTGGCCCTGCAATATCGAGATTATGCTATTTGGCAGCGCAACTATCTGGCAGGTTCAGTATTGGAGAGCCAGTTATCATATTGGGAAGCAAAGTTAAAGGGGGCGACTACCTTAATACTACCTTATGATAATCCTCGCCCTTCTGTTCAAAGTACAGCAGGAGCAAGTGTTTCTATTGTATTGGATAAAAAACTAACTGTAGCATTGGAATCTTTATGCCAAGAAGAAGGAGTAACATTTTTTATGATGATGTTATCAGCATTTAAAGTGTTGTTATCCAAGTATAGCGGGCAAGATGATATTTGTGTAGGAACACCAATTGCTAACCGTACTCAAGTCGAGTTAGAAGGAATGATTGGCTTTTTCCTTAATACTCTGGCACTCCGTAGTGATTTGAGTGGTAACCCAACTTTCAAAGAGCTATTGTTGAGAGTAAAAGAAACCACCCTTGAGGGTTATGACCATCAACTAACTCCTTTTGAAAAGGTTGTTGATCGTGTCGTTAGGAACCGTGACATGAGTATGAGCCCGTTGTTTCAAGTATTATTTGTCTTACAGAATACACCGGAGAGTTCCAAAGAAACACCGACAGAATTAGAGGGGATTACAATTACAGGTTATAAATTTGATTCAGTTACTTCAAAGTTTGATTTGATGTTAACTATATCCGAAGACAGCCTCGGACTTGTATTAAATTTGGAGTACAGTACGGTTTTATTTGACAAACCTACCATCGAGCGGATGCTGGGGCACTATGAGCAGTTATTGGCTTGTATTGCGGCTGATGCATCCCAGCCTATCGGCAGTTTGTCGATGTTGAGCGCCCATGAGGAGCACCAGCTTCTGGATGTCTTCAATGCCACAGGTGTTGATTATCCATTGGACAGGACGGTTGTTGATTTGTTCGAGGAGCAGGTGGTAAAGAGCCCTGATGCGATAGCGGTTGTCTTCGAGGGAGAGCAATTGAGCTACCGTGAATTGGACGAACGTTCCAATCAGCTTGCGCATTACCTGCGCGGTAGGGGCGTTGTTGCCGATACCCTTGTAGGGATCTGTCTGGAGCGCAGTGTTGAGATGCTGGTCGGAATACTTGGTATCTTGAAATCGTCTGGTGCGTATGTTCCTATCGATCCCGAGTATCCAGTAGAGCGTATCGGTTATATGCTTGAAGATGCAGCAATACAGCTGGTTTTGAGCAGCTCTGCAAGCCATGCGGCATTGAAGGAACATCCGGTATCGGTGCTGTTGCTGGATGATCAGTGGGATTTGATCTGCGGTCATCCATCAGGTAAACCCGATACTGTATTGCTGCCCCATAATCTGGCCTATGTGATCTACACCTCTGGAAGTACGGGTAATCCGAAAGGAGTAATGATCGAACATACAAATGTTGTTCGATTATTCAAAAACGAGTCATGCTTGTATGATTTTGAATCAAGCGATGTCTGGACATTATTTCATTCGTTTTGTTTTGATTTTTCGGTATGGGAAATGTATGGAGCCTTATTATTTGGAGGACGTTTGGTTATTGTTCCCAAAGCTGCTACAAAAGATTCCATTGCTTTTAAGGAATTATTGGTCAAGGAAGGCGTTACAGTTCTAAACCAGACCCCAGGTTCATTTTATGCATTCCAGGAAGAATTTCTTCACGGAAGCTTCGAACATTCCCTACGATATGTAATTTTTGGAGGAGAAGCCCTTAATCCTAGTTATTTAAGAAATTGGAAACAGACCTATCCTGACTGTGCCCTGATTAACATGTATGGGATTACAGAAACGACAGTACATGTTACTTATAAAGAAATCACAGAGATAGAAGTTCTAAATTCCGTTAGTAATATAGGTTCTGCAATTCCCACCTTGGGATGTTATATTGTAGATTCAGATTTAAATTTAGTACCGGTTGGAGTTGTAGGAGAATTATGTGTTGGAGGAGCTGGAGTAGCACGAGGTTATTTGAATAGGGAAGCATTAACAGAAGAAAAGTTTGTAAAGAATCCTTTTGAAGAAAGTAATTTTAAATTATATAGGTCAGGTGATCTGGCACGTTGGCTTCCTGATGGTAACCTGGAATACATCGGCAGGTCTGATGCCCAGGTTAAGATCCGTGGATACAGGATAGAACTGGGCGAGATCGAGAACGCCCTTTCTCTTATGGACC
>NZ_JBHUOT010000025.1:0-3051 GCF_042686225.1 Flavobacterium notoginsengisoli
AGCACTGCTTCACCTGGTCCATAAGAGAAAGGGCGTTCTCGATCTCGCCCAGTTCTATCCTGTATCCACGGATCTTAACCTGGGCATCAGACCTGCCGATGTATTCCAGGTTACCATCAGGAAGCCAGCGTGCCAGATCACCGGTCTTGTAAAGACGTTCACCGTCCCTGAAGGGGTTATTTACAAACTTTTCAGCCGTCAAGGATTCCTGGTTAAGGTAACCTCGGGCCACACCCACACCTCCAATACATAATTCTCCTATGACACCTACCGGTAGAAGGTCGTGATACTCATTCAAAATATAAATCTGCGTATTATGAATAGGTTTACCAATAGGAACAAGGTCGCCAATATTCCCATTAAATGTAGTAGCACAAATACTCGTCTCAGTAGGACCATAAGCGTTAATATAATTACAGTGTTTGGAAAATGTTTTCGCTATTCTTAAAGCTATCGATTCACCAGCTGTAACTAAAGTTCTTATACCCTTTAAATCTTCAACTTCTAACAATTGCAAGAATGCCGGTGGTAAAGTCGCAAAAGTAATCGAATTGCTAATTATGAAATTTTTAAAAAAGCCAGTATCTGATTTTGATTCTTCCTCTATAATATATAAACAAGATCCGCTAAAAAGCGAAATACAAATTTCCCATATGGAAGCATCAAATGAAGAACTCGCAAACTGCAAACAGTTATCATTATTGTTAATAGAGAAAGAAGATATTTGCGATAAAATTGTATTTACAATACTTTTATGCTCAATCATCACCCCTTTTGGCTTACCGGTGCTCCCAGAAGTATAAATGACATATGCTAAATCATTGTCATTTATAGTAACCTCCAGCAAATCATCTGAAAAATTAGAACTATTTGCTTGAAATGAATTCAGTAACAGATCGTCTATAATGATGCGGCTATTTATGTCGCTTCTTATATATTCTTTTCTTTTTTCAGGATAATTAATATCTATTGGCACATAAGCTGCACCTGTTTTCAATATAGCCAGAAATGAAACAATTAACCAATCACTACGATCTAGAACAACTCCAATTAAACCTTCTGAATGTATGTCATAAGTAGATAATAAATATCTTGCAAGTTGGTTAGAAAGCTTATCTAAATCTTGAAAACTTAATTCTTTATTTTCATATATTACTGCTATAGCCTGAGGATTCTTTCTAACTTGTTCTGAAAACAAGTCAACTACTGTAGTATGTTTTGGATAGGAAAAAAAAGTATCATTGAAAGTTTTTGTGAGTTGATTAAATTCTACTTTCGATAAAATTTGATTCATACTCACAGTAGAATTAATCTTTTCATTAAAACAATGCAAAGTATTATCAATATAGCTCTGAAAGCGCTCTAGGGAAACTTTTGATTTGAAGTCTTTATGCAAAGCATATTCGAATTCAACTCCAGCTCCTCCAGTTAAATTTATCGTTAAATTTAAACTCGAACTAGTTCGCTCAAAAGAAGCTATATTTAAATTCTCTTTATAAATATTTTCATTAGCCAAATTATTTGTCAAAGTGTTTTCCGTAGCGATTTCGTCATATACATGAAAATCAATGTAATTAAATAATACATCGAAAAAAGAATCTTCATTATTTATTCCAACAAGATGTTTTATTTCAAAGAAAGTTAAATGACCATAAAGATTTACGTCATCGATCTTCTTTTCAATACTCTTAAAATAAGATAACCAACTTTCATCTGATTGAAAAATGTAACGAACAGGTAAAGTATTTAAAAAACATCCTAAAACTTTATCTCCATCTTTAATCAGCGGGCGATTATTAGAAACTAATCCAATTGTTAATTCATCTTCACGAGTGAGCATGTGCAATGCATAAATATATGCTCCAAAAAATACCGTCTTTAAAGTTATATTATATTCTTTACACTGTTTCCGCAAATTACCCAAAAAAGAAAGATCATATTTTTTACTATAATAATATGATACTTCTGTTTCTTCTAAAAAAACATCCAAATATTTATATGAAGATAACTCTCTCTTCCAAAAATCGATTGCGTCAACATCTTGCTTGGCGACCAACTCTTTAATGACAAAATCACGCTGACTACAAGTAATTACTGATGGTAAATAGTCATTTTGTTTTTTTAATTCAAAGTAAGTTTTATGAAGTTCGGTAACAAATGAGGCAACACTCCAGCCATCCATAATGGCATGATGAAACTGATATACAAATATCTTATTAAATGAATCAATATTAAAAATATTAAAACGATATAAGGATCCTTCTTCAACTTTAAAAGGAATTTCTCTTTCTGATGCAAGAAATTCTTCAATTCTCTTTTTTTGTACCTCTTTGCTAAATAAACTTAAGTCTGTTTGTCCTATATCAAAAGAAACTGTTCTATATACAATCTGAACGGGTTGATCATAATCAGAAATATTAAAACGTGTTCGAAATATAGAGTGTTTTTCAATTAATAAAGTAATAGCTTTATGAAATACAACATTATCAAAAAATTGATCTTTAAAAGGAAACACCATCTGATCATGAAAAACTGCCAAACCAGGCTTTAGTAATGATTCCATAATCATACCTTGTTGGACATCGGTCATAGGGTAAACATCTTCCAAAGAATCAAGATCTGTCAAAGAATTCATTACAGATAAACGCAGCGTAGATATATCTGATTCAACTTTTTCATAAGATTGTTCTAATTTAGGATCATATCCGCTTTTATCTAAAACGGAAGCAGAAAAACTGTGTATATTTCCATATTTAAAAAGATCCTTTAATTGAATACGTTGATGAAAAGTTTCATTTATTTTCGAAATTAATCTAATCGAAATAATTGAATCCCCTCCTATTTCAAAGAAATTGTCATAGATCCCAACCTGGTCCAAACCAAGAAGATCCTGCCAGATGATGGCCAGTTTCTCTTCCGTTTCATTGCCAGGGGAAACATATTCCCTGCTGGACAATTCCGAGGAGTCCGGGTCGGGAAGTCCCTTCCTGTCAAGCTTGCCGTTCGAGGTCAAGGGCATCGAATCCAGTTCAACCCAAAGCAGGGGAACCA
>NZ_JBHUOT010000026.1:0-1555 GCF_042686225.1 Flavobacterium notoginsengisoli
CGCCTTTGTTCCAGGTTATGTTCACCCTGCAGAACACTTCGGATGGAACAGAAGAATTAAGTCTGGAGGACATCAGTATTTCAGGATATGATTTCAAAAGAAATACAGCCAAGTTGGATCTGACATTAAATGTTTCAGAGAATGCTTCGGGTATTTCATTGGCAATAAATTACAGTACGGTTTTATTTGACAAACCTACCATCGAGCGGATGCTGGGGCACTATGAGCAGTTATTGGCTGGTATCGTGGCTGATGCATCCCAGCCTATCGGCAGTTTGTCGATGTTGAGCGCCCAGGAGAAGCACCAGCTTCTAGATGTCTTCAATGCCACAGGTGTTGATTATCCATTGGATAGGACGGTTGTTGATTTGTTCGAGGAGCAGGTGGTAAAGAGCCCTGATGCGATAGCGGTTGTCTTCGAGGGAGAGCAATTGAGCTACCGTGAATTGGACGAACGTTCCAATCAGCTTGCGCATTATTTATTGAATAGTTGGAATATCAAAACAGGAGATCTGATCGGTGTTGTTTTGGATCGTAGTGATTCATTAATTATTTCGTTTTTAGCAATATTAAAAACAGGGTCAGCTTATATTCCTATTGATCCTAATTATCCGGAAGAAAGGAAAGCACATATAAAGAAAGATAGTAATTGTACAATAATTATAGATGTCTTATTTCTAAACTCTTTTGAAGAGGATATTTTTAAATGTAATAATGATTTACCTCAGGTTAATGTAAAGGCTGATAGTTTAGCATATGTCATTTATACATCAGGTAGTACAGGTATGCCTAAAGGAGTTATGGTTGAACACAAGAACTTGGTTAATTTGTGTTTTTGGCATAAAACAGCATATTCTGTTACTGAAAAAAGCAGGAGTAGTTTGTTTTCTCAAATTGGTTTTGATGCCAGTGTTTGGGAGATTTACCCATATTTACTTTTTGGGGCTAGTCTATATCCTGTTTCTGAAAAATTTCGATATGATTTGGATACATTTTCAAAGTTCCTGAATGAAAATGCCATTTCACATTCTTATATTCCTACATTGTTGTGTGAGACTATTATAGATCAAGAAATACCTTTGCCTCACACTACAGTGTTAACGGGAGGAGATGTATTGCGTATAAATAAATCAACTAATATTAATATTTGTAATAATTATGGACCAACAGAGACGACTGTAGTTGCTGCCTATTTTCAATTACCAAATAGTCCAATGACCAATATTCCTATTGGTAAACCTATTCATAATACGCAGATTTATATTTTGAATGAGTATCACGACCTTCTACCGGTAGGTGTCATAGGAGAATTATGTATTGGAGGGGTGGGTGTGGCCCGAGGTTACCTTAACCAGGAATCCTTGACGGCTGAAAAGTTTGTAAATAACCCCTTCAGGGACGGTGAACGTCTTTACAAGACCGGTGATTTGGCACGTTGGCTTCCTGATGGTAACCTGGAATACATCGGCAGGTCTGATGCCCAGGTTAAGATCCGTGGATACAGGATAGAACTGGGCGAGATCGAGAACGCCCTTTCTCTTATGGACCAGGTGAA
>NZ_JBHUOT010000027.1:0-1310 GCF_042686225.1 Flavobacterium notoginsengisoli
TGTCTCGTCCTGAAATAAGTTGACATAAAATTGACTTATTTATGAATAATCCAGAATTTAAAAAAGAGCGACGTAGTCAGCGAGATTACAACTTAGGCTTTAAATTAGCCGTTATTTCGCAGGTAGAAAAAGGCGAACTTACTTACAAGCAGGCGCAGAAAAAATACGGAATACAGGGAAGAAGCACTGTTTTGGTTTGGTTACGAAAATTTGGTAACTTAGACTGGAGCAAACCTAATCTTCTTTTTATGTCAAAATCAAAAGAAACTCCGGCACAGATTATCAAAAGATTAGAAAAAGAACTTGCAGATGAAAAACTGAAAAACATGGTTCTTAATACTATGATTGATATTTCTGACAGTCAATATGGAACTCAAATCAGAAAAAAGTTTTCTCCCAAACCATCAGAAGCATCCGGCAGGAAAAAGGAATAAGTATGTCCTATGCCTGTAGATTATTTGGGATAAGCCGACAATCGATTTATCAGCATGAATCACGTTTACTAATACGCGAAGAACAATTGCTCAAAGTTAGGGAACTGGTTGAAAAACAAAGAAGAATAATGCCTAGATTAGGCACAAGAAAACTTTATTTTTTATTGGAGCACTGTTTTGCTGAAAATGGAATTAAAATCGGTAGAGATGCATTTTTCAAGTATTTAAAAAGAGAGCAGCTGCTTATAAAGCCTGCAAAGAGTTATATTAAAACAACTTTTTCTAAACACTGGCTTCATAAATATCCTAATCTTCTAAAAGATATTAATGTGCATAGGCCCGAACAGGTCTTTGTAAGTGATATAACTTATGTAAAATCATATGAAAGAACCCATTATCTCTCATTAGTTACAGACGTTTTCAGCAGGAAAATTGTCGGCTATCATTTAAGTGACGATATGAGTGCAGAGAATGTTGTTAAAGCCCTGAAAATGGCAGTTAAAAATAGAAAAAACAAACTTGCACTTATACATCATTCAGACAGAGGGCTTCAGTATTGTTCCCAGATTTATCAGAATGAATTAAGAAAGAACAATATTGAACCATCAATGACCGATGGATATGATTGCTATCAGAATGCTTTAGCAGAAAGAATCAATGGGATTTTAAAGCATGAATTTTTAATCTATAAATGTAAATCAGCAGTAGAATTAAATAAATTAATTAAAGAATCTATAGAATGCTATAATCAAAAAAGGCCGCATTTAAGCTTGAAAATGAAAACACCTAATTTTGTATATCAAAAAACCAGCAAAGAGAACTTTACTGGTTTTAATTAATATTGTGAAACCTGTCAACCTATTTCAGGACGACTCA
>NZ_JBHUOT010000028.1:0-1119 GCF_042686225.1 Flavobacterium notoginsengisoli
GGTCGGAAGGTATACTTAGCCATGAATTTATGGAGCTTTACAGCTCGCTTCAGGCGGGAAGGGAAGCCATGCTTGCGGAACTTCCTCTTCAGTATGCCGACTACGCCATTTGGCAGCGCAAATATCTTGAGGGATCGGTTTTGGAGGATCAGTTAGTATATTGGCAGGAAAAACTAAAAGGGGTAACCACTTTGGCACTTCCGTTAGATTATCCCCGCACTTCTGTCCAAGATAATTCAGGAGCGAATATTTCCTTAACTCTGAATAATGAGATTTGCTCTCTTTTAAGATTGCTTTGCAAGAAAGAAGATGTTACATTATTTATGCTGATGCTTTCGGCCTTTAAGGTTCTTTTGTCCCGATACAGCGGACAGGAAGATATCTGTGTTGGAACCCCTATAGCAAACCGTACCCAGTCGGAGCTTGAAGGTATGATCGGCTTTTTTGTGAACACCCTGGCGCTTCGCAGTGATCTTGGAGGCAATCCAAGTTTCAGGGAACTTTTGGCAAGAGTTAAGGAAACCACTCTTGGGGGTTATGACCACCAGCTTGCACCTTTTGAGAAGGTTGTTGACCGTGTTGTCACCACCCGTGACAGAAACATGACACCGTTGTTTCAGGTATTATTTGCATTACAGAATTCTTCTAAAAATTCAGAAGAATTAGGATTACAAGACATTTCTGTTTCAGGTTACGAATTTGAAAATGTTAAAGCCCAATTTGATTTGATGCTGAGTATCTCGGAGAGTGATTCGGATATTTCACTTGGAATAAATTACAGTACAGCTTTATTTGATAAATCTACTATCGATCGTATGCTGATGCATTACCAGGAGTTGTTGATAAGCATTTGTAGTGATATCACTCAGCCAATCGATAGTCTGTCCATATTGACTTTGGAGGAAGAAAAGCAGTTATTGCATGTTTTTAACAACACTTCCTTTGATTATTCTCAAGATAAAACAGTAGTGGATCTATTCAGGGAGCAGGTCATCAAAACTCCTGAAGCAGCAGCGATTGTTTTTAATGAAGGGAAGATGTCTTATAAGGAACTGGACGAGCGATCCAATCAATTGGCCCATTATTTGAATTCATCTGGTGTGGTTGGAGATTCCAGAA
>NZ_JBHUOT010000029.1:0-1077 GCF_042686225.1 Flavobacterium notoginsengisoli
AGCTTGCGCATTACCTGCGCGGTAGGGGCGTTGTTGCCGATACCCTTGTAGGGATCTGTCTGGAGCGCAGTGTTGAAATGCTGGTCGGAATACTTGGTATCTTGAAATCGTCTGGTGCGTATGTGCCGATCAAACCGGATTATCCGGCGAGCCGTATCTCTTATATTTTGGAAGATACCCGATGTACTTTACTGCTTACCGACCAATTGAACCATGAAATGCTAATGCCGTTGTCAGAAGGTATAAGCCTGGTTGTTTTGGATGGTCCTTCGCCGGTATATTCGGGTTGTCTGCAGGAATCCTTGGATATTTCCCATAGTCCTGATTCATTGGGCTATGTGATCTATACCTCGGGAAGTACGGGCAGGCCGAAAGGAGCCTTGATTGAGCATGCGGGACTGCTGAACCACCTTCTGGTGATGGTCGATGATTTAAATATGGACAACACTAGTGTTGTTGCCTTCACGGCCCCCTTTACCTTTGACATCTCGGTATGGCAGCTTCTCAGCGGATTGCTGTGCGGAGGACGTATTGTTGTTTATAGTGAGCAGATGATATTGGATGCGGATGATTTCCAAAATGCTTTGGCGGCTCATGGGGTGACCCATCTTCAGTTGGTGCCTTCCTATGTTTTGAGTTTACTGGAAACGGGTTCAAGGAAAGGTCTGGAAGACCTACGTTATTTTCTGGTTACCGGAGAGGCGGCCACACCATCTTTATTGCGCAGCTGGTTTTCTTTGTTTCCGGATGTTGCCGTGGTAAATGCTTACGGACCGGCCGAAGCATCAGACGACGTGAGCCTTCATGTTATGCATGAGGCCCCTTCGGGGGTCGTGGTTCCAATCGGTAAACCGGTTGCCAATATGTCGTTGTATGTTGTGGATGGTTTTGATAATTTATGTCCGATAGGAGTTGTTGGTGAATTATGGGTTAGTGGGATAGGAGTTGGTCGAGGTTACCTTAACCAGGAATCCTTGACGGCTGAAAAGTTTGTAAATAACCCCTTCAGGGACGGTGAACGTCTTTACAAGACCGGTGATCTGGCACGCTGGCTTCCTGATGGTAACCTGGAATACA